>NZ_JBDGKA010000001.1:0-919259 GCF_057656615.1 Luteimonas sp. Soil_C_5
TGCCCTGCGCTTCTCGGACAGCGGGGCACGCAGCCCAAACTCGCTGCGCTCAGACATGGGCTGCTCTTCGGCCCCGCTGTCCTGCGATGCTCGGCTCGCTTTACGGCTCGGTAGATCAAAGGCTGGCAGCCACAGCCACAGCCACAGCCACAGCCACAGCCACAGCCAAAGCCAAAGCCAAAGCCAAAGCCAAAACCAGCCGAAGCCGAATCGGAAGCCGAAGCCGAAGCGATAGCGAAGCATGGAGCCAACGCCGACGTCAAAAGCAAGCCGACGCCAACCCGGATCGAAATCAGCGCCCCGTGCGCGCCTCCGGCACCAGTTGCAACGTATGCGCCGTCGCCTGCGGCAGAAACGGCGAAGCCCGTCCCTGCACCCAATCGGCATGCCCGGCGCCCCAGTACGGCGACAGCGGATGGCCGCTCTGGCCACCGGGCATGTGCGCGAGGCCGTCGGCTTCGTGACCGGGCGCGACCACCATGCGCTGCGATGCGCCGAAATCGGGGGCCTGCACGCGCGGCATCATGCTGTCGCCGGGCAACGGGTCGGCCGGCATGCACAGGTGACGGCGCGCGATGCCCGGCAGGGCGGAGGCCAGCGGATGACAGATCGCCGCGGTGTTGCGCTCGCCCCAGCGGCGTTCGGCCAGCGGGCCCGCGTCGGCGAATTCATCGCGGACCTGCTGCGCCGCGTCTTCCAGCAGAGCATCCCAGCCGGCAACGCCTGCCGCGCTGCAGTCGTCGTCATCGCAGGCGAACCGGCGCGGCAACAGGTGCGCGGGGCGTTGCTGCAGCAGGGGCCAGACCACACCCTCGAGATGCGACAGCCCCGGCATCTCGAACGCGTCGCCTGCCGCGGCCCGGGCCGGTGCCAGCAGGCCGTCGGTGATGCGCTCGTGCACCGCCAGACGCCAGGCGCGGACCAGGCGGTAGCCGGCCGAGTCGACATCGGCCCGACCCGACCAGTCGCGCGATGCCTCCGCCAGGGCGCGCAGTGCGCTGTCACCCTCGCGCGGCGCGCGTTCGCCCAGCAGCTGCCACCAGCGCGTCATCAGGACGGCGCGGTCGTCGAGTTGCAGGGCCAGCAGGTCGGTCTCGGTGAACTGCGTGCCGGCCTGGAGGACGTCGCGGATCTGTTGCGCGCGGGCGCCGAGGGCGCCGCCGCCATCGCCGATGCGTGCGAGGGCGTCGCCGTCGACGACGCGGGTGTTGGCAGTCCACAGGCGATCGGCGTCGGGCGAACGCAGCACCGGTGACACGTTGGTGGCGATCGGCCAGGGGGCGCAAACGTTCCCGATACCGTCGGCAGGCGCGTCGGTCGCGGGTGCATCCGCCAGCGGCGGCACCGAAATCGTGGCGCCTGCGCAACCGGGGCCGCGCACCGGCAGCGGTCCGAGCAGGCGCCAGGCGATGCGGCCCTGGGCGTCGCCGATGACGAGGTTCTGTGTCGGCGTCGCAGTGCGGTCCGCGATCGCCAGGGCGTCGTCGAGATCACGCGCATACGCGAAATCGCCCAGCGCGAAATTCAGCGCGCCGGGTAGATGCGCCACCCAGCGCAGCGCGAGCGCATCGCCGGCATGGGCATCGCGGTGCACGATCGGCCCCCACGCGGTCTCGTCGATCTCCAGCGTGCGTGGCGCTTCGCCTGCGACCTCGATACGTTCGACATGGCGGACGACCGGCGTGCAGCCGCCGGTCGGTGTGGTGTCCGGGGCGCAGGGGCGCACGCGCTGCCAGTCGAGGTAGTCGCCGTAGCTGTTGGTGAAGCCCCAGGCGACATGGCCGGTGCTGCCGACGATCACGGCCGGCAAGCCGGGCAGGGTGAAGCCGGAGACGTCGACGCGACCGTCGGGCGCACGCGGGTGGGGATAGCGCAGGCGCGCGCGGAACCAGATGTTGGGCACGCGCAGGCCCAGGTGCATGTCGTCGGCGACGAGGGCACGGCCGTCTGCCGTCAGCGCGCCGGAGACCGCGAAGTTGTTGCTGCCCGGGCGCAGGTCGCCGGCGCCGTCGGACCTGTCCGCCACCTGCGCGATCCAGTCGGGCAAGGCGCGCGTTGCGGGAGTGGCAGACGCCGACGCGACGCCATGCGCGTCTGCGCCAGCAGCGGTGCGCGAGGCCGCGGCGATGTCCGATGTCGGCGTGTGTCCGCTGCCGGCCTCGGGCGCGGGCAGGGTGCGCAGGTCCACCGCATCCGCGCCCGGCAACACCGCGTCGCCGCGCGCCGCGCCGAACAGGGGGGCATCCCACGTGCTGCCGTCATGGGTGATCAATGCGTACAGCGCCGGCGACACGAGCGTGCGCAGCGCATCGAGTGCGCGCTCGTTGCGGTTGGTCGCATCCTGCAGGTCGAAATACATCGCAAAGCCGGTCAGCGCGGAATCGGCGGGCGTCCATGGCGCCGGTTGCTGGCGCAGCAGCAGATAGGGCCAGGGCCGCACGCGCAACGCGGCCAGTCCGGCGTTGACGCCCTCGGTGTAGGCCTGCAGCTGCGCCATGCGGCCACCGGCCATGTCGGACAGGTTCGCGTCCACGCGGGCGCGCATGCGATGGGTGCGGTTGCGCGCATCGGTCTCGAACGCGCGCGCGCCGAACAGCCCCGACAGTTCGCCAGACGGCACGCGCCGCATCAGGTCCATTTCGAAGTAGCGCTCCTGCGCGTGCACGTAGCCCAGCGCACGCGCGGCGTCGTCCTCGTTCTGCGCGTCGATGGTGACCACGCCGTCAGCGTCGCGTGCAATCGAGACCGGGGCCGACAGGCCGGGCAGGGCGAGTTCGCCATCGAGCTGCGGCAGGCTGCCGCGCAGCAGCCACCACACGGCCACCGCGGCCAGCACGGTCAGGACGACAAGCGCGAGCAGGGCCCGCAGGATCCACGTGCGCATCGCGCCTCCCCAGTGCCGCAACGGAGATGCGGCGTCCGGGGATTATTCCACGCCGCTTCGCGGGATCCGCCCTGCTTGACGAAGCGCGACACGCGTTCCGTCGCGAATCGTCCAACGGCCGATGCGGCGTGGCAGGGCGCACGGCGTCGGCCGCGCGCGCTGGCTCAGTCGTTGCGCGCGTGCTCGGCCAGTCCGGAGACCACGCCCAGCGAGGGATCGCCGCGGACGATGCGCGCCTGCGGGAACCGGGCCTGCGCGGCGGCCTGGACATAGGGCGCGCCGGACATGCCGCCGGTGAGGAACAGGCTGTCGGGCGGCGATGCGAGATCGCCGCGCACCTCGTCGAGCAGCGCGCCGATGGTGTCGAGGAAGCGCGCGCTGGCGGCTTCGAGATCGCCGCGCGTGGCGTCGACCTGCAGGCCCGGCTCGATGTAGTCCAGCGTGTGGCCGGCGTCGTCGGCGCTGCTCAGGTGCACCTTCATGCCTTCCACGCCGCGATAGAGGCGCGTGGTGCCGCCGTCGCGCTGCAGCGCCTGCAGGCGCGGGCCGAAGGGCGCATCGACATGGCCGAAATCGCGCTTGTGGAAATCGCGCTGGCGCGGCATGTCCTGCACCGTCGCCGCCTCGACGAAGTGGTGCACCGGGATGCGGCTGGCGCCCTTGCCGAACAGCGGCATGACCTGGGCCATGCTCAGCGCCAGATCGACGTCGGTGCCGCCGTTGGCCACGCCCCAGGCGCGATGCACCTGCGGCGCCGCAGCGCCGCCGATCTCGGCCAGCGCGATGTCGGTGGTGCCGCCGCCGATATCGACGACCAGCGTGGTGTGCCGGTCCGGACTGCCGGCGTGATAGTGCAGCGCCGCCGCGGCGGGTTCTTCGAGGAATTCGATCGAATCGAAGCCGGCCTGGCCCGCGGCCTCGCGCAGCAGCGCCAGCGCCTGCTCGCCACCGGCTTCGCCGAGCGAACTGCGGAAGCGCACCGGGCGGCCCAGCGTCGCCGCGCGCACGGTCGTGCCCAGCTGCTGGCTCGCGGTCAGGCGGATGTGCTCGAGGATGTGCGCGGCGATGCCGGTGATCGTCTCCTTGGCACGCGGATGCAGGTTGAAGCCGAGCATCGACTTCGGTGACTGCACCAGGTTGCCGCTGCCTTCGAGCAGGTAGCTCTCGATCGCCGCCTCGCCGAAGACCGCGTGCTGCAGGTCGGCCGCCGAACTTTCCGCCTCGCGCATGCGCGCCTCCAGCCACTGCCGGCGCACCACGCGCACCGCGTCGCGGCGCAGCTGCGCCGACGGACGCACAGCGCCACCAGCGCGGCTCTGCTCGGTGCGCAGGGCGCGCATCAGGGACTCCACCTCGGCCTCCATCGCATCGTCGAGCGCGAAATCGTCGAGGTCGGGCAGCGTGGTCGGGAAAAACACCGCGGTGCGGAACTGCGGTTGTCCGTCGAACTGGATGTGCACCAGGCGCTCGCCGATACGGGCGGCGGCGGCGGAATAGCTGGTACCGAAATCGATGCCGATCTTCATGGGGGCGACAGGCGGAAGGCGCCGGAGTCTACGCGGATGCGTGCGTGGATGCAGCCCCGCGTCGGCGTGGTACAGCCGCGGTTGCCGTGGGCGGCGTTGCGAATGCGAAATGCATCTATTCGCATCCGAACATCGTCATCGGGCGCTCGCTAGACTGCGCCCAGTCCACGCCGCACGAGCACCGCCATGAAGGGTCATCCCGAAGTCGTCGATTACCTGAAGTTCCTGCTCCGCGGGGAGCTGGCGGCGCGTGACCAGTATTTCCTGCATTCGCGGCGCTACGAGGACCTGGGCCTGCACCAGCTCTATGCGCGCATCAACCACGAGATGGAAGAGGAAACCCAGCACGCCGACGCGCTGCTGCGGCGCATCCTGTTCCTGGAAGGCGATCCGGACATGCGTCCCGATGCGTTCGAGCCGGGACGCACCGTCGAGGAGATGCTGCGCAAGGATCTGGATCTCGAATACCAGGTGCGCGAGAACCTCGCTAAGGGCATCGCGCTATGCGAGCGGCACGAGGATTTCGTCAGCCGCGAAGTGCTGCTCACGCAGCTGGCCGATACCGAGGAAGACCACACCTACTGGCTGGAAAAGCAGCTGCGCCTGATCACGATGATCGGCCTGGCCAACTATCAGCAGAGCCGCATGGGCGAAGCCGAGGGCACCCACGCCGGCGTGGGTTGACGCGCCCCGCGGCCTTGCCGCGGTCCACCCGTGATGCCCAATCGCCCGCGCCTGTCGCGGGCGATCGGCGTTGGGGGGCGCAGCGGCGCATTCGCGCGTGGTGTTCGCATGTGGCGTCCGGCTGATCGCGGACCGCGGTTGCACGGTGCGTCGAACGACTGGAGCGGCCCGCTCTGTGGATGGTCCGCGTCGCGAGGGTGTCTCCCGGTTCCGAGATGCGCGGCACGCGCCCCGCGCCTCAGCCCCGTCGATCCAACCGGTATACCGCCGTCGACAACGCCGAAACGCCGAAGCCCGGCTCCTTCGCCAGGATGTCGCGCCGCTCGGCCAGGGCGACGGTCCAGTCCGCCGCCAGCAACGCATGCACCTCGTCGGCCGAGACCGAGAACGGTGGCCCGGCCTTTTCCGGCTGCGGATATTCCAGCGTGACCAGCAGTCCCCGGCAGCCCGGCGGCATGCGACGCCACGTGGTGGCCGCATAGGTCGCGCGCAGCGGCGGCGGCAGCGCGATCAGCGCGGCGCGGTCGTACATGCCCGCGCACCCGGCAAGCACGTCGGCGTCCAGCGCGAAGGCGTCACCGACGATCAGTTCGTAGGCGCCCGCGATGAAGTGTCGCCCGGCGGCCGACGCGTGGGTCGCCGGAACCAGCCCGCGTTCGTCGAAGAACTGGCGCACCGCCAGTTCCGAGAGTTCGACGCCGAGCACGCGGTGGCCGCGTTCGGCCAGCCACACCATGTCCAGTGATTTGCCGCACAGCGGCACGAACACGCGTGCATCCGGCGCCAGCTCGAGGGCCGGCCAGTGCGTCAGCAGCAGCGGCAGCGGTGCATCGAGATGGAAACCGATGCGGTTGCTCGACCAGCGTTCGTGCCAGAAACCGGGCTGCATGTGGCTTCCCTCTATCGCAGAAAAGGCCGTGGGCGCGATGGCCTGCTCGCGCGTTCCGTCGCGCGCGAGCGCGCTCCCACAGATGTTCGATCGATGATGGGGCGCGCGCGGCGGGTATCCGCCGCGCCCGCGCCGTTACTCGACCGCCAGCCCTTCGACCTTCTGCCAGCCACGCGGCAGCAGGCCGCCGCGCGAGGCGCGCGGCCCGATGTAGGTGTCGAGATCCTTGAACGTCAGGGTCATCGTGCGCGTGCCCGAGCGCACCAGCAGCGCATTGCCCGGTGCGATCACCGCCACCGCGACCACCTGTTCGGTGCCGCGCTTGGCCTTGGGAATCTCGATGATCTTGTTGCCTTTGCCCTTGTCGAGTTCCGGCAGTTCGCTCACCGGGAACGCCAGCAGGTGGCCGGCGCTGGTCACCACGACCAGACGATCGGCATCCACCGCGCGTACCGGCGCAGGCTGCAGCACGGTCGAGCCGGGCGACAGCGACAGCATCGCCTTGCCGGCCTTCTGCCGGCCGGTGAGGTTCTCGAAGCGGGTCACGAAGCCGTAGCCGTGCGAGGACGCGATGACGAAGCGCGCATCGGCTTCGCCGCTGGCGATGGCCTGGAACGCCGCGCCGGCGGCCGGCGAGAAGCGTCCGGTCAGCGGCTCGCCATTGCCGCGCGCCGACGGCAGCGAGTGCGCGATCGTCGAATAGCTGCGGCCATTGGAATCGAGGAACGCGACCTGCTGCGTGCTGCGTCCGCGTGCGAAGGCGAGCAGGCTGTCGCCGTCGCGGTAGTTCATGCCGGCCGGATCCACGTCATGGCCCTTGGCCGCGCGGACCCAGCCCTTTTCGCTGACGACGATCGTCACCGGCTCGCTCGGCACCAGATCGCTTTCGTCGAGTGCCTGCGCGCTGCCGCGCACCACCAGCGGCGAGCGGCGGGCATCGCCGAACTTCTTGGCATCGGCGATCAGCTCGTCCTTGATCAGCTTCTTCAGCTTGCTCTTGCTGTCGAGCGTCGAAATCAGGCGATCGCGCTCGCTTTCCAGCTCGGCCTGTTCGCCGCGGATCTTCATCTCTTCCAGGCGCGCGAGCTGACGCAGGCGCGTCTCGAGGATGTAGTCGACCTGCTCGTCGCTGAGGTCGAAGCGCGCCTGCAGCACGGCGCGCGGTTCGTCCTCGGTGCGGATGATGTGGATCACTTCATCCAGGTTGAGGAACGCGACCAGCAGGCCATCGAGCAGGTGCAGGCGGCGCTCGACCTTGTCCAGGCGATGGGCCAGGCGCCGGGTCACGGTGTCGGTGCGGAACTGCAGCCATTCGCCCAGCAGCATGCGCAGGTTCTTGACCTGCGGACGGCCGTCGAGACCGATGATGTTGAGGTTGACGCGATAGCTCTTTTCCAGATCCGTCGTCGCGAACAGATGGCCCATCAGCTGGTCGACGTCGACGCGGTTCGAGCGCGGAATCAGCACCACGCGCACCGGATTGGCGTGGTCGGATTCGTCGCGGATGTCTTCCAGCCACGGCAGTTTCTTGGCGCGCATCTGCGCCGCGATCTGCTCGATCACCTTGCTCGGGCTGACCTGGTAGGGCAGCGCCGTGATCACGATGTTGGCGTGTTCCTTCTGGTACGTCGCGCGGGCGCGCACGCTGCCGTGGCCGGTCTCGTACATCGCCAGCAGATCGCTGGCCGGGGTGATGATCTCGGCCGACGTCGGATAGTCCGGGCCGCGCACGTGTTCGCACAGATCGCGCACGGTGGCGTCGGGATCGTCGAGCAGGCGCAGACAGGCGCTGACGATCTCGTTGACGTTGTGCGGCGGCACGTCGGTCGCCATGCCGACCGCGATGCCGGTGGTGCCGTTGAGCAGCAGATGCGGCAGACGCGCCGGCAGCCACGAGGGCTCCTGCATCGTGCCGTCGAAGTTGTCGGTCCAGTCGACGGTGCCGTGGCCGAGTTCGGCCAGCAGCATCTCCGCGATCGGCGTCATCTTCGATTCGGTGTAGCGCATCGCCGCGAAGGATTTCGGATCGTCGCTGGAACCGAAGTTGCCCTGGCCGTCGATCAGCGGATAGCGGTACGAGAACGGCTGCGCCATCAGCACCAGCGCCTCGTAGCACGCGCTGTCGCCATGCGGATGGTATTTGCCGATCACGTCGCCGACGGTGCGCGCGGACTTCTTCGGCTTCGCCGCCGCGCCCAGGCCCAGCTCGCTCATCGCGTAGATGATGCGGCGCTGCACGGGCTTGAGGCCGTCGCCGATGAACGGCAGTGCGCGGTCCAGCACCACGTACATCGAGTAGTCGAGATAGGCGCGCTCGGCGAACTCGCGCAGCGGCAACTGCTCGAAGCCATGGAAGGGGGAACGGACGGACTCGGTCATCGGGACAGCATCTGCGGCGGAACCGGGATTTTAGCGGGTGGTGGTCGCAGCTGCTGCGTTGCGGTGTGCACGTGGACGAATCGGGCGTCGGGACGGCCTGGCTGGGCCCGCGCGCATTGAGTTCCACGGGTCTGCGGCGCCCCGGAGGCATCCTGTCCGTGCCGGCGCCGGGAACGCCCCGGTTATCATGGCGTCCGCATGGACACCAAGCCCCGATCGCGCAGTGCCACCGAGTCCAGCGGCGCCGCGCGTCATGCGGCGGTCGGCAGCCCCAAACGTGCGCCGCACGGGGGCTGCGATGGTTGCCTGGCCCGGCCGCTCGCGATCTGCGCTTCCATTCCCGCCGCGGAAACGCATGCACTGGAGGCCGCTGCCGGTGAAGTGCTGCTGCCCGTCGGCGCCACGCTGGCCAGCGAAGGCGACCCGCGCCGCGAGGTCTACACCGTCACCCGCGGCATGCTGCGCCGCGTGCGCCTGCTGCCCGACGGCCGCCGGCTGGTCGCGGGCTTCCTGATGGCCGGCGACTTCATCGGCTTCAGCGGCGCTCCGCAGTACCGCCACACCCTCGAGGCCGTGACCGACTGCGTGCTGTGCGTGTTTCCCATGCAGTCGATGCGCAGCCTGTGCCAGCGCTATCCAGAACTCGAATCCGGAATGCTGGCCCAGGCTTGCAGCGAACTCGATGCCACCCGCGGCAACCTGATGCTGCTGGCGCGGCTCGGGCCGGGCGAGCGGCTGGCCGGCTTCCTGGTCGAACTGGGCGGACGCCAGCAGCAGCGCGGCGGACCGGCGCATCACGTCGACCTGCCGATGACCCGGGCCGACATCGCCGACCATCTCGGCCTCACGATCGAAACGGTGAGCCGCAGCTTCACCAAGCTGCGGCAGAGCGGGGCGATCGCATTCGAGGATCCGCGGCGGATCGATCTGGTCGATGTGGCGGCGCTGCGGCGTGCTGCCGGGCTGTAGCGGCTTGGATCTGTGCGTGGCTGCGGTGACCGAGAGGCCCACGAACGCCTGACCCGGTCATCCCGGCGAACGCCGGAAGCGTCTTCCAACAGCGCGAAGTGCGGTCATCCAGCGTCTTGCGCGCCGCCAGCGCGTGTCCGTCCACGGCGTCGAAGCCGGTGGATGACCCGACATCCGTCTGTTGAACGCCCGGCGTTCGCCGGAATGACGGGCCGGGCTTGCGAGCGTGACGTGCCGGAATTGCCCGGATGACTGGCTGAGATGGGCTGGAAAGATGGGCGGACCGGAACGGCGGGCCGGAATCGCCGGAACGACGGACTCGCCGTAATCACGGACCAGGAATCGCGAAGACGCCGGGCTGAAGCGCGACGCGCGCCAGCAGGGAGAAACCCGCCCCGCATTGATCTGGATCAATGCCCATCCGCCGGCCGGCGCGCAGCCTTGGCGCATGACCCGTTCCGGCCGCAATCCATGATCGACATGACCGTCGTCGAGCTGTCCCGCCTGCAGTTCGCGCTGACCGCGATGTACCACTTCCTGTTCGTGCCGCTGACGCTCGGACTCTCGTTCCTGATGGCGATCATGGAGAGCGTCTACGTCATGACCGGACGCGATGTCTGGCGGCGGATGACGCTGTTCTGGAGCGTGCTGTTCGGCATCAACTTCGCGATGGGCGTGGCGACCGGCATCGTCATGGAGTTCCAGTTCGGCATGAACTGGGCCTATTACAGCCACTACGTCGGCGACATCTTCGGGGCGCCGCTGGCGATCGAAGGCCTGATGGCGTTCTTCCTCGAAGCGACCTTCATCGGCCTGTTCTTCTTCGGCTGGAAGCGCATGTCGAAGATCCAGCATCTGGTGATCACCTGGCTGGTCGCGCTGGGCGCGAACTTCTCGGCGCTGTGGATCCTGGTCGCCAACGGCTGGATGCAGAACCCGGTCGGTGCGGTGTTCAATCCCGACACCATGCGCATGGAAATCACCGACTTCGTCGCGGTGATCTTCAATCCGGTCGCGCAGGCCAAGTTCGTGCACACGGTCTCGGCCGGCTACGTCACCGGTGCGATCTTCGTGATGTCGGTCAGCGCCTTCTACCTGCTGCGCGGCAAGCACAAGGACATCGCGCGGCGCTCGATCGCGGTCGCCGCCAGCTTCGGTCTGGCCTCGGCGCTGAGCGTCGTGGTGCTGGGCGACGAGAGCGGTTATGCGGCCACCGAACACCAGAAGATGAAGCTCGCCGCGATCGAGGCGATGTGGCACACCGAGCCCGCGCCGGCCGGGTTCACCGTGATCGGACTGCCCAGCCAGGCCGACCAGCACAACCGCTTCGAGATCAAGATTCCCTACCTGATGGGACTGATGGCGACGCGCTCGCTGGACGGCGAGATCCCCGGCATCCTGGAGCTGGTCGAACGGGCCGAAGTGCGCATCCGCGGCGGCCAGCTGGCCTACGCGGCGCTGGACGCCCTGCGCGAGGACCGGACCGACACCGCGGCGCGCGCCGCCTTCGACCAGCACTGGCCGGACCTCGGCCATGCGCTGCTGCTCAAGCGCTATCGCGACGACATCCTCGATGCGACCGAGCAGGAAATCTCCCAGGCCGCGATGGACACCGTGCCGCGCGTGGCGCCGCTGTTCTGGACGTTCCGCATCATGGCCTGTATCGGGTTCTACCTGATCGCCTTCTTCGCCTTCGCGTTCTGGCTGGTCACGCGCAACCGCATCGAGGACAGCCGGCGCTTCCTGTGGGTCGCACTGTGGAGCCTGCCGCTGCCGTGGATCGCGATCGAATGCGGCTGGTTCGTCGCCGAGTACGGCCGCCAGCCTTGGGCGGTGGAAGGCGTGCTGCCGACGTTCTATGCCGCGTCCGGCATCGCGCTCAAGGACATCCTGATCTCGCTGGCGGGCTTCGTGATCGTCTACACGGGCCTGGCGATCGTCGCCGCGAAGCTGATGCTCAATGCGATCGGCAAGGGCCCGGATGTACTGGCGCCGCCGGCCGGTGACGACGCTCCGGCCGCGATCGACGACGTCGCACCGGACCTCGATGCACGCGCATTCGACGCGCTCGATCGCACGCCCGCTCCGCGCGTCTGACGCGCCCACGTTCTGCAAGGATCTGCCATGGAATTCATTCCCCTCGACTACGCGACGCTGCGCCTGATCTGGTGGCTGCTGCTGGGTGTGCTGCTGATCGGCTTCGCGGTGATGGACGGCTTCGATCTCGGCGTCGGCGCGCTGCTGCCGTTCGTCGCCAGGACCGATGTCGAGCGCCGCATCGTCGTCAACACCATCGGTCCGGTGTGGGAGGGCAACCAGGTCTGGTTGATCCTCGGCGGCGGTGCGATCTTCGCCGCGTTCCCGCCGCTGTACGCGGTGAGTTTCTCGGGCTTTTATCTGGCGATGTTCCTGATCCTGTTCGCGCTGATCCTGCGGCCGGTCGGCTTCAAGTTCCGCGGCAAGGTCGAAGACCCGCGCTGGCGCCAGACCTGGGACTGGGCGCTGTTCGTCGGCGGCGCGGTGCCGGCGCTGGTCTTCGGTGTCGCGGTCGGCAACGTGCTGCTCGGCGTGCCGTTCCATTTCACCCCGGAGCTGCGTCCGGTCTACACCGGCGGCTTCTTCGCGCTGCTGACGCCGTTCGCGCTGCTGGCCGGGCTGGTCAGCGTGAGCCTGCTGGTCGCGCACGGCGCGGCAATGCTGGTGATCAAGACCGACGGGCCCATCGCCGCGCGCGCAGCGCGTTACGGCAGTGTCGCAGCCGTGCTGGGCGCAGCACTGTTCGTCGCTGCGGGCGTGTGGATCGCCACCGGCATCCACGGCTTCCGTGTGGAGTCGGTCATCGATGGCGCGCAGGCCTCCAATCCGCTGTTCAAGACCGTCAGTCGCGCCCCGGGCCTGTGGATGGAGAACTACGCGGCGATGCCGTGGACGATGCTCGCGCCGGCGCTCGGCATCGCCGGCGCGCTGGTATCGGCGCTGCTGCTGCGCATGCGCCGGGGCATGCTGGCGTTCATCGCATCGGGCACGTCGGTCGCCTGCGTGATCCTGACCGTGGGCCTCGCGATCTTCCCGTTCCTGCTGCCGTCGTCCACGGTGCCGGACGCCGGGCTGACGCTGTGGGACGCGTCGAGCAGCCCGCTGACGCTGTGGATCATGCTGCTGGCGACGGTCGTCTTCCTGCCGCTGATCCTGGTCTACACCAGCTGGGTCTACCGCGTGCTGCGCGGCAAGGTCACCGAAGCCAGCGTCGCCGACACCCCCAACGCCTACTGACGCCGCGCGGGCACGCCCGCGTCCGTCATCTTCAAGGGAGACAGTCTCATGTGGTATTTCGCCTGGATTCTCGGCATCGGCCTCGCGGCGACGTTCGCGATCCTCAACGGCATGTGGTTCGAAGTGCGCGAGCAGCGTCGGGAAGCCGCGCGAACGGCGTGACCCTGCGGTCGGCGCAGCGTTCGATGGCCGCTGACGCGGCATCACGTGCGGCCGCGCGTCGGCTGCGCACACTGTCGCCACCACCCGCGGAGCGATCACGATGAGCCGGAATGACACCCCCGACACCACGCGCGGTCCGCTTGAAGATGCGCGGACGCCCGATGGTCCGAAAACGCCGGGCGAATCGTCCGAGAAGCGCGACCAGGATCAGCGCAACGATCCGGAATCGATGCCGGGTGCCCTTGAAGGCAACCCGACACGTCGCAGTGGCGAGGGGACACCGGACGACCCCGGAAATCGCAAGCGCGAATGAAGCGACACATGCTGCACGCACGGTGCTGTCGCGTATCCGACACGCGCGCAGCGCGCCGGGCGATGCCAGGCGCTGCGGGACGACAGTCCGTCGCCTGCCCGCAAAAAAAAGACAGGCACAAAAAAACCCGCGTCGGCGGGTTTGATGTTCACGGCTGGTAAGGCTGTGATGACCTTGGTGCCCGGGAGAGGACTCGAACCTCCACGGAGTTGCCCCCGCTAGCACCTGAAGCTAGTGCGTCTACCAATTCCGCCACCCGGGCAGGTCAGGGCGCGAATTCTGCGGGCGCGCCGCGCCGCTGTCAATGCACCGCGCGCGATCCGCCGTCCGCATGCAGCTGCAGCGGGCCGCAACGCATCGCAGGCGCGCGCTCAGACGGGTTTCGTCAGGGCGAGCAGGGCGATGGCCAATGCGGTGCAGAACGTCACCGGCGCGGCCAGGCGCAGCACGCCTGGCGGTATCCACGACGGGTCCACCGTGGACATGCGCCGCAGTGCGCGGCTCAGCCAGATATGCAGGCCCACCAGCGCCAGGACCAGGGCGAGCTTGATGTGCAGCCATGGCATCCCCCACCAGCCGGCCTGCACGGCCAGCGTCGCGCCCGCGCCCAGCGCGGCCACCAAGGCAGGTGCGGTCACCCAGCGGTTCCAGCGGCGCAGGCTCGCCAGCAGGGCGCGGCCGTTGGCCGAAGTGGATCCGGCCAACAATGCGACGGCGAGGCCATTGCCCACCATGCCGCCGATCCACGTGGCCGCGGCCATCAGATGGAGCAGTTTGAGCGTCGGGTAATCCATGAGGTCCGGGAGCGCGGGCGTACTGCGCGCAGCATGCGCCTGGCGATGCGTCGTCCGGGGCCGGCCTGCGCGCACCTCGGGGATCGGCGGATTGCGGGCACAAAAAAACCCGCGTTGGCGGGTTTGATGTTCACGGCTGGTAAGGCTGTGATGACCTTGGTGCCCGGGAGAGGACTCGAACCTCCACGGAGTTGCCCCCGCTAGCACCTGAAGCTAGTGCGTCTACCAATTCCGCCACCCGGGCAGGTCAGGGCGCGTATGGTGTCGATGCGCGCGGGTGTTGTCAACGAAAATCCATCGTGCATACACCGCTCCGGAGTGCACGTGCCGCAACAGGCCTCGACGCGGGCTTCGAGGGGCGGGGTGTACCATCGCCCCGATGCCTAAACCTCCAAGCAAGCGCGGCGGACGCCGCACCCCCTCCGGAACCGCCCGGCCGTCGGACGATCGTCGTGATGGCCCGCACCGCGGACCGAAATCCTCTTCTGCCACGTCGTCAGCATCGGGCGCATTGCCGCCGTGGATGCCCGATCCGGGCCTGACCCGCGCGCTGCGTTCCGCGCGCCCGGCGCAGCCCCGCGACGACCGGCCGCCGCCGCGCCATGCGCCGACCGTCGGTACGATCGACGATCCCTACGCCAGCCGCGAAGCCGCGCGCTATGCCAACCCGATCGCCAGTCGTGAGGCGATCCTGCAGTTGCTCGTCGATGCCGAGGGCCCGATGACGCTCGACGAGCTCGCCGGCAAGCTCGAGCTGACCGAACCCGATCGCGCCGATGCCCTCGGCAAGCGCGTCGCGGCGATGCTGCGCGAAGGCCAGCTGCTGCAGAACCGCCGCGGCGGTCTGGTGCCGGCCAAACGCATGGATCTGATCCCGGGCACGGTGATCGCCAATCCGGAAGGCTTCGGCTTCCTGCGGCCGGATTCCGGCGCGGGCGAAGACCTCTTCCTGCCGCCGACCGAGATGCGCAAGGTCATGCACGGCGACCGCGTGCTGGCCAGCCTCACCAATGTCGATGCACGCGGCCGCCGCGCCGGTGTCGTCGTCGAAGTGCTCGAACGCCGCACGACGCGGCTGATGGGCCGCTTCTCGGTCGAGCACGGCATCAGCTATGTCGTGCCGGACGATCGCCGCATCCAGCGCAACATCCAGATCCCGGTGGACGCCCGCCAGGACGCGCAGCACGGCCAGCTGGTCGTCTGCGAGATCACCGCGCCGGGCGATTCGCACCGTCCGCCGATCGGCCGCGTGCTGACCGTGCTGGGCGATGTGCTCAAGCCGTCGCTGGTGGTCGAAGCCGCGATCCACGGCCACAACCTGCCGCACGAGTTCTCGCAGGACGTGCTCGACGAAGCGGCCGCGGTGCCGGTCGACGTGGAAGAACGCATGCTCGGCGGCCGCGTCGATCTGCGTTCGTTGCCGCTGGTGACGATCGACGGCGAGGATGCCAAGGATTTCGACGATGCCGTCTTCTGCGAACCCAACCGCGACGGCTTCCGCCTCGTGGTCGCGATCGCCGACGTGTCGAACTACGTGCGGCCCGGTACGCCGCTCGACGACGAAGCCCAGCTGCGCGCGACCAGCGTGTATTTCCCGGGCTTCGTCGTGCCGATGCTGCCCGAGACGCTGTCCAACGGCATCTGCTCGCTGAAGCCGAAGGTCGACCGCATGTGCTTCGTCTGCGACATGCAGGTGCTGCGCGACGGCACGGTGTCGGAATCGAAGTTCTACGAAGCGGTGATGCATTCGCACGCGCGCCTGACCTATACCCAGGTGTGGAAGGCGGTCGGCGAACTCGACGAGGACACGCGCGCCGCGATCAAGCCGGTGCTGCCGCAGGTCGAACGCCTGCACCAGCTCTACGCCGTGCTGGCCAAGGCGCGCGCCAAGCGTGGCGCGATCGAATTCGAATCGTCCGAAGTGCGGTTCGTACTCGACAACACCGGCGAAGTCACCCAGGCCGGCATGCTCCAGCGCAACGATGCGCACAAGCTGATCGAGGAATGCATGATCGCGGCGAACGTGGAGGCCGCGCGCTTCCTGCTCGAGGCCGCCATTCCCGCGCCGTACCGCGTGCACGACAAGCCTCCGGAAGCGAAGTACACGGACCTGCTGGAATTCCTCAAGGAATTCTCGCTGCGCCTGCCGCCGTGGTCGAAGGTGCAGCCCAAGGATTTCACCCAGCTGCTGAAGAAGATCCGCGAGCGCCCCGACGCGACCCTGCTCGAATCGGTGCTGCTGCGCAGCCAGAGTCAGGCCGTCTACACGCCCGAGAACATCGGCCACTTCGGCCTGGCGCTGGCGGCCTACGCGCATTTCACCTCGCCGATCCGCCGCTACCCCGATCTGCTGGTGCACCGCGCGATCAAGCACGTGCTATCGGGTCAGCCGCTGGCGAAGTTCCTGTACACGCCGAGGCTGATGGAAAGCCTGTCGCTGCAGTGCTCGGAGCGCTCGCGACGCGCCGACGAGGCCGAGCGCGAGGTCGACGAGCGCTACCGCGCCGCGTGGATGGAACAGCACGTGGGCGGCAAGTTCGACGGCGTGATCAGCGGCGTGACCAGCTTCGGCCTGTTCGTCGAACTGGACCAGTCGAAGGTCAACGGTCTGGTCCACGTGACCCAGCTGCCGAACGACTTCTACAGCTTCGATCCGATCCGCCGGATGCTCAACGGCCAGCGTGCCGGGCGCCAGTACCGCCTCGGCGACCGGGTGCGGATCATCGTGCTCAAGGCCAGCCTCGAGGACCGCAAGATCGATTTCCGGCTGGTGGACCCGGACGGCCAGGACCCTGGTGGCCCGAAACCGCTGCCGCCGCGCGGCAAGCCGGCCAAGCGCGAGAAGAAGCCTTACTGATCAGGCCGTTTCGCTAGAATGGCCGTCATTCGCGGGGCCGGCGCGCAGGTGCCGGCCCCGTCGATGTGTCCAGACGCCCGCATTCCTTTCTTCGAATTCCCAGCACCATGACCAACAAGCAGAACCAGTGGATCGTCGGCATCAATGCCGTGGCCGCGGCCATCGAGCACGACGCCGAGAACGTGCGCGAGGTGCTGCTGGAAGCGGGCGCGAAGAATCCGCGCATCGTCGAGATCGAATCGGCCGCGCGCCGCCGCGACATCGACGTGCGCCGGGTCAACCAGCAGGCGCTCGATGGCGTCGCCGGTGGCCTGCGTCACCAGGGCGCGGTCGCGCGCTATGCCGCGGCGAAGACCTGGGACGAGAACGAACTCGAAGGTCTGGTCGAGGCCGCCGAAGGCAAGGCGCTGCTGCTGGTGCTCGACGGTGTACAGGATCCGCACAACCTCGGCGCCTGCCTGCGCAGCGCAGCGGCCGCGGGCGTGACCGCGGTGGTGATTCCGAAGGACAAGGCGGTGCAGGTCAACGCGACCGTGCGCAAGACCTCGGCCGGTGCGGCGGACAGCATTCCGGTGGTGCGCGTGACCAATCTGTCGCGCACGCTGCGCGATCTGCAGAAGCAGGGCGTGTGGATCTACGGCCTGGCCGGCGAAGCCACCGCGACGCTGTATGCGACCGACCTGCGCGGCAACGTCGCGCTGGTGCTGGGCGGTGAGGCCGATGGCCTGCGCCGCCTGACCCGCGAACATTGCGACGGCCTGGTCACGATTCCGATGCCGGGCGGCGATGCGCTGGGCGGTGTCGAAAGCCTCAACGTCTCGGTCGCGGCTGGCGTGACGCTGTTCGAAGCGGTGCGCCAGCGGATGGCCCGCTAAACCAGCCGTCGGAGCGGGGCATGCGGCCCGTGGACGCGACTGCAGGTGCAGGTGGCCCGGCCGCATTCGCGCGCGGCCTGCTGCGTGTCGTCGTCCTGCTGGCCGGGCTGGCGTGGACGGCCGCCGCCGCCGCGGCCGGATCGTTGCCCGGTGCCACGCCCGGGCCGCTGCGCGATTACGCCGTCGACCACTGGTCCTCGCGCGAGGGCCTGCCGCACAACTCGATCCGGGATCTGGCCCAGACGCCGGACGGCTATCTGTGGCTGGCGACCTGGGAGGGTCTGGTCCGCTACGACGGCCTGGAGTTCGTCGTCTATGACCGCAGCACCCCGGATCCGGCGCTGCCCGACAACGGCGTCGGTTCGCTGTACGTCGATCCGGCCGGTGCGCTGTGGCTCAGCGATTCGCGCGGCAATCTGGGAAAGCGCGACGCCGATGGCAGCTTCCGGTTCTGGACCTCGGCCGAGCAGGGCTGGCCGCAGGTCCTGATCCACGCGATGGCGATGGACGCCGAGGGGCGCCTGTGGCTGCTGTTCGAGGGACGCGGGCTGGGTTGCCTGCATCCGGATGGGCGCTTCGAGTTCTTCGAGGCCGCGGCCGATGTACCTCTGCCGCTGAGCTATCCGCACATGGCGGTCGGCGATGACGGCCGGATCTGGATCGGTGGCATGGGCGGCCTGGTGGTGCGCGAGGCCGACGGTGCGCTGCGCCGGGCGCCGGCCGCGTTCGGTCTCGCGCCCGGCCTGGCGTGGCCGTACCGCGCGCCGGATGGCGCGATCTGGCTGGTCGCCGGCGACGGCGTGCACCGCGTGGACGGCGCACGCGCGCCGCGGGTGCACCGGATTCCGGGGCAGGGCGACATCACCGCGATGCTGCAGGATCGGCACGGCGACCTGTGGCTGGGCAGCGAGAGTCGCGGCCTGCTGCGCATCGGCGCGCGCGGCATCGAGGCGCCGCCGGCCGATGCCGCGCGGCCGTCGGGACGCATCGTGCAGTTGCTGGAGGACGCCGAGGGCAGCGTCTGGGCCGGGGCCAACGGCGGCCTGTTCCGCGTCCGCGAAACGCTGTTCAAGCGTCTGCTTGCCCGCGATGGGCTGAGCGGCGACTACGTGCGCGCGCTGATCGAGGACGGCGCCGGACGGCTGTGGATCGGCAGCACCGGCGGGCTCGACCGGCAGGGCGGGGATGGACGCCTGCACCCGGTCGCGCTGCAGCCGGGCGTGGCGCCGTCGGTGCTCAGCTTGGCACGCGGCGCGGACGGCGACCTGTGGGTGGGCGCCTATGGTGGACGCGTCTTCCGCGTGCGCGACGGCCAGGTCGTGGACCGGCTCAGCGGATTTCCCGGACACATCCGCGCCATCGAGATCGACGGCGAGGGCGCGGTCTGGATCGCGACCCACAGCGGTCCGCTGCGCCTGGTCGACGGCCGCGTGTCCACGCCGCGGGTGCAGGGGCTGCCGACCGGCCTAGTGACGTCGCTGGCGTGGATCGACGACGCGCTGTGGATCGGATCGGTCGAAGGCGCCAGCGTGCTGCAGGAAGGCCGCGTGCGGCATGTCGCCCTGCCGCCTGTGGATGGCGCGCGCACGGTATTCGCGTTCCGCGGCATCGGCGACGCCGTGTGGCTGGCGACGGACCGCGGGCTCTACCGCGAGCGCGACGGCGTGCTCGCGCACGTGGGACTGGCGCAGGGCATGCCGGTCGACACCGTGTTCCAGATCGTGCCCGACCGCCTGGGCAACGCCTGGATCACCAGCAACCGCGGCATGCTGCGCGCACGCATGGACGATCTCGATGCGGTGGCCGATGGTCGCCGGGCCCGCGTCGCGCTGGAGCGTTACGACGAGATCGACGGCATGTCGAACGCGCAGGGCAACGGCAGTTCGTCGCCGTCGGCGATCCTGCGTCGCGACGGTTCCGTCTGGATGGCGACGGCGCGCGGCGTCAGCGCGGTCGATCCCGAACGCTGGCGCACCTTCAGTGCACGGCGTTCGCCGCTGCCGCGGATCGAATCGGTGCGCATCGACGGTGCATCCGCGCCCTGGCACGACGGCGACCGGTTGCCGGGTGGCACGCGGCTGTCGGTGTCGTACGTCGGTCTGAGCTTCCTGATGTCGGACCGCATCGTGTTCCGCACGCGCCTCGACGGTGTGGATACGGACTGGGTGGAGCGCGGACGGCAGCGCAGCGTGGATTTCGTCGGCCTGCCGCCGGGCGAGTACGTGCTGCGCATCGCCGCGGCGCATCCGGACGGCGAATGGAGCACCGAGGAGGCCGAATGGCGTTTCGCCGTCGCGCCGCTGTGGTGGCAACGGCGCAGCGTGCAGGCGCTGGGCATTGCGCTGGTGCTGCTGGCACTGGCGCTGGTCTATCGCGAACGGATCCGCCGCTATCGCAGCGCGAACGACCGGTTGAGCCAGCTGGTGGACGACCGCACGCGGGCATTGCAGCGGCAGACCGAACAGCTGATCGAGGCCGACAGCGAGAAGACCGAGCTGCTGGGACGCCTGCGCATGCAGGCCGAAACCTTCGAACGCCAGGCCTACGAAGACGCGCTGACCGCATTGCCCAACCGGCGCAGCTTCGATGCCGCGCTCGCGCGCGAGTTCGCCCGTGCGCATCGCCGGCGCCAGCCGCTGTGCCTGTTGATCCTCGACGTCGACCGCTTCAAGGCGATCAACGATGTGCACAGCCACGCGGTCGGCGACGAAGTGCTGCGCCAGGTCGGCGTGCTGCTGGCCGGTGCCTGCCGGGCATCCGACATCGCGGCGCGGATCGGCGGCGAGGAGTTCGCGATGATCTTGGTCGATGCCAGCCGCGAGGATGCGCACGCGGTCTATGCGCGCCTGCGCGAGACCTTCGCGGCCAAGCACGATTGGGGCGGGGTGGACGATCTGCAGGTCACGATCAGCGCAGGCGCGACGATGCTCGATCCGCTGGACACCGCGCCCGCGCAATTGATGCGCCGGGCCGACGTGGCCCTGTATCGCGCGAAAAGCGAGGGCCGCGACCGGCTCTGCGATGGCTGACCCGCGAGCACTGCGACGGTCTGGTGACGATTCCGATGCCGGGTGGTGATGCACCGGGCGGTATCGAGAGCCTCAACGTCTCGGTCGCCGCTGGCGTGGCCTTGCTCGAGGCCGTGCGCCAGCGCCTGGCCTGAATCCGCGGCTTGCCGCGGCCGGGGCATCGGCGGAAGATGCGCCGAACCTCGTCCCGTGGAGTACGCGATGGATCTGAAATGGCACCAGTGGAGCGGCATCGTCGGTGCGTTTCTCGTCGTGCTCGCGTATTTCCTGCTGCAGGTCACCCGCTTCTCGGGCGCGGGCCTGCCGTATCTGCTGCTGAACCTGTTCGGCGCCATCGGTATGGCGGTGTCGTTGTACGGTGCTTTCAGCATGCCGGTGTTGATCATGCAGTTGGCGTGGATTGCGATCAGCTTGTTCGGGATTGTCAGGACGTTGGGCGCGCGGGGGCGGATGCGCGCCGGTCTTTCATCCAGGTAATCAGTCCAGTCGACGGGCGCTGAGGCGCGTCGGGGATTATCTTCGCGTTCCGCTGGGGCGCGCGATGCGCTGAAGTACAGGGCTTTCGCCCGCTGCGCGTGCGAGTCCCTTTTGGATGGACCCAAAAGGAACCAAAAGGTCCCTTCGCCGGACGCGAGCCGACGCGATGGAGCCGCGTCGGTGCCCTGTGCTCCTCGCCTGACGCGGCACGCAGCCCAAACTCGCTGCGCTCAGACATGGGCTGCTCTTCGGCCACGCCAGGCTCCGGTGCTCGGCTCGCTTTACGGCTCGATTGAAGTCAAACGCGAGAAGCCGAAGCCGAAGCGAAAGCAGAGGCGTAGGCAGAAGCAGAGGCAGAAGCAGAAGCAGAGGCAGAAGCAGAGCGAGCCTGTAGCGTCGAGCCGAGCCGAGCCGAAGCGAAGAGGTCGAGGCCAGGTGGCACGCCATCACGCAGGGTGGTCAGCACGCGAGCGAACACCTCGCATTTCAGTGGTCCCGTGTTGCGGCCACGCACGGTTGAGTTTCCGTAGAAGCGCGCCGTCGCGCAGAAGCGCATCCAAGAAAAGCCGATCTCGTCATGCCCGCGAAGGCGGGCATCCATGGACCTTGCTGCTCGCTTTGGTCGTTGCAACTGCGGATCCGTTTCTGCCCGATCTTGCTGTTGCTGTTGCTGTTGCTGTTGGTGTTGCTCTTGCTCTTGCTCTTGCGGCGGCTCTTGATCTCGAATCGAGCCGTAAAGCGAGCCGAGCATCGCAGGGCGTCGGGGCCGAAGAGCAGCCCATGTCTGAGCGCAGCGAGTTTGGGCTGCGTGCCCCGGTGCCCGAGAAGCGCAGGGGCCCGAGCCGGCGCAGCCGGCTCGGATCGCGTCCGGCGAAGACGGTTTTGCTTACTTTTGCCAAGACAAAAGTAAGCCGCGCGACAGCGCGGAAGCTGTGCACCTGCTTTCGCAGGGATCAAGGAGTTCGAAGAAACCGACCGCGAAAGAGGAAGTCCAGCGCGAGACGCTCGCCGCACACCGCGGGTTACACCCCGGTAATCCGACTCCCCCACCCACCAGCGATAATCCCCCCACACCAGGAAGCGGGGACGACCCCGCCACTCCATTCCACATCCGGGGACGGCCCCATCGCAACGATGGAGGCATCCCATGTCCTGGATCATTCTCGTGCTCGCCGGCCTGTTCGAAATCGGCTGGGCGATCGGCCTGAAGTACACCGAAGGCTTCACCAAACTCTGGCCCACGGTCGGCACCGTTTCCGCGATGGTGATCAGCGTCGGGCTGCTGGGCATCGCCATGCGCGATCTGCCGGTCGGCACGGCGTATGCGATTTGGGTCGGCATCGGCGCGGTCGGCACGGTCATTCTCGGCATGGTGCTGATGGGCGATGCGGCGAGTCCGGGGCGACTGGTCAGTCTCGGGCTGATCATCGCCGGCATCATCGGATTGAAGCTGGCGAGCTGAGTGCACGGGCGCGCGCTGCGACAGCGGCGCGTGGCCCCCATCGCAGCGACACGTGCGCGCGATTGCTGCGCACGCGTGTCCTCACCATGCCGCGACGAATCCGGAGCCCGGTTCAGGGCGCGCTGGCGCGCGTCGGTCGCATCGTCGAATATGGCCGGCCCTACGTCGGTCCGTCACGCACGGACTGCGCCTCATTGTTCCGGGAAAGCCTGTGCTGAGTGTCGTTGCGGTCGTTCTTGCGTCCTATCTCGTGTTGCGTGTGGTGCTGGCCCTGCCGCTGTCGCGGCTTGCGCGCGCCGGCCTTGCGGTCCTGGTGTTCTGCCTCGCGCTGCACCACCGGATCGTGGCCAGTTTCGCCGGCAGCATGGCCTCGCCGGAAATTCCCAAGTCTGCCATCGCGGTGCTGGGCACGGGCTTCATCGCGCTGCTGCTGACCACCCTGTTCGTGCTGGTGCTGGACGGCATCACGCTGGGGGCGTGGGCGCTTCGCCGCCGGCGTGCGCTCGCGGTGCTGCGGCGTCCGATGCTGCGGCCGGGTCTGGCGGGCGTTGCGCTGCTGCTCTCGGCCTGGGGCACCTGGCAGGCGATGGCCGTGCCGCAGGTGCGCCAGGTCGAGATCCCGATCGCCGGCCTACCGGCCGCGTTCGACGGCTATCGCGTGCTGCAGCTCACCGACATTCACGCCAGCCGCCTGCTGACCGGCGACTGGGTGGCGCGCCTCGTCGAGGACGGCAATGCACAGGCGCCGGACCTGATCGTGCTCACCGGCGACATGGTCGACGGCAGCACGCAGGCGCGCGCCGACGACGTGCGCCCGCTGGCGGCGCTGCGCGCACCTGACGGCGTGATCGCGATCACCGGCAATCACGAGTACTACGGCGAATACCTCGACTGGATGACCGCCTTCCGCGCCATGGGCATGCAGGTGCTGGAGAACGAGCACGTGGTGATCCGCCGGGCGGATGCCGCACTGACGGTCGCAGGCGTGACCGATCCGGTCGCCGCGCGCTACGACATGCCGCTGCCCGATATCGATGCCGCGCTGGCCGGCGCCGATCCCGAGGCGCCGGTGCTGTTGCTGGAACACCGGCCCGGCGAAGCGCCCGACCGCGCGCGACGCGGCGTCGCGCTGCAGCTGTCGGGCCACACCCACGGCGGTCACATCATCGGCATGGACCAGCTGGTCAAGCGCGCGAACGGCGGATTCGTGTCCGGCCGTTACGACGTCGACGGCATGCCGCTGTACGTCAGCAACGGCGCGGGCCTGTGGCCGGGCTTCGCGTCGCGGATCGGCGTGCCGTCCGAGATCACGCTGATCACCCTGCGCGCCACGCCGGCGCGCTGACGCGGCATCGCGCGCAGCGTGGAGCTGCGCACCCGGTGCGCACGCGTTCTGCCTGGTCAGGAATCGGCTGTCGCGCGTCCCGGAGCGGCAGCGCCGGGCGGGATCACTCCGCCGGCAGCGACGACGGCCAGGCGTTGGCGATCCGGCAGAATAGCCGCGCCGTCTGCTCGGTGTCGTAGAGCGCCGAATGCGCCTGGTTCTGGTCCCACTCGAAGCCGGCCGCCTGCACCGCACGCGCCAGAACCGTCTGGCCATAGGCCACGCCGGCCAGGGTCACGGTGTCGAACACGCTGAAGGGGTGGAACGGATTGCGCTTGTGTCCGCTGCGGTCGACCGCGGCGTTGACGAAGCCCAGGTCGAAGTGCGCGTTGTGGCCGACCAGGATCGCGCGCTGGCACTGGTGGTGCTTGAGCGCGGCGCGGATGCCGAGAAAGACGTGTTCCAGCGCGTCGCGTTCATCGCGCGCCAGCCGGAACGGGTGGTGAATGTCGATCCCGGTCACTTCGAGCGAGCGCGGATCGATCTCCATGCCGTCGGCCGGCAGCACATGCGAATGCGCGGGCTTGCCGAGCACCAGTTCGCCGTCCGCACCGATGTCGAGCGGGATCGCCGCGATCTCCAGCAGAGCGTGGCGGCGCGCGTCGAAACCGCCCGTCTCGACGTCGACGACGACCGGCAGAAAGCCGCGGAAGCGGCGTGACATCGGGATGTGGGGCGTGGCCGTTTCGGCCGGTACTGCCGGCACTTCGATATCGCTCATGGCGGCAAGCCTAGCAGAGCGGTCGAGCCGCACGACGCGCGCGCGATGCGCGGAGCGCCGCGACGCGCCGGCCAACGGGCCTGGCGCGCCGCGTCACCGGCGCGCTCAGGCGACGGTATTGGTCTCGTCGCGCTTGTCGCGCGGCGGCAGCACATCGTCGCCATGCACCAGGAACCAGATGTTCTCGGCGATGTTGGTGGCGTGGTCGCCGATGCGCTCGATGTTCTTGGCCATGAACAGCAGATGGGTGCTCGGCGTGATCGCGCGCGGATCTTCCATCATGTAGGTCAGCAGTTCGCGGAACAGGCTGGTGTACACGGTGTCGATCTCGGCGTCCTGCGCACGCACGCGTTGCGCGGCCTCGGCGTCGCCGTCGCGGAACGCGGCCAGCACGTCGCGTACCTGGCGGACCGCCAGCGTGCCCAGCACCGTCAGGCCGCGGGTATGCGGCAGCGGCGGGGCGAGATTGAGCGCGGTCGAACGCTTGGCGACGTTGGCGGCGTAGTCGCCGATGCGTTCGATGTCGGCGGCGATGCGCAGCGCCGCGAGGATCTCGCGCAGATCGCGCGCCATCGGCCCGCGCAGCGCCAGCTTCATCACGTCCTGGCTGACCTCGTGCTCCAGCGCGTCGATCGCGACGTCGTTGGCGATGATCCGCTCGGCGGCCTTGTCGTCACGCCGCTCGACGACGTCCAGCGCCGATTCCAGCTGCGCAGCCGCCATCTCGCCCATGCGCAGGATTTCCTGCGTGAGCCGGTTGCGTTCCTCGTCGTAGCTTTTGACGATGTGGTCGTTCGGTTGGTTGGGCATGTTGGAGGCCGTGATTCGTGATTGGTGATTCGTGATTGGAAAAAGCGATGGCGATTCATGAGGGTGGTGCTCTTTCGAATCACCAATCACGAATCACCAATCACGCAGGTTCGGTGTCAGCCGAACCTGCCTGTGATGTAGTCCTCGGTCTGCTGCTTCGAGGGCTTGGAGAAGATCGTTTCGGTGGTGTCGTGCTCGATCAGGTCGCCCAGGTACATGAAGGCGGTGTAGTCCGAGACGCGCGCGGCCTGCTGCATGTTGTGGGTCACGATGACGATCGTGTAGTCGACCTTGAGCTCCTCGACCAGCTGCTCGATGCGGCTGGTCGAGATGGGGTCGAGCGCCGACGTCGGCTCGTCGAGCAGCAGCACGTCCGGGCGCAGGGCCACGGCGCGCGCGATGCACAGGCGCTGCTGCTGGCCGCCCGACAGGCCGAGCGCGTTCTGGCCCAGCTTGTCCTTGACCTCGTTCCACAGCGCGGCCTGGGTCAGCGCCTGCTCGACGCGCACGTTGAGCTCGGCCTTCGACAGCTTCTCGTGGTGGCGGATCGCGTAGGCGACGTTCTCGAAGATCGTCATCGGGAACGGCACCGGCTTCTGGAACACCATGCCGACCTTCGAACGCAGACGGTTCATCGGGTACTTCGGCGCGAGGATGTTCTCGCCGTCGATCAGCACTTCGCCGCTGGCGACCATCTTCGGATACAGCGCATAGATGCGGTTGAAAATGCGCAGCAGCGTGGACTTGCCGCAGCCCGAGGGGCCGATCAGCGCGGTCACGCGCTTTTCGGGGATCTCCAGCTCGATGCCCTTGAGCGCATGGAAGTCGCCGTAATGGAAATCCAGGCCGCGCGCGGCGATCTTCACCGGCGTCGGCGCCAGCGTTTCGCGTGCATGGGTCGCCAGCTGGATCCGCTGCGACGGGGCAGTGTGGAGGTCGTTCATGGACAGGTCCGGTCGGAAGAGGGTCATGGCGGGGGTCAGTCGTGGACGACCCGTTTGCGCAGCAGGATCGCGCGGGCGAGCAGGCTGACCACCAGCACGAAGCAGGTCAGCACCAGGGCACCGGCCCAGGCCAGCTGCTGCCAGGATTCATAGGGGCTGCCGGCGTACTGGTACATCACCACCGGCACACTGGCCATCGGCTGCATGATGTTGTTGTTCCAGTACTGGTTGCCGAATGCGGTGAACAGCAGCGGTGCGGTTTCGCCCGAGATGCGGGCCAGCGCCAGCAGGATGCCGGTGACGATGCCGGCCGATGCGCTGCGGTAGAGCACCTGCACGATGACCTTCCAGTGCGGCACGCCGAGCGACAGCGCGGCCTCGCGCATCTGCGTGGGCACCAGCTGCAGCATTTCGTCCGTGGTGCGCACCACCACCGGCAGCACGATGAAGGCCAGGGCGATCGCACCGGCCAGCGCCGAGAAGCGGCCGCCGGTGGTCATCACGAACGCGGTGTAGACGAACAGACCCAGCACGATCGACGGCGCGGACAGCAGGATGTCGTTGATGAAGCGCACGACCGTGCCGACCTTGCGGGCGCGGCCGTATTCGGCGAGCCAGGTGCCGGCGGCGACGCCGAGCGGCGTGCCGATGGCGATCGCCATGCCGCACATCACCGCGCTGCCGAAGAAGGCGTTGAGCAGGCCGCCTTCGACCATCGGCGGCGGGGTCATCTGGCTGAACAGCGCCCAGTTGATGCCGCCCGCGGCCTTGGACACCAGCGTCCACAGGATCCAGCCGAGGAAGAACAGGCCGAAGGCGGCCGTCAGGCAGCCCAGCAGGATGGCGATGCCGTTGACGATGCGGCGACGGCCGTAGAGGCGGTCGGCGATCTGGCGCTCGCGTTCGGTGACGACACTGCCCATCACTTGCCCTCCTTGCGGGCGAGTTGCATCAGCATCAGGCGGGCGATCGCCAGCACCACGAAGGTCACCAGGAACAGCACGAAGCCGAGCAGCAGCAGCGCCGAGCGGTAGGTCTCGGTGGCTTCACCGAAGTCGTTGGCGATCAGCGCGGCGATCGTCGTGCTGGGCTCCAGCAGCGACGGCGTCAGACGCACCGAGTTGCCGATGACGAAGGCGACCGCCATCGTCTCGCCGAGCGCGCGGCCGAGGCCGAGGAAGATGCCGCCGATCACCGCCGAGCGGGTGTAGGGCAGCACGATGTCCCAGCTGACTTCCCACTTGGTCGCGCCCAGCGCGTAGGCCGATTCCTTCAGGCGCGTCGGCACCGTCAGGAACACTTCCCGCATGACCGCCGAGATGAAGGGAATGACCATGATCGCGAGCACGAAGCCCGCGGTCAGCGTGCCGATGCCCAGCGGCGGGCCCCGGAACAGGACACCGATGCCGGGCACCGCGCCCAGATAGTCGTTGAGGAACGGCGTGACGTAGGTCGTCATCACCGGCACCAGCACGAACAGGCCCCACATGCCGTAGATGATCGACGGAATGCCGGCCAGCAGTTCGATGGCGGTGCCCACCGGGCCGCGCAGCCAGCGCGGTGCGACCTCGGTCAGGAAGAAGGCGATGCCGAAGCTCACCGGTACCGCGATGACCATCGCGATCAGCGCGGTGACCACGGTGCCGAGAATCGGCACGAGGGCGCCGTAGCGGTTCTCGACCGGATTCCAGTCGGCGCTGGTGAAGAAGGACAGACCCTGGGTGGCGAGCGCATCGCGGCCGCCCCACAGCATCGACAGTGCGGCACCGGCCAGGGCCAGCATCGCGAAGACCACGGTGGCCGACAGCGCGAGCCGGAACAGACGGTCGTTGCGCGCGTCGCGGATGTCGCGTTGCCGGGGTGCCGGCGTGGCGGTGAGGGTGGCGGCGGTCATCGGTTCCCGGTCTTCAGCCCGTAGGTCCCGCGTAAACGGGATGTGGGCTCACATGCGTGGTGGGATGGATCGGGCGGCGTGTGGCCGCCCGGGGCGCGCGGATGACGCGATGGGCCACGCGCGATGCGCGTGGCCCCTGGCATCACTGGAACTCGGAGGCCCAGTAGGCTTCGATCTGCTGCACCAGCTCCGGCGGCAGCGGCACGTAGTGCAGTTCGCTGGCCTGGGCCTGGCCCGACTCGAACGCCCACTTGAAGAAGTCACGGGCGGCCTGGCTGCGCGCGGCGTCCTTCGGCTGCTTGTGCATCAGCATGAAGTTGGTCGCGGTGATCGGCCACGCCTCGGCGCCGGGCGCGTTGGTGATGACCAGGTTGAAGTCCTGCGCGCTCGCCCAGTCGGCGGTCGCGGCGGCCGCGGCGAAGCTGTCCTCGCTCGGCTGCACCCAGTTGCCGGACGCGTTCTGCAGCGACGCGTAGGGCATGTTGTTCTGCAGCGCGTAGGCCAGTTCGACGTAACCGATCGAACCCTTGATCTGCTGCACGTACGAGGCGACGCCTTCGTTGCCCTTGCCGCCCACGCCCGACGGCCACTGGACCGAGGTGCCTTCGCCGACGGTCGACTTCCACGACTCGCTGACCTTCGACAGGTAGTTGGAGAAGTTGAACGTGGTGCCCGAACCGTCCGAGCGGTGGACGATGCTGATCTTGCCGGCCGGCAGGGTCACGCCGGGGTTCAGCGCGGCGATCGCCGGATCGTTCCAGGTGGCGACCTTGCCGAGGAAGATGTCCGCCAGCAGCGAACCGGTCAGCTTCAGCTGGCCCGGCTGCAGGCCGTCGACGTTGAGCACCGGCACCACGCCGCCGATCGCCGACGGGAACTGGCCCAGGCCCGCGGCCTGCAGCTCGGCGCTGTCGAGCGGCTTGTCGGACGAGCCGAAGTCCACCGTGCCGGCCTTGATCTGGGCGATGCCGCCGCCCGAGCCGATCGACTGGTAGTTGACGCGGTTGCCGGTGGCGGCGTTGTAGTCGGCCGACCACTTGGACACCAGCGGGAAGATGAAGGAGGCACCGGCGCCGGAGATGTTCGCGGCGACGCGATCGCCTGCGCCCTGGCCCTGGGCCGGAGCGCCATCGGCGGACTGCGCGGCAGGCGCGTCGGTGTTGCCGCCGCAGGCGGCGAGGAAGATCAGGGAAGACAGCGCCAAGGCGCAGATGCGGACCGGGTGACGGGTCATGACAACTCCATGTGGGTACGCGACGCCAGGCGCCGACTGGGTCCCGCCATGAAATGATGTTTTTGTTACACCCGTATGACGGTGGTCGTCCGAACCCGTGACATGGCCTCTGTGGCGCGGCCGGCGGCCCAAAAAAAAGCGGGCCCGAAGGCCCGCGCAGGATGCTGCTGCAGTCGACGGGCCGGCCGGGGAGAGGACGGCCGGCCCGTCAGGTCACAGGGGCGTCCCGGTTCAGTAGCGGGCGTTCTCGGCCCAGTAGCGCTCGATCTGCTGCACCAGCGGCGCCGGCAGCGGCACGTAGCCCAGCGCACGCGCCTGCTCGCCGCCGTTGGCGTACACCCAGCGGAAGAAGTCCTGGGCGTTCTTGGCGCCGGCGCGATTGCGCGGCTCGCGGTGCATCAGGATGAAGTTGGTCGCGGTGATCGGCCAGGAGTTCTCGCCCGGCGCATTGGTCATGACCAGGTGGAAATCGCGGCTCGCGGCCCAGTTGGCGCTGGCGGCGGCGGCCGAGAAGGTCTCTTCGCTCGGATTGACGAAGTTGCCGGCGGCGTTCTGCAGGCGCGAGTAGGCCAGGCGGTTCTGCAGCGCGTACGACAGTTCGACGTAGCCGATACCGCCCTTGATCTGGCGCACATACGCCGCGACGCCTTCGTTGCCCTTGCCACCGATGCCGACCGGCCACTTGACCGTCGTGCCTTCACCGACGCCGTTCTTCCAGTCCGGGCTGACCTTGGACAGGTAATTGACGAAGTTGAAGGTGGTGCCCGAGCCGTCCGAGCGGTGGACCACGGTGATGCGCGCGTCGGGCAGGGCGATGCCGCCGTTGAGCGCCACGATCGCCGGATCGTTCCAGCGGGTGATGTTGCCGAGGAAGATGTTGGCCAGCGTCGCGCCGTCGAGCTTCATCGCGCCGGCGGCCACGCCTTCGATGTTGACGATCGGCACCACGCCGCCGATCACCGACGGGAACTGCACCAGACCCGACTTCTGCAGGTCGGCCGGGGGCAGGGGGGCGTCGGACGAGCCGAAGTCGACCGTGCCGGCCTTGATCTGTGCGATGCCGCCGCCCGAACCGATCGACTGGTAGTTGATCTGCTTGCTGGTGGCGGTGCGGTAGTCGGCCGACCAGCGGGTCATCGCCGGATAGACGAAGGAGGCGCCGGCGCCGGTGACGTCGTTCGCCTGGGCGGTGGTCGCGAACGTGGTCGCGAGCAGCGTGGTCGAGATGACCAGCGTGGCGACCCGGTGCTTCAGTAGTGCGTGCATTGGAATCCCTGGAGTGAGACGGCAGCCGCCGCCGTGCGCCGTATTTCACGCAGCGCACATGACAACCGCGCGTCAGCCCGATGACCACGCGGTGACGCGTGCCGATGGGCGTTGCAGCCGCGGCAACGGCGCACGTGTCATCGGACTGTCATGTCGATGCCATCGCACTGTCAGCAACGCTGCGCAGGCTGCGCACCTGTCGCTAACGGGCGCTTAACACCAGGGCCGAATCCAGGCCCACGCGCGGCGTGCGATCCACCTCATCTCACGGGAATCCACCAATGCGTCATTCCATGCTGGCCGCGTCCATCGCACTTGCTGTCGCGTCTGTCTCGTTCTCCGCCGCCGCCCAGAGCCAGAATGCCGAAGTCGCCGCGCTGCGCGCGCAGCTGGCCGAAATGCAGGCCAAGATCGACGCCCTCGAAGTGCGTACCGACGCGCAGTCCGACATCAACATCGGTACCCAGGAAAGCCTGGACAAGATGGCGACCACGATGCCGGTCGTCGACACCAAGGGTGGCCTCAAGGTGACGTCCGCCGACAAGCAGTTCGAGTTCTCGGCCGGCGGCCGCATCCACTTCGATGCCTACGCATTCGACCGCGACCTGCAGCCGAGCACCGGCACCACCGAATTCCGCCGCGCGCGCCTGACCCTGCAGGGCAAGGCCTACGGCTGGGAGTACAAGCTGGAGCAGGACTTCAGCGCGGGCAGCGGCCTCGACGGTTTCCGCGACGTCTACATCGCCCGTTCGGCGCTGGGCGGCAAGTTCACCATCGGTCACTTCAAGCCCTACCGCTCGATGGAAGAGCTGACCAGCTCCAACGAGATCCTGATGATGGAGCGTCCGTTCTCCACCGCGACCGGTCTGTTCAACGGCCGCCAGTTCCAGCAGGGCGTGGGCTACATGCGCGCCGACGGCAACTACACCGCGGGCCTGTCGGTGTTCAACCTGCGCAGCGCCTCGGGGGTCCGCAACGAAGGCGTCGGCGCGGCCGGCCGCGTTACCTTCGCACCGATCAACACCGCCGACAGCACGCTGCACTTCGGCGGCTGGGCGAGCCAGGAAAACCTCAACCAGGGCTCGGCCGACTTCACCGCCGCCGCCAACTACGCCGGCCGTCGTGGCCCGGCGCAGACCATCGCCACGACCACCGGCGCCAGCCGCAACCAGGTCACCGCGGTCGGCGTCGAAGCGGCCGGTTCGTTCGGCCCGCTGTTCTTCCAGGCCGAATACGCCAACGCCACCTACGGCCGTCCGCTCGGCGGCGACCAGGATCTGGCCACGTGGTACGTGCAGGGCAGCTGGCTGCTCAACGGCGGCCACAAAGCCTACAAGCCGGCGAACGGCATCTTTGCCTCGCCGAAGGTCGCCGACAAGGGCCTGTGGGAGCTGACCGCGCGCTACGACACGATCGAGAACAAGGACATCTCCAACATGGATGTCAGCAGCTGGATCGTCGGCATGAACTACTACGTCAATCCGAACCTGCGCTTCATGTTCAACTACACGAAGGGCGACAACACCTTCAACGGCGACGAGACCGGCCAGTACGCGCTGCGTACCCAGTTCTCGTTCTGATCGAGGCGACACCTGTCACCGGAAGGCCCGCGGCGATTGCCGCGGGCTTTTCGCGTTCAGGGCGTCCGGTCAGCGCGCCCCGGGGCTCGCCGGATCGGCAAGCGCCTGCGCCTGGCGCAACACGCGCAGCAGGTTGCCGCTCCACATCGCCTCGATCTGCGCTTCGGTGTAACCGGCGTCGAGCAGGCGCGCGGTGATCTTCGGCAGGTCCGACACGTCTTCCAGTCCGACCACGCCGCCGCCACCGTCCCAGTCCGCGCCGAAGCCGACATGCTCGGGTCCGGCCACTTCGATGATGTGCAGGATGTGGGCGAAATAATCGTCCAGCGTGGCTTTCTTCAGGCCGTGCTTCGCGTCGAGCTCGCCGCGCAGGCGGTCGAACTCGACATAGTTGGCCTCGCTCAGATTCGCGCGGCCGCCGAAGCGTTCGTACAGGGCGCGCAGCTCGCTCTGGTAGGCGGGCGTCGCGCCGGTATCGATCAGATAGCTGCCCAGCGAGTTCACCAGGATCACGCCGCCGTGTTCGGCCAGGGTGCGGATGCGCACATCGTCGATGTTGCGCGGGTGCTCGTGGACCGCATCCGCGCCGGTGTGGCTGAGGATGATCGGCGCCTTGGACAGTTCGATCAACTGGTCGAACACCGTGTCCGACGCATGCGAATGGTCGAGCACGATGCCCAGCCGGTTGGCCTCGGCGACGAGCGCGCGGCCCTTGTCGCTGAGCCCGTTCCATTCCGGCGGCGTGCTCGCCGAATCGGCGAAATCGTTGTTCGACGTGTGTACCAGCCCGAGCACGCGCACGCCGAGGCGGTGATACAGCGCCAGCAATGACGGATCGGCGCTCAACGGCGACGCGTTCTCGATGCTGATGTAGACCACGCGCTTGCCGGCATCGCGGATGCGGGGCGCGTCGTCGGCGGTGAGCGCGAGTTCGAAGGTGTCGGGGTGGGCGGCCAGCAGCTCGCGGATTTCGACCAGCCGCACCAGGCCCGCGTCACGCGCTGCGCGGTCGTCCTCGGGCGTGCGTCCGCGCTGGCCGGTGTAGATGACCCACAGGCCGCCGTCGAGGCCGCCTTCGATCATCTTCGGCAGGTCGACCTGGCTGGCGGTCGGCGGCGTGTCGTTGCGCTGGAGAATGTCCCAGCCGTCGCGGCCGAAGAAGCTCGGCGTATCGAGATGGCTGTCGAGGGTGAGGATGCGCTCGTGCAGGGCGCGGGCTTCGGCGGAGACGGTGTCGTCGGCCAGCGCGGGCGCGCAGGCGAGCGACAGGGCGAGGGCGAGACCGGACAGCAGTGGTTTCATACGGGCGCGTCGGGGATGGGGCCGCCCCGATGGTCGCATCCCGCGCCATCGCGGTGCAGGCAGTAACGGACCGGCGACATGCCGAGGCCGCCCGGTCAAGTGCCGTCATGCACCCGTCCCGCGCCGTGGGCACCCGGTAGCATGGACGGCTGCGCCGCGGCACACGGGCGCTGTCACCGGTCTGCCGAGCATCGCGGGCCCACCGTTCCGATCTGTCCGGGGAGTTCCGTGAGCAAGCCGCAATCCAAGCGTATCCGCCTGCTGCAGGCGGCCATGGCCGCCGTCGTCCTGGTGCCGGGCCTGGCCTTCGCCCAGACCGTCGAACCGGTCGATCTCGATGTCGTCGCCCAGATCCGCCACGAGGCCTTCAACCGCTCGCAGGTCGCGGCCAATCTCAAGGAACTGACCGAGACCATCGGCCCGCGCCTGACCAATTCGCCGGCCTATGTGCGTTCAAGCGAATGGGCGCGCAACAAGCTGACCGGCTACGGCCTGACCAACGTGCGCGACGAGGTCTACGACGAGGCCTTCGGCCGCGGCTGGGAATTCCGCGCCTCGCGCGTCGAACTGCTCACTCCGCGCGAATTGCCGATCCACGCGCTGCCCAAGGCGTGGACGCCGGGCACCGACGGTCCGGTCGAGGGCGAACTGGTGCTGGCCTCGTTCAAGACCCTCGAGGACATCGAAAAGCAGCGCGGCAAGCTGGGCGGCCGGATCGTGCTGCTGGACGAGGCGCGCGCCTACAAGCCTTCCGACCGGCCTGACTTCCGTCGCCATACCGAAGAGGATCTCGGAGAACTGCAGACCTTCCCGGTGCCGCAGGACGCCGACCCGGCTGCGCAGGACAAGCGGCTGGACGAGTACCGCAAGCGCCAGGCGCTGGTGCGCGCGCTGAACACCTTCTTCGCCGAGGAAGGCGTGCTGGCGACGCTGTCGATCAGCTCCTGGGACAACGGCATCGTCCGTGTGATGGGCGGCGGCGGGCGCAAGGCCGGCGATCCCGAAGGCGTGCCCGACCTCGTGGTCGCGGCCGAGCATTACAACCAGCTGGTGCGCGCGGTCGAACGCGGCCAGGCGCCGCGCCTGCGCGTCGACGTCGATACACGCTTCACCAGCGACACCGACCTGCCGGCCACCAACACCTTCGCCGAATTGCGCGGCAGCTCGAAGGCGAACGAGACCGTGATCATCGGCGCGCATCTGGACTCGTGGCACACCGGTACGGGCGCGGCCGACAACGGCGCGGGCGTGGTCGTGATGATGGAGGCGATGCGCATCCTGAAAGCAATCGACGCGCGTCCGAAGCGCACGATCCGCATCGCACTGTGGGGCGGGGAAGAACAGGGCCTGCACGGCTCGTCGGGCTACGTCGCCCGGCACTTGGCCGACTGGCCCGCGCCGACCGATCCCGAACAGCAGGCATTGCCGCGTGCGTTCCAGCGCGGCACCGGCCCGCTGCAGCGCCGCGCCGGCTACGACCGCTTCTCGACCTATTTCAACTTCGACAACGGCACCGGCCGCATCCGCGGCATCTACGCCCAGGAAAACCACGCCGCGGTGCCGGTCTTCCGCGCCTGGCTGGCGCCCTTCCACGACCTCGGCGCGACCATCGTGACCACGCGCAACACCGGCTCGACCGACCACATCGCCTTCGACCGCGTCGGCCTGCCGGGCTTCCAGTTCGTACAGGACCCGGCCGACTACTTCAGCCACGTCCACCACACGCATCTCGACACCTACGACCACGTGGTGCCCGACGACCTGAAGCAGGCCGCGGCGATCATCGCCTCGTTCGCGTACCACGCCGCCATGCGCGACGAGCGCCTGCCGCGCAAGCCGTTTACGGATCGGGACGAGTGATGCGGTTCAAGCGCGACGGCGAGCGTGCCGTCGCGTGTGTCCATCAGCCAGCAAAAAGATCCCAGGGCTCGTCATTCCCGCGCAGGCGGGAATCCATGGAGCTTTACCTCGAAGTCTCGTGTGTACAGGCATTACAGTCCCGCCGACACACGCTGGCGGAATGACCCTCGATTAGCGCGGCCTCAACGTCCATGGATTCCCGCCTGCGCGGGAATGACGGTCGGAAAGATTCTGCGGGCGTTACGGTTCTTGCGTGCTTTCATGTCAGCAACGACGCAAGCAGATGCCTAACCCGTCGCCCCGGGCGTCTTGTCCTTGAATCGGCACAGATCCCGCACCACGCACTTCGGGCAGTCCGGCTTCCGCGCCTTGCAGGTGTAGCGCCCGTGCAGGATCAGCCAGTGGTGTGCGCCGAGCAGGAATTCTTCTGGCACCACGCGCATCAGCCGGTCTTCGACCGCGCGCACGTCCTTGCCCGGTGCGAGCCCCGTGCGGTTGGACACGCGGAAAATATGCGTATCCACCGCGATCGCCGGTTCGCCGAACACCGTATTGAGCACGACGTTCGCGGTCTTGCGGCCGACGCCCGGTAGGGCTTCCAGCGCGGCGCGGTCGTTCGGCACCACGCCGCCGTGCTGCTCGACGAGGCGGCGGCAGGCGGCGATGACGTTCTTCGCCTTCGCGTTGAACAGGCCGATCGTCGAGATGTGCCGCTTGAGCGCGTCCTCGCCGAGATCGAGGATCGCTTGCGGCGTGTTGGCGATCGGGTACAGGCGCCGCGTGGCCTTGTTGACGCCGACATCGGTCGCCTGCGCCGACAGGATCACCGCGATCAGCAGTTCGAATGGCGTGGTGTACTCGAGTTCGGTCGTCGGCTCGGGATCGAGCTCCCGCAGGCGGGCGAGGAATTCGTGGATCTCCGCACGCGTCATCGTCGGGCCGCGCCGTTTCGGCGCAACGGTGCTCTCCGGCGTGTTCACGACGCGCCGCCCGTCGCGCGTGCCTTGGCGCGGGCGAGGATCGCCGCAGCGCCCGAGGGCAGGGCAGGACGTACCGGCGCGGCATCGTCTGCGGCTGGCACCGACGCGGGCACGCGTCGAGCGGCCTCACGGGCCTCGGCCCGCCGTGCAAGCCGCGCATTGCGCGCCTCGTAGCGCGCACGTGCGTCCCATGCGGCACGCAGTCGTGCGCGTGTCGCGAGCAGCAACCCGCGCGCTTCGGCTTCGAGGGCGTCGGCGCAGGTGTCGGGCCACGCATCCATCAGCCCGGCCTCGATCGCGGCATCGAGGGCGTCTTCGCGCAGCAGCGCGACGAGGCGTTCGAGGGTATCGGGGGGCGGGGCGCTGGCGTCGGGCTGGCGGTGCGGCATGGCGTGCGTACGCCTCAGCGGTTCTGGAACTCGGGCTTGCGACGTTCGAGGAAGGCGCGCGTGCCTTCGCGCATGTCCTCGGTCGAGAACGCCAGGCCGAACTGCGCGGCCTCGTATTCCAGACCTTCGCCGAGTGCGCTTTCGCCGCCGATGTTGATGCAGTCGAGGATGCCGCGCAGCGCCAGCGGGGCCGCATTGGCCAGCTGGTTCGCCAGCGCCATCGTCGCGTCCGCCAGTTCCGCTGCCGGCACCACGCGGTTGACGATGCCCAAGGCCTGGGCGCGGGTCGCATCGATCGGGGTGCCGGTCAGGCACAGCTCCAGCGCCGCAGCACGTCCGGCCAACCGCAGCAGGCGCTGGGTGCCGCCGAAGCCGGGAATCAGGCCGAGATTGATCTCGGGCTGTCCGACCTTGGCGGTGTCGGCGGCGATGCGCAGGTGGCAGCACATCGCCAGTTCCAGACCGCCGCCCAGCGCGAAGCCGTTGACCATCGCGATTACCGGCTTGGGCAGAGTCTCAATCCGGCGCATCATCCGCTGCCCGCGCAGCGCGAAATCGCGGCCTTCGACCGGGCGCAGGGCGGTCATCTCGGCGATGTCAGCCCCGGCGACGAACGCCTTGGGACCGGCGCCGGTCAGCACCACCGCACGCACCGACGGCGCGTCGGCCGCCGCATCGAAGGCGACATGCAGCGCATCGAGGGTCGCGGAGTCGAGCGCGTTCAGCTTGTCGGGACGGTTGACCGTGATGATGCGCACGGCGCCCTGGTCTTCGATCAGCAGGGGAGAATCGGACATCGGAACAGCAGCCTCCAGGCGCATGTCCGCGGCGGCGTGGAACTTGCCAGGCCGCGCGCGGTCGGATAGGGAAGTCGTCAGTGGCGGTTAAGCCCTGCGACCGCTATCCTAGCGCGTCAAGATGGGGCGGTTCGACCGCCCTTTCTCGCGACAGGCGATATCGAAATCTGACCTAGCGGAGATCCACGGAATGAAGTTGCGTTTTATTGCGGTCGCAATCGCGGCCACCACGTTCAGCGGCGCGGCGTTCGCGCAGCAGGCCGCTGCACCCGCAGCCGGTAACGACAGGACCACGCTGAGCTACGCGTTGGGTTTCGATCTGGGCAACCGCCTGGCCGAGACGGGCGAGTCAGTCGACGTCAACACGATCATCAGGGGTCTGCAGGACGGTCACGGTCGCAAGGACCCGACCTACACCCCCGAGCAGATGGGCACCGCCTACAACGGCTTCCAGCAGCGCATGCAGCAGAAGATCGTGGCAGAGCGTCGTGCGGCCCTGACCGAGAATGAAGGCAACGCCACGGCGTTCCTCACCGAGTACAAGGCGCGCGAAGGCGTGGTCTCGCTGCCGAGCGGCGTGATGTACCGCGTCGTCGAAGCCGGTGCAGGCGCCAAGCCGACGGCAGCCAGCCAGGTCGAGATCGCCTATCAGGCGCTGGTCGTGCCGGTCGGCATCGGCCTGAGCTCCGACGACAAGACCGAGCCGTTCCGCGTCTCGGAATCGCCGGTGGCGGGTCTGCGTGAAGTGCTGCCCCTGATGCCGCTCAATGCGGTGTACGAGGTCGTGTTCCCGCCGGGCCGTTTCGTGACGGGCGAGAACACCCAGGAAATCGCACGCCAGCCGGTCGGCGTGATGGTGAAGCTGCTCAGCGTCCGCTGATCCGCGTCACCGCGAGTGGTGCCCTGCGCCGACGTGCCCTGCACGTCGGCGCAGTCGTTTCCGACATCCGCACAAGACGCCACGCGTCACGTCGGGTTCGGCGTGGGCGGTGCGCGACCGCTAGAATCGAGGCATGGATTCGATCCCCCGCGCAGTGCTGACCCCCTGCACCGGCGTCTGCACCATCGACGAACACCAGCGCTGTCACGGCTGCCTGCGCACGCTGGCCGAAATCGGCGGCTGGCTGCAGATGAGCGATGCCGAACGCCAGCGCATGATGGACGAGGTGCTGCCCGCGCGTGAGGCCGCGCGTCGATGACGCTGGCCGCTGCAGATCTGCGGCGTCTGCTGCATCCGCTGGACCGCGTGCCGACCACGCGCGGCTGGAACGTCGATGAACTCGATGGACTGCTCTCGCCCGATCTCGCGCTGCGCGAGGCCGCGGTGCTCGTCGGACTGATCCGCCGTGAGCACGGCCTGCATGCGCTGCTGACGCGGCGCACCGACACCCTGCGCCACCACGCGGGTCAGGTCAGTTTCCCTGGCGGCCGGCTCGAGCCGGAGGATGGTGGCCCGTTGCAGGCCGCGTTGCGCGAGGCGCAGGAAGAGGTCGGCCTGGCACCGGCGCAGGCCGCGCCGCTGGGTTACCTCGATCCGCTGGCCACGATCACCGGCTACCGGGTCATCCCGGTCGTGGCGATGCTCGATCCCGACTTCGAGCCGGTGCCGGATCCTGGCGAAGTGGCGGATGTGTTTGAGGCGCCACTGGCCTTCCTGATGGCGCCGGAGCGATTGCGGCGCGTGGACATCGAGTTCGGCGGACGCGTCCGGCACGTGCTGGAGTACGAAGCGCTGGCCGGCGCACCGACGCACCGGATCTGGGGCGTGACCGCATCGATCCTGTTGAATCTGCGCGAGCATCTGGAGCGCCTGTGAGCCTGCCGTGGACCACCCTCGTGGATGCGACGACGCTGGCGGATGCCCTCGGCGATTCCCGTCTGCGCATCGTCGATTGCCGCTTCACGCTGGCGGTCGCGGGCGCGTCGGATGGCGCCGGTGAAGCGGCGTGGCGCGCAGGCCACGTTCCAGGCGCGGTGTATGCGCATCTCGAACGCGACCTCTCGGGGCCCAGGGGCCCGGGCCTCGGTCGCCACCCGTGGCCGGGTGCCGATGCGTTCGCTGTGACGCTGTCGCGCCTCGGCATAGCGCCCGGCATGCAGGTGGTCGTCTACGACGACAGCGACGGCGCATTTGCCGCACGCCTGTGGTGGCTGCTGCGCAGCTTCGGCCACCAGGAAGTCGCCGTGCTCGATGGGGGCTGGGCGGCCTGGTGTGCACTCGAGCTTCCGGTCGAAACGACGGTGCCCCATGTCGACGCGGCGCCGCCGAGTGCCGGAAGCTTCGACGAAGCACGCCTGCTGCGTGATGCCGACGCCGTACAGCGTCATCTCGATGCCGGCGGCCTGCTGCTCGACGCCCGCGCGGGCGCACGCTTCCGCGGTGAAGTCGAACCGCTGGATCCACGCGCAGGCCATGTGCCGGGTGCGCGCAACCGGCCCTATGCCGAGAATCTCGACAACGGTTGTTTCAAATCGGCCGGGTCGCTCGCGTCGGAGTTCGACGCGCTGCTCGGCGGGCACGCGCCGGCCGATGTCGCGGTGATGTGCGGATCGGGCGTCACCGCCTGTCACCACCTGCTGGCGATGGCGCATGCGGGACGCGAGGGCGCGAAGTTGTATGCGCCATCGTGGAGCGGCTGGGTGGATGCGCCACAGCGTGAGGTCGCGGTCGGGGCCTGAGCGCGTCCCGGTTGCGGGCGACCAACGGCCTGGATCGAGGGTGTGGGGCAGGCTGTTCGAAACGGCCGGGGCGTATCGCCACCCCATCAATACGGGTCCCGGCGAGCGCAGACGCACGTCTGTTGGAAGTTACCGGGATGAAGGTACGAGCGAATCCCTGACGCGATCGATCTGCCTCGTCGGGCGACGAGGCCTCCCAGTCACGTGCACGAACCCCAAAGCCGTCGCCCCATCGGCTTTCGACAGACGAGTATCTGGTCAAGCTTGGCGCCACTTGATGCTGCGTACAGCGGATGGACCGACCGAACCTCAGCGGCCCAGTCTGGCCACCAGCGCCCGCAGGCCCGCCTGCGTATCCGGCGCATGCCAGGCCTCGACGAGGCGATCCAGTTCGATGTTGTCTTCCGACAACGCGTCCACCAGATCCGCCCGGGCAATCGCGCGGGTTTCCAGCATCGGCGCGCGGGGCAGGGCGAGCAGGGATTCGAGCCAGAGGCGCGCGCGCAGCGACACTTCGTCGATGCCGGCCAGTTCGTCCACCAGCCCCAGACGCAGTGCCTCGTCGGCATCGACCAGCAGGCCGCCGACGATCAGACGTTCCGCCTGACGGGCACCGATCGTGCGCCGCATCAGCCGCTGGATGCCGTCCGGCGCGACCAGTCCGACCTGGGTTTCGTTGAGGCCGATGCGGTAGGCGCCCGATGCCATGACGCGGTAGTCGCAACACAGCGCCAGCACGCAGCCGCCTGCCGGCGCGTGACCTGCAAGCGCGGCGACGACCGGCATCGGTGCGCCGGCCAGTGCACGCGCGCCGGCGAAGAACGCGTCCCAGGCATCGCGCAACGATGCGCTGTCGGGCAGCGCCAGCAGATGCGGCACGTCGAGGCCACCGGAGAATACTTTCGGGCCACCGGCCAGCACCACGCCGCCGATGCCATCCGCGGCCGCGGCGTCGATCGCATCACGCAACGCGAGGCACAACGTCGGGTCGAGCGCGTTCACCGGCGGACGCGCGAGCGTCAGCTCGCGGATCGGGCCGTGGTCCTGGATTTCGATCAGCGGGGACATCGCGCGGCTCCTTCGGATGGAAGCCGCATGTTAGCCGTTGCCGGATACGCGCCTGTGCGCGTACCGGAACAACCGGACATCGCGGCCGAAGCCGCGTCCGCGGTTCAACCCGCGGCGGCGAGCATCTTCGCGCGCACGGGCTCGGGCAGCGCCTTCGGCCGTCCGGTTGCACGGTCGATCCATACGATCACCACGTGGCCTTCGGCGTGCAGTGTGGCGCCGTCGTCGGAGACGATGCGGTGGCCGATCGTCACGCTGGTGTTGCCGAGACGCTCGGCCAGCAGTTCGACGACGATCTTCGACGGATACGGGATCGGCACCTTGTAGCTCATCTGCACCGCGGCCAGCAACGGCGCGATCTCGTCGGTGACCCAGGGCTCGCCCACGGTGTCGAACCAGCGGATGCGCGCTTCTTCGAGGTAGGTCATGAAGTTGGAATTGTTGACGTGGTTGAACGCATCGAGATCGCGCCAGCGCAACTCGATCGGCATCCGGATCATCACGTTCGACGCGCTCATGCCTTGGCTCCCTTCTTCTTCGGCGCCTGCTTCGCGCCGGTTTTCTTCGTGCTCGGCTGCGCCGCTTCGGACGCCTCCGGATCGGCCTGCTTCGAGCCGGCCTTCATCAGTTCCGCGCGTACCTTCGCATCGGCTTCGGCGGCCTTCGTGGACGCCCCCTTGCGCGGCAAGGGCTTGGGCAGATGCGTCGTCGCCTTGCGCGCCAGCTTGCGTTCCGGCTTCGGCGCTGCCGGTTCCGGCAGCTTGGCCTCGAGCAGGCGCGCGAGGAACTGGCCGGTATGCGACTGCGGCATCGCCGCGACCTGCTCGGGCGTGCCCTCGGCGATGATCTGGCCGCCGCGATGGCCGCCTTCCGGACCGAGATCGACCACCCAGTCCGCGGTCTTGATGACGTCGAGGTTGTGCTCGATCACCACCACCGTATTGCCGTCGTCGCGCAGCTTGTGCAGCACGGCGAGCAGATGCTCGATGTCGTGGAAGTGCAGGCCGGTCGTCGGTTCGTCGAGGATGTAGAGGGTGCGGCCGGTGTCTCGGCGCGAGAGTTCCTTCGACAGCTTGACGCGCTGCGCCTCGCCGCCCGACAGCGTGGTCGCGCTCTGGCCGAGCTTGACGTAGCTCAGGCCCACGTCGATCAGCGTTTCGAGCTTGCGCGCGATCGGCGGCAGGTTCTCGAACAGGCCCAGGGCATCTTCGACCGTCATTTCCAGCACGTCGTGGATGCTGTGGCCCTTGTAGAGGATCTCCAGCGTTTCGCGGTTGTAGCGCTTGCCGTGGCACACGTCGCAGGGCACGTAGACGTCGGGCAGGAAGTGCATCTCCACCTTCAGCAGGCCGTCGCCCTGGCAGGCCTCGCAACGGCCGCCGCGCACGTTGAAGCTGAAGCGTCCAGCCGCGTAACCACGGGCACGCGATTCCGGCACCTGCGCGAACAGTTCGCGCAACGGCGTGAACAGCCCGGTGTAGGTCGCCGGGTTCGAACGCGGCGTACGGCCGATCGGCGACTGGTCGATGTCGACGACCTTGTCGAACATGTCGAGGCCTTCGATCTCGCGGTACGGCGCCGCCTTGTGCGAGGCGCCGTTGATCTCGTTCGCGGCGAGCGAATGCAGGGTGTCGTTGATCAGCGTGGACTTGCCCGAGCCGGACACGCCGGTGATCGCGGTGAACAGGCCGGAGTGGATCGTCAGGTCGACGTTCTTGAGGTTGTGGCCCGAAGCGCCGAGCAGCTTGAGCTGCATCTTCGGATTCGGCTTGTGCCGCTTGGTCGGAATCTCGATGCGCTTGCGGCCGCTGAGGTACTGGCCGGTCAGCGAACGCGGCGCATTGAGTACGTCCTCGTACGAGCCCTGGGCGACGACTTCGCCGCCGTGCACGCCGGCGCCGGGGCCTATGTCGACGATGTGGTCGGCGAGGCGGATCGCGTCCTCGTCATGCTCGACGACGATGACCGTATTGCCGAGGTCGCGCAGGCGCGTCAGCGTGCCCAGCAGACGCTCGTTGTCGCGCTGGTGCAGGCCGATCGACGGCTCGTCGAGCACGTACATCACGCCCACCAGACCGGCGCCGATCTGCGACGCCAGGCGGATGCGCTGCGCTTCGCCGCCCGACAGCGTGTCGGCCTTGCGTTCCAGCGTCAGGTAGTCGAGACCGACATCGACAAGGAAGCTCAGACGTTCGCCGATTTCCTTGACGATCTTGGCCGCGATCTCGCCGCGCCAGCCCGGCAGCTCCATCGTGCTGAAGAACGACAGCGCCTCGTCGATCGGCAGCACGATGATCGACTGCATCGGCCGGTCGGCGACGAACACGTTGCGCGCGGAGCGGTTGAGGCGCGCACCGCCGCAATCCGGGCACGGCCGTTCGCTGATGTACTTCGACAGTTCCTCGCGCACCGCGGACGACTCGGTCTCGCGGTAGCGACGCTCGAGGTTCGGCACGATGCCTTCGAAGCGGTGCTTGCGCTGGGTGCGCGCGCCCGAATCGGTGATGTAGGTGAAGCTGATGGTCTCGGTGCCGCTGCCGAACAGCACCGCATCGCGCGCCGCCTTCGACAGTTCCTGCCACGGCGTGTCGACGTCGAAACCGTAGTGCTTGGACAGCGACTGCAGCAGCTGGAAGTAGTACGCGTTGCGGCGGTCCCAGCCGCGCACCGCGCCCGCGGCCAGCGACAGCTCGGGGTGTACGACGACGCGGTCGGGATCGAAGAACTCGCTCACGCCCAGGCCGTCGCAGGTCTGGCAGGCGCCGATCGGCGAATTGAACGAGAACAGGCGCGGTTCGAGTTCCGGCAGCGCGTAATCGCAGACCGGGCAGCTGTACTTGGACGAGAACAGCTGCGGCGCGACGGAGGCATCGTCGATCGCCTGCACCGACACCATGCCTTCGCCGAGCTTGAGCGCGGTCTCGAAGGATTCGGCCAGGCGCTGCTTCATGTCCTCGCGGACCTTGAAGCGGTCGATCACGGCCTCGATCGTGTGCTTCTGGCGCAGGGCGAGCGTGGGCAGGCCGTCGATCTCGTAGAGCACGCCGTCGACACGCACGCGCACATACCCCTGCGCGCGCAGTTGCTCGAACACCTGGGCGTGTTCGCCCTTGCGCTCGCGCACGACCGGCGCCAGCAGCATCCAGCGCTGTTCGGGATCGAGGGTCAGCACGTGATCGACCATCTGGCTGACCGTCTGGGCTTCCAGCGGGTAGCCGTGGTCCGGGCAGCGCGGACTGCCGACGCGCGCATAGAGCAGGCGCAGGTAGTCGTAGATCTCGGTGATCGTGCCGACCGTCGAACGCGGGTTGTGCGAGGTCGATTTCTGCTCGATCGAGATCGCCGGCGACAGACCTTCGATATGGTCGATGTCGGGCTTTTCCATCACGCTGAGGAACTGGCGCGCGTACGACGACAGCGACTCGACGTAGCGGCGCTGGCCTTCGGCGTAGATCGTGTCGAACGCGAGCGACGACTTGCCCGAGCCCGACAGGCCGGTGACCACGATCAGCTTGTCGCGCGGCAGATCGAGATCGATGTTCTTGAGATTGTGGGTACGGGCACCGCGAATGCGGATGGTGTCCATCGCCATCGACTTGGAATCCGGTTGGGAGCGGGGGAGGGCGGTCCAGACCCGATCGCGACGCCTGGGCGTGTGCGGGACGGGCAGTCGATCAGACTACCGAGGCGGGTAGATGGGGGCAAACCCGGCAACGACCAGTGTGCGGGCGCCGCGTCGCAGCCTGTGAGACCGCGCGGCGTTCAGGCAGGTGCACGGCCGACACGCGGGGCGGGGCGCGGCGATGAGCCACCTGCGGAGCGCTTCACCGGCGTGCGGCGGCAGATGCGGGGGCAGGTTGACCGCAAGTGGCTGAGTCCATTAGAATTCCGCGCCTGTCCGCCCTGGTTGGCGGTCAGAAACAAGAATAACTACAGAATCAACACCGATACGAGAGGCTCCACATGTACGCAGTACTGGTCACCGGCGGTAAGCAATACCGCGTGGCGCAGGGCGAAACGCTCCGCGTCGAGAAGCTCGAGGCCGAAGCCGGCAACGAGATCACCTTCGACAACATCCTGATGCTCGGCGACAGCGATGGCATCAAGCTCGGCGACGCCCTCAAGGGCGCCAGCGTCACGGCCAAGGTCGTGAGCCACGGCCGCGCCGACAAGATCCGCATCATCAAGTTCCGTCGCCGCAAGCACCACATGAAGCGTCAGGGACACCGTCAGCATTACACCGAAATCGAGATCACCGGCATCGCCGGTGGCAAGAAGTAAGGAGCAGCAGTCATGGCACACAAAAAGGGCGTAGGTTCCTCGCGCAACGGCCGCGACTCCAACCCGAAGTACCTGGGCGTCAAGATCTTCGGTGGCCAGGACATCGAAGCCGGCAACATCATCGTGCGTCAGCGCGGCACCCAGTTCCATCCGGGCGCCGGCGTCGGCCTGGGTCGTGACCACACGCTGTTCGCGCTGGTCGACGGCAAGGTGGAATTCGCGACCAAGGGTCCGAAGAACCGCCGCACCGTGAGCGTCGTCGCCGAGGCCTGAGCCTCCCGCGATGCGTGATCTCCGAAAGCCCCGCTTCGGCGGGGTTTTTCGTTGGTGGAGCCGGGGTGGGTGATTCGTAATTCGTGATTCGGCGAAGCGTGCCTGCTTTGCGATTTGCGCGCGACGCCCCACATAGATCTTGTTCCTGCAGTGCGCTTGCGTTTTCCAATCACGAATCACCACTTACGAATCACGCCTTATGAAACTCGTCGACGAAGTTGAAATCACCGTGACCGCCGGCACCGGCGGCAATGGCTGTGTCGGATTCCGGCGCGAGAAGTTCATTCCGCTCGGCGGCCCCGATGGCGGCGACGGTGGCGACGGCGGCAGCGTGTGGATCGAAGCCAACGAGAACCTCAATACGCTGGTCGACTTCCGTCACCAGACGATGTTCCGCGCCCAGCGCGGTGAGGGCGGCATGGGACGGCAGATGTACGGCAAGGGCGGCGACCAGCTGTCGATCGTCGTGCCCGTGGGCACGGTCGTGCACAACGTCACCACCGACGAGGTGATCGGTGATCTGACCGAGCATGGTCAGCGACTGCTGGTCGCGCGTGGCGGCCGCGGTGGTCTGGGCAACATGCATTTCAAGAGTTCGACCAACCGTTCGCCGCGCCAGTCGACGGCGGGCGAGCCGGGCGAGGAGCGCACGCTCCGGCTCGAGCTCAAGCTGCTGGCCGACGTGGGCCTGCTGGGCTTTCCGAACGCCGGCAAGAGCACCCTGATCCGTGCGGTCTCGGCGGCCACGCCGAAGGTCGCCGATTACCCGTTCACCACGCTGTATCCCAATCTGGGCGTGGTCAGCGTGGAGCCGGCGCGCAGTTTCGTCATCGCCGACATTCCCGGCCTGATCGAGGGCGCGGCCGATGGCGCCGGCCTCGGCGCACTGTTCCTGCGCCACATCCAGCGCACGCGTCTGCTGCTGCACCTTGTGGAAATCCAGCCGCTCGACGGCACTGATCCGGTCGACCAGGTGCGCGCGATCGAGCGCGAGCTGGAGAAGTTCGATACCGGCCTGCTCGACAAGCCGCGCTGGCTGCTGGTCAACAAGGCGGACACGCTGCTGCCCGAAGAGGCCGAGGCGGAAGCGGCGCGCGTCATCGCCACGCTGGGCTGGACCGGGCCGTGGTTCCTCGTCTCGGGCCTGGCCCACGACGGCACGCGCGAGGTGATGCTGAAGGTGCAGGCCGCTCTCGACGAGCTGGATCGCAGCGAACGCGAAGCGGCCGACGCGCTCTGACCCGCGAAGGCGGGCGGATCGCATTGCGCGGCCTGCTCGACACGCACGAAAAACCCGGCCATCTGCCGGGTTTTTTATTGCGCCGGTCGCCGGCCAGCGCTGTCGGAAGCGCTAGCGCCTCGGCCGATGCGCCGTCGCCCGGATTTCGTCCGCTACATTGCAGTCGTGCGCACAGCAGCAGGTTGCGGGCTGCTGCGCCGACCCGACGTCTGCTTCGCTTCCGGGCAGTCGGAACGCAAACGGAAAAACCCGGCCGAGGCCGGGTTCTTCTTGCATCGTCGACCGCCGAAGCGGTCGGCAGGACTCAGGCAGCGGCCTTGAGTGCCTTGATGCGCGCGGTCAGGCGGCTCTTGTGGCGAGCAGCCTTGTTCTTGTGGATCAGACCACGCGAGCTGAAACGGTCGAGGATCGGCTGGGCGACGTTGAACGCCTCCTGTGCGCCGGTCGCGTCGTTGGCGTCGAGTGCCTTGAGCACCTTCTTGACGGCGGTGCGGAGCTGCGAGCGCTGGGCGGAGTTGCGCGCGTTGCGCACAACGGTCTGCTTGGCGCGCTTCTTGGCGGACTTGATGTTTGCCACGATGGATTCCTGGAAGCTGGACGTGTGAAAATCCGGCGTCGCCGGACGAATGGAAATTTGAGCAGGAAATTATGGGTGTTTCAGTCACTTGCGTCAACATGCCCGGCATGAACGGGACCATCCGGTGACGGCGCCCGATCCGGCGGCCGCCAGTCCGACGCCGAACCGGCGCGGCGGACTGCTGCGTTCGAGCGCGGTGTTCAGCGCGATGACCCTGATCTCGCGGATCGCCGGCTTTGCCCGCGACATGCTGCAGGCGACGCTGTTCGGGACCGGTGGGGCGATGAGCGCCTTCATTGTCGCCTATCGCATCCCGAATTTCCTGCGCCGTGTGTTCGCCGAAGGCTCGATGGCGATGGCCTTCGTGCCGGTGCTCAACGAGATCAAGCAGCGCGAAGACCGCGCGGCGCTGAAATCCTTCATCGATCACATGGCCGGCGCACTGTGCGCGGTGGTGCTGGTGGTCTGCGCACTGGGCATGCTGCTGGCGCCGCTGATCGCGCGCGTGTTCGCACCGGGCTGGGTCGATCAGCCCGAATTGCTTGCGCAGACCGCGCAGATGCTGCGGATCACCTTCCCGTACCTGCTCTTCATCTCGCTGATGTCGCTGTCGGCGTCGATCCTCAACAGCCATGGCCGGTTCGCGCTGCCGGCGTTCACCCCGGTGCTGCACAACCTGACGATGATCGCCGCGATGCTGTGGCTGGCGCCGCGCTTCGAGCTGCCGCCGGAAGGGCTGGCCTGGGGCGTGCTGATCGCAGGATTCCTGCAGCTCGCACTGCTGTGGCCGATGCTCGGCAGGCTGGGCCTGCGCCCGCGCTTCCGTCCCGGGTTCGGGCATCCGGAAGTACGCAAGGTGGGCAAGCTGATGCTGCCGACGCTGTTCTCGTCGTCGGTGGCGCAGGTGAACCTGATCGTCGGCACCGCGTTCGCGTCGCTGCTGGCGGCGGGCAGCGTCGACTGGCTGTACTACTCCGACCGGCTGATCGAGTTTCCGCTCGGTCTGTTCGGCGTGGCGCTGGGTACGGTGATCCTGCCGCACCTGTCGCGCCGCCATGCCGCCGAAGACGCACAGGGCTACAGCCATTCGCTGGACTGGGCCTTGCGCATGGCGCTGCTGGCGGGCGTGCCGGCGGGCCTCGGCCTGCTGCTGCTGGCCGAGCCGATCACCGCGACGGTCTTCAACTACGGCGAATTCGGCGCGCGCGACACGCGCATGGCGGCGATCAGCCTCACTGCGATGAGCCTCGGCGTCCCGGCCTTCATGCTGAGCAAGGTGCTGGCGCCGGCCTTTTTCGCGCGCCAGGACACGAAGACGCCGATGCGCGCGGCGATCTGGACGGTCGCGGCGAACGTGGTGCTGACGATCGTGTTGACCACGCCGCTGTGGCTGTACGACATTCCGGGCGCACATGGCGGCATCGCGCTGGCGACCGCGCTGGCAGGCTTGGTCAACGCGGCGCTGCTGTGGCGCTACCTGCGCCAGCGCGGCATCTTCGCGCCGGAGCCGGGCTGGGGTGCCTACCTCGTGCGCCTGCTGGGCGCCTGTGTGGCGATGGCGGCGGTGGTTCTGGTCCTGCGCGTCTGGGTGGGCGACTGGACCGAGATCACCGGCGTCTGGCACCGCGTGGGCTGGCTGGCGCTGACGATCGGCGCCGGCGCCGCGGCTTACGGCGTCGCGATGATCGCGCTGGGGTTACGGCCGCGGCACCTGCGCCACTGACCGGCGCTCGAGCGCGAGGCGGCTGAACCCGGCCCAGGCCGGGTCGCGGCTATACTTGCCGGTCACTTTTTTCCGCGGGCGTGCACTGGTGCGCCCGCCGCAACGGACCCACATGAGCAGGCTGTTCCGCGACATCGCCGGCGGGCCCCTCTGTGCCGACGGCAGCGTGGTCTGCATCGGCGCGTTCGATGGGCTGCACCTCGGGCACCAGGCGCTGGTGCGCCACGCGGTGGAGCGGGCGCAGGCGCTGGGCGTCGAAGCCGCCGCCCTGAGTTTCGAGCCGCTGCCCCGCGAGTTCTTCGCCGCCGCGTCGCCGCCGCCGCGTCTCGGGCCGGTGCGCGCGAAGGTCGAAGGCCTGCGTGCGCTGGGTGCCGACGTGGTGGGTCTGCTGCGCTTCGATGCGCGCATGGCCGCGATGTCGCCCGAGGCCTTCGTCGACGCCGTACTGGTGCAGCGCCTGCGCGCACGCGAAGTCTGGGTGGGCCCGGGTTTCCGCTTCGGCCACAAGCGCGCCGGCGATCTGGCGACGCTGCAGGCGCTGGGTCGCGAGGCGGGATTCGCCGCCGGCGAGATCGAACCGCTGGTGATCGACGGCGAGCGCGTGTCGAGCACCCATATCCGCACTGCACTGGTCGCCGGTGATTTCGACCACGCCGCGCGTCTGCTCGGACGGCCCTATGCGGTGTCCGGGCGCGTGGTGCGCGGCAAGCAGCTGGGCCGCACGCTGGGTTACCCCACCGCGAATCTGCGCTTCGGCGGCAAGGTGCCGGCGCTGCGCGGCATCTACGCCACGCGCGTGCACGGCGTAGGCGATGCGCCCTGGCCGTCGGTGTCCAGCTTCGGCACGCGGCCGACCGTCGGCGGTGTCGAGCCGCTGCTCGAAGCACACCTGTTCGATTTCGAGGGCGACCTCTACGGGCGCCGCATCGAGGTCGAGTTCGTCGCACGGTTGCGCGACGAGGAAAGATTCGACGACCTGCCCAGCCTGGTCGTCCAGATGGACCGCGACGCCGAACAGGCCCGACGCGTGCTGGCCGCTGCCGGCACGGCCGACGACACTCCACGACACGAACCGCAACGACAGGACTACGCGTGAGCGCAGAGGCCAGCAACTCCAACCCCTACAAGTCGACGATCCATCTGCCGGCGACCGAGTTCCCGATGCGCGGCGATCTGCCCAAGCGCGAGCCGACGACGCTCGCACGCTGGGAGGAAGACGGCCTGTACGCGCAGCTGCGCGCGCATGCGAAGGGGCGTCCGCAGTTCGTGCTGCATGACGGTCCGCCGTATGCGAACGGCTCGATCCATCTCGGCCACGCGGTCAACAAGATCCTCAAGGACATCATCGTCAAGTCCAAGGGCATGGCGGGTTTCGATGCGCCCTATATTCCGGGCTGGGATTGCCACGGCCTGCCGATCGAGATCGCAATCGAGAAGAAGTGGGGCAAGGTCGGCGTCAAGCTCGATGCGGTCGAGTTCCGGCAGAAGTGCCGCGAGTACGCCAACGAGCAGATCGACATCCAGCGTCGCGACTTCAAGCGCCTGGGCGTGCTGGGCGACTGGGACAACCCGTACAAGACGCTCGATTTCCGCTTCGAGGCGAACGAGATCCGCGCACTGGCCAAGGTCGTCGACAACGGGCACCTGACCCGCGGCGTGAAGCCGGTGCACTGGTGTTTCGACTGCGGCTCGGCGCTGGCCGAAGCCGAGATCGAATATGCCGACAAGGTGTCGCCGGCCATCGACGTCGCCTACGCCGCGCGCGACAGCGCGGCCTTCGCGCATGCCTTCGGCGCCACGTTGCCGTCAGACGTCGAGATCGCACTGCCGATCTGGACCACCACCCCGTGGACGCTGCCGGCATCGCTGGCGGTGTCGCTGGGCGCGGATCTCGAATACGTGCTGGTCGAAGGGCCGGCGCGCGAGGGCGGGCGTCGCTGGCTCGTGCTGGCCGACGCGCTGGCCCAACGTGCGCTGCAGCGTTACGGCATCGACGGCGACCCCGTCGTGCATGGACGCGTCGCCGGCAGCTCGCTCGAGCACCTGGTGCTCGCGCATCCGTTCTATGCCGAGCGCGACATTCCGGTGATCCTCGGCGACCACGTCTCCGACGAGGACGGCACCGGCGCCGTGCACACCGCGCCCGGCCACGGTCAGGAGGACTACGTGGTCGGCAAGGCCTATGGCCTGCTCGACCGCTATTCCGCCGCGCAGATCAATCCGGTCGACGGTCGCGGCGTCTATCTGCCGTCGACGCCGCCCGCGGGCGAGACCGTGCTCGCCGGTCTGCACATCTGGAAGGCCAACGACGTCATCGTCGAAGTACTGCGCGCGGGCGGCACGCTGCTCGCGCTCGCGAAGCTCGAGCACAGCTATCCGCATTGCTGGCGCCACAAGACGCCGATCGCGTTCCGCGCGACGCCGCAGTGGTTCATCTCGATGTCGCAGGCCAACCTGCGCAACGACGCGCTGGCCGCGATCAGGAACGTGACCTGGTATCCCGAGTGGGGCCAGGCGCGCATCGCCGGCATGGTCGAAGGACGTCCGGACTGGACGATCTCGCGCCAGCGCACCTGGGGCGTGCCGATCGCGCTGTTCGTGCATCGCGAGACCGGCGAGCCGCATCCGCGCAGCACCGAGCTGATGCGCGACGTCGCCGAGCGCGTCGAGCAGCACGGCGTCGATGTCTGGTACACGCTGGATGCCAGCGAGCTGCTGGGCGACGAAGCGGCGGACTACGACCGGATCACCGACATCCTCGACGTCTGGTTCGATTCCGGCATCACCCACGAAGGCGTGCTGCTCGAGCGTGGTCTCGGCAAGCCGGCCGATCTGTACCTCGAAGGCTCGGACCAGCATCGCGGCTGGTTCCAGTCCTCGCTGCTGACCGGTGTCGCGATCGACAAGGCCGCGCCGTACCGCCAGTGCCTGACGCACGGTTTCACCGTCGACGAGCACGGCCGCAAGATGTCGAAGTCGCTCGGCAACGGCATCGAGCCGCAGGACATCATGAAGACGCTGGGCGCCGACATCCTGCGCCTGTGGATCGCCTCGGCCGACTACAGCAACGAGATGTCGCTGTCGCAGGAAATCCTCAAGCGCAATGCCGACGCCTACCGCCGCATCCGCAATACCGCGCGCTTCCTGCTCGGCAATCTCGCCGGTTTCGAGCCCGCGCAGCATCTGCTGGCGCCGACCGACATGGTCGCGCTGGACCGCTGGATCGTGCATCGCGCCCACGGCCTGCAGCAGAAGATCGCCGAGGCCTACGCGCGTTACGACTTCGCCGAGATCGTGCAGGCGCTGTCGAACTTCTGCAGCGTCGATCTCGGCTCGCTGTATCTCGACGTCACCAAGGACCGGCTCTACACGATGCCGGAGCACTCGGCCGGCCGGCGCAGCGCGCAGACGGCGATGTATCACGTGCTCGAAGCCTTCGCGCGCTGGATCGCGCCGATTCTCAGCTTCACCGCCGACGAGCTGTGGGCCTATCTGCCTGCGCCCGCGCAGGGTGTGCGCGAGGCCAATGTGCAGTTCGCCACGTGGTATCCGGGCCTGACGCCGCTGGACGGCGAGGCGCCGTGGTCGCCGCAGGATTTCGACCGCGTACTGGAGCTGCGAGAGCGCGTAGCCAAGGTGCTTGAACCGATGCGCGCCAGTGGCGAGATCGGCGCGGCGCTGGATGCGGAAATCGAACTGCGTTGCAGCGTCTCGGACGCGAACTGGCTGTCGCCGGTCGTCGACGAGCTGCGCTTCCTGCTGATCAGCGGCGACGTGCAACTGGTCGAGGACGCCGGGGCAACCGGCATCGGCATCGCGGCCCAGGTGACCAGCAAGGCCAAGTGCGTGCGCTGCTGGCAGCGCCGCGACGACGTCGGCGCGACGGCCGAGCATCCGGAGCTGTGTGGCCGCTGCGTCACCAACATCCAGAGCGACGGCCGCGGTGGCGGCGGCGAGACCCGGAGGTGGTTCTGATGGCCACGGTCAAACCGAATGCACTGCCGTGGCTGGTGCTGTCGATCGTCGTCATCGCGCTCGACCAGCTGACCAAGTGGTGGGTGCTGACCTCGCTGCCCGAGTACACCGCCATCCCCGTCATCGAGGGGTTCTGGAACTGGTACCGCACCTACAACACCGGCGCGGCCTTCAGCTTCCTCGCCGATGCGGGCGGCTGGCAGAAGTGGTTCTTCACCATCCTGGCGATCGTGATTTCCGGCGTGCTGGCGTTCTGGCTGTCGCGCACGCCGCGCAGCGACTGGCGGACGGCGCTGCCGTTCGCGCTGGTTATCGGCGGTGCGATCGGCAATGTGATCGACCGGCAGATCCACGGCCACGTGGTCGACTTCATCCAGTGGCACTGGCAGGACCATTACTGGCCGGCCTTCAACCTGGCGGACGCGGCGATTGTCGGCGGCGCGATCGGCATCGCGCTGTTCGGTTTCATCGGTGGCAAGGACGCGGCGAAGAAATAGGCCGAATCGAGGCCGGTTGATCGTGCGGCTGAATGTTGGCACGGGCTGCTTGGCCTCAGTGGCGAGCGGCGAGCAGCGCATGCGTTGACGATGCCGCGTGGCCGTCTTGCCCTCGATCTCGTCGGCGTTCGTCCTGGGCCTGTTCATCGTGGACATCGGCTCGGCGGGCTCGGATGGCCTGAACCGCGGCCCCGGCGCCCGTGCAGTGGCCATACAGTCCTGCCGGCGGCGAACCGGAAAGGCCGCCTCGCGTCCCGGCACGCGCCGCGCAGCGTTCCACCGGCGTTGCCGGCCATCCGGGTAAACTGCGCGCCATGGATATCGTGCTCGCCAATCCCCGCGGATTCTGCGCCGGCGTCGACCGTGCGATCGAGATCGTCAAGCGTGCGATCGAGACGCTCGGTGCGCCGATCTACGTGCGCCACGAAGTGGTGCACAACCGTTTCGTGGTCGAAGACCTGAAGCGTCGCGGCGCGATCTTCGTCGAGGAACTCGACGAGGTGCCCGACGGTGTCACCGTGATCTTCAGCGCCCATGGCGTGTCGCAGGCCGTCCGCGAGGAAGCCGCGCGTCGCGGCCTCAAGGTGTTCGACGCGACCTGTCCGCTGGTGACCAAGGTGCATTTCGAGGTCGCGCGCCATTGCCGCGCCGGCCGCGACGTGGTGCTGATCGGTCATGAGGGCCATCCGGAAGTCGAAGGCACGATGGGCCAGTGGCGCGCCGAAATGGGCAGCGGCTCGATCTATCTCGTCGAGGACGAAGCCGACGTCGCCGCGCTGGTGGTCAACCAGCCGGAGAACCTCGCCTACACCACGCAGACCACGCTGTCGGTCGACGACACCCGCGGCGTCATCGCGGCGCTGCGCGCGAAATTCCCGGTGCTGCAGGGGCCGAAGAACGACGACATCTGCTATGCCACACAGAACCGCCAGGACGCGGTGCGCGATCTCGCGCGCGAATGCGACCTGGTGCTGGTGGTCGGTTCGCCCAACAGCTCCAACTCCAATCGCCTGCGCGAGCTTGCCGAGCGCGACGGCGTGGAGGCCTATCTGATCGACGGCGCGCAGGAAATCGACCCGCGCTGGGTCGAAGGCCGGCAGCACATCGGCGTCACCGCCGGCGCCTCGGCCCCCGACGTGCTGGTGCAGGGCGTGCTGGACCGGCTGCTTGAGCTGGGGGCGGGCGGCATCCGCGAGCTGTCCGGCGAGCCGGAAAACATGGTCTTCGCCCTGCCCAAGGAACTGCGGCTGCAACTGGTCGATTGACCGCACGCCGCGCGCTCCCTAGAATTCGCGTCCCAAGCCGGAATAGCTCAGTTGGTAGAGCGGCGCATTCGTAATGCGTAGGTCGTAGGTTCGATTCCTATTTCCGGCACCAGTTCTACGAAACAGGCGACCTCCGGGTCGCCTTTTTCGTGCGCGCGGACTCAGGCCGGCTCGATCCGGTCCCGTCCGCCGGCTTTGGCGCGGTACAGGGCGGCGTCCGCATCGCGAATCCATTCCGACAGCGCGGTGTGCGTTGCGCGGGTTTCGGCCAGGCCGATGCTGATCGTGCAGGTCAGGCCGGGTTCGGCCTCGAAGCGCAGGGCGGTGACCGCCGCGCGTACGTGTTCGGCGACCGCGAGGCCGCGCGCGCGATCCGCCGCGGTCAGCAGGAGCGCGAACTCGTCGCCGCCGAAGCGCGCGGGAATGTCGTCGGCGCGCGCCGCATCGCGCAGCACGGCTGCGACCTGCCGGATGACGACATCGCCCATGCCGTGGCCGTAGCGGTCGTTGATGTCCTTGAACCGGTCCAGATCCACCAGCAGGAGAACAGCCGGGCGGCTGCTGCGCTGGAACATCAGGAAGGCATGGGCGGCGCGCTCGTCGAAATGGCGGCGGTTGGGCAGTTCGCTGGCCGAGTCGGTCAGGCTGGCCCGCGCCAGCTGACGGTTCTGGCGGGCATTGGTGCGCCCTAGCCGGTAGGTCACCACGCTCAGTGCCATCTGGTAGCCGAACAGCAGCGGCAGGCAGGCGAGCGCCGTGCGCAGCGAGGTGTCGGGTGCAAATGGACGGCCGCTCGCCAGCCACACCAGCGCCAGGCCGATCACGAAGGCGGGCAATGCGCGTCTGAGCAGTCGCCAGCCGCCGGCGGCATAGCGGTCGGCGACCAGCACGCTGATCATCACCGCGCTCGGCAGCAGGTTGAACGCGATCGCGGCGATCCACGCACCGCCCGCGATGGCGTCGACGATGAGGCTGCGGTATTCGACGGCGGCCGGATCGCGCGCGCGACGCGCCAGCCACCACGCGAGATGCGGCCAGCCGAGTGCGTTGAGCGCGAGCAGCCCCCAGACCCACGCCGGCGCGTCGCGTTCCAGCAGCACCGAGGCGATCGGAAGCGCGCACAACACCGTGCCCAGCATGCGCATGCGATGGATGCGGGTCACGAAATGCAGAGCCGGCGTGCGCGACCGATCGGCGATGTCGTCGTAGTACGGCACGGAGTGGGCCACCGGTTCGGCAACGATGCGGCTCGATTGTAGTGGCGCAGGCCGGCGGCACGTCACGGGCATGTGTCGAAGCGTGTCGGGCAACCGGTCCGGAAGGTGTCGGCGATCCCGTCATGCCGTGCAATGCCGTACGCGTCGCCATCGCGACGGTCTCCGATGGTGCGACGGGCCTCCGCTATGCTGCCGCGTCTCTTCCACCGATCGCGCATTCCCGTGGCCAAACCTGCTGCCAAAGCCCGTACCGCCTTCGTCTGCAACGAGTGCGGCGCCGATTTCAACAAGTGGCAGGGCCAGTGCAGCGCCTGCGGCGCCTGGGATTCGATCTCCGAAATCGTGCTCGAAAGCGCGGCCGCGGCGAGTTCGCCGGCGTCGCGTCGCAGCGGCTGGGCCGGAAAGATCGATGCGCCCAGGGTCATGGCGCTCAAGGACGTGCAGCAGGGCGAAGACGTGCGCGTGTCGACCGGCATCGGCGAATTCGATCGCGTGCTCGGTGGTGGTCTGGTCGAAGGTGCGGTCGTGCTGGTCGGTGGTGATCCGGGCATCGGCAAGTCGACGCTGCTGCTGCAGGCGCTGGCGCAGATGGCCGGCACACTGCCGGGCCTGTACGTCACCGGCGAGGAATCGCTGGCCCAGGTCGCGGGTCGCGCGGTACGGCTCGGGCTGTCGCTCGATGGTCTGCACGCGCTGGCCGAGACCGGCATTGAACGCATCCTGCAGCACGCGTCCGAACTGCGCCCGAAGCTGATCATCGCCGACTCGATCCAGACGCTGTGGACCGAGTCGCTGACCGCCGCCCCGGGCTCGGTGAGCCAGGTCCGCGAATCCGCCGCGCGTCTGGTGCGCTACGCCAAGGAAACCGGCACGGCCGTGTTCCTCGTTGGCCACGTGACCAAGGAAGGCGGCATCGCCGGTCCGCGCGTGCTCGAGCACATGGTCGATGCGGTGCTGTATTTCGAAGGCGACAGCGGCAGCCGCTTCCGGGTCATGCGCGCGTTCAAGAACCGCTTCGGCGCGGTCAACGAACTCGGCGTGTTCGCGATGGGCGACAAGGGGCTCAAGGAAGTGCCCAACCCGTCTGCGATTTTTCTATCCGGCGGCAGCACGCCGCAGCCCGGCAGCTGCGTGATGGTCACGCGCGAAGGCACGCGGCCGTTGCTGGTCGAAGTGCAGGCGCTCGTGGACGCATCGCCGCTGTCGAATCCGCGCCGCGTCGCGGTGGGCATGGAAGGCAACCGGTTGGCGATGCTGCTGGCGGTGCTGCACCGCCACGGCGGCATCATGACCGGCGACCAGGACGTGTTCGTCAACGTGGTCGGCGGCATCCGCGTGCAGGAAACCGCGGCCGATCTGCCGGTGCTGCTGTCGGTGCTGTCGTCGCTGCGCGATGCGCCACTGCCGGACAAGACGATCGCGTTCGGCGAGGTCGGATTGAGTGGCGAGATCCGCCCCGTGCCCAATGGCGAAGAGCGCCTGCGCGAGGCGGCGACGCATGGGTTCAAGCGCGCGATCGTCGCCAAGGCGAATGCGCCGAAGACCGGCAGTTTCAAGGGCATGGAGGTCATCGGCGTCGAGCGTCTGGCCGAGGCGCTGGAGCACATCTGATGCTCGTCATCTGAGGCACACTCCATACATGGCCGGATCCGATTTCACGACACTCCTCGACGCGGCTGCGTCGGATCCGCGCATCTTGCTCGGTCATCGGCAGGATATGGACTCGCTGTGCGGCACATTCGCCAGGGAGGGCCGGGTCGTGGTCGCGGACGCGCTCGACGGGGACTTCGCCCGTGCCTTGCGCGCCAGCATCGACGCATGGCCGCGCTGGGCCTTGGTGACCCGGATCAACGGCGCCCATCGCAATTTCGACGCGGCCGCGATCTCCGCGATGACACAGGAGCGGATCAAGCCTTTGCAGGCATTGATCGCCGAGGAAACACGCCACGGCATGCAGTACCTCTACGAACGCTTCCCGGTCCACGACATCGACTACGAGCCGGAACGCCTGCCGTCGGCACTCGACCTGTTCCGGGAGCTGCTGCGTGAGGGGCCGCTCATCGATCTGGTGCGCACGATCACCGGGTTCGAGGACATCGTGTTCGGCGACGGTCAGGCGACGCGGTACCGGGCCGGCCATTTCCTTACTCGTCACGACGATGCGCAGCCGGGCAAGCAGCGGCGGGCCGCCTACGTGCTGGGTCTGTCGGAAGACTGGCGCCCCGACGACGGTGGCCAACTGCAGTTCCTCGACGCGCGGGACCGGGTCGAGCACGTCGTCGTTCCGGCGTTCAATACGCTGACGCTGTTCCGGGTGCCGCGTCCGCATCTGGTCACGGCGGTGTCGCCGTTCACCGACAATGCGCGCCTGTCGATCACCGGCTGGATGCGCGCATCGTGAGCGTCGCGGCCCGCGCGAGACATGTATGTTCGCAGGCGCGAAATCCGGGGCCGCGCCTTGGACGACAGACCGCATGATCGACGGGCGATCCGTCGCACGCACAGCGTCAATCCTGCTGCACCCCTTCGTCGTGCTTACGGTGCTCGCCTTGCTGGCGGCATGGCAGGTCGATCCGGCATCGCTGATCCGAACCGCTGTCGGCATCTGTATCGCCATCGCGATCGTGTCGGTCTTCATCTGGCAGCGCCGCCGCGGCGGCCACTGGCAGACCGTCGATGCCTCACGTCGGCAGGAGCGACCGCTGCTGTACGTTCTCGCGCTGCTCGTCGCCGGTGGCTACTGGCTGTGGATGGGCGGCCGCGCGTCGGCGACATCCAACGGCGTACTCGCCGCCGTGGCGATGCTGTGCGTGGCCGGCATCGCCAATCGCTGGATCAAGCTGTCGCTGCACATGGCGAGTCTGTCCTTCGCCGGCGTGGCCGCATGGTCGTTGTGGCCGGCCGCGGCGATCGTCGCACTGGCGACGTTGCCGCTGCTCGGATGGTCGCGTCTGAAGATGGCGCGGCACACGGTGCCTGAAGTGCTCGGCGGCACCGTGCTGGGTCTGCTCTCAGGTGCGACGCCGCTCGCAGCGGGCTGACCATTCCGTAGGCGCGCGCTTGCGCGCGATACGGCTTTCCCGGTAGCGCCGTCGCGCGCGAGCGCGCTCCCACGTTCGCGCGTGGCGCTCAGTGCCCACCCGACGCCGCGCCGCCCAGCTTCGCCACGAACGGCGGCTTCGCCATCCACACGAAGGCGATGACCACCAGGAACAGGATGCCGAGCAGGTGGAAGATCTCGTTGAAGCCCAGCTGCGCGGCCTGCTGGGAGATCATCTGGTTGAGCAGCATCGCGCCGCGTTGCACATCGCCCTGGCCCAGCGTGGCGACGGTCTGCTGGATCACCGGGTCGTGCGCTGCGAGGTGTTCGGTCAGTTGTGCGTGGCGCACGGTGCTGCGCTGGTTCCAGCCCCAGGTCGTCAGTGACGCGGCGAAGCTTCCGCCGAGCGTGCGGCAGAACGTCGCCAGGCCCGAGCCTGCGGCGATCTCGTGCGGCTCCAGGTCCGACAGCAGGATGGTCAGCACCGGCATGAAGAACAGCGCGACGCCGAGTCCCTGCCACAGCTGCACGGTGGCGATGTGCTGGAAGTCGACGTCGAGGTTGAAGCCCGAGCGCAGGAAGCTGGTGAACGCCATCACCATGAAGGCGAAACTGGCGAGAATGCGCAGGTCGAAACGCGTCGCGTACTTGCCGACCAGTGGCGTCAGCAGCACCGGCAGGATGCCGATCGGCGCCGTCGCGAAACCGGCCCAGATCGGCGTGTAGCCGAGATTGCGCTGCAGCCACAGCGGCACCAGCAGGCCGACCGCGAAGAACGCCGCGTAGCCGAGCACCATCGCGATCGTGCCGAACGCGAAATTGCGGTGCCGGAACAGGCGCAGATTGACGATCGGATCCTGCTCGGTGAGTTCCCAGATCAGGAACACCGCCAGGCCCAGGACCGCGACGACGGCGAGCACGACGATCTTCGTCGAAGCGAACCAGTCCTCGTCGTTGCCGAGGTCGAGCAGGGTCTGCAGAGCGCCGACGCCGAGTACCAGCGTGACCAGGCCGACATAGTCCATCTTCGGCGTTTCGAGCTTTTCCGGCCGGCCGCGCAGCTGGTTGGCGACAACGACGCTGGCGAAGATGCCGATCGGCACGTTGATGAAGAAGATCCATTCCCAGCTGTAGTTGTCGGTGATCCAGCCGCCGAGGATCGGCCCGCAGATCGGCGCGACCACGGTCACCATCGCCAGCAATGCGATCGCCTGGCCGCGTTTGGCCGTTGGATAGATCGAGATCAGCAGCGCCTGGGTGACGGGATACATCGGGCCGGCGACGAAGCCCTGGATCGCGCGCGCGGCCACCAGAAATCCCATGCTCGATGCGAGACCGCACAGCAGCGACGCGAGCACGAACGCGAACGTCGCCCACACGAACAGCTTGCGTTCGCCGAAGCGCCGGACCATGTAGCCGGTCAGCGGCAGCGCGATCGCGTTGCTGACCGCGAACGAAGTGATCACCCACGTCGCCTGGTTGGAACTCGCGCCGAGGTTGCCGGCGATCGTCGGCAGCGACACGTTGGCGATCGTGATGTCGAGCACCTGCATGAACGACGCCAGCGCGAGGCCGATCGTCGTCAGCGCGAGGTTCGGCGGACGGAATGCGGTCGGCGCGGCGGGCGACGGCGCCGCGCCGTCTGCAGTCGTGGAGGCCATGGTGGGGGCTCGCGTTCGGCGTGTGGCGCAGGCGTCAGCGGGCCGCGGTCGCGGCGCCGGGCAGGTTCTGTTCGATGGTGCGTGCGATCAGCGCGTTGGCGGCCTGCAGTTCGTCCACGTAGGCCTGTGTCGACATCAACGGCGTCGCGCTGCGCGCGCTGTCGGCGGCCAGTACCGGACCGTCCTGGTCACGGATCGAGACATCCACCTGCATGCTCAGGCCGAGCCGCAACGGGTGCGCGGCGACCTGCGCGGGATCGAGCTCGATCCGCACCGGCACGCGCTGCACGATCTTGATCCAGTTGCCGCTGGCGTTCTGCGCCGGCAGCAGCGAAAACGCGCTGCCGGTGCCCATGCCGAGACTCGCGACGCGGCCGTCGTAGCGCACGTCGCTGCCGTAGAGATCGGCGTGCACTTCGACCGGCTGGCCGATGCGCATCTTCGTCAGCTGGGTTTCCTTGAAGTTCGCCTCGATCTAGACCTGTTCCAGCGGCACGATCGTCATCAGCGTATTGCCCGGCTGCACGCGCTGACCGAGCTGCACCTCGCGCCTGGCGACGTGGCCCGACACCGGCGCGACGATCGCGGTGCGCTGGCGGTCGAGATACGCCCGGCGCAGCTGCGACGCGGCGGCTTCGACCTGCGGCTGACTGGCGATCTCGGTCGCATCGACCAGCGCGCGACTGCGCGAGAGTTGCCCGCGCGAGGCCGACAGCGTGGCTTCGGCCGCGGCCAGCATGTCGCGTGCGTGTGCCAGTTCTTCCTGCGAGACCGCGCCGCTGGCGACAAGGCCCTCGCGCCGCTTCACGTCTGCGCGCGCCTGGGTCACCGCGACCTGGCGTGCAGCCAGTTCGGCCTGGCCGGATTCGACGCTGCTGTACAGGCCGCGCACCTGGCGCACCGTACCGGCGAGATTCGCGACGGCCTGGTCGTAGGCGACCTGCGCGTCGTTGGGGTCCAGGTGCACCAGGGCCTGGCCGGCTTCGACCTTCATGCCGTCGTCGGCATCGATCGAGACCACCGTACCCATCGTCTGCGGCACGATGCTGACGACATTGCCCTGCACGTAGGCATCGTCGGTGTCCTCGTGCCAGCGCGCCACCAGCAGGTAGTACGCCAGCCATCCGAGGAAGGCGATGACCGCGACGGCGGCGAGCAGCAGCAGGGCGCGGCGACGCTTGCCGTTTGGCGGCGCGGCGGCGGGCGTGGCTTCGGCGGGAGAGTGGGAAGCTGACGTCATGGCGTGATCGCCCGGGCAAGGTCGTGCGTGGAGGAGGGCGGTGCGATCGGCGTGAGGCCACCGCCGAGTGCGCGGTCCAGATCGACCGCCGCGTCGAGACGCAGTGCCCGCAGTGACGCGCGCTGCTGTTCGAGCTGGAACAGCGGACGTTGCGCGGCCAGCACATCGAGCTGGGTGCCGAGGCCGGCGTCGTAACGTGTGCGGGCCAGCGACAGTGCGCCGTCCGCGGCGGACACTGCCGCATCGACGGTCAGGAGCTGCGCGTCCAGCGCACGTGCGGCCTGCACGGCGTCGGTGACCTCGCGCAGCGCGCCGACCAGCGTCTGGTTGTAGCCGGCGACCGCGAGGTCGTAGTCGGCATCACGCTGCGCCAGGCCACTGCGCAGGCGGCCGCCATCGAAGATCGGCAGGCTCAACGCCGGACCGCCCAGGCCGAGCAGGGCCTCGTTGCCGAACAGGTTCGACAGGCCACCGGATGCCAGGCCGACCAGCGCGCTGAGGTTGACGCTGGGCTTGAACGCGGCGGTCGCAGCGTCGATGCCGCGACCCGCCGCTTCGACCCGCCAGCGCGCGGCGACGACGTCGGCGCGGTGGCCCAGCAGCTCGCTGGGCAGGACCGCCGGCACGGCGGGCGAGGGCCTCGCCAGCAGGCGCGGCGGCGCGATGTCGAGTCCGCGATCGGGGCCCTTGCCGAGCAGCGCTGCGAGTGCGTTGCGCAACGCGTCGATCCGCTGCTGCGCTGCCTGCTGCTGCTGGCGGGCGATGCCGATCGTGGTTTCGGCGTTGCGCAGCTGCAGCTGGTTGTCGAGGCCGGCGTCCACGCGCTGGCGGCTCAGCGTCATCAGGCGCGACGCGCGGTCCTGTTCGCGCCCGGCGACGGCATGCGCATCGAAGGCCTGTGCCAACGCGATGTAGGCGTGGGCGACATTGGCCGAGACGGTCAGCCGCGCGGCCTGGGCATCGACTGCCGTTGCCTGCGCCCGGCCGACGGCCGCCTCGTACCGGGCGCGCTGGCCGCCCCAGAGGTCGGGCGCCCAGGCGAACTGCAGCATCAGCACCGTGCTGGCATTGAGCTCGCCGCCGAGTGGCGCGGGTGCCAGGGTTTCGGGCAGCTGCACACCGGTGTAGCGCGCGCTGGCACCCAGCGTCGGCCGGCGCTCGGCATCGAATAAACCCGCCTGCGCCTGCGCTGCACGCGTACGCGCATCCGCGGCCGCCAGCGACGGACTGTCGCGCAGGGCCTCGGCGATCAGCGCGTCGAGTTGCGGGTCGCCCAGCGCGCGCCACCAGTCGGTGGCCGGAAACGCGGCGGCGCTGAAGCCGTCGCCCGTCGGCGCTGCACCGAGGCTGCGCGCGCTCGACAGGCCATCCGCATCGGCGGGGGCGAGTTGCGGCTGCAGGCCACGGCTGCTGGCACAGCCGGCGAGTGCCAGCGCGGACGCCAGCAACAGCACGGCCGGCGCCCCACGGGGGACGCTTCGAACACGGCAGGACATGGTCATTCGCCCGGGAAGGAGAGGTTGTCGCGAACCTGCGCAAGCAGGCGGGTGAGTTGACGCTGTTCGTCATCGGACATGCCGGACAGCGCGCGTTCGCGCACCCGGCGGCCGCACTGGTCGATGTCGCCCCAGATCGCGCGGCCCTGTTCGGTGAGGTCGATATGCAGCGCGCGGCGGTCACGTGGATCCACCACCCGCGTCACCAGCCCGCGGGCGACCAGCTTGTCGAGCAACCGGGTCATCGCCCCGGGATTGAGTTCCGCGGCGCGGGCGAGTTCGGTCGCGCCGACTGTGCCCGCGGCGATCTTTTTCAGCGTGATGTACTGGCTGAAGGTCAGCTCATGTCCTGCCTGCGCCAGCTCGTGGGCCATCCGCGCCCACATGGTGTCGCGCACCTGCCGGAACAGCAGGGCCAGCGACGACGCGCTTTCGTTGGGGGGCAGGAGAGCTTCCATGGCGGCGCATATTCCTCGCCCGCGCAATAGTTGTCAATGCAAGTATTGTTCTGGCAATGGAATGCTGCGGTCGGTCTGTCGAGCGGCCCGTTGCCGCGGAAAACGCGTGTGCGCACCCCGGCAGGTTTGCGTCATAGCGCGCAGTGGCGCGCGCCACGCGGGGGCACCGCAGCACATTGCTCACGCATGCCTCACACAGGGTCGTAGTGAGATCGGGCGGCAGGGGCTGAATTCCGGGGGTGCGTGCGTCGCAGATGCAGTCCCGTCAACGCGGCGGCGGATGCTGCCCGGGAGTCTTGTTGATGGTGTTGAAACGACGCACTCGCCTTACCACACGTTCCGCGCTGGCAGTTTCGATTGTCGCCGCGCTTTCGATCACAGGCACCACCGCGCACGCCGCCTGCGTTCTGGTGCCGACCGCCGGCAACGACACGCACGTCTGCAGCAGCGACGTGTACACCGGCGACCTCGTCGATCTCGATGGCAGCAACAGCCTTGAATTTCCCGCAGGCGGCAGCGGCGTCATCGATGGCGGCGTGACCTTCGGCGCCGGCGCCGATCGCATCGACATGCAGTCCGGCACCATCACCGGCACGGTGAATCAGGGCGCCGGCAATGACGTCTTCCTGATTGCCGACGGCGCGGTTGCGGGTGATGTGAACCAGGGCAATGGCGTCGACCGCTTCGTGATGACCGGCGGCACCATCGCTTCGCTCAACCAGGGCGCCCAGCTCGATTACGCCGAAGTGCATGGCGGACGGATCATCGGCCTGTTCTTCGCCGGCGATTTTTTCACCATGATCGGTGGCCGCATCGGCGAGGTCAACCTCGAGCAGGGCAACAACGAAATGCGCATGTCGGGCGGCAGCATCGACGGCAACGTCAGCGCCGCGCAGAACAACGACCTGCTGGAACTCTCCGCCGGCGACATCGGCGGCACGGTGAACTTCGGCAACGGTGCCAATACGGTGCGGATCAGTGGCGGCCGCATCGGTGGCGACGTGCTGACCGGCAGCGGTGTCGACGTGTTCGACATGCGTGGTGGCACGGTGGCCGGCAGCGTCAACCAGGGCGCCGGTGACGATCTGTTCGTCCTCGCCGACGGCACCATCGCGGGCTCGGTCTTGCAGGGTGACGGCAACGACCGTGCAGAGGTCTCCGGTGGCCGCATCGGCGGCGATCTGGACCAGGGCGAAGGCAACAACGTGGCGGTGATCAGTGGCGGCGAGATCGCAGGCGCGCTGACGAGCGGGAGCGGCGTCGACTCGATCTCGGTCAGTGGCGGCAGTATCGGCAGCGTCAGCCAGGGCGGTGGCAACGACGTGTTCGAGATCAGCGACGGCGTGGTGCTGGGCGCGGTCAGCCAGGGCGCGGGTGTCGATCGCTTCGTGATGACCGGCGGCACGATCGGTTCGTTGAACCAGGGCAGCGAGCTCGATTACGCCGAAGTCCACGGCGGCCGCATCGTCGGCCTGTTCTTCGCCGGCGACTTCTTCACGATGACCGGCGGGCGGGTCGGCGAGGTGGATCTCGAGCAGGCGAACAACGAGATGCGCATGTCCGGCGGCAGCATCGACGGCAACGTGCGTGCGGCGCAGGGCAACGACCTGCTGGTGCTGTCGGGTGGCACGATCGGCGGCGGCGTGACGTTCAACAACGGCAACGACACGGTGATCGTGTCCGGCGGCCGCATCGGCGGTGACGTGCTGCTGTTCAATCCGGGCAGTGCGAGTGTGCAGTTGCACGGCAACAATCTCGTGCAGATCAGCGGCGGTGCGATCGGCGGCGGCATCACGACCGGGCAGGGCAGCGACCGCTTCGAGTGGACTGGCGCCGGCAGCATCGGCGGCGACATCGCGTTAGGCGCGGGCGATGATCAGGCGATCCTGCGCGGTCTCGACGAGGCGTTGCTCACGGCGACCGCGGCACCTGGCAGGCGGATCGACGGCGGCGAAGGCGCGGATGTCACGACCGGCAACGCTACCGATCGTCTGGTGTTCGACGGCACGACGTCCGCAGGCGCTGCGCGCTATACGCGCTGGGAGCAGGTGGCGCTGACCAATGCATCGGCGTTGACGCTCGACAGCGACTTCGTGCTCGGCGATGCGGGGACCGCGACCGGGCGGTTCGACATCGATGCGTCCAGCCGGCTGCTGGTCGGTGCCGGCGCAGATGCGGCCATCGCGCCCTTCGCGGCCGGGAGCGCGGCGACCGTCGTCAACGCGGGTCTGATCGATTTCACCAACGGCGCATCCGGCGCGGGCGACCGGTTCACCGTTGTGGGGGACTACATCGGCGCAGGCGGCGCGTTGCGGCTGGACACCGTGCTGGGCGGCGATCACTCGGCCTCGGACCGCCTCGTCATCTCCGGCGGCACTGCCAGCGGCTTCACCGGGCTGGATGTCATCAATGCCGGCGGCACCGGCGCGCAGACGCGCGCGAACGGCATCCTGCTGGTCGAGGCCGTCAACGGGGGCGCGACGGACCCCGGCGCATTTGCACTCAACCAGCCGGTGGCCGCCGGCGCGTACGAGTACCTGCTGTTCCGCGGCGGCATCACCGATGGCAGCGAGGACAACTGGTACCTGCGCAATACGGTGGTCGCACCGCCGCCGCCTACGCCGGACGATCCGGATCCGACCCCGCCGCCGCAACCTGCGCCCGTGCCGCGGCCGATCGCGCCGGCGCCGGGACAGCCTGATCCGGCGCCGCCGATACAACCGCCGTCGTTTCCGCCGCCCACCCCCGGCAACCCTGCGCCCCCGCCGCCGGATCCGCCCACGCCGGAGGCCACACCGCGGATCGACGACGTCGTGCCGCTGTTCCGGCTGGAAACCCCGGCTTACGCAGTCGTGCCGCCCGCTGCGCACGAGATGGGCCTCGTGATGCTCGGCACGTTCCACGAGCGCCAGGGCGAGCAGGGGTTCCTGCGCGCGGATGGCGCGCTCTCCGCGGGCTGGGTCCGCGTACTGGGGCAACGCCATGAGCGCCACTGGCGCGGCACCGCGGATCCCACGTTCGATGGCGGACTGACCGGCGTGCAGGCGGGTGTCGACATCTATGGGTCGGCGCCGGGCGATGGGGCGCGCCATCACGTCGGCGTATTCGTCGGTCAGGCGCGGATGCGCGGCGACGTACGCGGATTCGCGCTCGGCTGGGACAATCTCACCGTGGGCGATCTGCGGCTCGACGGAGATCACGTCGGTTTGAGCTGGTCGCGCGTCGCGCCCGACGGGGCCTATCTCGACGCGGTCGTGATGGCCGCGCGGCTGGAAGGCACTACCCGCTCGAGCCGGAATCTGGGCGTGCAGCTCGACGGTGACAGCCTCGCCGCGTCGCTCGAAGGCGGCTGGCCGATCGCACTCGGCGAGCGCTGGACACTCGAACCGCAGGCGCAGCTCATCTGGCAGCGCGTGTCGTTCGACGATGCTGCCGATACGTTCTCCAGCATCGGCTTCGACGCGGAGGATGCCGTGACCGTGCGCATCGGTGCGCGGTTGCACGGCAGTTACGACACCGCGGTCGGCGTGGTGCGTCCCTATCTCAAGGCCAATCTCTGGCACGACGTGGGCAGCACCGATCGGGTCACCCTGGGTGGCGACGTGCTGGCCAGCGAACGCAAGGGCACTGCGCTGGAGCTCGGTGGTGGCGTGGTGTCGCGCGTCAGCGAGGGCGTCAGCGTGTTCGCGGTCGGCGACGTCACCCGCAACCTGGGCGGCGAACGGCGGCGGGTGCTGGAGGGCACGCTCGGCGTGCGCCTGGACTGGTGACGCGGCTGACGCTCAGCCGCGTCTGAGCACCAGCTCCAGCACGAACTTGCTGCCGAAGAACGCCAGCACCAGCAGCGCCATCGCGGCCAGCGTCCAGCCGACCGCGCGGGCGCCGCGCCAGCCGTGGCGCCAGCGGCCGAACAGCAGGGCGCCGAAGGCCAGCCACGACAGCACGCTGAGCACGGTCTTGTGCATCAGGTGCTGGGCGAAGAAATCGTCGACGAACAGCACGCCGGTGACGAGGGTCGCGGTGAGCAGGGCGAAGCCGACCCAGATCGTGCGGAAGAGCAGCGATTCGAGTTCGGTCAGCGGCGGCAGGGCGCGCAGCCAGCGATGGAATTCGCGCCGGCGCAGGGCGCGCTCCTGCGCCCACAACAGCAGCGCGAGCAGCGCCGCGACCGCGAGCGCCGCGTAAGCCAGCAGCGCGAACCAGGCATGCAGCTGCAGACGCCAGTCCAGAGTGTCGGACACCGGGTGCGCGGACTGGCCGTAACCGAGCAGGGTCAATGCCGCGATCGGAAACACGATCACGCCCAGCGCCGCCATGCGTCCGCGCACGTCGTACAGCACGGTCAGCACCGCCATGCCCAGGCCGACCAGCGACAGGGCCGCGAAGAAATGCAGTTCCGCGCCGACCTCGCGCCACACCAGCACGTGCGCGCCGGCATGCAGGGCGACCGCGCCGAGCGCAGGCACGGCCCACCACGCGTTGCCCGGCGCCGGCTCGCGTGCGACGCCGCGCACCAGCGCCGCGGCCGCCAGCAGATAGAGCAGGGCTGCGATGAGAACGATTGTCATCGCGCGAGTGTCTCATGGCGCGCGCGCTGCGGGCAGCGGCTGGCGTCCGGTAATGGGGTCTCGGAGGGCGCCGGGCTATAATCGCCGGCCGTATTCCGCCGCATCGAGTCCCGCATGTTCGAGTCCCTGACCCAGCGCCTGTCCGGCACCATGGAGCGCCTGCGCGGCCGCGGTCGCCTGACGGAAGAGAACATCCGCGAGGCCACCCGCGAAGTGCGCATCGCGCTGCTGGAAGCCGACGTCGCGCTGCCCGTGGTGCAGGCGCTGATCGAGCGCATCAAGGTGCGTGCGGTCGGCCAGGAAGTGCTCAAGTCGCTGACCCCGGGCCAGGCGCTGATCAAGGTCGTCCGCGACGAGCTGACCGCGGTCATGGGCGCGCAGGCCACCGAGCTCAATCTCAATGTGCCGGCGCCGGCGGTGATCCTCATGGCGGGCCTGCAGGGTGCGGGCAAGACCACGACGGTCGGCAAGCTCGCCAAGCTGCTCAAGGAAAAGCGCAAGAAGAAGGTCATGGTGGTCTCGGCCGACGTCTATCGTCCGGCCGCGATCGAACAGCTGAAGACGCTGGCCGAGCAGGTCGACGTGACGTTCTTCCCGTCCGAATCCTCGCAGCAGCCGGTCGACATCGTGCGCGCAGCGATCGCCGCGGCGAAGAAGTCCTTCATCGACGTGCTGCTGGTCGACACCGCCGGCCGCCTCGCGATCGACGAAGCGATGATGGACGAGATCAAGGCGCTGCATGCCGCGGTCAATCCGGTCGAGACGCTGTTCGTCGTCGACTCGATGACCGGCCAGGACGCCGCCAATACCGCCAAGGCCTTCGGCGAAGCGCTGCCGCTGACCGGCGTGGTGCTGACCAAGACCGACGGTGACGCCCGCGGCGGCGCGGCGCTGTCGGTGCGCTACATCACCGGCAAGCCGATCAAGTTCGTCGGCACCGGCGAGAAGGTCGACGGCCTCGATGTCTTCCATCCCGAGCGTGTCGCCAGCCGCATCCTCGACATGGGCGACGTGCTGTCGCTGGTCGAGCAGGTCGAAGGCCAGGTCGACAAGGACAAGGCGCAGAAGCTCGCCGAGAAGGTCGCCAAGGGCAAGAAGTTCGACCTCAACGACATGCGCGACCAGCTCGAGCAGATGCAGAACATGGGCGGCATCGGCAGTCTGATGGACAAGCTGCCGGGCCTGGGCCAGGTGCCCGAACATCTCAAGCAGCAGGTCAGCCAGGGCAAGGAAGTGCCGCGCATGATCGCGATCATCGGTTCGATGACGAAGAAGGAACGCCGCAATCCGAACCTGCTCAACGGCTCGCGCCGCGCGCGTATTGCCGCCGGTTCCGGCACCACGCCGTCCGACGTCAACAAGCTGATGAAGCAGTACATGCAGATGGAAAAGATGATGGGCAAGATGGCCCGCGGCGGCATGAAGGGCATGATGCGCGGCCTGCAGGGCATGATGGGCGGCATGGGCCGCATGCCGTTCCGCTGATCCGATGAGCCGTCCGGCGCGCCAGCGGGCCGACGCGTTCTGCGGGCGCTTCGGCCTGCGCGTGCCGGTGCTGCTCGGTCCGATGGCCGGCGCCTGTCCGGTTCCGCTGTCGGCCGCAGTGGCCGCGGCCGGGGGCATGGGCGCGATGGGCGCGGTGCTGTCGCAGCCCGATGACATCGGTACGTGGATGCGTGATTTTCGCGCAATGTCCGCCGGGCCCGCGCAGATCAATCTCTGGATTCCGGATCCCGCGCCGGCACGCGATGCGGCGGGCGAGGCCGCGACGCGCGCGTTCCTGGCGCAGTGGGGGCCGGTGGTGCCCCCGGATGCCGGGGATGCGACCCCGGCCGATTTCGATGCGCAATGTGCGGCGCTGCTCGCCGCGAAGCCGGCGGTGGCGTCCTCGATCATGGGCGTGTTTTCCGATGCGTTCGTTGCCGCGCTCAAAAGTGCCGGGATCGCGTGGTTCGCCTGTGCGACCACACGCGAAGAAGCCCAGGCGGCTGAAGCCGCCGGCGCGGACGCGATCGTCGCCCAGGGATTCGAAGCCGGCGGACACCGCGGCGCATTCGATGCCGGGAAAGCAGAACAGCAGGCGACCGGCCTGTTCGCACTGCTGCCGCGGCTGGCCGATGCGGTCTCGATTCCGGTCATCGCCGCGGGCGGCATCGCCGACGGGCGCGGAATCGCGGCCGCGCTGACACTGGGCGCCAGCGCGGTGCAGATCGGCACTGCATTCCTGCGCACGCCCGAGGCGGCCATCGCGCCGGCCTGGGCAACCGCATTGGCGACCACCGAACCCGAAGACACCTGGCCGACGCGCGCGTTCTCCGGACGCCTGGGCCGTGCGATCGCGACCGGCTACGTGCGCGCCGCGGCCGCCGGCGACGCGCCTGCGCCGCAGCCGTATCCGGTGCAACGCGGGCTCACCGCGCCGATGCGTCAGGCAGCGACCCGCACCGACACCTTGGCCGGGCTGCAGGCCTGGGCTGGGCAATCCGCGTGGCAGGCACGGGCAGAGCCCGCTGGCGCGCTTGTCGAGCGCTGGTGGTCCGACGCCAGGGCCCTGCTGTGACGGGGACCGTCGTCTACTGCAACGGCCGTCCGGCCACGGTCGAGGACCTGACCGGCCCGGCGCTGCGCAACGATGGACACTTCACGACCTTCCAGCTGCGCGAACGCGCGGTCCGCGGCTTCGCGCTGCATCTGCAACGCCTGGACGAGGCCTCGCGGGCCTTGTTCGACACCGGTCTGGATCCCGAGCGCGTGCGTCGGGCAGTCGCGGCTGCCGTGATCGGGACTGCCGCGCAGGACGCGACGGTGCGCATCACCGTGGTACCAGGCGCGGCGGGCGGCGCGTCGGGGCTGGACGTGCTGGTGTCGATCGCCCCGCCCGCGGATCCGGAGCCTGCGCCGTTGCGTCTGCGCAGCTTCGTGTTCCAGCGCGATACCGCGGCGCTCAAGCACGTGGGCACGTTTCCGCTGTTCCAGCACCAGCGCCTGGCCCGGCGGATGGGCGATGACGACGCGTTGTTCGTCGACCCGGACGGCTTGGTCATCGAAGGCTCGGTCTGGAATGTCGGGCTGTGGGACGGCGCAACGTTGGTCTGGCCCCGGGCCGACGCGCTGCGCGGGACCCAGGAGCGGCTGCTGCAGGCGGGGCTGGATGCGCTGGGCATCGAGCAGGTCACCCGCCCGGTGATGCTGAGCGAGTTCGACGCGGGCACAGCCGCATTCGCCTGCAACGCGCGGGGGCAACGGTTGATCGGATCGGTCGACGGTCGCCTGCTCGGGCAGGGGGCGGGTCTGCCGGCGCTGCTGGCCCGTGCGCTGGACACCCAGCCGCGGGTGCCGGTGGCCTGAGCGCTGCGAGCGGGGGCAGGGCTTGCACCCGCCCGGGAAATTCCCGTTATAATCGCCGGCTTACCTCGCCACTCTGGCGACTGGGCAACACAGGAAGCAAAGCAAATGGTCAAGATTCGTCTGACGCGCGGTGGCGCCAAGAAGCGTCCGTTCTACCACATCATCGTGACCGACTCGCGCAGCGCGCGCGACGGCCGCAACATCGAGCGCGTGGGTTACTACAACCCCGTCGCGACCGGTGGCGAGCAGCGCGTCGTCCTCGACACCGCGCGCGTCGACCATTGGGTGTCCAAGGGCGCGCAGATGACCGACAAGGTCCGCGGCCTGTACAAGGACGCGGGCAAGGCTGCGGCCGCCGCTGCTGCCTGATCCATGGGCCGCGCCTCCGGGCGCGGCCGTTTTCGATATGAATGACCCGACGCGCCAACCTCCCCGCCGCATGATCCAGGTGGGCAAGGTCCATGGCGCGTTCGGCGTGCGTGGCGAAGTGAAACTCGAATCCTTCACCGAGCCGCGCAGCGCGATCTTCCGCTATCAGCCCTGGGTGCTGCGCGACGCGCGCGGCATCGAGCGCGAGTGCGAAGGCGCGAAGGGTCGCGAGACGCCCAAGGGCGTCGTCGCGACGCTGCCCGGCGTCGAGGATCGTGACGGTGCCGAAGCGACGCGTGGACTCGAAGTCTTCGTGCCGCGAGAGGCGCTGCCGCCGCCCAGGCCCGGCGAGTACTACTGGGTCGACCTCGAAGGCCTGCGCGTGCGCAACGTCGAAGGCGTCGATTTCGGCGTCGTCTCGCATCTGTTCTCGACCGGCGCCAACGACGTGCTGGTCGCGCAAGGCGATCGCGAGCGCATGGTGCCCTTCGTCGTGCCGGACTACATCGTGTCGATCGATTTCGACACGGCGACGGTGACGGTCGACTGGGATCCGGAGTTTTGAAGAGCTGTCATTCGTGATTCGTCATTCGTGATTGGGAACAGCGGGCCATGACGCCGGAAAACCCACCGAGTCACCAATCACCAATCACCGATCACCGCCCTTTGCGCATCGACGTCGTCAGTCTGTTTCCCGATTTCATCGACCAGGCCGCAGCCGTCGGCGTGGTCGGTCGTGCGCGTGAGCGCGGGCTGCTGACGATGCAGGGCTGGAATCCGCGCGATTACGCCGAAGGCAATTACCGCCGTGTCGACGATCGCCCCTTCGGTGGCGGCCCCGGCATGGTGATGCTGATCGAGCCGTTGCGAGCGGCCCTAGACGCTGCACGTGCGGTCGATCCGGCGCCGGTGCGCGTGATCTACATGAGTCCGCAGGGGCGTCCGCTGACCCAGGCCAAGGTGCGCGAACTCGCGGCACTGCCGCGGCTGTTGCTGCTGTGCGGCCGCTACGAAGGTGTCGACGAGCGACTGCTGCAGGCCGAGATCGACGAGGAGCTGTCGATCGGCGATTACGTGCTGTCGGGTGGCGAACTGGCCGCGGCAGTCGTTGTGGACGCCGTCGCCAGATTGCAGGACGGCGCGCTCGGCGATGCGGAGTCCGCGGTCCAGGACAGTTTCGAAGGCGATGGCCTGCTCGATTGCCCGCATTACACGCGTCCCGTCGAACATGAAATGGGCCGGGTGCCGGACGTGCTGCTGTCGGGCAACCACGCCGAGATCGCCAAGTGGCGGCGCCAGCAGTCGCTGGTCCGCACGCTGGAGCGACGTCCTGAGCTGATCGACGAGGCCGCGCTCGGCAAGGCCGATCGCCGCCTGCTGGCGGCCTGGCGGGCCGGGCAGGGCGGGGATGCGACCGGCGGATCAGGCGGCTGATCCCGCCCGCCGGGGTGCTGGCATTCGCCGTGCGACCCCGTCTATAATGCACGGCTAACCCGTTTCACCCGAGCCAAAGAGCTCGCCGAGCCAGAGCGTGCGTCCACGTGCACCACGCCTATAACGACACCAACAGGCAAAGACCATGACCAACAAGCCCTCCCTGAACACCCTGCTGCAGGAATTCGAAAGCGCCCAGAGCTCGCGTGAGCTTCCCGAGTTTGGCCCTGGCGACACCGTTGTCGTCAACGTCAAGGTCAAGGAAGGCAATCGTGAGCGCGTGCAGGCTTACGAAGGCGTGGTCATTGCCAAGAAGAATGCCGGTCTGAACTCCGCGTTCACCGTCCGCAAGATCTCGCACGGTTTCGGTGTCGAGCGCGTGTTCCAGACCCACAGCGCGATCATCGATTCGCTGCAGGTCAAGCGCCGCGGTGCTGTGCGCGCCGGCAAGCTCTACTACCTGCGTGGCCTGGAAGGCAAGAAGGCGCGCATCAAGGAAGACCTGTCGGCGGGTGCGAAGGCCAAGAACGAGAAGGCCCGCGCCGACGAAGCCGCTGCCGCCGCCGCGAAGGCTGCGCAGGCGCAGGCCGACAAGGCGCCGGCCGCCGAGTAAGTCCGGCCCGCTCCAACGTCGCACGACGGCCGCCGCAAGGCGGCCGTTTGCGTTTGGGGCGAATCGCCGTGCGGTTGCCTGTCTGCATGCGCCGCCTGCGCGTGACTCGACGACGTCGCCGAATCCCTCGTGCGTCGGCATGCGTAAGGCCGGACGCGGTGTCCGGAGCGCGCAACGCGCGTGCCCGAGCAGGCAAGCCGCGCGGAAGATGTCCACGTGTCGGCACTTCTCTTCTTGCGCAGGTACATGCCCGCCGATGCGCCTGCGCATCAGCCGATCCGTGCGCCGTATCCCGTACCGCGGCATGCGCGAATGCCTTCGATACCAGTTGGAGAAGCTGGCGAGCCGGCGAGTGCACTGATCCGCACGACACGGCCGCTGTGACCTTCCAGATACAGGCGCGCGCGCTGCGTGCGGCCGGACACCTGCGCCTGCGCGTGCGCGAGCGACCGGCAGCGACGTACACGCGCAAGATCGCGCTGCATCGCCGCGAGCTGTCGAGGCCCCAAAAAAAAGGGCGCCGGATCCGCATCCGGCGCCCTGCATCCGCGACGTCGCGTCGCGTTGGCGACTCAGTCGTAGTCGGTCTCGAGCAGACGGCCGGTGCGCGCCGAATATTCCAGCTCGACGATGCGGCCATCGGTCTGGCGGATGTCGATGTCGTATTCGCTATCGTCGTAGGCCACATCGATGACGCGACCCGGGTAGCGGCGCTGCGCATCGGCGAGGATGGCATCGAGCGATGCGCTGTTGGCACGGGCACGCGGGTCCGCCTTGGCTGCGGCCGCCGCGTGCACGGCATCGTCGCGTCCGTCGCGGACCTCGTCCTGTGCGACGGCGCCGGAAATGGCGAAAGTGAGGCCGGTGGCGGCGAGCAGGCCGGCGATGACGAGACGCTTCATGGGATGTCCTCTTGGGATGTGGGAAGACCGGTTCGCAACCGGTTGAGGGCCAGTGTCCCGATCACGTCTAACCGGGTTCTGATCGGTGCGTTCACGATCCGGTTAATGCCGGCGGCGACACTGGCGTCATGCGTCCGTTTCTCCTCCCTGTCATCGCCGCTGCCGGCCTGCTGCTCGCGCCCCCCGTGTTGCTGATGCCGGCCGGCGCGCAGGACACGCGCCGCGGCGCCGACTACGCCCGCGAAGGTGTGCGCAGCGGCGAGTTCGTACGGCTGGAATCGTTGATCACCGACGCCGAGCGTCGCTATCCGGGTCGCGTCGTCGAGGTGGAGCTGGACGACGATGACGACGAATACGAAATCGAGATCCTGATGGCCGATGGCCGCGTCGTCGAACTGACTTACGATGCGCGCGACGGGCGACTGCTCAAGGTCGAGATCGACGACTGATGCGGATCCTGCTGGCCGAAGACGACGCCGAACTGGCCGATCGCGTGGCCGCCGCGCTGGCCGCCGCCGGCTTGGCCGTGGACCGTGTGGCCGACGGTATCGAGGCCGAGTTCCGCGGCCAGACCGAAGCCTACGACGCCGCCGTCCTCGATCTCGGCCTGCCGGGGCTCGATGGCGTGTCGGTGTTGCATCGCTGGCGTGAGGCCGGGCATACCTTGCCGGTGCTGGTGCTCACCGCGCGCAGCCGCTGGCACGACAAGCTGGCCGGGTTCAACGCCGGCGCCGACGACTATCTCACCAAACCCTTCCAGATCGAGGAACTGGTGCTGCGCCTGCACGCGCTGATCCGCCGGAGCGCGGGTCACGCGTCACCGCGCCTGCGTTGCGGGCCGCTGGAACTCGATGCGCACGCCGGCCGCTTCGCACTCGATGGCGACCCGCTGGCACTGACCGCGCAGGAGTACCGGATCCTCGCCTATCTGATGCACCACGTGGATCGCGTGGTCAGTCGCGCCGAACTCGGCGAGCACGTCTACGACAACGGCTACGACCCCGATTCGAACGTGCTGGACGTGCTGATCGGCCGGATCCGTCGCAAGCTCGGTGTCGCCCTGTTGCAGACCGTGCGCGGGCAGGGCTTCCGGCTCGCGGACGCGGGATGAGCGGCATGCGCGCGATGTCGCTGCGCTGGCGGCTGTGGCTGGCCGGCGCCGCGGGTGTGGCGATCGCGACCCTGGTCGCGGGCGTGGTGCTGGGTGCCCTGTTCGAGCGCTCCGGCCAACGCGCGCTCGACCGGCGTCTCGATGACGATTTCGCCACGCTGGCAGCACTGGTGGAAGCGCGCGCCGACGGCGGCTGGCAGATGCGGCGCGTGCCCGCCGACGAGCGCTACGCGCGTGTGTTCTCCGGCTGGTACTGGCGCGTGGGCACGGGCGACGGCAGCATGCAGGCGCGCTCGCTGTGGGACGGCGATCTCGCGGTCGATGCGCCGCCGCGGATCGGGCCCGCGACATGGGACGACACCGTCGGCCCGCGCGGACAGCTGCTGCGGGTCCGCGTGCAGCAACTTCGGCTGCCGGGCGTCGATGCGCCCGTGCCTGTGATCGTCGCCGGCGACCGCAGCGATGTGATCGCCGAGACGCGCGAGTTCCGCCGCATCGCGATGCTGGCGTTCGCGGCGGCAGCCGCGCTGTTGCTGGCCCTGCTGGCCTGGCAGGTGGAGTGGGGGTTGCGCCCCTTGCGGCGCATGCGCCGGACGCTTGCGCGGGTGCGCGATGGCGACGACATCCGCTTCGGCAGCGACCGCTGGCCGGCCGAAGCCGCGCCGCTGGCGCAGCAGATCGACGATCTGCTCGACGAACACGGTCGTCGCGTTGCGCGCGCGCGGCACGCGGCAGACGATCTCGCGCATGCCTTGAAGACGCCGCTGGCCGTACTGTCGGCCGACGCGCAGCAGCCAGGCCCCGGCTTGCCTGCCGTGGTGCAGGCCCAGGTGGCGCGGATGCGCGCTGAAATCGAACGGCGGCTGGCGGGTGGATTCGCAACCGATGGCCGTCAGCGCACACCGGTCGCCCCGGTGGTCGCGGCGCTGTGCGCCCTGTTCGAACGCACCTCCGGTCCGGACGTGCGCCTGCACCACGACGTACCGGACGGGCTGGTGTTCGCAGGCGCGCGCGAGGACCTCGAGGAAATGCTCGGCAATCTGGTCGACAACGCGGTGAAGTGGGCGCGGACGGCAGTGCGCATCCAGGGCGTTCGCGAAGGACGCCGCTTGCGGCTGGTCGTGGCGGACGACGGCCCCGGCATGCCGCCCGAACTGCTGGCGACGGCACTGGAGCGTGGAGCGCGCATGGACACCCGTGTGCCCGGTCATGGCCTCGGCCTGTCGATCGTCGACAGTATCGCCAGCAGCTACGATGGGCGTCTCGTACTCGACACCTCTTCCGATGGATTCCGCGCGGCGCTCGAGCTGCCGGCGGGCGATCCGCCCAGAACGCCATGACCGACTCTCCCGACAGCGTGCGCCTCGATCTCTGGCTGTGGGCCGCACGCTTCTTCAAGACCCGTGCGCTGGCCAAGCAGGCGATCGAGACCGGCAAGGTGGATGTCGACGGCCAGCGCGCGAAACCGGCGCGTGCGGTGCGGCTGGGCAATGCGCTGCGCATCGCGCGCGCCGAGGAATTCTTCGAGGTCACCGTGCAGGGACTGTCGGACAGCCGCGGGCCGGCTGCGGTCGCGCGGACGCTGTATGCCGAATCCGAGGCATCGCGTCAGGCCCGCGAAACGCGTCTGGCGGAGCTGCGCGCGGCGCGCGCAGGCTATCAGGCGCCCGAGCACAAGCCCGACAAGCGCGCGCGGAAACTGATCCGCGCACTCGGCGATATCGACGCGCTCTGATCCGACGCATCGTCGTGCTGGCGACCGTCAGGGCTGACGCGCCCGATTGCGGCGAGCTGTGCCGGTCCACAGGGAAGGGCAGGCGCGCTGTCGTGCGGATGCCTGCGACGCTGGGGTTCGCGAGCGTGAGCGGGCTCGGTGCATGTGCAGGTCAGCGGGCACGTTGGGTGGACGTGGGCTATCCGTCTCCGGGGATGGTGTGCCGACGTGGAGCGTCAGGTGCGCGATACGTCCCAACCGGAATCACGCGAACGCAGGCGCGGTTCGCTGCCGCAGCAGTGCCGGGAGGCGACGCGCGGCCTCCGTTTTTTGGGGGCATTGAAGCCGGGACGTCCCCGACTGACCGATCAACCGGTCAACCAGTCCTCGACGAGTGTTTCGGACACATCCCACAGCCGCGCGGCGATCGCCGTATCGCGCTGCGCGTCGCTCTGAGGCGCCGGTGCGAAATCCCGATAGAACGCGCCGTTGATGCCGGACGCCGCAGGCGACGCCGCCAGCCAGCACGGCGTTGCCGCGCCCTGTTGCACGCTGCGCGCGTCGTCGCGGTAGCGGTTGCCGACGTTGCGCAGGATGTTGCTGCGCGTGTGGCCGGGCGACACGCAGTTGGACGTGGTCCGTGTGCCCGCCAGACGCCGCGACAGTTCCAGCGAGAACAGGCCGTTCGCCAGTTTGGAGTGCGCGTAGCGTGCGTCCCAGCCCGCGCCGGAGAGGTCATCGAACTGGATGCCGCCCGGCGGCGCATTGCGTTCGTCGCCGCTGCCGAGCACGACCACGCGTCCCTGCGGCGCGGCGGTGACGCGATCGAGCAGACGCCGTACCAGCAGGTAGTGGCCGAGATGGTTCACGACGAAGGTCTTTTCGATGCCGCGGACCTGCTCCAGATCGTCGAGCACCACGCCGGCATTGCAGACCAGCGCATCGACCGGCACGTCGAGCGCGCGGATCGTGTCGCTCGCGGCGGCGACCGAATCGAAATCGGCGAGATCCAGCACCACCGGCGTTGCGCGACCAACGACGGCGGCGCAGGCGGCTTCGCCGCTCGCCTGCGACCGCGCGGTGCCGATCACGTGCCCGCCGCGCAGCGCGAGCACACGCATGGTTTCCTGGCCGATACCGGACGTGCAGCCAGTGACGACGATGGTCCGGCCACGCAGGTCGAGGCCGGCTGTCGCGTCTTCTGCGGTCGTCGTCGCATCGAGATTCGGCGTGCGAGCGAAGCCGGGCAGGGTGCTCGCAAGTGTGGCGAGCGCGCCGGCCTGCAGCAAGCGGCGCCTGCGTTGATCGAAATGCATCGGTCGTCGGATCTGTGACGGATCGGGCCGTCGAGTGTAGGACGACATGTGCGGACGGATCACGCGCGATGGGGTCTGCGTGCGCGAGGACCGCTCCGTAGGCCGGGTCGCGCGTAGCGAAATCCATCACACGATCCGTCCGCAGCGGCACGCAGAACGCGTGCCTCACGCGCCGCGTCGCGTCGACGCACGTCTCGACGCAGGCGTGCGATGGATTGCGCTGGGCTTTCCCCATCCGACGTTTCCGTGGGAGCGCGCGCGCGACGGTGAGATCCCGGCAGCGTGTCTTCGCGCGCGAGCGCGCTCCCACGGATGCGGGCATGTCGTCGGAAACAAAGACGCCGATGCGTGGAGCATCGGCGTCCGGTCTCACCATCGCCCGAGGGCGATATCGCGCAGTGATCAGCGCAGGTCGTAGCGATCCAGGTCCATGACCTTCGCCCACGCGGCGACGAAGTCCCGCACAAATTTCTCCTTGGCGTCGTCGCTGGCGTAGACCTCGGCCAGTGCGCGCAGGATCGCGTTCGAACCGAACACGAGATCGACGCGGGTGCCGCTCCACCTCTTCGCGCCGGTGCCGCGCGCGCGCCCTTCGAACGTCGTGCGGCCCGACGGCGCCCATTCGGTGCCCATGTCGAGCAGATGACGGAAGAAATCGTTCGACAGTACGCCCGGGCGATCGGTCAGCACGCCGTGCGGGCTGCCATCGTGGTTCGCACCGAGCACGCGCAGACCACCGACCAGCACGGTCGTCTCCGGCGCGGTCAGCGTCAGCAGCTGCGCACGGTCGATCAGCAGGTGCTCCAGCGGCACCACTGAATGGCCCTTGGCGTAATTGCGGAAACCGTCGGCCCAGGGCTCCAGCGCGTCGAAGGATTCGACATCGGTCTGTTCCTGCGAGGCATCGCTGCGACCGGGCGAGAACGGCACGCTCACCGACACCCCGGCGTCCTGCGCGGCCTTCTCGACCGCCGCCGCGCCGCCGAGCACGATCAGATCGGCCAGTGACACCTGCTTGCCGCCCGCGCCCTTGCCGTTGAAGTCGGCCTGCACCTGTTCGAGCGCGGCGAGCACCTTCGCCAGCTGCGGCGGATTGTTGACCGCCCAGTCCTTCTGCGGCGCAAGCCGGATGCGCGCGCCGTTCGCGCCGCCGCGTTTGTCGCCACCGCGGAACGTCGACGCCGACGCCCATGCGGTCGACACCAGTTCGGAAACCGACAGGCCGCTGGCGAGGATCGCCTGCTTCAGCGAGGCGACATCGGCATCGTCGATCAACGTGTGTTCGACCGCCGGCACCGGGTCCTGCCAGATCAGTACTTCGTCCGGCACTTCAGGGCCGAGGTAGCGCGCACGGGGACCCATGTCGCGATGGGTGAGCTTGAACCACGCACGCGCGAACGCGTCGGCGAACTGGTCCGGGTTTTCGAGGAAGCGGCGCGAGATCTGCTCGTAGGCCGGATCGAAGCGCAACGCGAGATCGGTCGTCAGCATCGTCGGCAGCTGCTTCTTCGACGCGTCGTAGGCGTGCGGAATCGTCGCCTCCGCGTTCTTCGCCACCCACTGCTGTGCGCCGGCCGGACTCTTCGACAGCTCCCATTCGAAACCGAACAGGTGTTCGAAGAAATCGTTGCTCCATTGCGCCGGCGTCTTCGTCCACGTGACTTCGAGGCCGCTGGTGATGGTGTCGGCGCCCTTGCCGCTGCCGAAGCTGTTGTGCCACCCGAAGCCTTGGGCTTCGAGCGTGTGCGCTTCCGGCTCTTCGCCGACGTGTTCGGACGGCGCCGCGCCGTGGGTCTTGCCGAAGCTGTGGCCACCGGCGATCAGCGCGACGGTTTCCTCGTCGTCCATCGCCATGCGGCCGAAGGTGTCGCGGATATCCGCGGCGGCGAGCAGCGGATCGGGATTGCCGTCGGGACCTTCCGGATTCACGTAGATCAGACCCATCTGCACCGCGGCGAGCGGGTTCTCGAGCTTGCGCGAATGCACGTCGCCGTCGGCATCGTCATCCGACACCAGCACGCCGTCGTCGCCATCCTTCGGCACGCCGTGCGAGCCGTGCGCATAACGCACATCGCCGCCGAGCCACGTGGTCTCGCGGCCCCAGTACACGTCGAGGTCCGGCTCCCAGGTGTCGTCGCGGCCACCGGCGAAGCCGAAGGTCTTGAAGCCCATGGTCTCCAGCGCGACGTTGCCGGTGAGGATCATCAGGTCCGCCCACGAAATCGCGCGGCCGTACTTCTGCTTGATCGGCCACAGCAGGCGACGCGCCTTGTCGAGGCTGACGTTGTCCGGCCAGCTGTTGAGCGGCGCGAAGCGCTGCTGTCCCCGACCGCCACCGCCGCGCCCGTCACCGATGCGATAGGTGCCGGCGCTGTGCCAGGCCATGCGCACGAACAGGCCGCCGTAATGGCCGAAGTCAGCCGGCCACCAGTCCTGCGAATCGGTCATCAGCGCGGCGAGATCGCGCTTGAGGCCGTCGTAGTCGAGCTTGGCGAATTCGGCGGCGTAATCGAAGTCTCCGCCCATCGGGTCGGACTTCGCGGAATGCTGGTGGAGCAGATCCAGACGCAGCTGGTTCGGCCACCAGTCGCGGTTGCTGGTGCCGCCGCCGGCGGTCTGGTGGAAGGGGCACTTGGCGTCAGTGGACATGGCTGGCGTTCTCCCGTGTGGTGTCTGGACGATGGCGCGCCGCGCAGTGACGTCGGCACATCGAGGATCGAGTTTGCGAACAACGGATGACAGATGGCGTACATACACCGGCGCACCTGCGGATCAGTCCGCGTGGGATTCGGCCGGCGCGCAATGACAAGGCCGCCGTCGGCAGAAAGCGATGCGCTGGCATATGGCTGGCGGCCTCCCGTCGCGAGCATTCAGGGTAGGTGCGCGGGTTGCCGGGAGGGAAATCGATTGTTCGCGTCTATCCGATAGGGGGCGGCTATCGAAATAGCGCTGTGGACATGCCGAACGTGTCGGCGTGTCACACCAGTGCGCAAACAGCCTGAGGTCGTCAGCCGGGCAGACGGGATTCCCGAACCTTCGTCCGGACGATCAGAGGTCCAGAAGTTGGATACGCAGATTCATGCATGTGGACCGACAGGCGCGACGTGCCATCTCCGGCCGTGCGAGGAAGTTGGATGCCGTCATTCCCGCCCAAGCGGAAAACCAAGGATTTCAATCCGGACCGTCGGAACTCCGCTGAAGCTGGATGACAGTGTCACGCTCGTGGATCGAACACGTGCGATATGCCACTGCGACCGAACTCGCAATTTCAACAGTCGCCATCCCCGCGCAGGCGGGGATCCATGGACGTCAATCCAGAGCGTCATCACCTCGCTGTAGCTGGATGACGGCGCCACACCCGTGGAGCGAACACGCGCGACGTATCACTGCGCCCGAACGCGCAACCCAACGGTCGTCATTCCCGCTCAGGCGGGAATTCAAGGACATCAATCCGGACCGTCGGAACTCCGCTGAAGCTGGAGGACGGCGTCACGCTCTTGGATCGAACACGCACGACGGACCACTGCGACCGCACGCGCAACCCAACGGTCGTCATCCCCGCGCAGGCGGGGATCCATGGACGTCGATCGGGAGAGTCGAAGTCTCTCAAAAGCCGGTCGCAGCCTTGCGTCCAGCGGATCGGATGCGACGGTGTTCTGCGCCGTTGAAGCCACGTCCCTGGATCCCCGCCTGCGCGGGGATGACGCTGTTTCAAACTGCGCGCGTCCTGCACAAAAAAGAGCGACGCGTCGTCGCGGCAACACTCAAAGCAACGCGCGCACCCGATAGAGCGCTTCCAGTGCCTGCTTGGGCGTCAGTTCGTCCGGATCCAGTCCCGCCAGTGCTTCCAGTGCGGCGGATGCGGGCGCGAACAGGCCGATCTGCTGCGGCGACTCGAGCGAGGCCGCCGACATCGGCGCGGACGACGGACTGTCGTGCCGCCGCTGTTCCAGTTCCGCCAGCCGTGCGCGCGCGTCGCGGACGACCTGCTTCGGCAGGCCGGCCAGCGCCGCGACCTGCAGGCCGAAGCTGCGGTCCGCGGGGCCGTCCTTGACCGCGTGCATGAACACCAGTGTTTCGCTGCCGCTCTTGTCGCGATGTTCCACCGCGTCGAGATGCACATTGGCGATGCCGCTGCCCGGCTGCGCCAATGCGGTCAGTTCGAAGTAATGCGTGGCGAACAGCGTGTAGCTGCGGTTGGCGGACGCGAGATGCCGCGCGCACGCATCGGCCAGTGCGAGACCGTCGTAGGTCGACGTGCCGCGGCCGATCTCGTCCATCAGCACCAGCGAGCAGTCCGTCGCGTGATGCAGGATGTAGCTGGTCTCCGCCATCTCGACCATGAAGGTCGACTGGCCCTTCGCCAGATCGTCGCCGGCGCCGATGCGGGTGAGGATACGGTCGATCGGACCGAGCACAGCGCGCGAGGCCGGCACGAAGCTGCCGATGTGCGCGAGCAGCACGATCAGCGCGTTCTGGCGCATGTAGGTGCTCTTGCCGCCCATGTTGGGACCGGTGATCACCAGCATGCGGCGGGCACGGAACTCGTCGCCATCGCCCAGCAGCAGATCGTTGGGTTCGAACGGTGCCTTGCGCACCGCCTCGACCACCGGATGCCGGCCGCGTTCGATGCACACGCCGGGCGCGTCCGTCAGCTGCGGGCGCGCCCAGTCCAGGCTCTGCGCGCGCTCACCGAAACAGGCCAGGACGTCGAGTTCGCTCAGCGCACCTGCGCACTGCTTCAGCGATTCCAGACGTTCGCCCAGGGTGTCGAGCAACTGTTCGTAGAGCAGCCGCTCGCGCGCGAGCGAACGTTCGCGTGCCGACAGCACCTTGTCCTCGAAGGACTTCAGTTCTTCGGTGATGTAGCGCTCGGCGTTGGTCAGCGTCTGCCGGCGCGTGTAGTGCGTCGGCGCCTTGCCTGCATGCGCTTTGGAAATCTCGATGTAATAGCCGTGCACCCGGTTGTAGCCGACCTTCAGCGTGGCGATGCCGCTGGCCTCGCGTTCGCGGGTTTCCAGATCGACGAGGAACTGGTCGGCGTGCTGGCTGAGCTGGCGCAGTTCTGCGAGCTCGGCATCGTGCGCATCGGCGAACACGCCGCCGTCGCGTGCGAGCACCGGCGGCTGTTCGACCAGCGCGCTGGCCAACAGATGCGCTTCGGCCGCGTGTTCGCCCAGTCCGTCGTGCAGCGCCTGCAGCCGCGGGGAATCGAGTGCGCCCAGCACGCTGCGCAGATCCGGCAACAGCGCGAGGCCGTCGCGCAGCGTGGACAGGTCGCGCGGGCGCGCGGAACGCAATGCGATGCGGGTCAGCACCCGCTCCAGATCGCCGAGCGCGCGGAAGCGCTCGCGCAGGTCGACGTCGCTGCCGGCATCGATCAGGGTCTGCACCGCATGCAGGCGGGCATCGAGCACGGCGCGGTCGCGCAGCGGCCTGTGCAGCCAGCGGCGCAGCAGACGGCCGCCCATCGGCGTGACCGTGGAATCGAGCACGCCGAGCAGGGTGTTGCGGGTGTCGCCGTCGACGCGGGTGTCGAGTTCGAGATGGCGCCGCGTCGCCGCGTTCATCGCGATCGCGCCGTCGCCGCTTTCCACGCTGATCGAGGTCAGATGCGGCAGACGCTGTTTCTGGGTTTCCTCGACATAGCCGAGCAGTGCGCCGGCCGCGGCGACCGCCAGCGGCAGGTCCTCGATGCCGAAGCCGGTGAGATCGTGCAGGCCGAAGAAGTGCAGCAGCTGGCGGCGACCGGAATCCGCATCGAACAACCACGGCGGGCGACGGCGCGCACCGGTGCGCTCGGACAGAAAACCCGGCCAGCCGTCCTCGTCGGGCACCAGCAGTTCGGCCGGATCGAGGCGGGAGATCTCGGCCTCCAGCGTGTCCTCATTGGCGCACTCGCAGACCAGGAAACGGCCGCCGGCGAGATCCGCCCAGGCCAGTCCGTACTGGCCGTTGCGATGCCGCGACACGGCCATCAGCAGGGTGTCGCGACGTTCCTGCAGCAGCGCTTCGTCGGTCACCGTGCCGGGCGTGACGACGCGCACCACCTTGCGTTCGACCAGGCCCTTGCTCGCGGCCGGGTCCCCGATCTGCTCGCAGATCGCAACCGACTCGCCGAGTGCCACCAGCCGTGCCAGATAGCCCTCGGCGGCGTGGTGCGGCACGCCGGCCATCGGGATCGGCGCGCCGGCCGAATTGCCGCGCTGGGTCAGGGTGATGTCGAGCAGACGCGCCGCCTTGCGGGCGTCGTCGTAGAACAGCTCGTAGAAGTCGCCCATGCGAAAGAACAGCAGCACATCGGGGTGATCGGCCTTGGCGGCGAAGAACTGCTGCATCAACGGCGTGTGCTGGGGCGCGGACATCAAATCACTCGTGTGGCCGGCCCGACATTCTGCCTGAAACGGGCGTTTTCCGGGGCGCGGACGCTGCCCGGAACGCCGTCCGGAACATCGTCCCGAAGCCCATACGCGGGCGTCCGGAAGTGTGCTAGCGTGCCGCCAAGACAAGCAATTGTCGGACGTTCCGGTCATGTCCCCCACGCGCGACCGGAACGGCGGGGCTTCCCGATGGCGCAATGCCGTCGGGCGTCGGTTTTTCGGGAAAACCACACGCATTCGGGGGACAACATGGATTCACGTCAGTTGCAGCGCAGCCTGCTCAGTCATGCCGTCGTCGTCGCGCTTGCCGCGGCTGTAATACCCGCACACGCCCAGTCGGCGCCTGCCGATCCGGACACGCCGACGACGCTGTCGGGGATCACCGTCACGGCGCAGAAGCGCGAGGAAGCGCTGCAGGACGTGCCGATCGTCATCAACGTCCTGCCCGAGCAACTGCTGCAGGACACCGGCGTGCGCGACATCAAGGACATGCAGGTCCTGGTGCCGGGCCTCACCGTCACCAGCACGCAGTCCGCGGCGCAGACGACGGCGCGCATCCGCGGCATCGGCACGGTGGGCGACAACCCGGGCCTGGAATCCTCGGTCGGCATCGTCATCGACGGCGTCTACCGCGCGCGCAACAGCGTGGGCTTCGGCGACCTCGGCGAGATGGAGCGCATCGAGGTGCTGAAGGGGCCGCAGGGCACGGTGTTCGGCAAGAACACCTCGGCCGGCGTCATCAACGTCATCACCCGGCGGCCCAGCTATACGCAGTCGGCGGAAGGCGAGATCACGGTCGGCAACTACGGGCTGCTCGGCGTGTCGGGTTCGTACAACGACGCCCTGAGCGACAACGCCGCGTTCCGCATCTACGCGACCAAGCGCAAGCGCGACGGCGTCGACAACGTCGACACCTCGGGCGGTCCGCGCGTGGAAACCGATGACGGCGACCAGAATTACCACTCGCTGCGCGGCCAGCTGCTGCTGGAGCCGACGTCGAACCTCAACATCAATTTCATCGCGGATTACACCAGTCGCGAAGAGAACTGCTGCGTCTCGGTGACCACGCAGCGCGGGCCGACCGCCGACATCATCGACCGGCTGACGCCGGGCGGCGAGGGCATCATTCCGGTGGTCGATCTCGACCGTCGGCTGGCCTATGCCAACCGCACCACCGAGCAGGACCTCAAGGACAAGGGCATCTCCGCCGAGGTCAACTGGACCACGCCCTGGGCCAACGACGCGGTGCTGACGTCGGTCACCGCGTTCCGCGACTGGAAAGCGATCACCAGTATCGACTTCGACTACAGCGGCGCGGATATCCTGTATCGCCCGCCGAATGAAGACGACTCGCTGGTGAAGTTCGAGAACTTCAGCCAGGAACTGCGCCTGACCGGATCGGGCGATCGCATCGACTGGATGGTGGGCCTGTTTTATTCCGACGAGGATCTGGGGCGAAACGACTCGTACCAGTTCGGCAATGCATACGAGCCGTACCTGTCGGTTGCGCTGCTGGGTAGGATCAATCCTGCGCTCGCGTTGCGGCCGGATGCGCCCTTGTTCCTCGCCAATGCGACAGGTCGCCCATTCGGCAGTCTGTTCCGGGGCGTGGGTGCGCAGGATCGCTACGAGCAGAATGCCAAGAGTGCGGCGATCTTCACCAACAATACGTTCCGGGCGACCGACGCCCTGGATATCACGCTTGGACTCCGTTACACACGCGAGAAAAAGACACTCCAGTCTGATTTCTCGAATCCAGATGGAAGCCCAGCGTGCGCGTCCTATTTCCTGCCTAGCGGGGCGGTGAATCCTGCTGCTGCCGCGCGCATCGGGGCGGCGCTGGTTTCCCGTGGGGTGCCCGCCTCGTCAGTACAGGCTGCAGTGCCGCAGGTGATCGCATTTACATGTCTGCCCTGGGCGAACATCGCGCACAACGGGAGTTCGACGTTCCAGGAGCGCACCGAAAAGGAATGGTCCGGCACGTTGAAAGTGGCCTACGACTGGTCTGACGACGTGATGACCTATGCGTCGGCCTCCCGCGGCTATAAGGCCGGTGGCTTCAATCTCGACCGGGTGCAGGGTCCGACCCCCGCCGACCCCCGCCCGTGGGCGCCGCTGACTGACGACACCTCTTTCCCGGGCGAGTTCGTCGACAGCTACGAACTGGGTCTCAAGACCACCTGGGCAGAAGGCAACCTGCTGTTCAACGCGGCGTTGTTCTATCAGGAATATGAGGATTTCCAGCTCAACAGCTTCCTCGGCACGGCGTTCGTCGTGCGTTCGATTCCGAAGGTGACCTCGCAGGGCATCGACGCCGAAGTGCTGTGGCAGACCGGCCTGCCGGGCCTGATGCTGCAGGGCGGCGTGACCTATGCGGAAACCGAGTACGGCGACGACATCGTGCCGGACCTGCCGTTGCTGCCGGGCGGACAGATGAGCTTCGCGCCGAAATGGTCCGGCAATGCCTCGGCCACCTACGCCTGGGACATCGGATCGACCTTGCAGGGCCGCTTCAACATTGGCGCCAAGTACATGTCCGAGTACAACACCGGCTCGGATCTGCGTCCGGAAAAGATGCAGGACGCCTACACGTTGCTCAATGCGCGGATCGGCTTCGGCCGCCAGGACCAGCGCTGGATGCTGGAGGTGTGGGGTCAGAACCTGACCGACGAAACCTACAAGCAGGTGGGGATCGACGCACCGATCCAGACCGGATCCTTCAATGCCTTCCTCGGCGCGCCGCGGACCTACGGCATGACCTTGCGCATGCGCTACTGAGGCATCACGTCCAGGGATGATCGGGACAGGCGGGCCGGAAACGGCCCGCCTTTTTCCTGCGTCGACGCCGCGCGAGGGCAGTGCGGGCCGGTAATTTGCGGTACAACGGCAGCCTCTTCCGCGGGCATCCGTCATGCACCAGGCCGATTTTCCTTCCGATGCAACCCTGCAGACGCTGGCCGAACGGACCGGCCAATTGCTGCGCGACACCCACCATCGGCTGGTGACGGCCGAGAGTTGCACCGGCGGCTGGATCGCCAAGGCGGTGACCGACGTCGCCGGATGTTCGGACTGGTTCGACTGCGGCATGGCCGCCTACAGCTACGAGGCCAAGCAGGCGCTGCTGGGCGTCAATCCGCACACGCTGGAAACCCAGGGCGCAGTGAGCCGCGAGACCGCGATCGAGATGGTGTCCGGCGCGCTGGTCAATTCGGGCGCCAGCGTGGCGGTGGCGGTCACCGGCATCGCAGGGCCGGGTGGCGGCAGCGAGGACAAGCCGGTCGGCACCGTGTGGATCGCCTGGAAGCGGCGCGGCGGTTACGCGAGCGCGCACCTGTTCCAGTTCGCCGGCGACCGCGATGCGGTGCGCCGGCAGACCGTGGCCGCCGCGTTGCTCGGACTGGCCGAGACCGTCGACGCGCGCTGAGCCTGCGTCCTACGAATCCCGTTCGACCGAATCGCCCGGGACACATCGGAGACCGTTGCCGCGGCCGGTCAATCGCGCAGCACGTCCACCCAGACCAGGCGGTGGTCGCTGCCGTCCACGATGTCCGCGTGCGGCGAGGTCGACGGCGGCCAGAACACGCCGCTCCTCGAAGGCCGCTGGCCGACTGACGGCAGGACGTAATCGATGCGCAGATTGCCGACGCGCGGCCCGAACTGCCCGGTGTCGTGTGCGGCGGCGCCGCGATGCACGGCGTTCGCACCGCCGTCGCGTTCCGCTGCTTCGACCGCGCCCTCGCTGCGCGGCGTCGCCATGCGCAGCACGCGCGCATGTTCCAGCAGTTCGACGATTGCGGTGTGGTCGCCGGAGCCGTCGACGGGATCGTTGTTGAGATCGCCCAGGATCACGAAGCGGGCATCCCCGGCGAGGCCGCCGCAGGTGCCCGCGTCGTCGCACAGCCAGCCGGTGTGTCCGGATGGCGCGAGATAGGCGTTCCAGAAGCGGATCTCGTCGCGGTTGCGCGCGACGTTGCGTTGCTCGGGTCCGTCGAACGCGGGCGGCGTCGGATGCGAGGCCAGCACGTGCAGCACGCCCTGCGGGGTACGCACCGGCACGTCCCAGTGGGATTTCGACGACAGCCGCAGTTGCGCCCACACCGCGTCGGGATGGAAGCTGCGACCGGTCGCAGGATCGCGCGGCCGCATGGCATCCGGCATCGCGCTCCATTTCAGCAACTGGAATGTGCGCGCCGCTTCGGCATCGATCGGGTGGCGCGACAGCAGCAGCATGCCGTACTGGCCGGGATGCAGGCCGTAGCCCCAGGCATCGTTGCCGCGGTCGCGTCCCTCACCGTCCACGGTGCCGTTGTTGTCGAGATCCAGCCCGCTCTGTACGCCGGTGTTGACCGGCGCGAGATAGCGATAGGGATAGTGCAGCGCGGCGCCGCCGCCCGGCTGCGGACGTTCCAGCCAGCGCTGCTGGAACAGGTCAGCCGCGCTGCCGTCGGCGACATAGTCGAATTCGTTGATCAGCACGATATCGGGACGCACCTGCTGCAGCACGGCCGCGACCTTGCGCGCGTTGTCGTCATCGCCTTGCAGGCGACGCACCAGTCCGCCAGCCTCGTCGCTGTTGAGCGAGGCGTTGTAGGTGGCGATGCGCAGCGCACCGCGCTCGGGTGCAGGGGGCGCGTTCGCAGTCGGCGGATCGCCCTGCAGATTCACGCGGACGCAGGCGGCGAGCAGCAGCGCTGCGAGGGCGAGCAGAAGCCAGGTCATCGTGCGGGTCATCGCGCGACGTCCGGCAGGCGGCGCCACTGGCGGCCGTCGAAACCCTCGAGCGGGTGGTAACTGCGTTTGTAATCCATCTTGCGGTGTCCTTCGATCCAATAGCCAAGATACAGATGATGTCGTTGCGCCCGCCGCGCCCAGGCCAGCTGCTGCAGGATCGCCAGCGTGCCCAGGCCGCGTGACGCGAGGTCGGGCTCGTAGAAGGTGTAGACCGCCGACAGCGCGTCGTCGGTGAGATCGGTCACGGCCACTGCGACGAGCTGTCCGTGCAGGCGCAGCTCCAGCAACCGGCCCTCGTTCCAGCTGCCGATCAGGAACTGGTCGAATTCGTTCGGGCCGTGGTCGTCCATGCCACCGCCCGGATGGCGGGACGCGAGGTAACGCCGGTACAGCGCGAGGCGTTCCTCGTTGCGCTCGGCGGCGACCACGCGCGTCTCGATGTCCGCGTTGCGGGCGAGCGTGCGGCGCTGGGTGCGGTTGGGGACGAAGTCGTCGACCGGAATCCGCACCGCCACGCAGGCCTGGCAGCCGGCGCAGTGCGGCCGGTAGACGATGTCGCCGGAGCGGCGGAAGCCCCAGCGCAAGGCCTGCGGATAGAAGCGTGCGAGCCGCGTGTCGTGCGGGTCCAGCACCAGGTCGCGTGCGGTCCGTTCGGGCCAGTAGCCACAGGGATGCGCGCCGGTGTGGAACAGGCGGAGGTCTGTGGCGATGTCGGCATCGGGATCGGGGCGCGGGCTGTGTTGCATGCAGGCAGGATAGCGTCGGCCGTCGCAGGCGACGCGACAGCCGGTCGTGACCGGCCCGCAGCTGAACCGCGCAGGCGGCCCGTCAACGCATCGTGCGGTGGACGCGTTGATCCCTGCACAAGGCGGCACGGTGCCGCACACAACGGGAACTGACGATGCAGATGAAGACCCTTGCCGCCGCCCTGGTCGCGGCCATGACCCTCACGATGGCGGGCGCGAGCGTGGCCCAGTCGCCGACGCGTGCAGCGGCGTCCGATGCCGCCACCACGGCCAAGCCTGCCGGCGAGCGCCAGCGTGCACACGGCATGCGCGGCCATCGCGGTCACGGCGGCAATCCGGTCGATGCGCTGGCGCGCTTCGATACCGACAACGACGGCCGCATCAGCCGCGCCGAAGCCCAGGCGGCGCAGACCGCGATGCAAGCCCGGCGCGATGCGAAGCGTGCGGAACGTCCGGCGCGCGAAGGCGCCGACAGGCCGGCGACACGGGGCGACGGTGCGCGTCGTGGCCCGGGCGGTTCGCGTCCGCATGCGGGGCGTGGCTTCGATCTCGTCGCCAATTTCGACGCCATCGACCGCAACAACGACGGCTATCTGACCCGCGGCGAGCTGCGCACCTGGCAAGAGGCGAAGGCGGTCGAGCGTCGCACCGAGCGCGAGCGCCGGTTCGACACGATGTTCCGCGAGGCCGATCTCAACGGCGACGGCAAGCTCAGCCGGGTCGAAGTGGCCGAGAAGATGCCGCGTCTGGTCGAGCGTTTCGCCTGGATGGACGAGAACGGCGACGGCTTCCTCAGCCGCGAGGAGCTGCAGGCGGGTCGTCCGCAGCGCTGAGTCGCGGGCGATACAGCAACGGAAAGGCCGCGCAGTGCGCGGCCTTTTTCTTTGAAGCGCAGGATCGCAAGGGCTCTCGCGAACGCATCCGCAGACGGCGTACGCGCAGGAAAACCGTCCGCGCGACACCGTGTGGAGGCACGGATCAGGCGCTTTTGAGCCATAAGATCAACAGCACACCCACCAGACCGACGTTGGTCAGGATCAGGCCGCTGGGTCCGAACATCAGGCGATAGCCGAGTGCGCGGCGGGCGCCGCCCTTCGGGTCGCGGGCGATGTCCCGCGCGATCAGCGGATTCATCAGGCGCGGCATGCTGGTGAGCAGCGGATAGTTGTAGGGAAACAGGGCAATGACGAGCAGGACGGACATCCAGCCAACCGGCAGCCCGCGAAAGCCGGCGATGAAGCCGATACACAGCGCCACCAGGCCGCCTGCCAGCGAACCCCACAGGAACCAGCGGTCGTAGAGCTTGAGAATCGCGACGCGTTCGGCGTCGGTATCGGCATACCGCGCGACCATCTTCCGGCACAGCCACATCGTCAGCCCGCCGAACACCAGCGACACGCCTGCGGCGCCGAGTGCGCCCGCACTCCCCAGCGCCGCCTTGCCGGCGACACCGGCGCCGAATGCGCCACCGGCTGCGACGCCTGCGACCGTACCCGCTGTCGCGGGCTTCGCGAATGCAGCCAGACCGGCCGTGACCAGCACGGTGAACGCCGTGCCCGGCGCCGAGCCCGTCGCGAACTCCCGGAAACGCGCCATCAGATCCTCGCGCAGGCTGCGGCGTGCGCGCGACAGACGTTTACGCACCGCGGCGTCCGACAGGCCGAGCAGGGCGGCGACCTGCTTCGAATTGCCGCCCTCGCGGTAGTACAGCAGCAGGACTTCGCGGCTCTCGTCGGGCAGTTCGGAGATCAGGTCGGCAGCGACGCGCCCGCTCTCGTCGTCGACGATCCGCTGCATCGGGCAACCGTCCGGATCGGCGGCCTGTGCGATTGCGATCTCGGCGGCTTCGCCGGCGACCAGGCGCTCGCGACGCGCACGCAGATGGTCGCGCGCCAGGTTGCGGGTGATCTGGCGCAGCCACGGCAGGAAGCTGGTCGTGTTCTGCAGGCGTCCCAGGTGCTGCCAGGCCTTGAGATAGGCCTCCTGGGCGATGTCCTGGCTGGCCTGCACGTCGCGGGTGATCGCCAGGGCGATGGCGGTCGTGGCGTTCTGGCTCAGGTGGACGATGCGTCCATACGCTGCCTGGTCGCCGCTGCGGGCGGCAGGCAGCTCGAAGTGGATGCGGTCTTCCAGGCTGGCGTCGGTTGCGATCGCGGTCATCGGTTCGGGTCCATTCGGCGGGTCACGACCCACAGGACGTGTCCCGCCGGCCGGATGTGACCGGCCGGCCGATAGTGCCTCAGTCCGCCGCTGTGAAGCTCCAGGCGCGGCCGTCGCGGGCCACGTCCAGGGTGCGCGTGTTTCGCGCGTCTGCGGTGTCCGGATCACCGCTGATCACGTCGACGGTGCCGGTGCCCATGCCGTCCGTGCGGTAGTTGGTGATCTCCAGCCACGTGGCCGGCGTGTCGCCAGCGCAGTGTGGCGCGGCGCGCAGGCCGGGGCCGGCGGCCTCCAGGCTTGCCAGCACCGGCGCGGTCGGCGTTGCGCCATCGATCGCGATGCAGGCCGGGCCGTCGATGCCGGCAATTTCGGCGGCCAGCACCGTTTCGGCCAGCGCCTGCGGTACCGGAATCCGGTTCACGGTGGCCTCGACGGTCGGCGGCACCATGTCCAGGCGCGGTTCCTCGACCGCCGCCGGTGCCGCGGCAACCTCGGCAGCTCCGGTGTCCGGTCCCGAGCGGGTGAACCAGGTCAGCGCCACCACCAGCGCCGCGCCGCCCAGCAGGGTGTAGCGGACCTTGGACGCGCGCGACATGCCCTGGCGCGCTTCCGGACGCTCCGAGGCGAACACCACGTCGGTCTGGCCGAGGTAGCTGCGCGTCGACGGCTGGGTCTGCAGCAGGCCGATGTCACGCAGCAGTGCACGTGCCCGGGTCTGGTCGTCGGATCGGATCACCCACACCGACGGCCTCGGGCCGCCGGCGTTGTCGCGAAAACTGAAGGAACTGCGGCGGCTGCCCTTGTAGGAGCGGCCGTTGAGGATGCGCACCTCGATGCCGTCGGCGCGCAGCAGTTCGGCGACGCGTTCGACGTTTTCCAGGCGCGGGCTGCTGAAGATCTGGCGCATCTCAGACCACCTTCGCGGCAGCGGCGTCGCCGGGCAGCACGCGGATCATCCCTTCCTGCGCGGTGCTGGCGACCAGTCGGCCGGCGCGGTCGAAGATCTGTCCGCGCGCCAGTCCACGCGCGCCCTGCGCGCTGGGGCTGTCGAGCGAATACAACAGCCAGTCGTCGACGCGGAACGGGCGGTGGAACCACAGCGCGTGGTCGAGCGAGGCCATCTGCACGTTCGGCTGGTAATAGCTGATGCCGTGCGGGAACGTCGCCGTGCCCAGCAGCTGGAAATCGGACGCGTAGGCCAGCAGCGCGCGGTGCAGCACGGGCGCGTCGCCGACCGGGCCGGTCAGGCGGAACCACATCTGCTGGAACGGCGGACGCTTGGGCGGATGCAACTCGTCGCGTGGGTACACGTGGCGGAATTCGAACGGTCCGCTGCGGTCCAGCCAGCGCTGCACCTTCACCGGCAATTTCGCCAGCACTTCGGCCGGCAGCGGATCCTGCGGCGCGATGTCTTCGGGCGCCGGCACTTCCGGCATCGTCAGCTGATGTTCGGCGCCGGCTTCTTCCTCCTGGAACGACGCCGCGCAGAAGAAGATCACCTTGCCGTGCTGAATCGCGGTCACGCGGCGCACCGAGAAGCTGCCGCCATCGCGGGTGCGGTCGACGTCGTAGACGATCGGCGCGTCCACATCGCCGGCGCGCAGGAAATACGCATGCAGCGAATGCGCCGGGCGCGGGCTGGTCATCGTGGCCTGCGCGGCCGACAGCGCCTGGCCCAGCACCTGGCCACCGAACACGTACTTGGTGCCGATGTCGCGGCTCTGGCCGCGGAACAGGTTGTCTTCGAGGCGCTCGAGCGAGAGCAGATCGATCAGTTCGGAAACGGGCGGGGTCATCGCGGGTGCCGTGCACGGTGGGGACGGCAGCGCAAACCGCGTGCCGGCCGACGATTATAGGTGGGGCCGGGCCGACGCCCTGACGCGGACGTTCAGACGCCGATTCGGGTCAGCGGCACGCGCGCCAGCACATCCGCCCATGGGAACAGCGGGCCGGGATCACGCTTGCGGGCGACGGTCAGGGCCGGGTCGTCGCTGGCGGCGACGCGATCGGTGTCCAGATCCTCGTGGCCGGCGATCTCTTGCAGGTTCGGCAGCGTGGCGCGCAAATGCGCGAGCAGGGCGACGAGCGCGTCGATCTGCGCCGGCGTATAGGCCTCGTCCATCGCCTGATGGCGGCTGTCGTACCAGTCCGGAAAGCGGCCGGTATTGACCAGTTCGATGCCGACCGACTGCGCGTTGTGGCCGCGCACGTGGTGGGCGACGCGGGTCGCCGGCACGTATTCGACGATGCGACCGTCGCGGTCGATGTACCAGTGACCGCTGGCGCCGTTGCCACTGTCGTAGAGCACGCGCTCGCCGTAGACACGCGCCGTGGCGAGGTCGGGCAGCTCGGTGCAGTGGATGACGACCAGGGTGATGTCCGACGCCGCACGCGGCGCCAGCAGGTCCACATAGGGCAGCGGTTGCAGTGCGATCCGGGGTGCGGACGTGGGGTCGGACATGGCCCGGATGCTAGCATTCACACATGAGAAATCCGCCTCCAGACTCCGACCTGCACGCCCTGATGACGCAGTTTCCGCGCGTCGGACGTGTGGACTGGATCGGCCTTCGGCCTGCCCGTGACGTGCCGATCCGCGCCGTCGACAGCGCGGTCGCGGTGACCGGCGTCGGCCTCGAAGGCGACCGTTACACCGGCGGCAGCGGCAAGCGCGGCGTGACCCTGATCCAGGCCGAACATCTGCCGGCGATCGCTGCGCTGAGCGGCCATGCCGAGGTCACGCCGGTGACGCTGCGCCGCAACCTCGTGGTCTCGGGCATTCCGTTGATCGCGCTCAAGGGGCGGCGTTTCCGCGTCGGCGATGTGCTGCTCGAAGGCACCGCGCCGTGTGATCCGTGTTCGAAGATGGAGGCGGCGCTCGGCCCCGGCGGCTACAACGCGATCCGCGGCATGGGTGGCCTATGCGCGCGCGTGATCACCGGCGGCGCGCTGAAGATCGGTGACGCGGTCGAGTGGGTGGACGCATGAGCGCGCGCGGCCACTGCATACTCTCGCACGGGTTCGAAAGCGGCCCCGATGCGACCAAGGTCACCGCGCTCGCCGAGGCCGCGGAACGCCTGGGCTGGAGCCACGAGCGCCCGGACTTCACCGATCTCGACGGCAAGCGCGACGTCAGCCCGCTCGGGGATGTCGCCGCGCGCATCGAACGTCTGCTGCGGCTGACCCTCGATGCCGCCGCGCGCGGACCGGTGGTGCTGGCCGGTTCCAGCCTCGGTGCGTGGATCGCGGGGCATGTCTCGCTGCAGGTGCCGGTGGCCGGCCTGTTCCTGATGGCGCCGCCCGTGCGCCTCGACGTCGCGCATCCGCTGCAGGCGGCCGAGGTGCCGCTGTCGGTCGTGCACGGCTGGGACGACGAACTGATTCCCGCGGCCGATGTCGTCGGCTGGACCTGCGCCCGCCGCGGCCGGCTGTTGCTGGTCGACGACAATCACCGCCTGTCAGCGAACGTCGAGGTTTCGGCCGATGCGTTCACGGCATTGTTGCGGTCACTTTGATCGCGCCGGAGTTTCACGCGTTCCGCTGCTCCCCGGACGTCATTCCCGCGAAGGCGGGAATCCAGTGCCTTTTCCCGCGCCGCAGAACGCTTCCGCGCTCGGTTGCGTCGTGGAGCGAGGTCGCTGGATTCCCGCCTTCGCGGGAATGACGGGTTTGAACTCTCTTTCCTTGAATTCCTGACACCCATGAAATTTTTCGCCAGCTGCCCCAAGGGCCTCGAATATCTGCTCGTCGACGAGCTGCTCGCACTCGGCTGCGCGCACGCCACAGCGACGACCGCCGGCGCCAATGTCGAGGGCACCCTGCATGACGCGCAGCGCGCGGTGCTGTGGTCGCGTCTGGCCAGCCGCGTGCTGTGGCCCATCGCCGATTACGCCTGCGAGGACGAGGACGCGCTGTATGCCGGCGCGCGCGCCGTCGACTGGACCGAACATCTCGACGCGACCATGACGCTGGCGATCGATCCGCATGTCTCGGGCAGCGCGATTACCCACGCGCGCTACGCCGCGCAGCGGGTCAAGGACGCGATCGTGGACGGCTTGCGCGAAGCGACCGGTGCGCGTCCGGATGTCGATGTCGAATCGCCGGATCTGCGCCTGAGCCTCGTGGTGCGCAAGGGCCGCGCGATCCTGTCGGTCGATCTCGGCGGTGGCCCGCTGCACCGTCGCGGCTGGCGCCGCGCGCAGGGCGAAGCGCCGTTGAAGGAAAACCTCGCCGCTGCAGTGCTGATGCGCGGCGGATGGCCGGCGCTCTACGCCGAAGGTGGCGCGCTGCTGGATCCGATGTGCGGCAGCGGCACGCTGCTGATCGAAGGTGCGCTGATGGCGGCCGATGTCGCGCCCGGTCTCGCGCGTGACGGCGGTGCGGCGACGGCCGGCCGTGCGCCCAGCCGCTGGCGCGGGTTCGACGTCGCGCACTGGGAGACGCTGTGCGAAGACGCGCTCTCGCGCGAACGGACCGGCCGTCAGCGCTTGCGCGCCGTGTTCTTCGGCCGCGATCTCGATCCGCATGCGATCCATGCCGCGCGCGAGAACGCCACGGCCGCCGGCCTGCGCGAGGCGATCGAGTGGCAGATCGGTGACATCGCCACGCTACAAGCACCGGTGCCGCCGGCCTCGCAGGAAGACGCAGCGTTGGCGGAATCGGTGAAGCGCGGGCTCGCGGTCTGCAATCCGCCCTACGACGCGCGCCTTGCCGCCGACCCCGCGCTGTACCGCACGCTCGGCAATGCGCTGGGACGCGCGGTGCCCGAGTGGCGCGCGAGCCTGCTGTGCGGCGATCCCGAACTCGCGCACGCCACCGGCCTGCGCGCGAAGAAGAAGTACCAGGTGTTCAACGGCGCCATCGAGTGCAGCCTGATCGTCTGCGATCCGGTACGGCCGCCGCAGCGCGCCGTCAGCGAAACAGCGGACGCACTCGGCGAAGGCGCGACGATGGTCGCCAATCGCCTGCGCAAGAACCTGCGCAAGTTCAAGACCTGGCGCGAGCGCGAGGGCGTGACCTGCTACCGCGTCTACGACGCCGATCTGCCGGAATACGCCGCCGCGATCGACGTCTACATCCAGTCCGAAGCGGACGTCAGCGCCGAAGGTACGCCGCTGTGGCTGCACATCCAGGAATACGCCGCGCCGGCCGAGATTCCCGAAGCCGTGACACGCCGACGTTTCGGCGACGTGCTGGCCGCCGCGCGTGACGTGTTCCGCATCCCGCGCGAGCGCATCGCGGTCAAGACGCGTTCGAAGGGCAAGGGCGGCAGCAAGTACGGCCGCTTCGATGCGCGCCACGAATTCCTGCTGGTCGACGAAGGCCGCGTGCACCTGCGCGTGAACCTGTTCGACTATCTCGACACCGGCCTGTTCCTCGATCACCGGCCGATGCGTCTGCGCATCGCCGATGAAGCTGCCGACACGCGCTTCCTCAACCTGTTCGGCTACACCGGCGCCGCGACCGTGCATGCGGCTGGCGGCGGCGCGCGCACGACGACCACCGTCGACCTGTCGGGCACGTACCTGCAGTGGTGCGCCGACAACCTCGCCGCGAACGGCTACGGCGGCGCGAAGCATCGCCTGGTCCAGGCCGATGCGCTGCAGTGGCTGGAGGCAGAGACGGCGCAGTTCGATCTGATCTTCTGCGACCCGCCGACGTTCTCGAACTCGGCGCGTGCCAAGGACTTCGACATCCAGCGCGAACACGTGCGCCTGTTGGAGGCCGCGGTCGCGCGGCTCGCGCCGGGCGGCGTGCTGTATTTCTCCAACAACTTCCGCCGCTTCAAGCTCGACGCCGAAGCCGTCGCCGCGTTCGCGCACGTCGAAGACATCAGCCCGGCGACGATTCCGCAGGACTTCGAACGCAACCCGCGCATCCATCGCGCCTGGCGCATCACCGCGCGCTGAGCTGCTGACGCCCTGGGGAGCGCGGCTGTGGGGCATTTCCCCGGCCGCGGCTCCCCTCGAACGTATGCAAGCGCAGGCACGGACCGTTGCGAGCGATGGGCGCGCGTCTGCGCCTGTCGCGTGGGCGCGCGTTTGCGCGCGATAGGACGTCGACGGTCCGGCGCCCTCGCGCGCCCATTTGCCGACGCGCCACGGAAACCTCCGTTCCAGCCAAGCGCGTGGAATCCGGCCGGGGTGCCCGCATCGTGTACGCAGTCCCGACAGGAGCATGCCCGATGACCGCCACTGCAGACGCCGCCCGCATCATTCGCCACGTGCGCGGCATGCCCGCCAGCGATGGTGCGGGCGTGAAACTCACCCGCGTGATCGGCTCGCCGCAGCTGCCCGATCTCGATCCGTTCCTGATGCTCGACGAGTTCGGGACCGACCGGCCCGAGGATTACCTCGCCGGTTTTCCCGAGCACCCGCATCGCGGCTTCGAAACCGTGACCTATATGCTCGACGGCCGGATGCGCCACAAAGACAACCACGGCAACGAAGGCCTGCTGGTGCCCGGCAGCGTGCAGTGGATGACCGCCGGGCGCGGCCTCGTGCATTCGGAAATGCCGGAGCAGGAAGCCGGTCGCATGCGCGGCTTCCAGTTGTGGATCAACCTGCCGGCGCGCGACAAGATGACCGCGCCGAAGTACCAGGAATTCGCGCCCGCGGGCTTGCCGGTAGTGACGCCCGCGGCCGGGGTGTCGGTGAAGATCATCGCAGGCGAGGTCGATGGCGTGGCCGGACCGATCGTGCAGCCCGCCACCGATCCGGTCTATCTCGACATCACCCTGCAGGGCGGAACCGCCTGGACCTACGCGCTGCCCGAAGGCCACAACGCGTTCGCCTACGTCTACGAGGGCAGCCTGCAAGTGGGCGAGGGCGAGGCAGCGCGTCCGCTGGCGCAGCAGGAACTCGCGGTACTTGGCGGCGGGGCGCGCCTGCGCCTGCAGGCCGGCACCAGTGAGACGCGGTTGATCCTGGTCGCCGGTCGTCCCTTGCGTGAGCCGGTCGCGCGCCACGGGCCGTTCGTCATGAACACCCGCGAGGAACTGATGCAGGCCTTCGTGGATTTCGAACAGGGCCGGTTCTGATCCCGCGCCCCTGACGCCGAAGGCCCGGCGATTGCCGGGCCTTCGGGTGTCGACCGGTTGCGATCGGGCTTACTTGCTGCCCAGCCTCACATCGGAGAAGTGCAGCGCCTCGGCGTCACGCAGGGTGTTGGCCAGCTGCGTTTCGTTGGTGGCGCGCACGATGATGTGGGCGTACTCGCCGGACGGCAGTTCCAGCAGCGTCTCGCGCACGAGGGCGCCAGTGAGGTCGTTCTGCGGCGCATGCCAGTACGTCCGGCTGCCGTCGATCGTGACCCGGTCGCCGATGCGATCACCCCGACGCGGCTTGAACGTCGCCTCGCGTCCGATCGTGACCGCGAACGCTTGGCGTTCGGTGTCGCGCTCGATCGCACGGCAGAACACGAAGTTCGGTCCCTGCTGGACCTCCCAGTGCGCGGTGCTTCCGCCCGGCAGCTGCGGACAATCGTTTGCGGATTGCGCCTGCGCTGCGCCTGCGCACAGCAATGCGCCGATCAGCGCCAGCGATCTGGTGGCTTGCATGGCATTCCCCTAGTGGTTGTGTCACCCCACGTTGACGATACGCCTACAACCGTGCTGCATCGCAGTAAATTTTGTGACGAGTTTCACTTTTTGGGCAGTGGGATGAACTCGTCGTCGCCCGGAACTGTGCCGAACCTGCCGTCCCGCCAGTCCTGTTTGGCTTGTTCGATCCGCTCTTTGGACGAGGACACGAAGTTCCACCACAGGTGACGCGGGCCGTCGAGCGGCTCGCCGCCGAACAGCATCGCTTTCAGCGGCGTCTTCGCGCGGAGCTTCGCCGACGCGCCCGGATCGAGCACGGCGAGGTGGCGCGATGGCACGTCGACACCGTCGAGCTGCGCGTCGCCTTCGAGCACGTAGAGCGCGCGTTCGGCGTGCGAGGGCGGGATGACCAGCTCCGCATCCGGTGCGAGATCCAGCGCCACGTTGAGCGTGTCCGCGAAGACGCGCACCGGCGATTCCTCGCCGAAGCCGCGTCCCGCGATCACCCGCACCCAGGCGCCGTCGCGGCGGAACTGGGGCAGGGTGCTGGCCGGGTGGTGATGGAATTCCGGCGCGGCTTCCTCGTGCGATTTCGGCAGCGCCACCCAGGTCTGCATGCCGTGCAACGGCTGCTCGCCATCGCGCAGCGTCAACGGGGTCCGCTCGGAATGGGCGATGCCGCGGCCCGCGGTCATCCAGTTGACGTCGCCGACGGTGATGTCCTGCGACGAGCCCAGGGTGTCCGCGTGGTGGATCCTGCCCGCCCACAGGAAGGTCACCGTGGCCAGGCCGATGTGCGGATGCGGGCGCACGTCGATGCCGCCGCCGCGCTCGAACACCGCAGGTCCCATGTGGTCGACGAAGACGAACGGACCCACGCTGCGGGCCTGCAGCGTCGGCACCGCGCGGCGGACTTCGAGGCCGCCGCCGAGGTCGTGGGCGCGGGGCTGGATGAAGGTGGTCATGGCGTGCTCCGCATGCGATCCGGACAGGGCGCCAGCATGCCAGCAGCGATGCAGCCGGCGGCACCGCGGTGCGGGACGATCCGTTGCGGTCGCTCAGGTCGCGATCTTCAGGCCGTCCCGCCAGGCCGCGAGCTTGGCGTCGTACGACATCGCCGCGTGCGCAGGACTGGTCGAAGGCAGTCGAACGCAGGCCGGCGGCGCATCCAGTGTCGGCAGCACATGGCGGCGGAACAGCGCGTCCGCCGTCGCGCCGTTGAAGCAGATGCGAACGATGCCGGGCTGCGCCTGCAGCAGGCCGGCCAGATCGTTGGCGACCACGCTGCCGGGCAGGATCCGCGCGTCCAGGCTGCCGGGGCGCACGCATTCGCCGGCGACATCCCACAGCGCGACACCCGCGGCAGTGAGGCGCGCCAGCCGCTGGTCGTACCCGAGGTCGGGCCCCGCATCGAACAGCGCGCCCATGATCGGCCAGAACAGATTGCGCGGATGCGCGTAGTAACGCTGCGCGTCCAGCGAGGCGTCGCCCGGCATGCTGCCCAGCACCAGTACCTGCGCGCCGTCGGCCACGACAGGCGGGAAGCTTCGGACGGGCGTCGGGGCAGGCATGGCCGCGGATGATGCCGGAGCGCCGGTGAAGCCTGCACGCCCGTGCTTTCCTGACGCCGGCGCGCCCTGAAGGCGGATGGGCGCGTGGCAGCAGCCGTTCGACGCTGCTGGGATGACCAGTCGACCGCCCGATCCCGTACACGGCCCCACGCCTGATGCCCCCTTGTCTGCGCTCGCCGTGTCGTCGCGCGGGCCAGACCACGGAATCCAGCGTCTGCCGGTCTTCGGTCTGGAGACCGCAGCCGGCCTGGTGTTCGGCGCTGCCGGCCTGCTGATGCTGCCCGTGTTGCCCCCGATGTGGCTGGTCGCCGCCGCGCTGGTGACCGGCGCGATGGGGTGGGCGCGCGGACGCCGGCTGGCGCGCCTCCTCGGCGCGTGTGCGTTCGGCGCCGCGCTGTGCGCCCTGCATGCGAGCCACAGTCTGTCGCTGCAATTGCCGCTGGACCTGGAGCGTGCCGATGTCGAAGTGCGCGGACGCGTGGTGCAGTTGCCGACGCACGAACCGCAGCGGTCGCGCTTCGCGTTCCGCGTCGACGCCGCCGCCGGCGTGCCCGAAGTCCTGCAGGGCCGTCTGCTTCGTCTGACCTGGTACGACGACCGCGGCGCCGAACCCGATCCGCGTCGGCTGGCGATCGAGGCCGGCAGCGAATGGGCATTCACCGCCCGCGTGCGCGCGCCGCGCGGCCTGCGCAATCCTGGCTGGATCGACAGCGAAAAACACGCGATGGCGCACCGGGTCACCGCGGTGGGTTACGTGCGCACGCAATCGCCGGTCGAACGGCTGGACGGTCGCAGCGGAATCGACGGCTGGCGCGATGCGGTGGCGACGCGCATCGACACGGCCGTGGGCAGTCCGACCTCGCGCTACGTGCGTGCGCTCGCGATCGGCGACACCCGCGCCCTGGGCGATCTGGACTGGGAAGCCCTGCGCGCGACCGGGTTGACCCACCTGATCGCGATCTCCGGATTCCACGTCGGTATGGTCGGCGGCTTCTTCGCGTTGCTCGCCACGGCGCTGTGGTGGTGCGTGCCCGCACTGGCCCGCATCGTGCCGAGACCGCAGGGCGCGGCCGTGGTCGCGCTGCTGGCATCGACCGGTTACGCGGCCGCCGCGGGCTGGGAACTGCCGACCGTGCGCACCGTCCTGATGATCGCGGTAGTGGCGGCCGCGCGCCTCACGCGGCGCCAGCTGCGGGTTCCCGATGCACTGGCCTATGCCGCGATCGCCGTGGTGCTGGTGGATCCCATGGCGGTGCTGTCGGCGGGCTTCTGGCTCAGCTTCGCCGGCGTCGCCTGGCTGGTCTGGTGCCTGCCCGATGCGCGCGATCTGTCGATGGCGCGCGGGCTGGTGGTCTCGCAGTGGGTGGCGACCCTGGGCCTGTTGCCGCTGACCGCGACCCTGTTCGGCCAGGCCTCGCTGGCCGGGCCGATCGCAAACCTCGTCGCGATTCCATGGTGGAGCCTGGTCGTGGTGCCGCTCGCTCTGGTCGGCACCGGTCTGGAGGTCCTGCACAGCGGCAGCGGCGACTGGGCATGGCGGCTCGCGGCGCAAGCGTTCGATCTGAGCTGGCCGCTGTTCGACTGGCTCGCGGCCAGTCCCTTCGCCTTGTGGTGGCTGCCGGAGCCGCCTCTGCTCGCGCTGCCCCTGGCCCTGCTGGCCGCGTTCTGGATGCTGCTGCCACGCGGGGTGCCGGGCAAGGCGCTGGCCGCGGTGCTGTGGCTGCCGCTGCTCTGGCCGGATCGCCGGCTGCCGCCGCCCGGCGAGGCGGACCTGATCGTGCTCGATGTCGGTCAGGGCCTGGCGGCCCTGGTGCGCACGGCGACGCATGCGGTGCTCGTCGATGCGGGCCCTGCGGTGCCCGACGGCTACGACGCCGGCGAACGCGTGGTCGTGCCGGCCCTGCAAGCGCTGGGCGTACGCCGGCTGGATGCGATCGTGATCAGCCACGGCGATGCCGACCACGCCGGCGGCTACGCGGCCGTGCAGCGGCGGTTCGCGGCGCCGGTCGTGTTCGCGCCGCAGTGGGACCGCGTGCCGGGCGCATCGCCGTGTCTGGCGGACTCGGGCTGGACGACCGACGGCGTGGCATTCCGGTTCCTGCATCCGGATGTGTACTTCCCGGCGTTCCGCAATCCGTCCAGCTGCGTGCTGCGGGTCGAGACCGCACACGGCGCGGCCCTGTTGCCGGGCGACATCGACGCGGTGGTCGAGCGGATGCTGGTGTACCGCGACGCGGCGGCGCTGCGCGCAGACGTCGTCGTGGCGGCGCACCACGGCAGCCGCAGTTCCTCGGATCCGGCCTTTGTCGCAGCGACCGCGGCCGGTCACGCGGTGATGTCGGCCGGGCACGGCAACCGCTTCGGCCATCCGCATCCGACGGTGGTGGAACGCTGGACGGCGGCAGGCGCCGAGGTGTCGGGGACTGCGGACGGCGGCGCGGTGCGGATCCGCCTGGGGCAGGGCGGGCCGGTGCTGGAGACGGAGCGGCGCCGGTTTCCGCGTTTGTGGGATGCCGCGCAGCGCACGGCGGCACAGGCGCGGCAGCGGGCTACGCTATCCTATCCGGACGACTGAACCGGCCACGGGCCGAAGGGGTTTGCGTGCTCGAACTGGTGAAGGCCGGCGGCTGGCCGATGATTCCGCTGCTGCTGCTGTCGGCGTTCGCGCTGGCGATCATCGTCGAGCGCTTCTGGGCCCTGCGCCGCAAGGCCGTGCTGCCGCCCGGGCTGGGCGAGGAAGTACGGGTGTGGGCGGCGCGTGGCGCGCTGGACCCGGCGCACATCGAATCGCTGCGCAAGACCGCGCCGCTGGGCGCGCTGTTGGCCGCGGCGCTCGACGTGCGCAACCGGCCGCGCGAAGAGATCCGCGAGCGGGTCGAGGACGTCGGCCGGCACATCGCATTCCGCATGGAGCGCTATCTCAACGCGCTGGGCACGATCGCCGCGGCCGGTCCGCTGCTGGGCCTGTTCGGTACCGTGGTCGGCATGATCCAGATGTTCCTGGGCGTGATGGACCACGGCGTGGGCGACGTCAACCAGCTCGCCGGCGGTATCGGCAAGGCGCTGGTGTGCGCGGCGGCCGGCATGATCGTCGCGGTGCCGGCGCTGATGTTCCACCGGCATTTCCGCGCCCGCATCGACGGCTACATCGTGCAGATGGAGCACGAGGCCATCGCGCTGATGGACGCCATCGATCCGCGCAGCCGGCCAACCGCGCAGGCCGCGGCGCAGGCCTGACCCATGCGTATCCGTGACCGCCGCGCCGAGGACAACCCGGAGCTCAATCTCGTGCCGCTGATCGACGTGATCCTGGTGCTGATCATCTTCTTCGTGATCACCACCACGTTCGACGCGCGCTCGGTGCTCAAGCTCGAGCTGCCGCAGGCCACCGGCGAGCGCAACGATGCCCAGGCCGGCACGCTGAGCCTGCTGATCAATGCCGACGGCCGCTACTTCGTCGACGACCGCGAAGCGCTGCGTACCGATGTCGAATCGCTCAAGCGCACGATCGCCGAGGTCGCCGGCGACGATCGCGAGCGCACCGTGCTGCTGCGTGCCGATGCGCGCACGCCGTGGCAGGCGGTCGTGACCGCCTACGACGCGCTGGGTCAGCTGGGCTTCAAACGCATCGCCAATGCGACCGCGCCGCAGGCCACCGCGACGGCGCCGGCCGACGCCGTGCAGGGGCTGTAACGTGGGCAAATCCGCACAGACCGCGGCCATCGACGCCGCGCCGCAGGGCGCGCCGCGTGCCGAGCGGGCGTGGCCGGTCTACCGGCGCCTGCTGAAGTTCGCCACCGACTATCGCGGCCTGCTGTCGGTTGCGCTGGTCGGCATGCTGATCGAAGCGATCGCCGGCGGCGCCTTCACCAAGATGATGGAACCCATCATCGACGAGACCTTCATCGGCCCCAACGCCGGCGTGAACCTGTGGCTGCCGGCCGCGATCATCGGACTGTTCGTGCTGCGCGGTGTGGCCGGCTATCTGGCCGACTACAACATGGCCAAGGCCGGTCGCGGCATCGCCCGCGACCTGCGCGTGCGCGTGCTGGGCAAATACCTGCGCCTGCCGGGCATGCGCTTCGACGCCGAGCCCGTGCCGTCGATGCTGGTGCGCCTGGGGTCGGATTCCGACCAGGTCTCGCAGGCCGCCGTCGATGCCGCCAAGGTGATGCTGCAGCAGTCGCTGCAGATCATCGCCTCGCTGGTGGTGATGCTGTGGACCAGCTGGCAGGTCACGCTGACCATTCTGGTCATCGCGCCGCCGCTGTCGTGGATCATGGGCAAGGTCGCGCGCCGCTACCGCCGCGTCAGCCACAACATCCAGGACAGTTCGGCGCAGCTGATGCAGGCGGCCGACCAGTCGCTGAGCAACCAGCAGGAAGTGAAGATCTACGGCGCGCACGCGGCCGAGAACGCGCGCTACCGCGCGGTGGCCGATACCCACATGCGCCTGAACCTCAAGGTCGAGGCGACGCGCGCGATCTCGTCGGCCGTGGTCCAGCTGATGGGCTCGGTGGGTCTGGCGCTGCTGATCGTCATCGCCGGCTACGAGGCCTCGCAGGACCGGCTGACGGCTGGCGGTTTCGTCGCGCTGATGATCGCGATGATGGCGATCATTCCCGCGCTCAAGCAGCTGACCAACGTGCAGAACATGCTGCAGCGGGGTGTGGCGTCGGCCGAGCGCCTGTTCGAGATCCTCGATGCGGACGACGAACACGACGGCGGCACCCGGCCGCTGGCGCGCGCCCGCGGCGAGATCGAGTTCCGCGGCGTCGGTGCGCGCTATCCCGGTCAGCCCGAGCCCGCGTTGCAGGACGTCAGCTTCGTCGCGAAGCCGGGCACGGTCACCGCGATCATCGGCCGCTCGGGCAGCGGCAAGTCGACGCTGATCAAGCTGATTCCGCGCTTTTACACCCAGGCGCAGGGCGAGATCCTGCTCGACGGCCATCCGATCGAGGAGTACCGCCTGGCCGATGTGCGCCGGCAGATCGCGCTGGTCGGTCAGCAGGTGATGCTGTTCGACGATTCGATCGCCGCGAACGTGGCCTACGGCGAGATGGCGAGCGCGACGCCCGAGGCGCTGGACCATGCGATCCGCGGCGCGAACGCGATGGAGTTCGTCGAGAAGCTGCCGGGCAAGCTCGACAGCGGCATCGGCAGTCGCGGCGGGCGCCTGTCGGGCGGCCAGCGCCAGCGTCTGGCGATCGCGCGCGCGATGCTCAAGGACGCGCCGATCCTGATCCTCGACGAGGCCACGGCCGCGCTCGACACCGAATCCGAGCGTCTGGTGCAGGACGCGCTGGAACATCTGATGCCCGACCGCACGACGCTGGTCATCGCACACCGCCTGTCGACGATCGAACATGCCGACCAGGTGCTGGTGCTGGACCACGGCCTTCTGGTCGAACACGGCACGCACCAGGAGCTGCTGGCGCAGGGCGGGCTGTACGCCCATCTGCACCGGATGCAGTTCCGCGACGGCGACGGTGGAGACCGGCTGGCGTGAAGGCACCGGGGTACTGGTTCGACGGCCGACGGCCGCCGCTGCACGCGCGCCTGCTGTCGCGGGTCTACGGCGCCGCCACCCGCTGGCGGCTGAAGTTCCTGCGTCCGCGCAAGGTGTCGAAGCCGGTGCTGGTGATCGGCAACCTGATCGCGGGCGGCAGCGGCAAGACGCCGTTGACGATCGCCGTGGTCGAGCGCCTGCAGGCGGCCGGCTGGACGCCGGGTGTGGCCAGCCGCGGTTACGGCCGCGAGGATGCGCGCCAGCCGCGCTGGGTCGAAGCGGTCAGCGATCCGCGGCTCTCCGGCGACGAACCCGTGCTGATCGCGGCGCGCACCGGCGCGAAGGTACGCGTGGATGCCGATCGCGTGGCCGCGGCCGAAGCGCTGATCGACGCGGGCTGCGACATCGTCGTTTGCGATGACGGCCTGCAGCACTACCGGCTGCGCCGGGATCTGGAAATCGAGGTCATCGACGGCCGTCGCCGCTACGGCAATGGCGCGCTGATTCCGGCGGGTCCGCTGCGCGAGCCGGTCGAACGCGGGGCGCGCTGCGATTTCCGCGTGCTCAATACCGCGATGGACGAGGACCTGGTGCCGCGCTTCGGCGAGTGGCCCATGGGCCTGGAAACGGGTCATGCGCTGCCGCTGCTCGGCGGGCGTCCGCGCCGGATCGAGGCTTTCGCCGGGCAACGCGTGCATGCGGTCGCCGGCATCGGCGATCCCGAGCGCTTCTTCTCGACGCTGCGCGCGCACCGGATCGCGGTTGTGCCGCACGCCTTTGCCGACCACCATCGCTACACCGCCGAAGACCTGCGGTTCGGCAGCGATCTGCCGGTGTTGATGACCGAGAAGGACGCGGTGAAGTGCATGCGTTTCGCCGGTGAGCGGCACTACAGCGTGCCGGTCTCGGCGCGCCTGCCCGAGGCGTTCTGGATCGCGCTGCTCGACCGCTTGTCCGCCCTGCGCTGATCGCGTCGGCGCGGTCGGGCCGCGCGCAGCACACGGCCGCGGTCACGCCGATCTGGGACAATGCGGCCATGACCGCACTCCACGATTTCGTCGTCGCGATTCCCGCGCGCCATGCCTCGACCCGGCTGCCCGGCAAGCCACTGCAGCCGCTCGGCGGCGAACCGCTGGTGCTGCACGTCGCCCGTCGCGCGCTGGAAGCCGGCGCCGCGGAGGTCTGGGTGGCCACCGACGACACCCGTGTGCGCGAAGCACTCGCCGGCACGCCGGTGCAGGTGGCGATGACCGCGGCCGAGCACTCATCGGGCACCGATCGTCTGGCCGAATGCGCACGCATCGCCGGCTGGGCCGACGACCGCATCGTGGTGAACCTGCAGGGCGACGAGCCCTTCGCGCCGGCGTCGGGAATCCGCGCGGTGGCCGCGCTGGCCGCGGATCCGGAGGTCGCGCTGGCGACTCTGGCCGCGCCCGTCGAGGATGTGGAGACGCTGCTCGATCCCAACGCCGTCAAGCTGGTCCGCGCCGCGAATGGCGACGCGCTGTATTTCAGCCGGGCGCCGGTGCCGTGGCCGCGCGATGCCTTCGCGCACGACCGCAGCCGGATGCCCGCCGGCGACTGGTGGCGCCACATCGGCATCTACGGCTACCGGGTCGAGTTCCTGCGCCGGTTCGCGGCGATGCCGCCCGGGCGCCTGGAGCAGATCGAGATGCTGGAGCAGCTGCGCGTGCTCGAAGCGGGATTCCGGGTGGCGGTCGGCATCGCGCCGGAGCCGTTCCCGCCGGGTGTCGACACTCCCGAAGATCTTGCCCGCGCCGAGGCCCGGTTCGCGGCGGCGGCGCGCGCATGACGCGCCTGCTGGTGGTGTGCCTGGGCAACATCTGCCGGTCGCCGGTGGCGGAAGGCGCGCTGCGCCAGCGTCTGGCCGACGCGCGGCTGGCGAAGCGGGTCGAGGTGGATTCCTGCGGCACCGGCGACTGGCATGTCGGCGATCCGCCCGATCCGCGCGCGATCCGCAGCGCCGCCCAGCACGGCATCGACATTTCCGCGCTCCGGGCGCGCACCCTGGACGCGGCCGATTACAGCCACTTCGACGTCGTGCTGTGCGCGGACGCGAGCACGCTGCAGATCGTGCGCGCGCGCCAGCCTGCCGATGCCACCGCCGAAGTGGCGGGCCTGCTGGACTGGGCCGGTCTGGGCGCGGGCGATGTGCCGGACCCCTATACCGGCGACGCCGCCGGGTTCGAAACGGTGTGGCAACTGCTGGACCGGGCCGCGGCCGGCATCGTCGACCGGATCGCCGCCGGCACGGCGCCTGATCGCGCATAATCCACCCATGACCGCCAACGCCGCGCCCGCGCCCGAGTTTCCGGCCAGTCTGGAATGGCTGAACCTGACGGACCCGCTGCGCATGGCGCAATTGCGCGGCAAGGTCTGCGCGGTCGCGTTCGTCAATCTCGGCTCGGCCTGGTGCCAGCAGCGGCTGGCGGACCTGGGCCATCTGCGTGCTCGCCATCGCGAGCGCCTGCAGGTGGTCGCGGTGCACGTGCCGCGGTTCGATGCCGAGCGCGAAGTGCGCCGCAGCAGCAAGCGTTCGCATTTCCAGCAGCACGATTTTCCGATCGCCCATGACGGCGACTGGGCGCTGTGGCAGCACTACGGCATCGAGGCATGGCCGACCGTCGTGCTGCTCGATGGCGACGGTAACGTGCGCGACCGGATCGTCGGCGAGGGCGGTTTGCGCGAACTCGACGCACGTGTCGCGTCGCTGATTTCGGAACTCACGCCGCAACTGGTCAACGCCGATCCGATCCGCCTGCGCCGCAGCGGCGAACCGCCGTTGCCGCTGCGTTTTCCGGTCGGTCTGGCGTTGTCGGGCAACTATCTCTACGTGGCCGACAGCGGTCACCACCGGGTGCTGGAATGCGATTCCAGCGGCCGCATCCTGCGCCAGTTCGGCAGCGGAAGCCCCGGCTTCATCGACGGTCCGATGGAACTGGCGGCGCTGTCGCGGCCGCATGGCCTGTTCGTGCAGCGCGACGTGCTCTACGTCGCCGACACCGGCAACCACGCGATCCGCGCGATCGAACTGCGCACCGGCGACATCACCACCGTCTGCGGTGCAGGGCGTCCGGGCACGACGGTGGAAGGCTCGCTGGCCGATCCGCGTGCGGTGGCGCTCGACCAGCCGCGCGACGTCGTGCTGGCCGGCGACAAGCTCTACATCGCCACCGCCGGCGACAACCGCGTCTGGCGTCTGGACCTCGGCACGTCGACGATCGCTGCCGTTGCCGGCAGCGGACGTCTGGCGGTCGCCGACGGCAGCGGAGAGATGGCGTCGTTCGCCGAGCCGGTCAGTCTGGCCTGCGTGCAGCAGACCCTGTACGTCTGCGACGCGGCCGGTTCGGCGGTGCGCAGCGTGCATACCCGTACCGGCGTGGTGTCGACGCTGGTGGGGCAGGACCCCTGGGCGTTCGGACGCGTCGACGGCGCGCGCACCGACGCGCGACTGCAGCATCCCCAGGCGCTGGCGCTGGATCCCACTGCGCCGGTGCTGTGGATCGCCGACAGCGGCAACGACACGCTGCGGCGCCTGCGTCTGGGCGGCGGCGAGCTGACGACCTTCGAACTGCCGCAGCGCCTGCACGCGCCATGCGGTCTTGCGGTCTCGCAGGACGCGGTGTGGATCGCCGACACCGACGCGCACGCCGTGCTGCGTCTCGACCCGGCGACGGGCGCGCTGCGCCACGTCCCGATCGGCGAATGACCGGCGCGACCCGGCGCGCACGGACCGGCGGCCCCGCGTTCGACGGCAAGGCGTTCGTGGCCGGTCTGAGTACCGCCCCCGGCGTGTACCGGATGCTCGCCGACGACGAGGCGGTGCTCTACGTCGGCAAGGCGGCGGACCTGCGCAAGCGCGTGGCAAGTTACTTCAACGCCACGCCCAAGGCCACGCGCACGATGGCGATGATCGCGCAGATCGCGCGCATGGAAGTCACCGTCACCCGGACCGAAGCCGAAGCGCTGCTGCTGGAAAACCAGCTGATCAAGTCGCTCAAGCCGCGTTACAACGTCTCGCTGCGCGACGACAAGAGCTATCCCTATGTGCTGGTGACCGGCGATGCATGGCCGCGGATCGCCGTCCATCGCGGGCCGCGCAACGTCGCCGGACGCTACTTCGGGCCGTATCCCGGCGTGACCGCGGTCCGCGAGACGCTCAACCTGATGCAGAAGCTGTTCAAGCTGCGCAACTGCGAGGACAGCGTGTTCCGCAACCGCTCGCGGCCCTGCCTGCAGCACCAGATCGGGCGTTGCACCGCGCCCTGCGTGGGGCTGGTCTCCGAGCGCGACTATGCCGATGCGGTGCGTCGCGCGTCGCTGTTTCTCGACGGACGCAGCGACGCGCTGACCGATGAGGTGTCGCGCGACATGGAAGCGGCCGCCGAACGGCTCGACTTCGAGGAGGCCGCGCGCCTGCGCGATCTGCTCGGCAACATCCGCGGCATGCAGGCGCGGCAGTACGTCGATGGGCGCGTCGCCGAACTCGACGTGCTGGCCTGCGCGATGCGCGGGACACATGCCTGCGTGCTGCTGCTGTCGTTCCGCGACGGCCGCAACCTCGGCACGCGCGCCTTCCATCCGCGCACCAACGGCAGCGACGATCCGGCCGAAGTGCTGGCCGCGTTCGTGTCCCAGCACTACGCCGAACAGCCGCCGCCGCGCGAGATCGTGCTGGATCGTGCGATCGATGACCTGCCGTTGCTGGAGCAGGCCTTCGGCGAGTCCGCGGGCCGGCGCGTGCAGATCAAGACCAGCGTGCGCGGCGACCGTGCGCGCTATGTCGATCTCGCGCGACGCAATGCCGAGATCGCGCTCGCCAGCGAGATGGGCAGCCAGGCCGCGCAGCATGCGCGCGCCGAATCGTTGCGCGAGATGCTGGGCCTTGCCGAGATCGCGAAGCGCATCGAATGCTTCGACATCAGCCACACGATGGGTGAAGCGACCGTGGCGTCCTGCGTGGTGTTCGATGCCGACGGCGCGGTGCGCGGCCAGTACCGGCGCTACAACATCACCGGCATCGAACCGGGCGACGACTACGCCGCGATGCACCAGGCGCTGACGCGTCGCTTCCGCCGCGCGGCGGAAGGCGATGGCGTGGTGCCCGACGTCTTGCTGATCGACGGCGGTGCAGGGCAGGTCAGCCAGGCGCGCAACGTGCTCGACACGCTCGGCATCACCGGTGTGTGTCTGGTCGGCGTGGCCAAGGGCGAAGCCCGCAAGCCGGGCGACGAGACGCTGCTGCTGCCTGATGGCCGCGAACTCAAGCCGGGCGCCGCATCGCCGGGTCTGCAGCTGGTGCAGCAGGTGCGCGACGAGGCGCACCGCTTCGCGATCACCGGTCACCGTGGCCGGCGGCAGAAGGCGCGCAACACCAGCCGGCTCGAGGACATTCCGGGCATCGGGCCTCGGCGCCGCGCGAGTCTGCTCAAGCATTTCGGCGGGCTGGGCGGATTGAAGGCCGCTGGCGCCGAGCAGATCGCCCAGGTCGAAGGCGTCAACGCAGCGCTTGCGCAACGTATCTATGCGACCCTACACGGGCTCGACGCTGGCGCCCCCGGCCAGGGCCAGGACTGATTCCCCCACAGGCTTGAGATGAAATTCACGATTCCCACCTGGCTCACGCTGCTCAGGATCATGATGATCCCGGTGCTGGTGCTGGTGTTCTACCTGCCGTTCAAATGGACCAACTTCGCCGCCGTGCTGGTGTTCGGACTGGCATCGCTGACCGATTGGCTCGACGGTTGGATCGCGCGCAAGTACCACCAGTACTCGGCCTTCGGCGCATTCCTCGATCCCGTGGCGGACAAGCTGATGGTCGCGGTCGCGCTGTTCCTGATCGTTCAGGGACATCCCACACCGTGGATGGCGTTCTGGGCTGCGGTGATCGTGGGCCGCGAGATCGCGGTGTCGGCGCTGCGCGAGTGGATGGCCGAACTTGGACAGCGCGCTGCGGTGAAGGTCGCGGCGATCGGCAAGATCAAGACGATCGCGCAGATGGTGGCGCTGCTGTGCCTGCTGTATTCGGTCACGCCCGAGCGTCCGCCGCGGCCCGAGCCGTGGATGGGCCACGCGATCTTCGTGATCGGCGACTACCTGCTGGCGATCGCCGCACTGCTGACATTGTGGTCGGGACTCGCGTATCTACGTGCCGCGTGGCCGATCATGCGTGCAGCAGAGAAGAACAAGTATTGACACATCGCCGGCGAACGGTAGAATTTCGCCTCCCAAGCGGGAATAGCTCAGTTGGTAGAGCGCAACCTTGCCAAGGTTGAGGTCGAGGGTTCGAGCCCCTTTTCCCGCTCCAGTTTCGAAGGCGAAACCCCGGGCAGTACGCGGGGTTTCGTTTTGTCGGCAGACTCCGGTCGGTCGAAGGGTCACCGGCCTGGTGGCAGAGTGGTTATGCAGCGGATTGCAAATCCGTGTACGCCGGTTCGATTCCGACCCAGGCCTCCAGCCGGCGCTTCCATCGGGCCTGGCGTTACAATCGGTTCATTGCGGGAATAGCTCAGTTGGTAGAGCGCAACCTTGCCAAGGTTGAGGTCGAGGGTTCGAGCCCCTTTTCCCGCTCCAGTTTCGAGAAAGGCTCCGCGCAAGCGGGGCCTTTTTTCGTTGTGGCGTGACGTCCGTGGTTCCAATCGCACGCATGCTCAGGCACGCTGTCGCCGCCTGCCCGGATGGCGAAACTGGTAGACGCACCGGACTTAAAATCCGTTGGCCGCAAGGTCGTGCCGGTTCGATTCCGGCTCCGGGCACCAGGTATCGACGCGAATTGCGCACCCGGCGAGGTGCGGCGTCGGGCAATGCAGCCGGCTTTCACCGGCCCGGGCCTAGAGTGTGCCCACTGGCGCAGGGGCGCCCATGACACGGGGGGCGCGATGCGCAGGGTGCGCGGCATCGCGAACGCATGATTTCCAGATTCAGGGACAACTTCCGGCTTGCGATCATCTCGCTGCTCGGGCTGACAGGCGCCTGTGCGCTGTCGGGCTTTCTGGTCTGGCGGCTGGCGCGTGGCGACTGGGCCGAAGCGCTTTTCGATGGTGTGGTCGTGGCGGGCATCGTCGCCCTCGTATGGCTGGCGTGGCGCGAGCGTCGACTGGCGCTGGCCGGCACGCTGATGGTGGCCTTCAACACCGGCGCCTGCCTCGTCGCATCGGTGCTCATCGGCGAGGCCGCCGACGGCTGGATCTACGTCGTGCTGATGACCAACTTCTACATCGCCGGCACGCGCATGGCGGCGGTCAGCGGGCTGGTGCTGGTGATCGCGGCGACGTTCGCACTGTGGTGGCGGAACGACGCGTATCACCTGAGCACGGTCGTGACGTGGATCCTCGTCTACGCATTTTCCTATGCGTTCTCGCGGCGCGTTCGCCTGCACAGCGATTCGTTGGAGCGACGTGCGAACCGCGACCCGCTGACCCAGATGTCCAATCGCGGTGTGCTCGAATCGCGGCTCGGCATGATCGTGTCCGGTCGCGACCGCGGACGCTTTGGTCTGCTGATCCTGGACATCGACCGGTTCAAGTCGATCAACGACGCGTTCGGTCACGGCGCGGGCGATGTCGTGCTGGTCGCGCTGGCGGACGTGCTGCGCGACGCGCTGCGCAAGGGCGACAGCGTCTACCGGTTCGGCGGCGAGGAGTTCGTGCTCGTGCTGCCCATCGGTTCGGAAGCCGCGTTGTCCACGGCGGCCGAACGTATCCGGCTTGCAGTGTCGGAGCAGCTGGCGAGTCCCGGTGGACCGGTGACGGTGTCGATCGGTGGCGCGATGCACGACGGCGAACCGGACTGGCAGGACTGGTTCGCGCGTGCCGACGCGGCCCTGTATCAGGCCAAGCGCGCGGGGCGCGATCGCGTGCACGTCGCTTCGCCGCTGGAAAACTGACGCAGGCACGATGTGCGGAGTCAGAGGCGCATCAGCGCGCTTGGATGTATCGAGTGGCGATGGTTCGCGTGCCTGGCGTATCGGCCGAATGCCGAGCCATTTGCATTGCACACCATGGACGCTGCGCGTCGAGGCTTAGGCCTGTCCGTCGACCCAGGTGCGGGACGCGAGCTCCGCCGCGCGCGTCGCCTTTGCATCACTGCGCCGACGCCGCATCGAACGTCGCATGCAACGCAGGCGACGCCGCCAGCGCAGCGCGTTGCCGATGACGAGCAGGATCGCCAGCGCGATGGAGAGCGCGAGTGCCCAGGGCGCAAGCGGGGCGATGCCACCGATGATCGAGCCGCTGGTCCGCGACATCGCCATCGAGAAGACCGCCCCGGCCAGCACGACGTAGACCGGCAGTACGCACATCCGCCACAGGGCGCGTGCCGACATCATCGCAGCGCCTCCGGCATGGCCTGGACACTGGCTTCGAACTCAGCCGGCTCGATGACGGTCGCCGATGGCGGCATCGATGCACCGAACCGCCAGTGGTGGGCGGCATCGCCGCGCACGCTTTCCCACGATGTCTGCCTGGGCGCGTGTTCCCAGATGTCGCGGAGCGCCGGCTCGATCTCGTGCCAGTCCGCATCCGGATGACCGGCGCGGACTGCGCGGGCCATTTCGGCAAGGATCACCTGGTGGTGGAGGTCACGGCGCATCGGAGCGGGCGGTCGGCGTCGGGAACTGCAGGCTAGGCGCCGCGATGCCAAAGCCCGTGAAGCTGTTGGCGCGGACCGCGTCGTTCAGCCTTGACGGCGTGGGCGCCCGCATCGGGCTACGCTGCACACGGTTTTCCGCGCGCGCATTGCCGCAGACCGGAAGCCTTTCGCACGTTCAACGAGAAGGAGTCCAATGGTCCGCTATCTCGCGTACGGCACGAGTGCAGTGATGGTGCTGGTGTCGCTGTTCTATGCGATCCGCACGGGAAGCCCGGGCTGGATCGTCGCCACGGTGGTGTTCGGCGCGCTCGTCGTGCTCGGCACGTTCGACATCCTGCAGCCCCGCGCGACGCTGCGCCGGCTGTATCCGCTGACCGCGCATTTCCGCTACGGCCTGGAATCCTTCCGGCCCGAAATCCGCCAGTACTTCATCGAGGACGACCAGGACGAGGTGCCGTTCTCGCGCCAGCAGCGCGCGCTGGTCTATCAGCGGGCCAAGAACGTCAGCGACGTCGTGCCGTTCGGCAGCGAGTTGCCGATGTACGGCTCGCAGTACGAATGGATCAATCACTCGCTGATGCCGGCGCATGCGGACTCGCACGACTTCCGGATTCCGGTCGGCGAGGAACGCGCGCAGCCGTATGCGGCCAGCGTGTTCAACATTTCGGCGATGAGTTTCGGTTCGCTGTCGGCGAACGCCGTGCGGGCACTGAATCTGGGTGCGCAGCGCGGCCGCTTCTATCACGACACCGGCGAGGGCGCGATCGCGTCCTACCACCGCGAGCACGGCGGCGATCTGGTCTGGGAAATCGGCTCGGGCTACTTCGGCTGCCGCGATGCGCACGGGCGCTTCGACGAGGACCGCTTCGCCGCGCAGGCGGTGGATCCGCAGGTGCGGATGATCGAACTCAAGCTGTCGCAGGGCGCGAAGCCCGGCCACGGCGGCATGTTGCCGGGTGCGAAGGTCACCCCCGAGATCGCCGAGACGCGTGGCATTCCGGTGGGGCAGGACTGCGAATCGCCGGCGGCGCACACCACGTTCTCGACGCCGCTCGGCCTGCTCGAATTCGTCGATCGCATGCGCACGTTGTCCGGCGGCAAGCCGACCGGGTTCAAGCTGGCGATCGGCCATCCCTGGGAGTGGTTCGGCATCGCGAAGGCGATGCTCGAGAGCGGCATCCTGCCGGACTTCATCGTCGTCGACGGCGCCGAAGGCGGCACCGGCGCCGCGCCGTCCGAGTTCATCAACCATGTCGGCCTGCCGATGCAGGAAGCGCTGATGCTGGTGCACAACACCCTGGTTGGCGTGGGCCTGCGCGAGCGCGTGCGCATCGCCGCGGCCGGCAAGATCACCAGCGGGTTCGACATCGCCCGCGCACTGGCGATGGGCGCGGACTGGTGCAATGCGGGGCGGGGTTTCATGTTCGCGCTGGGCTGCATCCAGTCGCGCAGCTGTCACACCGATCATTGCCCGACCGGCATCGCGACCCAGGATCCCGCGCGCTGGCGCCTGCTCGACGTGCCGGACAAAGCAGACCGCGTATTCCATTTCCACCAGAACACGCTGCGCGCGCTGCGCGACATGCTGGGTGCGGCGGGGCTGGAGCATCCGATGCAGCTGGGGCCGGAACACATCCTGCGTCGCGTGTCGCCGACCGAGGTCCGCTCGCTGGCGGCGCTGTACCGCTTCCTCGAGCCGGGCGAACTGCTGGGCGGCGTGCCCGAGCACGCTGTGTTCCGCGCGTTCTGGCCGGTCGCTCGGTCCGACAGCTTTGCGCCGCCGGCGAAGGTCGGCGCGATGCACGCTGCCAAGCGCACGTCCTGAGGCGCTGCGGCGGCGTCAGCCGCCCGCGCAGCTCAGTCGAGCAGGGTGAGCAGGCGCTCGGTCGGGCGGCCGATGACGGCCCGTGTACCGCGGACCAGGATGGGGCGTTCGATGAGTTTCGGATGCGCCGCCATCGCGGCGAGGATCGCCGCGTCGTCGATGCCCGGATTGTCCAGGCCGAGCGCCGCGTACTCGGGCTCACCGGTGCGCAGCAACGCGCGCGGCGTCAGCCCGAGTTGCGCCACCAGCGACTGCAGCGTGGCGACGTCGGGCGGCGTCTCCAGATAGCGCACGACGCGCGGGGTGATGCCGCGTTCGTCCAGCAGCGCCAGCGCCGCGCGTGATTTCGAGCAGCGCGGGTTGTGGTACAGCACATAGATATCGGTCATGCGGGAGTTCCAGGATCGGGCGCGTCGGCAGGCGCGCCGCTGTGTCGGGCGACGACGCCGGTGGCGGTCATGTCGGCACTGGTATTGGCAACGGTGGCGAACACGTCGGGCAGGGTGTCGACGGCCAGCAGCACGCCGAGCGGTTCGACCGGCAGCCCCATCGCCTGGGTCACCGGCAGGTTGTTGGTCATGAAGCTCACCTGGCCCGGCAGGCCGACCGAGCCCATGCTGACCACGACGCTCAGGCCGATCGCGATCGCGAGCTGCGCGGCGCCGAGCTCGATGCCGTACATCCAGGCGATGAAGATCACCACGCTCAGATACTGCGTGGGGCTGGCGACGCGGAACAGCGACACCGCCATCGGCAGCACCAGCGACGTGACCGCGAGTGGATAACCCAGCCGCGTACGCGCGTTGTCGACCATGACCGGCAACGACGCCAGCGACGACTGCGTGCTCGCCGCGATCGCCTGCACCGGCAGCAGCGCGGCGGCGAATCGCGGCAGCCGCTCGCGTGCGACCAGCACGGCGACCGCGTACATCAGCAGGGTGATCGCGATGTACAGGGTGCACTGCAGCGCGATGTAGTAACCCAGCGCGGCCAGCACGCCGAGTCCGACGTGCGCACAGACCGCCAGCACCAGGGCGAATACGCCGACCGGCGCCGTCCACAGCACCCAGCGCACGATGACGAGCATCGTGTCGCCGATGGTGCGCACCAGTTCCAGCATGCGCTCGCGCCGCGCCGGTTCCAGCCGGGTCAGCGCGAATCCGAAGAACATCGAGAACACCACCAGCGGCAGCATCGCGCTGGCTGCGGCGGCCGCGATCGCGTTGCTGGGAATCACGCTGGTGATCCACAGACCGAAGCCCGGCGCCTGCGGCAGGACTTCGGGCGCCTGGATCGCGGCACGGAACAGGGCGACCTGGGTCTCGTCGCGCGGCATCAGAGACAGGAACGCGGGCGCGGCGAATGCGGCGAAGGTGCCGCAGGCGACCAGCAGGATCACGAAGACCGCCATGGCCAGGCGTGCGGTCCTGCCGGACGCGGCGGCATCGGCCGCGGAATTCACGCCGACGATCACCAGCGCCGACACCAGCGGCACGACCGTCATCTGCAGGGCGTTGAGCCACAGGCGGCCGATCGGCTGCGCGATCGTGGCGGCGCCGTCGGCGATCGCGGGATCCCAGGCGGCGAGGCCGATGCCGACGAGGGCGCCCATCACCAGTGCAAGCAGCACGCGCGCCGGCATCGAAAGTCCGCGGCGGGGCGGAGAAGGCAGGGTGGTCATCGGCACCGCGCGACTGGAAGGGCCCGCGCAGCATGCCATGCGCCCGACCCGCGCCGGTCAGGCGGCATCGGAGGCCGGTGCCGCGGCGAGATCGCGCGTGAGCATGTCGCGGTGGTCGTCGCGGAAACCCGCGCGCAGGTAGAGCGCCTTTGCACGCGCGTTGTGGTGATGGACTTCGAGACGGAGACAGGTCGCGCCCCAGGCCTGCGCCTGTTCGGCGGCAAGCGCCAGTGCGGCGGCGCCCAGGCCGCGACCGCGCGCCTGCGTGGCGACGAAGAGTTCGTCGAGCAGCACGAACGGCCCGCCATGCTCCAGGCTGAAACCGCGGGTGAGCACGAGATAGCCGGCCTCGCCGGATGCGCCCAGCAGCAGGATCGCGCCATGCGCGGGATCGGCCATCAACGCCGACGCGCCGGCGGCTACGCGATCCCGATCGAACGGAATGCGATCTTCCGCATAGAAGGTCTGCATCATCGACAACAGGGCGGGCAGGTCGGCGGGCGTGGCCAGGCGGGTCTCGGGGCGGAGGCTCATGGGCGGGTGTTCCGTGGAGATGTGGGTGTCAAAAGCGGGACGTCTGCGCGTCGTCGGTGGACGCTGGCAGCGGATGCGCCGCGCCGGTACGCCGATGGCTTCGAAGCCGTCATTTCAGTGCGCCACAGGTTCGATGCCGGCGATCGACGTGATGCCGAGTCCGGCACCTTCGCCGATCGCAATGGCCGCATCGTCGAAGCGCACGCCGCCCTCGACCGGATCGCGCGTGCACAGCGAGGGACCGTCCAGATCGACATACCGGATCACGTGGGATCTGGCGGCGGCAAGATGGGCGGCGGCCGCGACGCTGATGCTGCTTTCGATCATGCAGCCGACCATGCAGTGCATGCCGTGCAGGGCCGCGATGTCGGCGAGCAGGATCGCCTGCGACAGGCCGCCGGTCTTCATCAGCTTGATGTTGACGATATCGGCCGCGCGCATGTGGATCAGCTCGATCAGCGCACGCGGGCCGAACACGCTTTCGTCGGCCATCACCGGTGTCACGACGCGGTCGGTGACGTACTTCAGCCCCGCGAGGTCGTGTGCCCGCACCGGCTGCTCCAGTAGCTCGGGCAGGATGCCGGCACCCTCCAGCCGGTGCATCGCGTGGACGGCCTGCTTCGGCGTCCAGCCCTGGTTGGCGTCCAGCCGCAGGCGTGCGCGGTCACCGACGGCCGCATGGATCCCGTGGATCCGCGCGAGATCCTGGTCGAGGTCCAGGCCGATCTTGATCTTCAGCGCGTCGAAGCCGCGATCCACGGCCGAGCGGGCCTCGGCGATCATCGCATCGAGGGTGTCGACACTGATGGTGATGTCCGTGCGCAGCGTCGGCGTGCCGCCCCCGAGGATGCGGTAGAGCGGCGCGCCGTGCAGTTGCGCGAACAGGTCGTACAACGCGATCTCGACCGCGGCCTTCGCGCTGGTGTTGTGCTCCAGCGCGGTCTGCACCAGACGGGTGAGGTGGGTGAGATCGCCGATGTCGCCGCCGATCAGGCGCGGCGCGATGCCGGTCGAAATCGCCGCGATGATCGATCCGTGTGTGTCGCCGGTGATCACTGCGGTAGCGGCCGCGGCGCCATGGCCGACATGACCGGTGTCGGTCTCGATCATGACGACCACGTCCTCGACCTGCGTCACGGTGCGCAGTGCGGTCTTGAACGGCGTTCTCAGCGGCACGCGCAGCATGCCGAGGCGGATGGCGGTGATCTTCATGGGCGACGTCCGGGACTCAGCGCACGCGCTGGATGCTGGTGATGCGGTCGATCATGCGCGTGCCGTCGGCATCGGCCAGCAGCGGCGTCATCGGCGTGACCACGACGCCGTTGAGCGCCTGCCGGCGGATCGCGCCGTCCGGTTCGCGCAGGTGCGTGCCGGCAGTGTCGTGGATCACCCAGGGTTCGCCGTCGACGTGACCGATGACCAGCATCACGTGGCCCGGAATGAAGACCATGTCGCCCACATCGGCGTCGCGCAGCAGCTGCAGCCGCTGGGCGTAGGGCGTGCCGGGCGCCACTTCGATGCGGTCCAGTGCTGGGCTCACCGACTGCGCGCTGGTATTGCGCGGCAGCAGCACGCCGACGCTGCGATAGATCTCGGAGACGAAGCCGCTGCAGTCGCGCGCGTTGTAGCGATGGCCCCAGCCGTAACGTTCGCCGAGGAACTTGAAGGCCTGACCGATCAGGTGCGCCCGCGTCAGCGGCAGGATGTCCGTCGCCACGTCGGCCGCACGCGGAATCGCCGCCGGCGCGAACGCCAGCGCGCCATCGTCGCCGCGCACCGGCAACTCCACGACGTAGCCATAACCCGGCAGCTGTCCGTTGAGCGGTGCGTCCGCAGGCCAGTCGAGCCGCGGGACACGGACACCCATCTCGAGTTGCACGTCGGACACGGCCGGGGCGTCCGGCGTATGGACGGTGCGCGCCGTCGCGCCGGTGACGACGAGGCCTTGCGCCGCGCGCGCGACGTAGGCCGCGACCGCATCGTGCGGACCCAGGGCCACGTGCGCGCGTTCGATCCACGCGGTGTAGCGTTCGCTCACCACGAAGTACCAGGCGCCGTCGCGACTGGTGTGCAGTACGGCCACGGGCGCGCCGGGAAACAGCGCGTCTTCCTGGAAACGGTCGATATCGGTGTCGCCGGGACGGCTGAAGACAGGTTGCGACGTGGGGAACGCGCGCAGGTCGGCACGCCGAAGTACCAGGCCGGTACGCGGCGTCACAGACTCGGGAATCGCATCGAGCGCGAGCGTGGACTCGAGCGCATCCAGCGCAGCGGCGTCGAGCGCGCCGTCTACGGTGTAGCGCGGTTGGCTGGGTCGTGCGGAGACGCCGGCAATCCGCGCGGTCACGGCGGCACGGTCCAGGCTGCGCGGCAGAGCCAGTGGATCGTGCAGGGTGTTGTCCAGTCGTCGCATGCGTGCGTCCTGGGCCGCGATCCCGGTGCGGTCCAGCAGCGGTGCGTCCGGCGCATCGAGTCGATCGATCCAGAATGCGGGCGACAGCATCGGTTCGATGAGGCCGGGCATCGTCGACGCGGCATCGCCGGACGATCCCGCGCGCACGGGCGCGTGCAGCAGCATGGCAACGGCCAGCAGCGCGAGCAGCGCGAGCGGGCGGGCAGGTGTGGACTTCGGGAACATGCGCATCGCGTCTCCTGCAGGCGCACGCGAAGCGGGCGGCCGCCTGTCGATCGGCATTCGAGGATATGGGGTTTTCGGATGGCGGCAACACGCGCGCAGCGTCGAAGTGCGATGCACTGCAGGCGTGCGCGTGCGTAGCGCGGTGCGCATCGAGACGGAGCGTGCAGCGAGGCGACGCACTGCCGGGTGTCGCGGCATCAGGGCGATGCAGGAATCGGCACCGCAGGCGGGCAGTGCATGGGCGCCGCAGGCGTTCAGAACGACGTACGCCACATACGAAAAAGCCCCGCATCGCTGCGGGGCTTCGTCGTTACATATGGCGGAGCGGACGGGACTCGAACCCGCGACCTCCGGCGTGACAGGCCAGCATTCTAACCAACTGAACTACCGCTCCAAGGCGCGAGATTCTACATCAATCTCCGGGTTTGGGAAGAGGAAAATTCAACTTCGTTGCAATCGGTCTCAAGGGCGGTGGCGCGTGGTCATGGACGCGTGTGCCGGGACGCATTCGGGATGCGTGAGCGTGCCGCGTCGCACCGTCGTCGGAGTGCGATGCGATGTCATGCATCGACATCGATGCCGTGTCGTTGCTTGCGATCTCCGGCCATCCGCAGTCGCATGAGCGGCGCGCGTACAAGCGCGTCTCTGTTCCTGCGTCTGCGTGATGCACGCGCAAACAGCGCACAGGAGAAGCGGGTCCGTACGGGCGCGGGGGATGTGCGCTGTCGTCTGATTCCAGATCAGAGAACGACCAAGGGTCCAGCGCAGATGTGGCGCGCATCTTCAAACGACCAGAGGTTGACCGCCAGATCGAACGGGCAGGGCGAACGCGTCAGGCGACGCCAATGGACGCTCGCGGCTTCCACACAGCGACCAATGCAGAGGCGAAAAAAAACCCCGCATTTCTGCGGGGTTTCCGGTGTAACTGGCGGAGCGGACGGGACTCGAACCCGCGACCTCCGGCGTGACAGGCCAGCATTCTAACCAACTGAACTACCGCTCCGCGCTTTGAAACTATTGGTGGGTGCTGAGGGTTTCGAACCCCCGACCCTCTCCGTGTAAAGGAGACGCTCTACCGCTGAGCTAAGCACCCATGCGGAACAACCAAGCCGCTTACTTTACCGCATCCTTCAGCGCCTTGCCAGCCTTGAACGCAGGCACGGTCGAGGCGGCGATCTGGATCGGCTCCTTGGTCTGCGGGTTCAGGCCGGTACGCGCAGCGCGCGGACGGGCGACGAACGAACCGAAGCCGACGAAGTTGGCGGAATCGCCGCTCTTCAGCGTCTCGGTGATCGTGTCGAGCACCGCGTCGACAGCGCGGCCGGCATCGGCGCGCGACAGGCCGGCCTTTTCGGCGACGGAAGCGATGATGTCATTCTTGGAAGCCATGCGAATTCCTCTTCTTTGATTTGTACGCGGTGTATGGCGTCTTGGGAAACCGGGTCGTCAGGCGTGCGCGACGACCCCGGGGAGAGCGTTCGGAGGCGCATGGTACGCGATCGTTCCGGGGAATACGACTTCATCCCCGGCTCCACTGTGAACACGCGATCGGGTCTCGGGACCGGACGCGGCGGCCCCGGAAGCGCGCGCCTGCGCCCGCGTCACCATGCGGTTAAACTGCCCGGCTCGCCCCTCCAGTGTCCGAACAATGCTGCAAGCGCTTCGAGATAAGACCAGTGGTTGGATCGCCATCGCCATCGTGGCGGTCCTGGCGGTTCCGTTCGCATTCTTCGGCATGGAGCAGTACCTGTTCCAGAACAATGCCGACTACGCCGCCAAGGTGGAGGCACCGCCGAAGTGGTGGCGCTCCGCGCCCGACGTGTGGCTGGTGCGCAAGGTCGCCTGGTCGAGCACCGAAGTGAGCACCGAGGAATTCCGCCAGGCGTTCGACGCGATGCGCGAACAGCGCCGCGAGGCCGAGGGCGAGAACTTCGACGCACGCGGGTTCGAGACCATCGAGAGCAAGCGTGAGGTGCTCGAGCAGCTGATCGACCGCGCGGTGCTCGCACTGGCCGCCGATCGCGCGAACATCGTCGTCGGCGATGCGCAGGTGGAAGCGCTGATCCGCACGATTCCCGCGTTCCAGGTCGAGGGCCGGTTCGATCCGCAGCGTTACCAGCTCGCCCTGCAGTCGGCGCAGCCGCCGCGCACGCCGTCCGAGTTCGATGCGTCGATCCGTCTCGACATGCAGCGCGCGCTGGTGCCGCAGGCGATTTCCGAATCCGCATTCGTCACCACCGGCGAGTCCGAGCGTCTGATGCGTCTGCTCGGCGAACGTCGCGACGTGAGCTTCGTCATCGTGCCGCCGCCGGCCGCGGACGAAGCCCCGGTGGCCGCTGCCGATCTGCAGTCGTGGTTCGAATCCAACGCCAACCGCTACCGCGAGCCGGAGAAGGTCGCGCTGGAATACATCGAAGTGCGCAGCGAAGCGCAGGCGGGTGAGGGTGCGGTCGACGAAGCCGAAGCGCGTGCCCATTTCGAACAGGTCAAGTCGCGTTTCAGCGCCGCCGAGCGTCGTCTGGCCTCGCACATCCTGGTGGAGGTGCCGGCCGATGCCGACGCCGCCGCCCAGGAGACCGCGCGGGCCAAGGCTGCGGAGATCGCCGCGCAGGCCAAGCAGCCGGGCGCGGATTTCGCAGCGCTGGCGCGCGCAGAATCCGATGATCCGGGTTCGAGCGAGAGTGGCGGCGATCTGGGTTGGGTCGAGACCGGGATGATGGCCGGTGCGTTCGAGGACACCCTGTTCAAGATGCAGGCCGGTCAGGTCAGCGATCCCGTGCGCACCGATTTCGGCTGGCACGTGCTGCAGCTGCGCGAAGTCGATGCCGGCCGCGCGGTGGCATTCGAGGACGTGCGCGAAGAGATGGAGCGCGAGGTCCGCGACAACGAAGGCTCGCGTGGGTACAACGAGCTGGTCGGCCGTATTGTCGACGAGATCAACCGTCATCCCATGTCGCTCGAGCAGGCCGCGGCAGCTGGCAATCTGCAGGTGCAGACCATCGCCCCGTTCGCGCGTGGCGCCGGTAGCGGCATCCCGGCCAACAGCGCCGTGGTGCAGGCGGCGTTCTCCGAAGCGCTGACCCAGGACGGCACGGTCAGCGATGCGATCGAGGTGGGTCCGAACCACACGGTCTTCATTCGCGTCACCAGCCACACGCCCGAGCGCGCGCAGACGCTGGATGAAGTGCGGACCCGCGTCACCGCCGAAGTGCGCGGCGACCGTGCGCGTCGTCAGGCCGAAGCGGCTGCCGATGCGATGGTGGCCGAACTCAAGGGCGGCGCCACGCTGGCCGCGCTGGCCGAAGGCCGTTCGCTGGAAGCGCAGTCGATCCCGGGCGTGCCGCGTGGCGCGCCGGTGCCGGATGCGGTCGCCAACCAGGCCTACTTCCGCGCGGCCCCGCCGGCCGAGGGCGCAACGACGCCGGGTCGCGTGATACTGGCCGATGGTCGTGCGGTGGTGTTCACCGTCGACCGCGTGATCGTGGGTGATCCGGCGGAGGCGAGCGAGCAGGAGCGGACGATGCTGCGCCAGCAGCTCGGTGCACTGCTCGGCAGCGAAGATGCCGAGGTGCTGCAGAAGGCCCTGCGCAGCGAGATGAAGATCACCGTCAACGAGGCCCGCCTCCTCTGACCGATCCAGAACGCCCGGCACTGCCGGGCGTTCTGCTATGGGATGTCCACAACGGCCTGCGCGCACGGCGGACCACCCGGGCCGGGACCTGACACTTCGACGCCGCCACCCGCAGCAGCCGCTCGGCTCGCGTCGGCTGGACAGGAAAACGCCCGGCATTGCCGGGCGTCGTCATGTCTGGTGCCGGCCTGCGCGCCGACAGCGGTGTTCGGGGCCCGACGCGGCCACGTGGGCCACGCGGTAGATCAGGGGCCGTCGTCGATCGTGAGCTGCATGCCCGGGCGCAGCACGCTGCGACCGTCGAGATCATTGCGACGCAGCAGGGCCTGGCTGCCGACGTCGTACCGGCGCGCGATCGACCAGATCGAATCGCCGCGCACCACGGTGTGGGTACGGCCGGTCACCGACTGCGCCTCGGGCGCCGCGGTGTCGACGGCATCGGGTTCCGGCGGCGCCTCGGCCATGAACACCGGCGCGGTCGCGGCCGCCTGCGGCACCAGGATCTGCACCGGCTGGCCGATCCGGGCCACGCGCCCGTCCGCATGGGCGGGGTTGAGCCGGCGCAGCTGCTGGGCGTCGGTTTCGTGCCGCGAGGCCAGGGTGTCGAGGTCGCGGATGCCGGCCGGCACCGGGATCGCCTGCAGCACCGGCACATCGCGGTCGAGTGCGGCCATCCAGCCGTCGCGGGTTTCTGCTTCCTTGATCAGGCAGGACAGCGCGTGCAGCTTGCGGACATAGCTGTGGGTGACGTCCGGCATGGCCAGTGCGGCAGGCTCGGCGCTGGCGGGCGCCTGGCCTGCGCGCTTGAGCGCACCGAGCACGCGGTACTCGCCGGCGTTATAGGCCATCACCGCCAGCCGCCAGTCGCCGGCGAACATGCCGTGCAGGGTCTTGAGATAGCGCACCGCAGCCGTGGTCGCGTCGGCCGGGGACAGGCGTCCGTCATAGCCGGGGCGGATCGGGATCTCGTGGTTGCGCGCGGTCACCGCGATGAACTGCCAGAGCCCCGCGGGGCCGGAAGCGCTGCGTGCGCCGGGCCGGTAGCCGCTTTCGACGAACGGGATCAGGGCGTATTCGGTCGGCAGGTGGGCCTCGCGCATCGCCTCGACCACGTAGCCGAACAGCGGCAGCACATCGTTGCTGCGCGAGGCGAGCTGACGCGGCACGTGTCCGAAGTGCGAACGCCAGCGTGCGCTGGCGTCGTCGCGGCAATCCTGGTCGGCCAGGCCGTCGATAAACCGGCGGTAGATGTCCTGGCCGTTACGGACCGCAGGACCGCCGGCAGTGCCGGCGTTGCCGGCCATCGCGGTGGAGAGGCTGGCCTGCGCCGGCGCGGGCGCCGCGCCCTCCGTGCCGGCGATACCCGACAGCGCCGGCATCGCCGCGAGGACGAGCGCCGCGGCGAGCCGGGTCCCACGACGCGCCGTCATGCGCGGAAACCGTCCTTCCAGCGCCGCAGCGCGGCGAACACCTCGACCCGGTCGGCGGGCGCGTGACCGAGCTGCGCGGTCACCGCTGCGTGGATCGCAGGCGCCTCCGTACGGAGGAAAGGATTGCAGGCCAGCTCGGACTGCAGCGGGACGGGAAGCGTGGGCCGGTGGGCACTGCGCATCGCGATGATCTCCTGTTCGCGGCGCTCGAGCGCCGCATTGTCCGGGTCCACGCTCCGCGCGAACGCGGCATTGGACCGGCTGTATTCATGGCCGCAACAGACCAGGGTCTCGGCGGGCAGGGCCGCCAGACGGTCGAGCGAGGCCAGCATCTGGGAGGGCGTACCTTCGAACAGACGCCCACAGCCAAGGCTGAACAGGGTATCGCCACAAAACAAGTGGCCGTGACCGGAAAATGCGATGTGGGTCGCGGTATGGCCCGGGACGGCGATGACATCGAACCCGCCGCCGCGCCAGTCCACCCGGTCGCCATCGCCGACGCGGCGTGTCGCGAACGGGATGCGCGGATCCTCGGGTGCGACGATTTCCAGCGCCGGCCAGCGCGCCCGCAGTGCCGCCACGCCGCCGATATGGTCGTCGTGATGATGCGTGAGCAGGACCATGTCGGGCGCCGCGCCGGCGTCGGCGGCTGCCAGGACCGGCGCCGCATCGCCGGGATCGACGACGATCGTGCCGGCATCGTCGGCTTCCAGCATCCAGATGTAGTTGTCGTCGAAGGCGGGCAGGGGCGTCAGTCGCATCGTCTCGGGTCGGTGCCGGCCGTGAAGCCCGTACAATGCGGACCATGCCCGCGATCCTCCCGACCGGTCAACCTGCCGCCGCCAGCGACTGGTTCGACACCCCCGCCGGCCGCGCGATCCTCGACAGCGAGCACGTGCTGGTCGCCGAGGCGCTCGGTGTGCATCCGGGGCTGCCCTGGCTGTGGCTGTCGCCGGGCACGCCGGGGTACGAGATCGAAGGCCGCGGGCTGCACCTGGTGCGGCGCGGCGCCGGCCTGACCGGCGTGGTCCGCTGCAGCTGCCCCCTGCCGCTGCCGAGCGAGGCTTTCGGCGCCGTCGTCCTGCAGCACGTGGTCGGCGCGCACCGCAATGATCGCGAGCTGCTGCACGAAGCCGCGCGGGTACTGGCACCGGGCGGCCACCTCACGCTGCTGGTCCTCAATCCGCTGACGCCCTACCGCTGGCGTTGGCGGGGCTGCGGCATCGCCAGCGCCGAACCGCTGGCCTGGCGCCGGCGCCTGCGTGATGCCGGCCTGGCGCCCGATGCCGTGTCGCGCGGTGTCGGCCCCAGCTGGCGCGTGCAGCCCGTGGATGACATCCAGAACGGCCCGGGCCTGCGCGCGGCGTTCGCCCTGCGCGGCCAGAAGCGCCATCTGCCCCTGACCCCCGTGCGCCGGACGCGTGCGCTGCCGATGCCGGCCGCCGCGCCGGCCACCTGACGCCCGTACCTGCAGGACATCGATGAAGTCGATCGAGATCTATACCGACGGCGCATGCCTCGGCAATCCCGGCCCCGGCGGCTGGGGCGCGCTGCTGCGCTACCGCAGCACCGAGCGCGAACTCAGTGGCTACGAGTCGCAGACCACCAACAACCGCATGGAGTTGATGGCCGCGATCATGGCGCTGGAAGCGCTGACCGAGCCCTGCCAGATCGACCTGCACACCGATTCGCAATACGTGCGCCAGGGCATCACCGAGTGGATGCGCAACTGGGTCAAGCGCGGCTGGAAGACCGCCTCCGGCGGCGCGGTGAAGAACCAGGACCTGTGGCAGCGGCTGCAGCTCGCCAGCGACCGCCATACGATCGAATGGCACTGGGTCAAGGGCCACTCCGGCCATCCCGAGAACGAGCGCGTCGACGCGCTCGCCACCGCTGCTGCGCGCGCCCAGCGCGGCGCCGCCGCCTGACCGTTTCCAGGAGCCCGCACGCGATGCGCCAGATCGTCCTCGATACCGAAACCACCGGCCTAGAATGGAAGAAGGGCAACCGGGTGGTCGAAATCGGCTGCGTCGAACTCGTCGAGCGCCGACCGACCGGGCGCACCTATCACCAGTACATCCGTCCCGACTGCGATTTCGAACAGGGCGCGGCCGAAGTCACCGGTCTGAGCCTCGAGTTCCTGGCCGACAAGCCGCCGTTCGAGGCCATCGCCGATGCCTTCCTCGCCTTCATCGACGGCGCGGAGCTGGTGATCCACAACGCCGCGTTCGACGTCGGCTTCCTCGATCACGAGCTGTCGCTGCTGGGCGCGCACTACGGCAACATCCGCAGCCGCGCCCGGGTCGAGGATTCGCTGCTGCTCGCGCGCCAGCGCTTCCCGGGCCAGCGCAATTCGCTCGATGCGCTGTGCAAGCGCCTGGGCGTGGACAACGCCCATCGCCAGCTGCACGGCGCGCTGCTCGATGCCCAGCTGCTCGCCGAGGTCTACCTGTCGCTGACCGCGGGCCAGCACGAGATCGGATTCGCCGCGCCTGCGGAATCGGCGTCGAAGGTGTCGCGCCTGGCGACTTTGCAGCCCACCGGCGCACGGCCGGCGCTGCAGGTGCCCGAAGTGGATCTGGCGCTGCATGCCGCGCGGGTCGAGGCGATCCGCAAGCGCGCCGGCAACTGTCTCTGGGATCCCGCGCCGGCCGAAGCCGCGCTCAGCGCCTGAGGCGGAGCCGCCCGGCCCGGATCACTGCCGGCGGATCAGGATCACGGTGACGTTGTCCGAGCCGCCGCCATCGAGCGCGGCGGCCACCAGCCCGTCCACGCATTCCTGCGCGCTGCATTCGGTGTGGGCCAGCACGCGTGCGATCACGTGGTCGTCGACTTCCTCCGTCAGGCCGTCGCTGCACAGCAGCAGCTGGGTGCCGGGTGCCAGCTCGCCGGACAGCGTCTCGACATTGAGCGCATCCGGGTCGGTCACGCCCAGCGCCTGGGTCACCACGTTGCGGTGCGGATGGCTGCGCGCCTGGTCGACGCTGATCGCGCCCTTGGCGATCAGTTCCTGGACGTAACTGTGATCCTGCGACAGCTGCGCCAGCGTGCGGTCGTGCCAGAGGTAGACCCGGCTGTCGCCCACCCACGCCACTTCGAACCGCGGGCCGGTCACGCGTGCAGCCACGACGGTGGTGCCCATGGGCAGGCTGTCGTTGCGCCGCCGCGACGCCCGGATGATTTCCTCGTCGGCGACCCGGATCGCGACCGGCAACGACGCGCCGCCGCGGATCTCGCGGACGATGGTCTCGCGCGCCAGCGCGCTGGCGACCTCGCCGTACTCGTGACCGCCCATGCCGTCGGCGATCAGCCACAGGCCGAGCTCGCTGTCGCCGTAATAGGTGTCTTCGTTGAGGTCGCGACGCAGGCCGACGTGCGTCAGATGCCCGAACTCGATCATGCGATTCCCGACGCGCGCGCGGACGGCTGATGCTGCGGACAACGGCGTGGGCGTTGCAGGTCGGCCATCGGCAAGGGCGGGCGCTCGCGGGGCGCTGCGGTGGGATCGAATGCGGTAGGCATGCGGCATTGTGAGGCCAGATCGGCCGGTGCGCATAGGCCGGCCGCGGGCAGCGCGGATCCATCGCGCGTGTGCGAGCCCGGTCCGCAGGCAGTGCACCTGCCATGGGGCAGTCCCATGGGGACCCGCTCGCATTTGCGGCATGTCAACGGCGCTGGCGTAAAGTGAAGCCCCGTCCTGGTCGCCCGTCGATGTCCGAGTCCGCAGCTGCCTGGCCCTGGTGCACCGGTGAGATGGCCGCGAGATGTCGCGCGTTCGACTGGGGCGCCACGCCGCTGGGTCCGATCGACGCCTGGCCCGACGTGCTGCGGCACACGCTGGCGACGATGCTCGAATCCACGGTGCCGATGGTCGTGGCCTGGGGCAGCCCCGGCATCTATCTCTACAACGACGCCCTGCGCACGATGCTCGGCCAGCGCCATCCGCGCCAGTTCGGTCAGCCGCTGGTCGACGCCTGGCCCGAGATCCGGACCGAGGTCGCCGACATGCTGGAGACGGCGCTCGCCGGCCGCACCAGGCAGTTGCGTGGCACGCCGTTCGACCTCCTGCGCAACGGCAGCAGCGAGCGGGTGCTGTTCGATGTCGATTGCTCGCCGATCCGCGACGCGGCCGGCACGCCGGCCGGCTTGCTGCTGGTGATACGCGAGCTCGCGCGCGAGAGCGCCGTGCGCGAGGCGGAGGCGGTCGGCCGGCGCGAGCATTCGCTGCTGGCGCTCAGCGACGCGATCCGCGACCTGAGCGATCCGGGCGAGATCCACGATGTCGCGGCGATGCTGCTCGGCGCGCATCTGCATGTGGACCGCATCGGTCACGCCGATGGTCGCCGCGGCGGCTTCATCGTCCGCGAAGGCTGGGAGCAGGGGCGTGCGCAGAGCGCGTGGCCGGCGGCATCGCTGGGCGTGTGCCTGTTCGGCGACGGACATCTGCAGGGCGGCGTGGTCGTCGACGATACCGCCCGCGATCCGCGGCTGACCGTGGCCATGCGCACGCTGCTGCAGGCGCACGACGTGCTGGCGGTCGGTGCCCCGGCGCCGCGCGGCAGCGGCATCGACCGGTTCGCCGCCCTCAGCCGGACGCCGCGGCAGTGGACCACGGACGAACTGGATCTGCTGCGCGAAGTCGGCGAACGGGTGCACGCCGCGACCGAGAAGGCGCGCGCCCGGTTTGCGCTCGCCAGCAGCGAAGCGCGCTTCCGCGCGGTGGCCGAGCAGGCCGCGGCCGGCATCGTGATGGCCGACCGCGACGCCCGGCTGGTCTACGTCAACGATCGCCATTGCGAGGTCATGGGCCGGGCGCGCGAGACCCTGATCGGCTGCACGATCCAGGAACTGACCCATCCCGACGACTGGCCGCACGATGCCGAGCGCATGGCGACGCTCTATCGCGACGGCACCGCGTTCACCGTCGAGAAGCGGGTCCTGGTCGATGGCCAGGCGCGCTGGGTGCGCCTGTCGGTCAGTCCCTGGCGCGATGCGGCCGGGGCCGTCGTCGGCAGCGTCGCGGTGAGTCTCGACCTGTCGTCGCGCCGGCTGGCCGAACATGCGTTGCGCGACAGCGAGGCCCGGTTCCGGCAGTTCGGCGACGCCTCGTCCGATGTGCTGTGGATCCGCGATGTGCGGACGCTGGCGCTGGAATACCTGAGCCCGGCATTCGAAGCGATCTACGGCCAGATGCGCGAGGTGTCCCTCGCCAATCCCGATTACTGGCTGTCGATGGTGCATCCGGACGATGTCGCCGCCGTGCGCGCGACCGTGCGCCGGGTGCGGCGCGGCGCACGCGCCAGCTACGAGTTCCGGATCGTGCGCCCGATGGATGGGAGGGTGGTCTGGGTCCGCAATACCGATTTTCCGATCTACGACGAGGCCGGCCAGCTCCAGCGTATCGGCGGGATCGGGCGCGACATCACGCGTGAGCGCGAAGACGGCGCGCTGATGGAAACCCTCGTGGCCGAACTGCAGCACCGCACCCGCAACCTCATCGCGGTGGTGCAATCGCTGGCCCTGCGCACGCAGCAGGAGAGCACCGATGTCACCAGTTTCGGCCGCCGGTTCGAACAGCGCCTGGATGCGCTGGGCCGGGTGCAGACCCTGCTGTCGAAACGCCCCGACGGTCAGCCGGTGACCTTCGACGCCCTGCTGCGCCAGGAGCTGGACGCGCATGGCGTCGGCGCGCCGGACACGCGCGTCGTGCTGCAGGGCCCGTCCGGCGTGGCCCTGCGCGCACGGGTGGTGCAGACCCTCGCGCTGGCGCTGCACGAGCTCACCACCAACGCCCTCAAATACGGCGCCCTGTCGGATGCCGGCGGGCGCCTCGAGATCGAGTGGGGCGTGCGTGACGCCCCGGGCACGCAGGGTCTGTTGCAGGTCAGCTGGCGGGAAACCGGCGTCCGCCGCGCGCCCGAAGTGATGTCGGGCGGCTATGGGCGCGAACTGATCGAGCGCGCATTGCCCTACCAGCTCAAGGCGCAGACCCAGTACCGGCTGCGCGAGGACGGCGTCGATTGCCTGATCGAACTGTCGCTCGGCAGCGGCCTGACGGCGCCGGTGGCGAAGAAGGTCCGCGCCGACCCCGGTTGAGCGGGGCGCGCTGTGCGTGTGGATGGCCAGCGATCCGATCGCGACCTCTGACACGGTTCGACATTGCGCAGATGCCGATGCCCTCACCGGGCGTCGCCAGGATCAATGTTGCATGCCGGCGCGGGAGGCAGCCGACGCTGCCTGCACCTCAGGTCGAAGCGGCGTCGCCAGCCTGGACGCGGCCACGCGCTGCACCGCTTTTCGCCCCGCCCGCTGTAATCGGCGTCGGCGATTGCGCAGTCGGAACCATCAGCTCACCTGCGCGGCGACAGGCAGCTTCGCTGTCCTGCAGGAACTCGCGCGCACGTGCCGGATCGCCGGCGTCCAGCGCGGAACGCGCCGCACTGATGGCGCAGGCGGCGCCGTTGACCGCATTGCGAAGCGCGTGCAGCCATTCGGAATCCACATCGGCAAGCATCTTCGGACGCGTCATTTCGACGGCGCGTCCTCGTTCGCCTGTCCGGCCAGGCGCGCAAGCTGGTTGTGCACCGTGCGCACGCTCACGCCGAGCGCGCGGGCGGTGGCGGTCTTGTCGTTTCCGAAGTGGGCCAGCGTCTTCAGCAGCGCACGGCGTTCGATCTCTGCCAGCGTGGTGCCGACCGAGAACAGGATCGAGGTGTCCGATTCCTTCCACACGGTGGCGCTGGGCAGGTTGGGGCGCACGTGCAGCGCATCGTCGTCCTGCAGCAGATAGGCGCGCTGGACGGCGCTGCGCAGTTCGCGCACGTTGCCGGGCCAGCTGTGGCGCAACAGGGGCGCCTCGCTGCCGGGCGCCAGATGCTTGTTGCGGTGGTAAAGCGTGTTGAGCTTGTCGATGAAATGACCCGCCAGCACCACCACGTCCTCACCCCGGTCGCGCAGCGTGGGCAGGGCCAGCGAAACGTTGTCGAGCGCGTAGTAGAGGTCTTCCCGCAGCGCCCGCTCACGCATCGCGTCCGCGGGATCGCGGCTGCTGGCCGCGATGATCCGGACCGAGGTGCGCCGGCTGGCGTCACCGGCCGGTGCAATGGCGATGCGCTCGAGCGTGGCCAGCAACTGCAGCTGGTGCGCCGCCGGCATGTCGTCGATTTCCTTGAGGAACAGCGTGCCGCCGTCGGCCTGCCGCAGCACGTCGTCCGTCAGTCCGGTGGTGCCGTGCCGCAGGGTCGCTTCCGGATCCGCCAGCAGTCCGGCGAGTTCCTCGCTGGAGGCGGCGCTGCAGTTGACCGCCGCGAAAGGCCCGGTGCGGCCGCTGGCAGCGTGCAGGGCGTGCGCAACGAGATCCTTGCCGGTGCCATGCTCGCCCCACAGCAGCACCGAGGCATCGGTCGGCCCGACGCGCAGCACCGTATCGATCACGCTGCGGATGCGCGGCGAGTTGCCGACGAGTTCGCTGACCGCCGAGAGATCCGCCGAGGGTCGGCCCGGGGCGCGGTAGCGGGCGGCGACGCGCTCCATCAACGCGCGCAGCTGGTTGGGATCGAGTGGCTTGACCAGGTACTCGATCACCGGCGCCGAGACGGCCCGCTTGGCAGAGTCGAGCGAGGGCTTGCCGGTGACGATGACGACCTGGCCGTGCTGCGCGAGATCGATGTCGTCGAGCAGGTCCAGCCCGGAACCGTCCGGCAACTGGAGGTCCAGCAGCAGGAGGTCGGCGCGCGAGCGGGCCAGGAACAGACGCCCCTCGGCGAGAGTGTCGGCAAGCTGCACCCGGAAGCCGGCCGAGAACGCCAATTGCCCGGCGGCACGCGCGAACGTGCCGTCATCGTCGAGTATCAGAGCAGTTGGCTGCGGCATCACGATCCTCCTGGAGGCAGGAACGCTATGCAGCGCGCAGTTAAGCCTGCGTGCAAGAAACGCCCGCGATCGGCGGCTGCCTGCAGCTATTGCGCACCAGCGGCGCGCAGAAGCCCAGAACGCAAAACGCCCCTTGCGGGGCGTTCGACGAAACTGGCGGAGAGGGGGGGATTCGAACCCCCGAGGCGCTATTAACGCCTGCCTGATTTCGAGTCAGGTACATTCAACCGCTCTGCCACCTCTCCAGTTTCCCGCAGGACCGCTGGGCGGCTCCGGGGGCGCAATCATACGGGGCGCCCGCGCGGGCGACAAGCGGTCGGCATTACACTGTCGGGCCACTTCGACGTCGTCAGGTTGCCCATGTCCGAAATTTCCGTGCCCGTGTCCTTCGGTGAGCTGCTGGACAAGATCTCGATCCTGCAGATCAAGTCCGAGCGGATGCACGACGAGGCCAAGCTCGCCAACGTGCGCGCCGAGCTGACCGCGCTGGAGAGCACCTGGATGGCGCACCCGGCAGCGGGCCACGACATCGTCCGCCTGCGCGCGGAGCTGAAGGCGGTCAACGAACGCCTCTGGGTGATCGAGGACGACATCCGCCTGAAGGAGAAGGCGCAGGCCTTCGACGACGAATTCGTGCGCTTGGCGCGCAGCGTCTACTTCGAGAACGACGGCCGCGCGCGGATCAAGAAGGAGATCAATCTGGCGCTCGGGTCCGCGTACGTGGAAGAGAAGTCGTACGAGGATTACGCCAGCGGCGCGGCCGCGCCCTGAAGCCGACGGCAATCACGGCCGGCGCGTGCCGGCCTTGTGCTCGATGTACTCGTCCATGCGGCTGAGCAGCCGCCACCACTCGCTGCCGTCGTCGCGGAACGTCCGCACGGCGCCGGCGCGGACGAGGATCCGCCGCAGTTCGTCGTCCTCGTAACCGCCCAGGTGCTTGCGCAGGACGTCGAACGAGCGGTCGGTATAGCCCTTGTGGCCGAGGAAGTGCCGCGCGGTGTCTTCGGCTGCGAACTCGGTCTTGTATTCGGTGCGCAGCCGTTCCAGCTGCTGCGCATGCAGCTGCCGGTTGAGCAGCCAGCTGACCGCGCCGCCGACGATCGCGCCCACCAGCGACGCGATCACACCGGCGACGAACGGCGTCACCGCACCAGGCCCAGGTCGGCGCGCCGCCGCTCGAACGCGGCGATCGCATCGTCGACGGTCACCAGCGACATGACGTCGTCGAATTCGATCTTGGTGCCCCACTTGAGGGCTGCGCCCGGCTTGCCGAGGAAGCGGCGCGCGGCGGCGTCGTAGCGGTCCACGCAGAACCGGCGGTCGGAATAGGGACCGCTGCGCTCGGGATTGCTGGCCGCGTGCAGGCCCAGGACCTTCGTGCCCATCGCGTTGGCGATGTGCATCGGGCCCGAGTCCGGCGTGACCAGCAGCTGCGCGCGGGCGAGCAGGGCGGGCAGCTGTTTCAGCGTGTCCTTGCCGACCAGGTCGAGCGCGGGCGCCGTCATCGCCGCCAGGATCGCATCGGTGGTCTCGCGCTCCAGCGCGCTGCGTCCGCCGCACAGCACGATGCGCCAGCCCGCGTGCGCGGCATGGTCGGCCAGCGCCGCGTAGCGGTCGGGCATCCAGTTGCGGCGCACATGGCTGGAACACGGCGAGATCATCAGCACCGGCTGGCCGTCGTCGGGCCACTGCGAGGCGGCCCAGGCATGGGCGTCGTCGGGCACCGGCAGATCCCATTCCACGCGGTCCTGGCGCAGGCCGAGCGGCTCGCAGAAGCTGCCGATCGCATCGAGCACGTGGATGCCCGGCCGGTCCGGGATGCGTTCGTTGACGAACAGCCCGTGCAGATCCTTCGACCGCGCGCGGTCGTAGCCCACGCGCCGGCGTGCAGGCACGAAGCCCGACAGCAGGTTCGCGCGCGCGGCCACCTGCATCTGCAGCAGCGCATCGAAGCGGCGCGCCTCGCCCAGCCGGGTCCCGAGCTCGCGACGCGCAGCGCGCATGCCGGCCAGGCCGCTCTTCTTGTCGTAGACCACGAGGTCGACGTCGGGCAGGCCGTCCAGCAGGCGCGCTTCGCCCTTGCCGATGAGCCAGGTCAGCGCGACATCGGGCCACGCACGCCGCAACGTCGCGATCAGCGGCAGGACATGGGTCACGTCGCCGAGCGCCGACAGCCGCAACAGGCAGATCGAACGGGGCCTGAAAGCAGGCGCGGACACGGCGGAACCGGGCGGGACAGGCGTCAAGGCTTGATAGACTCGCTGGATGAACAGATTCGACCCCAGCGAGAGCCTGACGCCGATTCCGGCAGCCGGTCGCGCGGGTGACTACGGCGCCATTCTGTTCGACGGCACGCAGCTGCGGCAAGCCGATCCCCGCTGGTTCGATCCGGCCCTGTGGGGCGACCGCGCGCAGCGCATCGAAGGCAGCGGACGCGGCGGTGCGTGGTTCATCGATGCCTCGCACGGGCCCTGCGTGCTGCGCCAGTACCTGCGTGGCGGCATGGTCGGCCGGGTCAACCGCGACCTGCACCTGTGGCGCGGTACTCCGCACGTGCGCAGCTTCGTCGAGTACCGGCTGCTGCGCGAGTTGCTGCGACGCGACCTGCCGGTGCCCGAGCCGATCGCCGCCAGCTACCTGCGCCGTGGATTGACCTACCGCGCGTGGATCCTCATTGAACGGCTGCCCGACGTGCGCTCGCTGGCCGATCTGGTGGCCGAGGCGCCGGCCGATGCGCCGTGGGAACAGACCGGGCGCCTGATCGCGCGCTTCCATCGCGCGGGCCTCGACCATGCGGACCTCAACGCCCACAACATCCTGTTCGATTCGCTGGGCAAGGGCTGGCTGATCGATCTCGACCGCGGCCGCCTGCGGATTCCCGAGACCCGCTGGCGCATGGGCAATCTGGCCCGGCTGGAGCGATCGCTGCTGAAACTGCGTGGCGCCCGTACGCCGGAGGCTGTGGCTGCGGACTTCGCCCGCCTGCGCCGGTCCTACGACACCCTGTGGAGCCGGGGCACCTGATGGCGCAGCCGCTCGACTGGGGGCTGCGCTTCCACGGCGTCGGCAACGCGTCGGCAGTGGCGCTGGGCTCACCGATGGCCACGATCGAGCAGGGCGGTGCGCCGTGGCTGACGATCGACTGCGGCGCCGAAGGCCTGACCGCGTATCTCGATCATTACGGCGAGGCGCCACGCGCGCTGTTCGTGACCCATGTGCATCTGGATCACGTCGCCGGCTTCGAGCGCCTGTTCGTCGACCGTTACTTCGATCCTGCGCGCCGCGGTCGCCTGCCGGTCTACGTGCCGGCGCCGGTCGTGCCGCTGCTGCACCAGCGGGTGGGCGACTATCCGAACGTGCTGGCCGAAGGCGGTGCGAACTTCTGGGATGCCTTCCAGCTGATTCCGGTCGGCGATGCGTTCTGGCACGACGGCGTGCGCCTGGAGGTGTTCCCGGTGCGTCACCACTGGCCGCAGACCGCATACGGTTTGCGCCTGCCGGGCAGCCTGGTGTGGAGCGGCGACACGCGACCTATCCCTGAGATGCTGGCGCGCTTCGCCGACCGGGACGAACTCGTCGCCCACGACTGCGGCCTGCATGGCAATCCCTCGCACAGCGGGATCGACGATCTGGAGCGCGAGTACCCGCGCGATCTGCTCGCGCGCTGCGTGCTCTATCACTACGCGTCCGAAGCTGATGGCGCCGCACTGGAAGCACGCGGCCAGCGCGTGGCGCGTCCCGGCACGCGTTTCGCACTGCGTCCACCGGCGCGGGCGCAGGCTTTCGTCGCATGAGCGCCCTGCCACATCTGCCCCGGGCACCGCTCGACCGCCTGGGGCGCCCGCTGCACGATCTGCGCCTGTCGGTCATCGAAGCCTGCAATTTCCGCTGCGGCTACTGCATGCCGGCCGATCGCGTGCCCGACGACTACGGCTTCGACCAGGCGGGGCGGCTGTCCTTCGACGAGATCGAAACGCTGGTGCGCGGCTTTGCGCGACTGGGCATGCACAAGCTGCGCCTGACCGGCGGCGAGCCGCTGCTGCGCAAGGGCCTGCCGGCGCTGATCGAGCGTCTGGCCAAGGTGCCGGGTATCGAAGATCTGGCCATGACCACCAACGCCTCGCTGCTCGCGCGGCACGCGCAGGCGCTGCGCGATGCCGGACTGCAGCGTTTGACGATCAGTCTCGACGCGCTGGACCCCGCGCTGTTCCGGCAACTGTCGGGTGGCCGCGGCGAGATCGACGACGTGCTGGCCGGCATCGACGCCGCGGAACGCGCCGGATTCGGCGCGATCAAGTTCAACTGCGTCGTCCAGCGCGGGATCAACGATCACGAAGTCGAACGCATGGCCGCGCATTTTCGCGGCAGCGGGCATGTGCTGCGCTTCATCGAATACATGGACGTCGGCACCTGCAACGGCTGGGACCGCGCACGCGTCGTGCCGTCGCGCGAACTGCATGCCCGCATCGATGCCCGCTGGCCGCTGCAGGCACTGGATGCGCATTACCGCGGCGAAGTGGCCGAGCGCCATGCCTTCGCGGACGGCGCCGGCGAGATCGGCTTCATCAGCTCGGTCACTGCGCCGTTCTGCGGCGACTGTCAGCGCGCCCGCGTGTCGGCCGATGGAAGTCTCTACACCTGCCTGTTCTCGGGCAACGGCCAGCCGATGCGCAGCTGGCTGGCCGAAGGCGAGGCCGCGTTCTCCACCCGGCTGTCCGAACTGTGGACACGCCGCGCCGACCGCTACAGCGAACTGCGCGGCAGCGGACGCGCGCCGCGCAAGCACGTCGAGATGTTTCTGGTGGGTGGCTGAGTTCTTCCGACGTGGCGAGTGTCGATGCGCGCCTTGCACGCTCCCGCTCGTCATTCCGGCGAACGCCGCAATCCAGTGACGTGCCGCCAGCTTGCAAGGTCATCGATCTGTTGCGGAGCCCGCGATCAGACACCGGGTGACCAGCCACTCCGCTGCTGAAAGCCCGGTGTGCGCAGGAATGACGGACGGAGGAATGACGGGGTGAGCTGCGACACGCCGTCCGCATTTCTCGTGATCGATTCGCGGATGTCTCGGCCTGGATTCCGGTAGGGAACCCAGCCTGTCGCGGGCCACTTCAGATCGGCCCCGGTACCATCCGCGTTCCGCAGTCACGACCCGAGCGCATGGCCCGTACGAAATCTCCAGCGAAACCGGCGCTGACCCACATCGATGCCGCTGGCCGCCCGACCATGGTCGATGTCTCCGCAAAGACCACCACCGCGCGCGTCGCGAGCGCCGAATGCCGCGTGCGCTTTCCCGCGGACGTCGCCGCGCAGCTGCACGCCAACGGGTTGAAGAGCGCGAAGGGCGGCATCGTCGACACCGCGATCATCGCCGGCACGATGGCGGTGAAGCGCACGCACGAACTCATTCCGTTCTGCCATCCGCTGCCGATCGACGGCATCGCGATCGCGATCAACTGGCAGGGCGAGCGCGAGCTGCGCATCGAATGCACGGTCAAGACCACGCATCGCACCGGCGTCGAGATGGAAGCGCTGACCGGCGCGACCGTGGCCGCGCTGACCGTCTACGACATGTGCAAGGCGCTGTCGCACGCGATCGTGCTGGGCCCGGCGAAGCTGGTCGGCAAGCGTGGCGGCAAGCGCGATGTCGGCACCATCGCCGCCCCGGCGACCACCGGCAGCCGCAAGGTCCCGAAACAGGAATCCAAGCGATGACCGGCGTCCGTCTGCTGTATTTCGCCAGCCTGCGCGATCGCGCGGGCATGGACGGCGAATCCCGCGACACCACGGCAGGCGACCTGCGCGCGCTGTACGCGGAAGTGCAGGCGCTACACGGGTTCGCGTTGCCGGTCGACCGTCTGCGCGTGGCGGTCGACGGCGCGTTCGCACGCTGGGACGACGCGCTGCGCGAGGGCAGCGAGATCGCCTTTATTCCCCCTGTCAGCGGAGGCTGAAATGGACGACCGCATGTTCTGGCTGGCCGATGCGCCGGTCGATCTGGCGCCGCTGCGCCGACGTCTCGAACACGACCGCGCAGGCGCGTTCGCAAGCTTCGAAGGCTGGGTGCGCGATCACAACGAAGGCCGCCCGGTGCTGGGCCTGCGCTACGAATCGTATGTCGCCCTGGCCGAGGCCGAAGGCGCGAAGGTCCTGGCCGAAGCGCGCGAGCGCTTCGATCTCTGTGCCGCGGTGTGCGTGCATCGCATCGGCGATCTGGCGATCGGCGAGATGGCGGTGTGGGTCGGCGTGAGCGCAGCCCATCGCGGCGCGGCCTTCGATGCCTGCCGTTACATCATCGACGAGATCAAGGATCGCGTGCCGATCTGGAAGCACGAGCGCTACGCCGACGGCGACGCCGGCTGGCTGCATCCGGATTCGACGCGCGGCACGACGGGCGAGGGCGCATGAGGCGCGTTGTCGCTTCGGCACTGCTGATGGCAGTGGTCTTCGGCGCGCAGGCGCAGTCGCGGCTGCTGGTGGGCAACAAGTCCGCCGATACGGTCTGGGCCATCGATACGGCCTCGGGCAACAAGCTGGCGGCCTACGCGACCGGTCCGGCGCCGCACGAGATTGCCGTCTCCGCTGATGGCCGCAGCGCGATCGTCACCACCTACGGCCATGCCGACGCGAATCACAGTCTCACCGTCATCGATCTGGTCGACGGCGGCACGCGCACCGTCGATCTCGGCTCGCACGGCCGCCCGCACGGCCTGCAGCTGCTGGCCGGCGGCGATGCGCTGGTGACCACCGAGGCCAGTGCAAGCCTGTTGCGCGTGGATCCGCGTCGCGGCGTCGTCGCTGGCGTGGCCGAGGTGGGCGAGGGCGTCGGGCATATGGTTGCCGTCTCGAACGACGGGGCCGCGGCCTACGTCAGCAAGATCCGCGCGGGCAGCGTGGTGCGCGTCGACCTCGCCACGATGCAGGCGACGGCAGAGCGGCCTGCCGGCGCAGGCGCCGAGGGCATCGCCGTGGCGTCCGACGGCCGCGTCTGGGTGACCAATCGCGCCGACGACACGGTGACCGTGCACGACGCCGACAGCCTCGACATCGTCGCCACGCTGCCCAGCGCCGGGTTTCCGATCCGCGTCGTGTTCACGCCCGACGGGCGACACGCGCTGGTCACCAATGCGACCGCGGCCACGCTGTCGGTGTTCGATGTCGCAACGCGCACGACGGTCGCTACCGTGCCGCTGACGCCGCCCGACGCCGCGTTGCAGGACACGATGCTGGGCCGTGGCGCGCTGCCGATCGGCGCCGTGGTCGATCCCGTCGCTGCCCGTGCGTATGTCGCGATCAGCGGAGCCGATCGCGTGGCCGTGATCGACACGGCGACGTGGCGCGTCGTCGACTACTGGTCGACCGGACGTGAGCCCGATGCGCTCGCGCTGGTGCCGGACGTGGCAGCACCGTGAGTCGTCTGACTGCGTGCGTCGCCTGCATGATCCTGCTGGCGGGCTGCGCCACGACGCTGCCGCCGAGCGGGCACGATGTGGAGGTTGCGCGTGTGCCGCAGGGCGCGGTGGGCGCGTCGCTCATCGCGCCGCCGGCAGACGCGCGTCGCATGGCCGCCGATCCCGCGCGGCGCTTCATCCATCCCAATCTCGATGCGGACGCGGCGCTGCCCGCGTATCCATCCGCCCAGCTCGCGCACCGCTGGCGCCCGGTCATCGTCTGCGTCGACGCGGCCATCGATGCGACGGGGAGGGTGTCGGCTGCAGCGGCCCGGACCGATGGCGACTGCGCCGCTCCCGAAGACTTGCCCATCGCGCCCTTCGCCGATGCGGCGCTGGCGGCTGTGCGGAACTGGACCTATGCCCCGGCGCTGCTGTGCGTCGCGCCGGACGGCTATGCGGGAGACGATCCCTGCCAGTCGCCCGACGTCGTGGAAACGCCGACGGCCGTGCGGCTGTCCTATGCATTCCGGTTCAGCCAGCAGGACGGGATGCCCGAGGTCGAACGCGTGGGCGCGCCCTGAGATCCACGACGGCATAGGCGCGCCGCCGTCGTCCTGCTAGACTCCGCGTCCCGCAGCCGAAGCGGGCGGGTGTGAAACCCGCGGGCAGGTCCCGATGCGACAACTCCATGGTGGCCCCGTCGGCCCCTCGCGACGCTAGATTGAAAATCCCGCCAGGGCCGGAAGGCAGCAACGGTATCGATCGATGCGGGCGCCGAGGTCAGTCGGCGGGGCCATCGCCATGTCCGGGCTGGCCCCGCGATCGCCGTCAGGGTGTCAGCACGACCTTGCGGCAGGCGTCGCTCTCGTCCTTGCCGTCGAAGAGCTCGTAGCCGCGCGCCGCGTCCGCCAGTGACATGCGGTGGGAGATGATCGTCTCCGGGTGCAGCGTGCCGTCGCCGATCCGGTTGAGCAGTTCGGGCATGTAGCGCTGCACATCGGTCTGGCCCATCTTGAAGGTCAGGCCCTTGTCGAACGCGTCGCCCAGCATGAAGGCGTGGATGAAGCCTGCGTACACGCCCGGCACGCTGACCGTGCCCGCACGCCGCGTCGCCGCGATGCACTGGCGGATCGCCGCGCCGCTGCTGGTCTCGAGTTTCAGGCCGGTCATCAGCGTGTCGGCGCGGCTGCCCTTGGCCTCGAAGCCGACCGCATCGATCGACGCGTCCGCGCCGCGGCCCTTGGTCTGCGAGACGATGAACTCGGCCGGATCGTCGATCTCTTCGAAATTCACCGGAATCACGCCGTAGGTCTGCTGGGCGAAATCCAGGCGGTACTGATAGCGATCGACCATGAAGATGCGCTCGGCGCCCAGCATGCGACAACACGCGGCCGCCATCAGGCCGACCGGTCCTGCGCCGAAGATTGCGACCGTCGAGCCTTCGGTAACCCGGGCATTGAGCACGGCCTGATAGCCCGTGGGCAGGATGTCGGAGAGGAACAGCACCTGCTCGTCGTCCAGAACATCGGGGATCACCAACGGTCCCACATTGGCCTTGGGCACGCGCACGAATTCGGCCTGTCCCCCGGCGATGCCGCCGTAGAGATGACTGAAGCCGAACAGGGCCGCTGGCGGGCGCAGACCCTTGCGGTTCAATGCGGCGCCCTGACCGGTGTTGGTGGTCTCGCAGGAGGCGAATTCCGACAACTGGCAGTGGAAGCAGTCACCGCAGGCGATGACGAACGGAATCACCACGCGATCGCCCTTGCGCACGCTGGTCACGTCCGGGCCGATCTCCTCGACCACGCCCATGAACTCGTGCCCCAGGATGTCGCCATCATGGAGTTCCGGAATCTTGCCGCGGTACAGGTGCAGATCCGAGCCGCAGATCGCCGTCGCGGTGACGCGCAGCAGGATGTCATCGGCGTCGCGCAGGACGGGATCGGGGACGGTTTCAACCCGGACATCGCGGGTGCCGTGATAGGTGAGTGCTTTCATCGTGTGTTCTCCAGCAGGGAGCGGAACGGCCGGCAGCCGTCCCGGGGAATTGATCCGTGACCTGGCGGATCGGCTGCGATGCAGGCCGTGTCCTCGATCACGTCGTGATGCCTTACGCCTGGCGCAGGCGCGTCGCGTGCGATGGACGGCGGCACGCGGATGCGGGAGGCACGCGCCGCGACCGTTCAACAAAACGCACGCACGACGCAGGCGCGTCATGCGTGCGCAGATCGGACTCAGCGGACGCGCGGCGAACGCAGGTCGTGCGCTTCGGGGCGGAACAGGGCGATCAGCTGCCACAACGCGGACAGTCCGACGAGGACGTAAATCAGGCGCGCGCCGGGCGATGCCTGACCGCCGAAGATCGCAGCCACGAGATCGAACTGGGCGGCGCCGACCAGGCCCCAGTTGATACCGCCGACGATCACGAGGATCAGGGTCACGATGTGGAGGGTTTTCATGGGCAGTCCATCGGGTAAGGAGCGAGTGCGCACAGTGGTCGCGTCGCGGTGAACCATGGGCGAGTGCTGCGCCGTTTCAGCGCGTCCACCCTGCGCTTTGTGCACGCATTGAAATGACCGCATGCGGCGCGCCTCCACGTGCAGTGCGCGGCGTCGCGATGGCGTCGCGGGTGCATGACGTGGGGTCCCGTCGTCAGCGGGAACCGATTGCGGGACCGGCGGTGCAGACGTGCATGCGCGATCCGCGGGCCCGCGCGATTGGCGTCGAAACGATGATCCGGATGCGTGCCCCTTCGGCATGCAACGCGGCAGATTCCGGAAATCCCGGGCAACGAGAACGCCGGACAGTGCTGCCCGGCGTCTGTGGTGCCATCACGGCGCCCCGTGCATCCATCGATGGCGGGACTGGTGCAACGGACCCGCCAGGGCGCGTCGCGCCCTCGACGGGGGATGCGGATCAGCGGGCGGTGCGGACGGCGCCGGCGCCCGGGCCGGCGCCAAGCTCGGCACCGGTCAAGGGGTCGATGTCCGACAGCGACGCCGTGCGCGCCGAGAAGGCGTCCAGCGCAGCCGATTCCGTTTCGGTGAGGCCGACCGATGCAGTGCCGTCGCCGCCATCCACCGCGGCTTGCGCATCCCGATCCTCGACACGCTCCCACAGGTCGCCGTCGTTCCACGGTCCGGTGACATCACTGCCTTCCGACATGTTGAAATAGATATCGGTGAACGCCAGATCGCCCGGCAGCTTGCCCGGCGGAAAGTTGTCGGTAATGGCGTAGAGCGCCTTCTCGAACGACTTCTGGTGCGCGACCTCACGCGTCATCAGAAACGTCAGCGCGTCCTTGATGCCGGGGTCGGTGGTCACGGTGATCAGACGTTCGTAGACGATCTTCGCGCGCGCCTCCGCGGCAATGTTGGAGCGCAGGTCCGCGGTGGGTTCGCCGATCGAATCGATGTAGGCAGCCGACCACGGCACGCCGCTCGAATTCACCAGCGCCGGACCATTGCCGTAGAGGATGGCCTGCGTCTGGCTGGTGCTGTTGCCGGTGAGCAGACGCATTTCCGCCATCTCCTCCATGCCCTCGGCCAGTTCGCCCTTGGCGCCCTTGTTGAGCATGGTGATGATGGAGCCGATGATCTCGAGGTGGCTCAGTTCTTCGGTCGCGATGTCGAACAGCAGATCCTTGCGGCCTGCGTCGTCTTCCGCGAGCGCCTGGGTGAAATAGCGCATGGCCGCTGCCAGCTCGCCCTGCGGACCGCCGAACTGTTCCAGCATCAGCGTGGCCAGCTGCGGATTCGATTCCTGGACGCGCACCGTGTACTGCAGCCGCTTGTTGTGCATGAACATGCAACACCTGCCTTGATCGGATTGGGTGGGGTGGTCGCGAACCGCGCGTCCCGAAACGAGGGCGCGCCGTGATGTGCGCGGGGCGACATCGCGGACTGCGGTGGTGACCGCGTCACGAGACCATCCGGCCGATCACGCGCTCGCGAAGTGGACGCGCGCAGAAGTACGCAGGCCGTGCAAATCCGTCGTCGCATCCACACGTGTGTCGAGCGTCCGGAGTGCACGCACGCGAAAAGCCTCCGGCATCGCCGGTTGAATGGCGCGGAGGTCGGTCATGCAGATCTGAAACGCAGGGGTCTATGCCGCGAGAAGGATGTCTCAGCCGGTAAAGGCCAAGGCGAATGACAGTCGCCCGTTCGCGGCGTCCGCATCCGCTGGAGTTGCGGCACGTCCTTCTAGGATCACTTCGGGCACGCGAGCCCGACCTGCGAAAACACGCCCTGTCACGTCCCGGACAGGGCGCGATCTGACTCAGGCCTCCGCGGCGCGCTGGTTGCCGCCGGACTCGGCGATGACCGTGAGCAGGGCGTCGGTCGACTTCTCTTCTTCCAGCGTCTGTTCCAGCAGCGGAATCGCATCGGTGTAGCCGAGCTGCTTGGCCAGCGCGCACAGCGTGCCGTAGGACGCGATCTCGTAGTGCTCCACCTTCTGTGCGCCGCCGACCAGCGCCGCATCGCGCAGCGCGCCTTTCTCGATCGAGTCGATGACTTCCTTGCTTTCCTCGACCAGGCCTTCCATGGCGGCGCAGCGAATGCGTTTCAGGCGGATGCCCAGCAGTTCGACGATCTGGTCGAGCCGCTCGATCTGCACGGTGGTCTGTTCGTGGTGGGTCTGGAAGGCGGCGGCGAGTTCCGGCGATTCCACCGCGCGAATGAGCCGGGGCAGGGCCTTGTGCATCTGGCGCTCGGCGGAATGGGTGTCCGAAATCTCGTGCACGAACAGGTCTTCCAGCGTCTTGATCGCCATGGGTGTCATCGCAAGGGAGTGAGGAGGGCGATTGGAGATGCCGGCCCGTTCCGTGCACGTGACCCTGTTGCCGAAGAGAGAGTCCGAGCGTGCGAAATGTGCAGGGTGGGGCGGTGACCGATGGTGCCGACCCGAGCGGCAGTGCCCATGGACGATCGACGTTCTGGATGCCAGGACAACACAGGACGCAGCGCCTGCGACCGCATCCCCGACATCACGCGTTGCTTCTGATGCCGGTGTGGGATGCGAATGTCCATCGCGCTCCACATCACGCTTTGATGGCGGCAGGCACGCGTCTACGCATCTGTCAGCTGCTGCGGCGCCCGACAGTCAACCCACTTCAGCGTTGCCTGCAGCGCGTGACGAATCCCGCGGGCGCGCCGTCCACAATGCGCGTCGGAGATCGCGCACACAGGAGCCCGCATGACGACGCCACATCCGGACCCGGCCCTGCTGGCCGGTCGGCGCATTCTCCTCGTGGAGGATGACTACCTGCTGGCGAACGCGCTGGGCAGCCTGCTGTGCGATCGCGGCGTGCAGCTGCTGGGGCCCTGCGGCACGGTCGACGATGCACTGCGCCTCCTCCGGAGCAGCGATGCGCTCGACGCGGTGGTGCTGGACGGCAATCTGGACGGCGAGCGCGCGGACCGCGTGGCCGACGCGGTGCTGGCGCGGGGCATTCCGCTGGTCTTCGTCTCCGGTTACGACCGCGAGCTGCTGCCCCCGAGATTCAAGGATGTCCCGCATTGCCTGAAGCCGGTGGACGTCGATCATCTGGCAGCGGCGCTGGCCGGACAGCTCGAGGCCTGACGCCTGCGGTAACGGATTCACTGCAGGGCGTCCTGCAGGGCGCAGACTCCAGCGATGGAAACCTCCCACGCAGGCGCGGCGTCCGCGGCCGCCGCTGTCGCATCGAGGTTGGGTGCGACCTTCGCGCATGCAGGCGTCGGTCTCTGCGAGATCGATGCCGATGGTCGCTTCGTGCGCGTGAATCGCACGCTGTGCAGTCTGCTTGGACGAAGCGAGCAGGCTCTGTCGGCGCTGCGTGTGACGGACGTGACGCATCCGGACGACGTCGACGCGAGCGCTGCGCTGATCCACCGCGTGGCCGCGGACGGCGTGCCGCGTTCGATCGACAAGCGCTACTGCGTTGCGGACGGCCACACCGTCTGGGCGCGCAGCACCGCGACGCGATTGCCCGGCCTGCCGGGGCAGCACGTCAGTCTGCTGGTCGTCACGGTCGATTTGACCGACCGGCGTCGCGCCGAGCAGGCGCTGCTGGAAAGCGAGCAGCGTGCACGCACCCTCATCGAAGGCATCGCCCAGGCCACCTGGGAGCTCGACAGTGATGGCGCCGCACGCGGCGAGTCCGCGTCCTGGCATGCGCTGACCGGGCAGGACGCCGCGGCGCGCGCGGGCGACGGCTGGCTGGACGTGATCCATCCCGACGATCGCGAGGGCGCGCGTCTTGGCTGGCAGGACACCCTGGCCACAGGCGGCGTTTTCGATGTCGATGTCCGCCTCGCCCGACGCACGGGCGGTGAGCCGTGGACGAACCTGCGCGCCGGCCCCGTCCGCGATGCCAATGGCGCCTGTCTCAAGTGGGTCGGCATGAGCATCGACATCTCCGCACGCAAGACTGCCGAGGCCGCCCGCCACGCCAGCGAATCGCGCCTGCACAGTCTGCTCAACGGCATCCCGCAACTGGTGTGGCGGGCGCGCGAGGACGGGCGCTGGACCTGGTCCAGTCCGCAATGGCAGGCGATGACCGGAGAAGACGCATCGGCCGCGCTCGGTTTCGGCTGGCTGGACGCCGTGCATCCCGACGACCGCGCGTCGACCCTGGCGCGCTGGTCGGATGCCATGCGCACGGGCGTATTCGAAGTGGAGCATCGTCTGAGCAATCCGGGGCTTCGTCGCTACGCCTGGTTCCAGACCCGCGCCTCACCGGTGCGGCTGGACGACGGCTCGATCGTCGAATGGCTGGGCACGTCGACGGATGTCGACGACCTGCGCCGGCTGCAGGAAGGGCAGCGCATCCTGGTGGCCGAACTGCAGCACCGCACGCGCAATCTGCTCGGTCTGGTCAGCGCCATCGCCGGCCGGACCATGGACGGCAGCCGGGACTTCGAGGATTTCCGCGAGCGCTTCAACATCCGCCTGGATGCGCTGGCCCGGGTGCAGAGCGCGCTGTCGCGCCTGGACGAAAGCGAGCCGGTGGCGCTGGACGGCCTGATCACCGAAGAACTGTCGGCGCATGGTGTCGTGCCGGGACACCGGATCACGCTGCACGGTCCGCGGAATCTCAATCTACGCCTGCAGAGCATCCAGCCGCTGGCGATGGCGCTGCACGAGCTGACCACGAACGCGGTGAAGTACGGCGCCCTGGGGTGGCCGGGCACGCTCGCGATCCGCTGGTGGCTGGCGCGCGAGGACGGCAGCGCCGAACGCATGCTGCACATCGAATGGCGCGAATCCGGGGTCACGATGCCGGCGCTTGATGCCGGTCGTCGCCTGGAGGGGCAGGGCGGACAGGGCCGCGAGCTGATCGAACGGGCGCTGCCCTACCAGCTGCAGGCGCGCACGCGGTTCGACCTCACCGGCGATGGGCTGCACTGCGCGATCGTCCTGCCGGCGGCGCGCGTGCTCGAGGACTGAAGCGAGGGCCTGCCGTCCGCCGCGCAGTGGCGATGTCTGCGGGCGTGCATCGGCGCATCCCGCTGCGCGGTGGACAGCCCGTCTACCGATCGCGTCCGGCTCACCCGCGCGACCTTCGGTCGCATCGTCAAGCCGCGACGGCCGACGGAGAATTCACGTCACCGCAGGCACCGTAGCCGGAGCTGCGACCCAAGGACGCCGAGTGGATGCCCTGCTGCTTTCACGGATCCAGTTCGGATTCGTGATCTCGTTCCATGTGCTGTTTCCCGCGTTCACGATCGGCCTGTCGAGCTGGCTCGCGTTTCTCGAGTTCCGCTGGCTGCGCACGCGTGATCCGGTGTGGCGCGAGCTGTATTTCTTCTGGATGCGGATCTTCGCCGTGTCCTTCGGCATGGGCGTGGTGTCGGGCATCGTCATGAGCTTCCAGTTCGGTACCAACTGGTCGGCGCTGAGCATCGCGGCCGGCAATATCCTCGGGCCGCTGCTGAGTTACGAGGTGCTCACGGCGTTCTTCCTCGAGGCAAGCTTCCTCGGCGTGATGCTGTTCGGCTGGGGGCGGGTGTCGGAGAAGCTGCATTTCCTGTCGACGTGCCTGGTCGCAGTGGGCACGCTGATCTCGACGTTCTGGATCCTCTCGGCCAACAGCTGGCTGCACACGCCGGCGGGCTATGAGCTGATCGACGGCGTGTTCCATCCGGCCGACTGGATGGCGATCATCTTCAATCCCTCGTTTCCGTATCGGCTGGCGCACATGGCGCTGGCGGCGTTCATCACCACGTGTTTCGTCATCGGCGGCGTGGCGGCCTGGTATCTGCGCCGCGGCGAACACGTCGACGCGGCGACACGGATGCTCAAGCTCTCGGTAGCGTTCGCCGCAATCACCGTCCCGCTGCAGATCTTCGTCGGCGATCTGCATGGCCTGAAGACCGGTGAGATGCAGCCGGTCAAGCTCGCGGCAATGGAAGCGCACTGGCACGAGAGCGCACCCGGCGAAGGCGTGCCGCTGGTGCTGTTCGCGGTGCCGAACGTCGAGGAAGAGCGCAACGATTTCGAGATCGCGATTCCGCGGCTTGGCAGCGTGATCCTGACCCATAGCTGGGACGGCACGATTGCGCCGCTGACCGCGGTGCCGCGCGACGAGCGGCCGCCGGTGGCGCCGGTGTTCTACGCGTTCCGGGTCATGGTCGGCATCGGCATGGCGATGCTGCTGCTCACGGTCGTCTCGCTGTGGGCGTGGCGCCGGCGCTGGCTGTTCGAATCGAAGTGGCTGCTCAACACCTGGCGGCTGATGGCGCCGAGCGGCTTCATCGCCGTGCTGGCAGGCTGGTTCGTCGTCGAGATCGGCCGACAGCCCTGGGCGATCCAGGGGCTGCTGCGCACCGCGGATGCGGTCAGCGACATCGACCGCACCAGCGTGATCATTTCGCTCAGCGCATTCTTCATCGCCTACGCGGTGGTGTTCGGCGCCGGTGGCGGTTACATCCTCAAGATGATCCGCAAGGGCCCGCAGCCCATCGACGATGGCCCGGATCACGACGACGGCGAACGTACGCCGATGCGGCCGATCTCGGCGGCCGACGGCCCGGTGGGAGACGACTGATGGAGTTCGACCTGCAGACCGTGCTGCCGGTGATCTGGTTCGGCGTGATCGGCTTCGGCGTGCTGATGTACGTGCTGCTGGACGGCTTCGTGCTGGGCCTGGGCGTGCTCGCGCCGTTCGCCGAAGACAGCGATCAGCTCGACCACATGATGACCACCGCCGCGCCGATCTGGGACGGCAACGAGACCTGGCTGGTACTCGGCGGTGCCGGCCTGCTGGCGGCGTTCCCGCGCGCCTACGCGATCGTAATGTCGGCGCTGTATCTGCCGGTGCTGCTGATGCTGATCGCACTGGTGTTCCGCGGCGTCGCGTTCGAATTCCGCTTCAAGGCGCAGCGCGGCAAGCGCTTCTGGGGCGTCGCGTTCGCGCTGGGTTCGCTGCTGGCCGCGTTCGCGCAGGGCGTGATCCTCGGCGCGCTGGTCGAAGGCATGGCGCTGGAGGAGGGCAAGTATGCCGGCGGTGCGCTGGACTGGTTCAGTCCGTTTTCGATGCTGACCGGCGCGGCGGTGGTATTCGGCTACGCGCTGCTCGGCAGCGGCTGGCTGATCCTCAAGACCGAAGGCCGGCTGCAACAGATGGCGCGCACGCTGACCCGACCGCTGGTGCTGGTCGTCGCCGCCTTCATGGGGCTGGTCAGCGCGTGGCTGCCGTTTCTGGATTCCGAGATCATGTCGCGCTGGTTCGAGGACGGGAATTTCTGGTGGCTGTCGCCGGTGCCGGTGCTCGCACTCGTCAACGCCATCTGGCTGTGGCGCGCGGCAATGCGCGAAGGCCGCGATGCGCGCCCGTTCCTGCTGACGCTGAGCTTCTTCGGACTGGGATTTCTCGGATTGGTGCTGGGCATGTGGCCGAACATCGTGCCGCCGTCGCTGAGCATCTGGGAGGCGGCGTCGCCGCCGTCGTCGCAGATGTTCGTCCTCGGCGGCCTGGTGGTACTGCTGCCGCTGATCCTCGGCTACACCGCGTGGTCCTACCGCGTGTTCCGCGGCAAGGTCGCGGCCGATGCGGGCTATCACTGAGCAGTGGACCGGGGCCGGTGAGCCCCGCCGGAACCCGGACACGAAAAAGCCACCCGTCGGGTGGCTTTTTCATCAGCAGCCTACGCTGGTATTGGCGGAGAGAGGGGGATTCGAACCCCCGAAGCGCGGTTTAGACGCTTACACACTTTCCAGGCGTGCTCCTTCAACCACTCGGACACCTCTCCGGGACCTGCATCGCGCCCGATGGAACCCTGCGCGCGACCGCCGCATTGGACTGCGGGCCGGCCATTCTATCCGGGCCTGCGACCGGTCACAAGGAACCTGGACGGGCATGGCAGAATAGGCCGATGTCCTATCTCGTCCTCGCCCGCAAGTGGCGCCCCAAGCGGTTTGCCGAGCTTGTCGGGCAGGAGCACGTGGTCCGTGCGCTGACCAATGCGCTGGAAACCGGCCGCGTCCATCACGCCTTCCTGTTCACCGGCACCCGCGGTGTGGGCAAGACCACGATCGCGCGCATCTTCGCCAAGAGCCTGAACTGCGAGACCGGCACTTCGTCCGATCCCTGCGGCGCGTGCGAAACCTGTCTGGCGATCGACGCCGGTCGCTACATCGATCTGCTGGAGATCGACGCCGCCAGCAACACCGGCGTCGACGACGTGCGCGAGCTGATCGACAACGCGCAGTACATGCCCTCGCGCGGCCGGGTGAAGGTCTACCTGATCGACGAAGTGCACATGCTGTCCAAGTCGGCGTTCAACGCGCTGCTCAAGACGCTGGAAGAGCCGCCGGGGCACGTGAAGTTCCTGCTGGCGACGACCGACCCGCAGAAGCTGCCGGTCACCGTGTTGTCGCGCTGCCTGCAGTTCAACCTCAAGCGGCTCGACGAGCAACAGATCCAGGGTCAGATGACCCGGATCCTCGAAGCCGAAGGCATCGCGGTGGAAAGCGGTGCGATCCGCCAGTTGTCCAAGGCCGCTGATGGCAGCCTGCGCGACGGACTGTCGCTGCTCGACCAGGCCATCGCCTATACCGGCGCGGGCGGCGAGGGCGGTGCGCTCGGCGACGCCGCCGTGGCGACGATGCTCGGCACTGTCGACCGCACACGCGTGGGCAATCTGCTGTCGGCATTGGCCGAAGGCGACGGGCCGCGCCTGATGACCGAAGTCGCGGCCCTGGCCGAATTCTCGCCTGACTGGTCCGGCGTGCTAGATGCGCTGGCCGAGGCTCTGCACCGGATCCAGATCCGCCAGCTGGTGCCCGAGGTCGGCGTCGAATCCGACGGTCTGGACCTCGACGCGCTGGCCGGCGCCGCACGGCCCGAAATCGTGCAGCTGTGGTACCAGATGGCGCTCAACGGCCGTCGCGACCTGCCGCTGTCGCCGAGCCCGCGTTCGGGGTTCGAGATGACCGTGCTGCGGATGCTCGCGTTCCGTCCGGCCGAAGGCGGCGGCGCAGCGGCCGCGTCCGGTGGCGGCACACAGGCGCGTCCGAGCGGCCCCGCCGCCGCGCGCGCGGCGTTGGCCGGCGGGCCCGTCGATGACGCTGCTGCAGCGCGTCCGGCGGCGCCCCGGGTTGCCGTTGCACCGCAGGCGGCACCGGTCATCGCGACCTCCGCGCCTGTCGCACCGGCACTGCCCCCGGCACCGTCTGCACCGCCGATGGCGTCAGCTGCCGCGCCGGTCGCGGAATCGCCGGACGCGATGGATCCTGCGCCGGCCCGCGGTATCGACATGCCGCGCCGCGCAGCGCCGGCCGATGATGTCCGCACGGACGCGCCTTCGGCGTCGGCTGTGCGTACGCTGGATGCCGACCAGTGGCTCGACCTCGTCGCGGACCTGCCGCTGCGTGGTCCGGTCCGCGAACTGGCGGCCAGTGCGGCCTTCGTCGCCTTCGACGGCGACGTGTTGCGCCTGGCCCTGCCGGAATCCGACGAACATCTGAAGGCGCCGATCATGGTGCAGCAGCTGACCGATGCGCTGGTCGCGCCGTTCGGCCGGGCGCCGCAGATCCGTTTCGAGGCCGCGCCTGAAGCCGCCGCGCCCACCTTGCACGAGCGCAATGCGCGCGCGAGAGAGACGCGCCAATCGTCGGCCGAGCAGGCTTTTCTTTCCGATCCGGACGTGCAGCGGCTGATGTCGCAGCAGGGCGCGAAGCTCGTGCCGGATTCCATCCGCCCCTTTGACGAACAAGGATTCAACTGATGCGTGGAAACATTGCCCAGCTGATGCAGCAGGCGCAGAAGATGCAGGAAGACATGCAGCGCGTGCAGCAGGACATCGCGGCCCTCGAAGTCACCGGCAGCGCCGGCGGCGGCATGGTCAGCGTCACCCTGACCGGCACCAAGGAATGCCGCAAGGTGCGCATCGATCCGAGCGTGCTGACGGATCCCGAGATGGCCGAAGATCTGGTCGCAGCCGCCTTCAATGATGCGTCGAACAAGATCGACGAGGAATCCAAGACGCGCATGGCCGGTGCCACGGCGGGCATGCAGCTGCCGCCCGGCATGAAGATGCCGTTCTGAAGCGCCAGGAACGGTGACTCGGGATTCGTGAAAGCGGAGTCCTCCGTATCCGGATTTCACGAATCACCGGTCACCCGTCGTATTCCCGATGTCCTCGCTGCTCGAACAACTGATCGATGCGTTCCGCGTGCTGCCCGGTGTCGGGCAGAAATCCGCGCAGCGCATGGCCTACCACGTGCTCGAACGCGGGCGCGAGGGCGGTGCGCGCCTGGCGACGGCGCTGGCCGAGGCGGTCGAGAAGATCGGCCATTGCGCGCGCTGCCGCGATTTCAGCGAAACGCCCGTATGCCCGACCTGCAGCAGCGCCGCGCGTGACGTGCAACTGCTGTGCATCGTCGAATCGCCCGCCGACCGGCTGGTGATCGAGCAGGCCACCGGCTTCCGTGGGCTGTATTTCGTGCTGCAGGGTCGCCTGAGTCCGCTCGACGGCATCGGCCCGCGCGAGCTGGGGCTCGATGTGTTGGCCGCGCGTCTGGCCGAGGGCGAGGTACGCGAGCTGATCATCGCGACCAATCCCACCGTCGAAGGTGAAGCGACCGCGCACTACCTCGCGCAGATCGCCCGCCAGCACGACGTACGTCCAAGCCGGCCGGCGCATGGCCTGCCGCTGGGCGGCGAGCTGGAATACGTCGATCGCGGCACGCTGTCGCATGCGTTCGGCAGCCGCAGCGAAGTGGTTTGAAAGCAGTAATTGGTAATTGGTGATTCGTGATTGGAAGAGCGTGGGCCGGCAGGTCGTCGGAGTATGCTTTCACGAATCACGAATCACGAATCACGGCCTTTCCATGACCCTCTTCCACAAGATCATCCAACGCGAGATCCCGGCCGACATCGTCTACGAGGATGCGTACCTGATCGCGTTCCGCGACATCGCGCCGCAGGCGCCGGTGCATGTGCTGTTCGTGCCCAAGCAGGATTACGCCACGCTCAACGACGTGCCGGCCGATGCGCCGGAGATCGTCGGTCGCCTCGCATCGGCCGCGGCGCAGTATGCGAAGGCGCAAGGCTTTGCCGAAGACGGCTACCGCATCGTCATGAACTGCAATGGAGACGGTGGACAGACGGTGTTCCGGATCCATCTGCATCTGCTGGCCGGCGCGCCGCTCGGTCGTTTCGGAACGCCGGCGGCCTGACGTCGCAGCGCCGCACGTTGCCGGGTGCCTCTCCACGCTGGATGTGGCGGCGCGGCAGCAAGCCTTTTCGAATCACCAATCACCAATCACCAATCACGAATCACCAGTATCCCCACCAGGGCCAGGGCGCGGGTCGCGTGATCACGTCGACCTGCTCGCGTACCGGCCACAGGTAGACGACTTCGGCATCGATGCGCGGGAACCGGTAGTCGTACTCCCCGATGCGCCGCGTGTCGTAACCCGCGATGCGTCCGGTGAACGTGACCTCGCGGTTGCGCTCGAACACGGCGGGATCGTAGAAGCCTGCGCGGCAGGCGACGAACCGGCCATTCGTGTCGTCGGCCGCCCAGTACGGCCGTCCACCGGCGGTCAGGCGGGTGGCGATCATCTCGAAGCAGGTTGCATCCGGGCGCGGTTCCACTTGGACGATGCGGCCGCCCCAGCGCACGGCGGTGCCGGTGTAGTCGCCGAGCACGGCGGCGTGCGGTGTGGGTACTTCCGAATAGCCACCCTGCAGCGGCTTGGGTTGCGAGGCGCAGGCGCCCAGCAGCAGGGCGAGCGCGGCGACGGACAACAGGCGTGCGCGGATCATCGGTTTCGGGCTCCCTCGGCGGGGCGGTGCGCGCGCAGGTCGCGCGGCAGCGTCGGGTCGGATGGGCGCGCAGCGTAGCGGGCCGCGACGAAACGGCGGGTGAGGACGAGGAGCGCGCCGGCACCGCCGCGGGTCGTCGACACACGCGTGGCCCAGGCCATCGGGGGTTCGTGCGCATCGCGCGCGAGCCCCAGCCGCTCATAGCGCCGGCCGAGGCGGTGCCAGGCGCGCAGCAGCGGGTCGCGTTCGCGTTCGCTGCGCGCCACCAGCCACAGCATCCAGCCCAGGGCGAGCGCGGCGAACAGCGCGAACAGCAGGCCGAGCGTCATCGGATCCAGGCGCTCCACGCCGATCCGCTGCAGCAGCACCTGCTGGCGACCGGCATCGAAACCGAGCACGAGATCGTTCCAGCCGCGACGCGCCCAGTCGCCGATGTCCAGGATCGGGGCGAGCGCGCCGCCCGCAGCGCCACCGGCGCCCAGGCGGTCTTCGAGGGTGTCGTAGATGCGCTCGGGCGCAACCGCAGCCGTCGGATCCACGCGGACCCAGCCGCGGTCCGCCAGCCAGACTTCGACCCAGGCGTGCGCGTCCATGCGGCGCACGATCCAGTAGTTGCCGTAGGCGTTGCGATAGCCGCCGACGTAGCCGGTGACCACGCGCGCCGGAATGCCGGCCTCGCGCATCAGCACCGCGAAGGCGGCACTGAAATGCTCGCAGAAGCCCGCCCGCTGTTCGAACAGGAATTCGTCGACCGCATGGCGTCCCGGCAGCGGCGTGTCGAGGGTGTAGGCGAAGTCGCTGCGGATCCAGGCGAGCGCGCGATCCACCAGCGCGCCGTCGTCAGCGGTCTCGCCGCGCCATTGGCGGGCCAGCTCGCGGGTGCGGGGATTGAAGCCTTCGGGCAGCCGTAGTGCCTGCGCGCGCAGCGTGTCCGGCAGCTCGCGCTCGAACGCGGCCTGCGGCGAGGACCGCAGCTGCCACCGGGTCACGCGGTCCAGCCGGCGCGGGCTGGTCAGGGTCCAGGTCTGTGACGCCTGCATGCCGTCGGGCAGGGCCAGCGGCATTTCCAGCGCGACCAGCAGGTTGCGTTCGGTGGGTTCGAGGGTGATCTCGTAGTCCCACACCGGTGCACCGCGTTCGATCTCGGCCGGTGGCATGTGCCGCAGCCAGGGCGATGCGGTCCAGGTGCGGCCGTCGTAGTCGGTCAGCGTCGGGCCGCGCCAGTACATGTCGCGCGTGTCGGGCTCGGGGCCGCGGAACGTCGCGCGCAGCGCGGGCGAATCGTCGGCGATCAGATCCAGCCACTGGCCGGGCGACATCTCCTCCGACAGGCCGGGCCGCGCCGCCGACAGTTCCGGCACGCCCCACAGCGGCGTCGCCAGTCGCGGGAACAGCCAGAACGCCACCAGCGCCAGCGGCAGGCCGACCGCGATCAGGCGCAGCACCGTGCGCAGGCGTGTCCGGTCGCTGCCTTCGGCGACCGCGAGGCCGGATTCCTGTTCCGACAGCCGCAGCAAAGCCATCAGCACGAGCACCGCGCCGGCGAAGGCCAGCACCAGCGACAGCGGGCCTTCGTCGAGCAGGAACGTCGCGAACGGCGCGAACAGTGCGAAGCCCAGCAGGCTGCGCGCGTCGCGCAGCGTGCGCAGTTCCGAGGGTTTGATCGCGAGCATCGCCGCGAGCAGGGCGCAGCCCGTGTCGCGTCCGACCGAGAAGCCGGTCTGCACCAGCACCAGGCCGACCAGGGTCAGTGCGAGCACGCCGCGCAACCAGCCCGGCACGACGCGCCGCGCCGACACCAGTGCAACGAAGGCGCCGATCACGGCGATCACCGCGCCACTCAGCGGAGGCAGTTGCAGCAGCAGTGGCAGCAGGCAGGCGGCCGCTGCGATCAGCACGCGAATACGGCCGGCATCTTCCAGAACGATCGAGCGGCGCGCCATCAGCCCCCCTGCGGCAGCAGCGCGAGGGCGCGCAGGCAGGCGTGGCGATGGGACTGGCCTTGATCCGGCCCGATTGCCGGATGACCCGGCAGTGCGAGCCGGTAGCGCACGCCGTCGCGTTCCGCTTCGTCGATCCAGCGCGCCAGGCGACGGATGCGGTCCTCGTGCGCCAGCCCGGCCGTCTGCGGCCAGTCCAGCGTGATGTCGGCGCCCTGCGGGCGTTCCAGCTCGCGCACGATCAGGGCGTCGCGACGCGCGGACGGCTTCCATGCAATCGCGCGACGCGAATCGCCCTGGCGCCACTCGCGCAGATGGTGGAGGTCGTCGCCCGCCGCGTGCAGGCGCGCCTGCGCGGTGTCACCGCCGCCCATCGGCAAGGGTGGGCCGGCCGCTTCCGGCGCGGGATACACCAGCACCGGTGTCTGCGGCCAGACCCAGGACCAGGCGCGCGCCAGCCCGAACGGGCGCGAGGTCGAGATGCGCAGCCGCGGCAGGTCCAGCCAGCCGCGACGCTGGGTGGCCAGCAGCAGCACCGCCTCGCCGCGGGCGTCGTGCAGCGTCAGCGTCGCGCTGGCATCGCCGCCTTCGACCAGAAGCCCCTGTCGCGCGCGACCCGGCGCGGCGACGGCATGCAGGCGCAGCGTCATCGCGCGGCCTGCCGCCACCGGTTCGCCGTGGACCGCCTGGATGTCCAGCCCACCCAGCTGCAGCTGCGTCCACAGCAGGCTGGACAGCGTGGTGCCGATCAGCAGCAGGCACAGCAGCAGCGCGGGATTGTTGTTGTAGTTCAGCGCGCCGATGGCCATCGTCGTCAGCAACAGGACGACGAACCAGCCGAATGCGGTCGGCAGGATGTAGATGCGGCGCCGGTCCAGGCGGACGGGCAGGGCTTCGGGACGGCGCGGACGCGCCCAGGATTCGATGCGGCGGCGCAGGCCGGCAGCAGGGACTGGCATCGTGCGGCGCGGTCAGTCGACCGGAACGGCCTGCAGGATCGACGCAGCGAGTGCGTCGCCTCCATCGGCGGCATCGGTATCGGCGACCAGTCGATGCGACGCGATCAACGGGAACAGGTGCTGCACGTCGTCCGGCAGCGCGTGATCGCGGCCCTGCAGCAGGGCGAGCGCGCGCGCCGCACGCAGCAGCGCCAGACCCGCGCGTGGCGACAGGCCCACGCGGATGCCCGGATGCTGGCGGCTGCGTGCCATCAGCGCCTGCACGTAGTCGATCAGGGCGGGACTCGCATGGATGGCGGTCACCGCGCGGCGCAGCTGCAGCAGATCGTCGGCGCCGAGCAGGGGCATCATTCCCGAGATCAGCGAGCGGCGATCCTCGCCGGCCAGCAGCGCACGTTCGGCATCGCGATCCGGATAGCCCAGATTGAGCCGCAACAGAAAGCGGTCGAGCTGCGAATCGGGCAGGGGATAGGTGCCCGACAGATCGACCGGATTCTGGGTCGCGATGACGAAGAACGGATCCGGCAAGGCATGCGTCACGCCGTCGACGGTGACCTGGTGTTCGGCCATCGCCTCGAGCAGCGCGCTCTGCGTGCGCGGCGGCGCGCGGTTGATCTCGTCGGCCAGCAGCACGTTGGTGAACACCGGGCCGCCGTGGAATTCGAAACGGCGCGCGCCGCCGTCGTAGACCGACACGCCCACGACATCCGACGGCAACAGGTCGGAGGTGAACTGCACGCGCTGGAAGTCCAGGCCCACGGTCGCGGCGATCGCATGCGCGAGCGTGGTCTTGCCCAGTCCCGGCAGATCCTCAATCAGAATATGGCCGTCCGCCAGCAGCGCGACGAAGCTCATCGTCACCGCGGTCGGCTTGCCGAGCACGATGCGATTGACCTGCGCCTGCGCCGACGACAAGGCCTCACGGTGCCGGTCGGTTAGCATGGCGGGCGTCGTGAGCGGAACGGACATGCGCTGTCTCCCTGCGGCAATTCCCACGAGTGTAGCGAGGTCGGGTTCGATGCGGCGGATGGAAATGCGGACGGTCTTCATCGTCCTCTGGGTCGCGACCGTCGCGTTGAAGCTCGCGATCGCCAGCCGGCTTCCGCTGTTCGTCGACGAAGCGTTCTACTGGCTCGAAGGCCAGCATCCGGCGTGGGCCTATTCCGATCTGCCCGGCCTCACGGCGTGGCTGATCCGCATCGGCACCGAAGTCTTCGGCGACGGGCTGCTCGCGGTGCGTCTGCCCTTCATCGCGATCTCCGCGCTGGTGCCGTGGTGGATCGCCTGGTTGACGCGGCGGGAGTTCGGCGCCGAAGCCGGCTGGCTGTCGGGCTGCCTCGCATTGCTGTTCCCGCTGCTCGGTTCGCTCGGGGTGATGGCGCTGCCCGATGCGATCCTCGCGCTGGCGACGGTGCTGTGCCTGGATGCCGGCGTGCGCCTGCTGCGCGGCGTCAGTCACGGTGGTGCGGTGCTGCTCGCGCTGGGTCTGGCGCTGGGCGCGCTGAGCCATTACCGCTTCATCGCGGTAATCGGCGTGGGCATCGTCGCGCTGCTGTGCCTGCCGCGCGGACGCGAGGCGCTGCGCGATCCGCGCGTGTGGATCGCGATCGCCGCCGGCGCGGCCGCATGGATTCCCCTGCTGGCCTGGAACGTCGACAACGCCGAGGCCGGCCTGCGCTTCCAGATGGTCGACCGTCATCCCTGGGCGCTGCATGCGGAAGGCTGGCGGTTCCTGGTGATCCAGGCCGTCTTCGTGACGCCGTTGCTGTTCGCGGCGCTGCTGGTCGCCGCCTGGCGGATGCGTCGACTGCCCGACGATGCGGCACGTTTCCTCGCGCTCAGCGGTGGACTGCTGGTCGCCGGTTTCTTCGTGCTGGGCTTCGTCGCCGATACCGAGCGCGTCAGTTTCCACTGGCCATTGCCGGGCTACCTGGCGCTGTTGCCACTGGCCGGTTTCGTGCTGCTGGGCTGGCCGCGCTGGTTGCGGGCGGCAACCTGGGGGTTGCTGATCGTCGGCTTCGTCGCGGTGAACGCGTACTACTTCGCGGTGTCCACGCCGCAGGTGCGCGAGCGCGCCGCCGAGCTGAAGTGGTATCCGTCGAATTTCGCCGGCTGGGACGAACTCGCCGACGCCGTGCGCGAGGAGCTGGCCGCGATGCCGGCCGATACCGTGCTGGTGGCCGACAACTTCAAGATCGGCGCCGAGCTCGGCTTCGCACTGGGCGATCCTGCGATCCGCGTGCTCGACCATCCGATCAACCGCCACCACGGGCGCGCACCGCAGCTCGGTCTGTGGGGCCTGCAGCTCGACGACCGGGCGCAGCTCGACGGTCGTCCGGCCCTGCTCGTGATCGGCGCCACGGACGTCAAGTTCAGTGCGCTGCTCGAGCGCTACCAGACCGTCTGCGCGCGCATGGGCCGTCTGCCGATCAGCCGCGTCGTCAACGCCGACCGCGGCGCGCAACGCTTCGTGCTGTCGCGGCTCGATGCCGATGTCGGCGCGGATCCCGAGGGATGCGTCACGCCGGCGGTCGCGCATGTGGACGTGCCCGCGCCGGGTGCGCGCGTCGACCGCACGTTCGAAGTGAGCGGCTGGGCGGTCAAGGATGTCAGCGGCATCGCGTCGATCACGGTCACGCTCGACGGCGTGCCGGTGGCGGACGCGTCCTACGGCAGCGAGAACGGCTGGGTCGATACGTTCCTGCAGGGGCGTTCGCGTGATCCGTCGGGCGTGGATGTCGGCTTCCGCGCAACCGTCGACGCCGGCACGCGCGCGCCCGGCCTGTACTGGCTGGGCCTGCGGATCACCGGGCGCGATGGATCGGTCGAGGACTGGGCCGAACAGCCGGTGCGGATCTCGCCACCGGCGCCGACGTCGGCCGACTGAGGCTCAGGGCACCGCGTAACCGGCGCTGCGCAGCAGGCGCGCGGTGGCGATCAGGGGCAGGCCGACGAGCGCGGTGGGATCGGATGTCCGGATCGCATCGAACAGCGCGATGCCCAGGCCTTCGCATTTGAAGCTGCCCGCGCAATCGAATGGTTGTTCGGCATCGACATAGCGTTCGAGCGTGCCGGCGTCCAACGCGCGGAACTGCACCTCGGTGCGATCCTCGGCGATCAGGGTGGTCTGGTCCTCGCGCGCCAGTGCGACGGCGGTATGGAACACCACGCTGCGTCCGGACATGGACGCGAGCTGTGCGAGCGCAGTCGCGCGGTCGCCGGGCTTGCCCAGCAGCTGTGCGCCGGCCGCGGCCACCTGGTCGGAGCCGATCACCCAGGCGCCCGGCGCGCGATGGGCCACGGCTTCGGCCTTGGCCCGGGCCAGGCGTAGGGCCAGCGCTGCCGGGGCTTCGCCGTCGAGCGGATGCTCGTCGACCTCGGGCCGGACGCACTCGAACGGCATACGCAGGCGCGTCAGCAGTTCGCGGCGATACGGGGACGTGGAGCCGAGGATCAGCGGTCCGGCCATGTTCAGACGCCCGCCGCGGCGCGGGCCTGCGCAAGCTGGGCCAGATGCCGGTCGACCTGGGCCTGTGCGGCGAGGATCGAGTCGCGCATCGCATCCAGCGCGGCCACGTTGGCATCGGCGCCGTGCTGCTGCAGCCACAGGCGCTGGCGCAGCATTTCCTGCAGGGCTTCGCGCACCGGACCGCTGCTGCCGTCCAGGCTGTCGATCTGCGATCGCGCCTCGCGCAGCAGGCTTTCGAACGCATCCGCGGCGTCGAGCACCCGCGCATACGCCGCCCGGCGACGACGCGCGCGCCGCCAGTGCCACAGGCCTACAATGACGGCCGCAAGCGCGGCAGCAAGCATCAGATTCTCGATCGGTGGCACAGGCGACCATTCAGGAAGACGGGCCCGGCAGTCTGCCGTGCAGGGCGGAGCGGGGCAAACCCGCGCCGCGGCAGGGTTTCCAGACGGTCCGCGCCGTTGACAGCCCGCCGGGGCATCTTTAACATTCTGCGGCTTATGTCCGTCCAGATGCCCGAGTGGGTCGATGCTTGGCGCATGGTCGCGGCCAGGAGCCTCCTGGAAGGGCGGCTTGCGTTGTCCTCGATGCCGCGCCTGTCCGATGCCCTTGCCGATACCGATGGTGTTGATGCCGACTGCTCGATCGAGTTCGGTCACGATGCCCTGCAGACGGCGTTCGCCGAACTGCGCATCGAGGCCGGTCTGCCGCTGGTGTGCCAACGGACGCTCAAGCGGTTCGTGCATCCGGTGCAGATCGTGCAGCGGCTGGGCCTGATCCGCGATGAAGCGGACGAGGCCGGGCTGCTGCCGGATTACGAAGCGTTGCTGGTACCCGCGGACGGCATGCTCGCGCCGGCGACGCTGATCGAGGACGAACTCATCCTCGCGGTGCCGGTGATGCCGGTGGCCCCGGGTTCGGTATCGGTCGAGCGCGACTGGCCGGTATCGGCGGAAGAAGAAACACGCGTCAACCCGTTTGCGGCGTTGGCGGATCTCAAGAAAGACCGAAACAACTAGACCTTGCTGGAGCAATTCCCATGGCTGTGCAGAAATCCCGCGTTACCCCGTCCCGTCGTGGCATGCGCCGCGCCCACGACAAGCTCGACGCCAAGCTGCTGTCGACCGATCAGACGTCGGGCGAGACGCATATCCGTCACCACGTCACCGCTGACGGTTACTACCGCGGCAAGCAGGTGATCCAGCCGAAGACGCGCGTCGTCGAAGAAGACTGATCGCGCTTCAGGTCCCGCCGTGCAACACGGCGGGACCTCGATCATCCGGGCGGCGCGCCCGTCGCGGTGACGCGCCATGCCGATCCGTCGGCACGGACGTCGTCCTCCCAGCATTCCCACGAGGCGAGGGCGGCCCCGCACGATGACCAGCACACGCATCTATTCCCGCATTGCAGGCACCGGCAGTTATCTGCCTGAAAAGGTGCTGACCAACGACGACCTCGCGAAGTTCGTCGATACCAGCGACGAATGGATCGCGACGCGCACCGGCATCCGCGAGCGCCACATCGCCGCCGAGGGCGAGACGACGAGTGACCTGGCCTTCCATGCCGCCACGCGCGCGATGGAAGCGGCCGGTGTGTCGGCGGCCGAGCTCGATCTGATCATCGTCGGCACCACGACGCCGGACATCATCTTCCCGTCCACCGCCTGCCTGCTGCAGGCGCGGCTGGGCGCCAACGGCTGCGGCGCGTTCGACGTCAATGCGGCCTGCTCGGGCTTCCTGTACGCATTCTCGATCGCCGACAAATTCATCAAGTCGGGCGACGCGAAGACCGTGCTGGTGGTCGGCGCGGAAACGCTGACGCGCATGGTCGACTGGACCGAGCGCACCACCGCCGTGCTGTTCGGTGACGGCGCGGGCGCGGTCGTGCTCAAGGCCGATACCGAGACCGGCATCCTCAGCACCCATCTGCACGCCGACGGCGCGAAGAAGGAACTGCTGTGGAATCCGGTCGGTGTGTCCGCCGGCTTCCGCGACGACCAGCCCAACGCGGGCGTGCGCATCCAGATGGCCGGCAGCGACGTCTTCAAGTACGCCGTCAAGGCGCTGGACTCGGTGGTCGAGGAAACGCTCGAGGCGAACGGTCTCGATCGTCACGACATCGACTGGCTGATCCCGCACCAGGCCAATCTGCGCATCATCGAAGCCACGGCCAAGCGCCTGGACATGCCGATGGATCGCGTCGTGGTCACGGTCGACAAGCACGGCAACACCTCGTCCGGTTCGGTGCCGCTGGCACTCGACGAGGCCGTGCGTTCGGGTCGCGTGCAGCGCGGCCAGCTGGTGCTGCTCGAGGCATTCGGCGGCGGCTTTACCTGGGGTTCGGCGCTGCTGCGCTATTGATCCGGTCCGAGTCGGAGCCGTGGGCGTTCCGCGAATCACGCCGGAACGGAAATCCGCCGGCAGCGAGGAGGCCCCATGGGCGTTGAATCGATCGTGGTATCCGGGCGCGATGCCTGGCTGAAAGCCTATGAAGGCGGCGACACCCGGCGGCTGAGCCTCGGCATCCTCGACGCGATCGCGCGAGGTCTCGACATCGATGCCCTGCGTCCGCCGCCGCATCCCGGCGGCGGCGAAGCCAAGCGCATCGAAGCGCGCCGCATCGCCGAACTCGACGCGCAGGGCGTGCGCGTGCCGCGCGTCCTCGGCGAGGGCGCGTCGACCTTGCTGCTCAGCGATCTCGGCACCACGCTCGCGGCGCGACTGCGCGAGGCGGATGGTGATGCCGTGCGCATCGATGCGCTCACCGCGCAGGCGATCGACGCCGTGGCCCAGGCGCACGCGCGCGGCGCGTATTTCGGCCAGCTGGTGCCGCGGAACATCACGCTCGACGATGCCGGTTGTGTCGGCTTCATCGACTTCGAGGAGGACCCGCTCGAAGTGATGTCGCTGCCCCAGGCCCAGGCGCGCGACTGGCTGCTGTTCGCGTTCGGCATGGCGAAGTACTACGACGGCCGCACCGATGCACTGGCCGACATGCTGTCGGTGGTGCTGCAGCGTGCGCCGGAAGTCGCGGCGCATGCCGGTCGTGTCGGCCGTCTGCAGGGGCTCGCGCGCCAGTTGAGCCGTCTCGGCCGCTCCGCGCGCCATGTCGCGCATTCGATTCTGGTGGTGCGTGCGGCGACCGTGCTGCCGATGCTGCTGGTCGCGGTGGTGCTGTGGGATCTCATCGACGACGGTGAGATCGCGCTGCTGCAGCTGTTGTTCTGACGCCGTGCAATACGCACCGGTACAGACAATGTCGCGCGATGGCCTTTATCATCGCCCCCGTTTCAACGGCTGGAAGATCGCGTGACCGCATCACACCTCGCATTCGTGTTTCCCGGGCAGGGCTCGCAGTCGCTGGGCATGCTCGGCGAACTCGCCGCGCAGCATCCCGCGATCGGCGAAACCTTCGCCGAAGCGTCGGACGGCGCGGGCGTCGATCTGTGGGCGCTGGCGCAGCAGGGGCCGGAAGTCGATCTCAACCGCACCGAATTCACCCAGCCCGCACTGCTCGCGGCCGGCGTCGCCGTCTGGCGCGCATGGCAGCAGCAGGGTGGCGCAGTGCCGACGGTGCTCGCCGGTCACAGCCTCGGCGAATACACCGCACTGGTGGCGGCAGGCGCGCTGCAGTTGCGCGATGCCGCCCGACTGGTGCGTCTGCGCGGCCAGCTGATGCAGGATGCGGCGCCCGCGGGTACCGGTGCGATGGCCGCAGTCATCGGCGCGGAGGATGCGCTGGTCGAGGACGTCTGCCGCGATGCGTCCGACGACGCGGTGGTCGTGCCTGCGAATTTCAACTCGCCGGGCCAGGTCGTCATCGGTGGGCATGCGGCTGCGGTCGATCGTGCCATCGCGCTGCTCGGCGAGCGCGGCGTGCGCAAGGTCGTCCGGCTGGCGGTCAGCGTGCCGTCGCATACGCCGCTGATGCGCGATGCCGCCGACAAGCTGGGCGAGGCGATGGCGGCGGTCGCATGGTCCTCGCCTGCCGTGCCGGTGATCCAGAACGTCGACGCCACCGTGCATGAAAGCACCGACGCGATCCGCGACGCGCTGGTGCGTCAGCTCTATCTGTCGGTGCAATGGACGCGCTGCGTCGAGGCACTGGCGGCGCAGGGCGTCGGCCGGATCGCCGAGTGCGGCCCGGGCAAGGTGCTGACGGGCCTGATCAAGCGCATCGACAAGTCGCTCGACGCCCGTCCCCTCGGCGCGCCTGCCGATTTCGACGCCGTGCGTGCAGACTGGACGACGTGAACCCGCGCCGGCTCGACATCGTCGACCGCGGCTGAGCCTCCACGTCCGTTCCCGTTCCGTCCGGCCCGCCTGTGGCCGGACTTCGCCTCACTGGAGCTTTCCATGACCCATCATCTGACCGGCGAGATCGTCCTCGTCACCGGTGCGAGCCGCGGCATCGGCGCCGCCATCGCCGACACGCTGGCCGCGCAGGGCGCGACCGTGATCGGTACCGCGACCAGCGAGGCGGGTGCGGCGAAGATCGGCGAGCGCCTGTCCGCGCACGGCGGCCATGGCCGCGTGCTGGACGTCTCGCAACCCGGCACGATCGAAGCGCTGGTCGATTCGATCGCGTCGGAGTTCGGCGCGATCTCGATTCTCGTCAACAATGCCGGCATCACCCGCGACAACCTGTTGATGCGGATGAAGGACGAGGACTGGCAGGCGATCATCGATACCAACCTCACCAGCGTCTTCCGCAGCTCGAAGGCGGTGATGCGCGGAATGATGAAGGCGCGCAAGGGCCGCATCATCAACATCGCATCGGTCATCGGCGTGACCGGCAACGCCGGCCAGGCGAACTACGCCGCGGCCAAGGCCGGGATCATCGCCTTCAGCAAGTCGCTGGCGAAGGAGATCGGCTCGCGCGGCGTGACCGTGAATGTCGTCGCGCCCGGCTTCATCGCGACCGACATGACCCGCGACCTGCCCGACGCGTCGAAGGCTGCGCTGACCGAGCAGATCGCACTCGGCCGACTGGGCGAACCGGACGACATCGCCCAGGCCGTGGCGTTTCTCGCGAGCCCGTCCGCGGCGTACATCACCGGCGAAACACTGCACGTCAATGGCGGCATGTACATGCCCTGAGACGGGCGCTGAAATACCCTCTGATTCAAGGGCAAGTCGTTGAATGGCAAGGGCTTCGATGGTGGTACGCCCGTCGCCCGGCTTTCCCTTACACTATCCACCGAAATCGCCTCCCCGGAGCAGACTACCCATGAGCAACATCGAAGAGCGCGTCAAGAAGATTGTCATCGAACAGCTGGGCGTGAAGGAAGACGAAGTCAGCAACAGCGCTTCGTTTGTCGACGACCTCGGCGCCGATTCCCTCGACACCGTCGAGCTGGTGATGGCGCTGGAAGAAGAGTTCGAGTGCGAGATTCCGGACGAAGAAGCCGAGAAGATCACCTCGGTGCAGCAGGCGATCGATTACATCAAGGCGCACACCAAGGGCTGATGCCCGCGTCCGCGCCCACGGTTTCATCGAGGGGCGCGAGACCGGTCCGGCCGTGCGACGGCCGGACGTCCAGGTTCCAGCACGAGGCCGCACTGCGGCCTCGTGCATATGGGCGGACGCGCACGCGCCGCCACCGACTTGTCAGGAGTTGAGCAATGGCCAAGCGCCGCGTCGTCATCACGGGCATCGGCATTCTGTCGCCGCTGGGCAATGATCTGGCTTCGAGCTGGGACGGTATCGTCAACGGCCGCTCGGGCATCGGTCCGATCACCCATTTCGATGCCACCAATTTCGCCACGCGCATCGCGGGCGAAGTGAAGGATTTCGACGCGAGCCAGTGGATCGCGCCGAAGGACGTCAAGAAGATGGATCCCTTCGTGCACTACGGCGTCGCCGGTGGCCTGATGGCGATCGCCGATGCGGGCATCGACGTGCGCGAATCCGACGCCGAGCGCATCGGCGTGGCGATCGGTGCGGGCATCGGTGGCCTCAAGGGCATCGAGGACACCGCGATCAAGTACCACGAGGGCGGCCCGCGCAAGATCTCGCCGTTCTATGTGCCGTCGACGATCATCAACATGATTTCCGGCCAGGTCTCGATCATGACCGGCGCCAAGGGGCCGAACATCGCAGCCGTGACCGCGTGCACCACCGGCACGCACAACATCGGCCTGGCGATGCGCATGATCCAGTACGGCGACGCGGACGTGATGATCGCCGGCGGCGCCGAGTTCGCGACCACGCCGACCTCGGTCGGTGGTTTCTGCTCGATGAAGGCGATGTCGACCCGCAACGACGATCCGACCGGCGCCTCGCGTCCGTGGGACATCGAGCGCGACGGCTTCGTCATGGGCGACGGCGCGGGCGTGCTGGTGCTCGAGGAATACGAGCGCGCGAAGGCACGTGGCGCGCGCATCTACGCCGAGCTCGCGGGCTTCGGCATGAGCGGCGACGCGTTCCACATGACCTCGCCCAGCGAGAACGGCGAGGGCGGTGGTCGCTGCATGCGCGCCGCGATCGACGACGCCGGCATCGATCCCTCGCAGATCGGCTACATCAACGCGCACGGCACCTCGACGCCGGCCGGCGATGTCGCCGAGACGATGGGCATCAAGGGCGTGCTCGGCGCGCATGCCTCGAAGGTGATGGTCAGCTCGACGAAGTCGATGACCGGTCATCTGCTGGGCGCGGCCGGCGGTATCGAGGCCGTGTTCTCGGCGATGGCGCTGCACACCGGCATCATTCCGCCGACGATCAACCTGCACACGCCGGGCGAAGGCTGCGATCTCGACTACGTACCGCTCACCGCGCGTGAGCACCAGGTCGAATACGTCATGTCGAACTCGTTCGGCTTCGGCGGCACCAACGGTACGCTGGTGTTCCGCAAGGTCTGACGGCGACGCTGGACCTGTGCAAGAAAAGGCCCGCGCAAGCGGGCCTTTTTCTGTCTTCCGTTGGGAGCGCGCCTGCGCGCGATGGCGCTTCAGCGAAATGCCCCGTCGCGCGCAAGCGCGCTCCCCCAGTGATCCTTCAGCCGCGTTTCCAGCGCACGCCCTGCGGCGTGTCCTCGAGCACGATCTGTTCCGCCGCCAGCTGGTCGCGGATCGCATCGGCACGGGCGAAGTCGCGGGCTTGCTTGGCGGCGATGCGCTCGTCGATCAGCGCCTGGATGCGCGCATCGTCGCCTTCGCTCGCGCCACGGGCGAACCAGTCGGCCGGCGCCTGCTGCAGCAGGCCCAGGGCAAGGCCAGCGCCGAGCAGTTCGGCCTTCGCGGCCGCACGCGCGTCGGTGTCGACGGCTTTGCGCGCCTCCCCGGCGATGCGGGCCACCTCGGCCAATGCGGCCGGAGTATTGAGATCCTCGTCCAGCACCCGCTCGATGCTCTCGGGAATGCGCGCGGATACTTCGACATCGCCGAGGTCGCGCAGCGTGCCGTACAGCCGGTCCAGCGTACGCACCGACTGTTCGATCAGTGCATCCGACCAGTCCAGCGGCTGCCGGTAATGCGCGGAGAGCAGGGCATAACGCAGTGCCTCGGGCGGATGTGCCTGCACCAGGTCATGTACGCGTTCGATATTGCCGACCGACTTCGACATCTTGCTGCCGGCGAAGGTCAGCATGCCGTTGTGCAGCCAGACGCGCGCGAACGGTGCGCCGCCGTGGGCGCACTCGCTCTGGGCGATCTCGTTCTCGTGATGCGGGAACTGCAGGTCGACGCCGCCGGCATGGATGTCGATCGTCTCGCCCAGATGCGCGGCGGCCATCGCCGAGCATTCGATGTGCCAGCCCGGGCGGCCGCGCCCCCACGGCGAGTTCCAGCCGGGCAGGGCATCCGTCGAGGGCTTCCACAGCACGAAATCGCCCGCATCGCGCTTGTACGGCGCTACTTCGACACGGGCGCCGGCCAGCATGTCGTCGATGTCGCGGCGCGAGAGCTTGCCGTAGCCGTCGAAGCTGCCGACCGCGAACAGCACGTGGCCTTCGGCCGCGTACGCATGTCCGCTCTCGACCAGGCGCTCGATCATCGCGACGATCTCGCCGATGTGCGCCGTCGCAGCCGGCTCGATGTCCGGTGGGGCGATGCCGAGCGCCGCCATGTCCGCACGATAGGCGGCCGCGAAGCGGTCGGTGATCGTCGCGATCGGCACGCCCTGTTCGGCAGCGGCGGCGTTGATCTTGTCGTCGACGTCGGTGATGTTGCGCGCATATTTCAGCGCGCCGTAACGACGTCGCAGCAGATCCGCCAGCACGCCGAACACCACAGGACCGCGGGCGTTGCCGATATGGACGTAGTTGTAGACCGTGGGTCCGCAGACGTACATCGTGGGGCAGGTCGGATCGAGCGGCGCGAACGGCTCCATCTGGCGGGTGAGGCTGTTGTGCAGGTGGAGAGGCATCGCGCGGCCGAACAGGAAGACGTCGCGATTCTAGCGGGCGCGCGCAGGCGCGAATACCCGCGATGCGCCGGGCCGTGGCGCGGTGTCGCTGCGATCACGACAGCGACGATTCAGCCCGGTCGCCGGGCGCACCCCTACACTGGCCCGGTGCTGTCCCTCCCTCGTCGAAGTCGTTGGTTGCGCCTGTCGGCGCCCGTGTGGGCGTTCGCATGCGTGTGCGCGGCTCCGGCGTTCGCGCAATCGGCGCCGCATCCCGCGACCACGCGGATGGAGTACGCCCAGGTCCTGCGCGCCGATCCCGTCTACCAGACGTTGCGCGCGACCAGCATGGTCGAGCGCTGCGAGGCGGCGACGCCCGTGCTTTCGGATCAGGATGAGCGTCGCGGTCTGGCGCGCGTGGTCGGCGCGGTCAAGGACGTGCTGCGCTCCGACGGCGACCGGGTGGAGGAAGTCGACCGCTCGGCCGGTGGTGACTGCCGCATGGTGCCGATCGAGCGCGAGTTCCGGCGTCCGATCGCCTTCGATGTCGATTACGTGCACAAGGGCGTCAAGTACCGCTCGCGACTGCCCTACGATCCGGGCAACCGCCTGCGGGTGCAGGTCACGGTCACGCCGGTGGTCGCACCGGCCGATGGACGCTGACATGAAGCGGGCCGCCTGTTGCGGTGCAGCGCGCCGCGTGCGAGGATGCGCGCCGATGAACCCGCTCCGCGCCGACGCCGACATCCTGACCTCCGCCCGTATGGCGTCGGGCATGACGTCGCGTGCGCGTCGACCGGAAGCCCACATTTCCCGGGGCTAGACGGACACGTGCGCGCATGCGCCATCCGACGACGAACCCGGCCCATGCCGGGTTTTTTCGTTTCCGGCCCTCCGAATCCGCTTTCCATACGAGCCTACCGATGACCGCCATCCGACACTTCCTCAACACGCAGGACTGGTCCCGCACCGATCTGGACGCCCTGCTGGCCGACGCCGCGCGCTTCAAGCAGGAGAAGCTCGGTGACGCGCTCAAGGGCCGGTCGATCGCGCTCGTATTCTTCAATCCCTCGATGCGCACGCGCACCAGCTTCGAGCTGGGCGCGTTCCAGCTCGGCGGCCACGCCATCGTGCTGCAGCCCGGCAAGGATGCGTGGCCGATCGAATTCGATCTGGGCACGGTGATGGACGGCGACACCGAGGAGCACATCGCCGAAGTCGCGCGCGTGCTCGGCCGCTATGTCGACATGATCGGCGTGCGTGCGTTCCCGAAGTTCGTCGACTGGACCTACGACCGCCAGGACGTCGTGCTGAAGGCGTTCGCGAAGTACTCGCCGGTGCCGGTCATCAACATGGAGACCATCACCCATCCCTGCCAGGAGCTGGCGCACACGCTGGCGTTGCAGGAGCACTTCGGCACGTCGGACCTGCGCGGCAAGAAGTACGTGCTGACCTGGACCTATCACCCGAAGCCGCTCAATACCGCGGTCGCCAACTCCGCACTGACCATCGCCACGCGCATGGGCATGGACGTGACCCTGCTGTGCCCGACGCCGGACTACGTGCTCGACGAGCGTTACATGGACTGGGCCGAAGCCAACGTCGCAGAGAGCGGGGGCTCGCTGCAGGTCAGCCACGACATCGACAGCGCCTACGCCGGCGCCGACGTGGTCTACGCCAAGAGCTGGGGCGCACTGCCGTTCTTCGGCAACTGGGCACCCGAAAAGCCGATCCGCGACCAGTACAAGCACTTCATCGTCGACGAAGCGAAGATGGCGCTGACCAACAACGGCGTGTTCTCGCACTGCCTGCCGCTGCGCCGCAACGTCAAGGCGACCGACGCGGTGATGGATTCGCCCAACTGCATCGCCATCGACGAGGCCGAGAACCGGCTGCATGTGCAGAAGGCCGTGATGGCCGCGCTGATGCGCGGCAGTGATTCGTGATTGGTGATTCGGAAAAGCAAAGCTGATCCCGTATTCCTTGACCCCTATCTTCAAGCGTAGAGACCCTCTCCCATGTCGCAGCAGCCCGCTTCTTCGAATCACGAATCACGAATCACCAATCACGGCTCCAAAGATATCGTCCTCGCCTTTTCCGGCGGCCTCGACACCAGCTTCTGCGTGCCCTACCTGAAAGAGCAGGGCTGGACCGTGCACACCGTGTTCGCCGACACCGGCGGCGTCGATGCCGAAGAGCGCGCCTTCATCGAGCAGCGTGCGGCCGAACTCGGCGTCGCCAGCCACGTCACCGTCGATGGCGGTCCTGCGATCTGGGACGGTTTCGTCAAGCCGTTCGTCTGGGCCGGTGAGGCTTATCAGGGCCAGTACCCGCTGCTGGTGTCGGACCGTTATCTGATCGTCGACGCCGCGCTCGCGCGCGCGGCCGAGCTGGGCACCAATGCGATCGCGCACGGCTGCACCGGCATGGGCAACGACCAGGTGCGGTTCGACCTCGCCGTGAAGGCGCAGGGCGAATACCGCATCGTGGCGCCGATCCGCGAGATCCAGAAGGAACACACGCAGACGCGCGCCTACGAGCAGGCGTATCTGGAAGAACGCGGCTTCGGCGTGCGCGCCAAGCAGCAGGCCTACACGATCAACGAGAATCTGCTGGGCCTGACGATGTCCGGCGGCGAGATCGATCGCTGGGAAGCGCCGGGCGAAGGCGCCCGCGGCTGGTGCGCACCGCGTGCCGAATGGCCGGAAGCGCCGCTGCAGGTCAAGGTCCGGTTCGAGCAGGGCACGGCGGTTGCACTCGATGGCGAAACGCTGCCGGGCGCGCAGATCCTGGCGAAGCTCAACGCACTGTTCGCGCCCTACGGCGTGGGCCGCGGCGTCTACACCGGCGACACCGTGATCGGTCTCAAGGGCCGCATCGTGTATGAAGCGCCGGGCCTGATCTCGCTGCTCGCCGCGCACCGCGCGCTCGAAGACACCGTGCTGACCAAGCAGCAGAACCGCTTCAAGCCGGAAGTCGCGCGCAAGTGGACCGAGCTGGTCTACGAAGGTTTCTTCCACGATCCGCTCAAGGCCGACATCGAAGCCTTCCTCGCATCCTCGCAGGCCAAGGTGACCGGTGAAGTGGTGCTGGAAACCCGCGGTGGCCGCGTCGACGCGGTGGCGGTGACCTCGCCGCACATCCTCAACGCCAAGGGTGCGACCTACGCGCAGTCCGCGGACTGGGGCGTCGAGGAGGCCGAGGGTTTCATCAAGCTGTTCGGCATGAGCAGCACGCTGTACGCGCAGGTGAATCGCTGAGCAGCCGGGATGGGAATTCGTGATTCGTGATTCGGAACGGCAGGTCATACGACCTGCCGGCGCAACGCTGGACAGGCCATGACAACGCTTCTCGCCCACACCCTCGACCATCTCGAACAGCTGGTGTCCTTCGACACCCGCAATCCGCCGCGTGCGATTCGAGCCGAGGGTGGCATCTTCGATTACATCCGCGGCCAGCTGCCGGGCTTCGATGTCGAGGTGATCGACCACGGCGACGGCGCGGTGAGCCTGTTCGCGGTGCGCGGTACGCCGACGGTGCTGTTCAACGTGCATCTGGACACGGTGCCGGATTCGCCCGACTGGAGCGCCGATCCGCACGTGATGCGCCGGCTCGACGATCGCGTGGTCGGCCTCGGCGTCTGCGACATCAAGGGCGCGGCGGCGGCGCTGATCGCGGCGGCCAATGCCGGCGACGGCGACGCGGCGTTCCTGTTTTCCTCGGACGAAGAAGCCAATGATCCGCGCTGCATCGCAGCCTTCCTCGCGCGCGCTCTGCAGTTCGAGGCCGTGCTGGTCGCCGAGCCGACGCAGTGCGAAGCGGTGCTCGCGCATCGCGGCATCAGCTCGGTGCTGATGCGTTTCGCTGGCACTGCGGGGCATGCATCCGGAAAGCAGGATCCGGCGGCGAGCGCGCTGCATCAGGCGATGCGCTGGGGCGGCCGTGCGCTCGATCATGTCGAATCCCTGGCGCACGCGCGCTTCGGTGGCCTGACCGGTCTGCGCTTCAACATCGGCCGGGTCGAGGGTGGCATCAAGGCCAACATGATCGCGCCGGCCGCCGAGCTGCGCTTCGGTTTCCGGCCGTTGCCGTCGATGGACATCGACGATCTGCTTGAGACCTTTTCCGGTTTCGCACAGCCCGACGCGGCGCATTTCGAGGAAACCTTCCGCGGGCCGAGCCTGCCGTCCGGCGACATCGACCGCGCCGAAGAGCGCCGACTCGCCGCGCGCGACATCGCCGACGCCTTCGATCTGCCGATCGGCAACGCCGTCGATTTCTGGACCGAGGCGTCGCTGTTCTCCGCCGGCGGTTACACCGCGCTGGTCTACGGCCCCGGCGACATCGCGCAGGCGCACACCGGCGACGAGTTCGTGACGCTCGAACAACTGCAGCGCTACGCCGAGTCGGTAGACCGGATCATCAACGGCGATCGCTGAGCACCACCCGCACCCTCCGCTTTCCACGCGTCATCCCACGCCCAACCGATTGCAGCCCGTGAACATTCCCGCGACCCACGTCCAGACCCGTCAGACCATCGTGCGCCTGCTTTCGAGCATGGCCAGCGCGAAGGAGATCAGCCAGTACCTCAAGCGCTTTTCGCAGCTCGATGCCAAGCGCTTCGCCGTGGTCAAGGTCGGCGGCGCGGTGCTGCGCGATGAACTCGATGATCTGACGTCTTCGCTGTCGTTTCTGCAGGAAGTCGGCCTGACGCCGATCGTGCTGCACGGCGCCGGCCCGCAGCTGGACGCCGAGCTTGCCGCGGCGGGCATCGAGAAGCAGACCGTTGGCGGCCTGCGCGTCACCACGCCCGAGGCGCTGGCCATCGTGCGCCGCGTATTCCAGGCCGCGAACCTGCGCCTCGTCGAAGCCCTGCAGCGCAACGGCGCGCGTGCGACGTCGATCACCGGCGGCGTGTTCGAAGCGACGTATCTCGACCAGGCGACCTATGGCCTGGTCGGCGAAGTGAACGCCGTGAACCTCGCGCCGATCGAAGCCAGCCTGCAGGCCGGTTCGATTCCGGTGATCACGAGCCTGGGCGAAACCGCGTCGGGCCAGATCCTCAACATCAATGCCGACTTCGCCGCCAACGAACTGGTGCGCGAACTGCAGCCCTACAAGATCATCTTCCTCACCGGCACCGGCGGCCTGCTGGATGCCGACGGCAAGGTCATCGATTCGATCAACCTGTCGACCGAGTACGACCACCTGATCCAGCAGCCGTGGATCCACGGCGGCATGAAGGTCAAGATCGAGCAGATCAAGGCGCTGCTCGAGGGCCTGCCGATGGCCTCGTCGGTGTCGATCACGCGTCCGGCCGATCTCGCCAAGGAATTGTTCACGCACAAGGGCTCGGGCACGCTGGTGCGTCGCGGTGAACGCGTGCTGCGCGCGGCCGACTGGTCGGAGCTGGATCTCGAACGCCTGAAGTCGCTGATCGAATCGAGCTTCGGCCGCGCACTCGCGCCGGACTATTTCGAGCGCACGCCGCTGCTGCGCGCCTACGTCAGCGAGAACTACCGCGCAGCGGTGATCCTGACCGAAGGCGAGGGCACGGTGTATCTGGACAAGTTCGCCGTGCTCGACGATGCACAGGGCGAAGGTCTCGGTCGCGCGGTGTGGAACGTGATGCGCGAGGAGACGCCGCAGCTGTTCTGGCGGTCGCGTCACCACAACCAGGTCAACATCTTCTATTACGCCGAGTCCGACGGCTGCATCAAGCAGGAGAAGTGGAAGGTGTTCTGGTACGGCCTCGACGGCTTCGAGCAGATCCAGCGTTGCGTCGCGCATTGCGCGACCCGTCCGCCGACGCTGGTGGGCTGAGTGGGCGAGCGCGCCGCCGAGGCTGCGTGGACACAGACGCCGACACTGACCGGTCGTTATGTCTCGCTGGTGCCGCTGACGCCCGCGCATGCGGACGCGCTCGCCACGGTGTCGCGTGACAGCGCGCTGCATTCGGTCTGGTACATCAATGTGCCCGCGCCGGAGAATGTGCCGCGCTACATCGACAAGGCACTCGAGGCGCAGGCGGCCGGCGAAACGCTGGTGTTCGCGGTGCTGGATGCCGGCGGCAGCGTCGTCGGCAGCACGCGCTTCTACGATCTCGACGCTGCAGTGCCCAATCTCAAGATCGGCTACACCTGGTACGCGCCGCGTGTGCAGCGCACCGGCCTCAACACCGAAGCCAAGTTGCTGCTGTTCACGCACGCCTTCGATGTGCTCGGTTGCGCATCGGTGGCGTTCGAGACCAGCTGGTTCAATCACGCCTCACGCGCGGCCATTGCGCGCCTGGGCGCGAAACAGGATGGCGTGCTGCGCCATCACAAGCGGCATGCCGACGGCTCGTTGCGCGACACCGTGGTGTTTTCGGTGATCGATGCGGAATGGCCGGCGGTGCGTCGCCACCTCGAATTCAAACTCGACACGTTCAAGCTGGACAGCCCTCCATGAGCACATCCCCCATCCGCCTCGGCATCGTCGGCGCGCGCGGCCATACCGGCCAGGAACTGATCCGCCTCGTCGCCGCGCATCCGGGCCTCGAACTCGCGTTCGTGTCCTCGCGCGAGCTCGACGGCCAGCGCGTCGCCGATCACAACGACGGCTTCCAGGGTGAACTGCGTTTCGAAAGCCTCGATGCCGACGCGGTCGCTGCGAAGGGTGTCGATGCGGTGATCCTCGCGCTGCCCAACGGCAAGGCCGCGCCCTTCGTCGCCGCGATCGATGCCGCGAAGCCGGACACGCTGATTGTCGATCTGTCGGCCGATTACCGCTTCGAGGCCGGCTGGTATTACGGGCTGCCGGAACTGACGCGTGCGCGGTACGCCGGCCAGCGCCGGATCAGCAATCCCGGCTGCTACGCGACCGCGATGCAGCTGGCGATCGCGCCGCTGGTCGACCATCTTGCCGGGCCGCCGCAGTGCTTCGGCGTGTCGGGTTACTCGGGCGCGGGCACCACGCCGTCGGACAAGAACGACACCGCGCTGCTGGCCGACAACCTGATGCCGTATGCGCTGACCAACCACGTGCACGAGCGAGAGGTGTCGAAGCAGCTGTCGCTGCCGGTCGAATTCATGCCGCACGTCGCGCCGCATTTCCGCGGCATCACGATGACGGTAAACCTCTGGCTCTCAGTGCCGATGTTGCGCGACGCGGTCAAGGCGCTGTTCGATGCGCGATACGCCGACGAGCCGCTGGTCGAAGTGATCGACGACGCGCCGTGGGTCAGCCAGATCGCCGGCCGTCATGGCGCGCAGATCGGTGCGTTCACAATTGCGCCGGGCAATGGCCGCGTCGTCGTCGTGGCGACGCTCGACAACCTGCTCAAGGGCGCGGCGACGCAGGCAATGCAGAATCTCAACCTCGCGCTGGGCTTCGATGAGCTGACGTCGATCCCGCATTGACACGCTGCCTGTGTGGGAGCGCGCTCGAGCGCGATGGGCTTTACCGGGAGTGCCGCATCGCGCGCAAGCGCGCTCCCACAACATCACAACGGAAATCAACATGAGCACTCTCCTCTGGCAGAAGCCCGGCGTCGCCGTCGACACGCAGATCCAGGCGTTTCTCGCCGGTGACGACGTGATCCTCGACCGCGAGTTCTTCCTGCACGACATCGCCGCGAGCGCCGCGCATGCGGAGGGCCTGCAGCGCGTCGGCATCCTTTCGAGCGACGAGCTCGACGGGCTGAAGCGCGAGCTGGCCACGCTGGCCGACGATTTCCGTAGCGGCGCCTTCGTGCTCGACGAACGTTTCGAAGACGGCCATTCGGCGATCGAGGACCGCCTGACCGAACGCCTCGGCGATGCCGGTCGGCGCATCCACACCGGCCGCAGCCGCAACGACCAGGTGCTGGTCGCCACGCGCCTGTGGCTGAAGGAGAAGCTCGCGCGTCTGGCGTCGCTGTCGCGCGAGATCGCCAAGATCGCGATCGACCGCGCCGAAGCCGAGCGCGAGCTGCCGATTCCCGGCTACACGCACATCCAGCGCGCCGTACTGTCCTCGGGCGGCATGTGGTGGTCGGGCTGGGCCGAGGCCTTCATCGACGATGCCGTGCGCGCGCAGGACACGCTCGCGCTGATCGACTGCAATCCGCTCGGCACCGCGGCCGGCTACGGCGTGAACCTCACGCTCGATCGCGACCACACGACCGCCGCACTCGGCTTCGCGCGCCTGCAGGTCTCGCCGGTCTACGCGCAGCTCTCGCGCGGCAAGTTCGAACTCGCCGCGCTCGAAGCGCTGGGCAGCGCGACGCTGGATCTACGTCGTCTCGCCTGGGACCTGTCGCAGTTCACCAGCGCCGAGTACGGCTTCGTCGCATTGCCGGCGCAGTACACGACCGGCAGTTCGATCATGCCGAACAAGCGCAATCCAGATGTCGTCGAACTGATGCGCGCCACGCACGCCAGCGTCGCCGCGGCGCGGACCGAGATCGAGCAATTGCTGTCGCTGCCGTCGGGCTATCACCGCGACCTGCAGAGCTCCAAGGGCGCGATCTTCCACGGCTTCGGCCGTGGACTCGCCGCGCTGGAGCTGCTGCCGGCGCTGCTGGCGAATCTGGAGTGGCGCGAAGACCGGCTGCGCGCCGCAGTCGATTCGGGCATGTACGCGACAGACGTTGCGGTCGAGGCCGCGATCGCCGGCGTCCCGTTCCGGGAGGCCTACAAGGCCGCCGCGCAGAGCGCCGACACGGCCGGCCGGGGCCGCACGCCGGAAGGCAGTCTCGCCGCGCGCACCTCGCCGGGTGGCGCTGCCGACCTGCGTCTGGATACGCTGCGCGCGCGTCTGGCGGCGCTGGATTGAGCTGCACACAGCACGCATAGTCGCTCGGGATGCCGTGCGCCCGGCGCGTGGCTGCCGGAATGGCAGCCCGTCGGCTGGGCGCGTGCGATGGCCTGCGATGCGATCGGTGCAGGGACAACGGGTGTCAGTGCCCTTGGAATGTTCGGAGGAGTGCCGTCACATGAAACGCTATCTGGTGCTCGCGATGCGTCGGCCCACGTTCGATGCGTCGGTGGTCGCGCCGCACAAGGCCTTTCTAGACACGTTGCGTGACCGCGATCTGCTCGAGTGCACGGGCGGGTTCACCGATGGCAGCGGCGGCGCCTACGTGCTGCGCAACATCGACAGCCTTGCCGAGGCGAAGGATCTCGTGGCGCTGGATCCGCTGGTCCTGCAGGACGCGTCCGAACTCACCGTCCGCGAGTGGACGCTGCGGTAGGGCACCGATGAACACGCCGTCGCCCACCGACTTTCCCGAACAACCGCTGCCGCCCTGGCGGCGCGCGGTGCTCAAGGTCGGCAGCAGCCTGCTGGCGGCCGATGGTGGCGGCCTGTCGGACCGGTACGCAGCAGCGCTGGCCGGCTTCGTGCGCGCAAGCCATGCGGCCGGCCGCGAGCTCGTGGTGGTGTCGTCGGGCGCTGTCGCGGCCGGACGCGCGATCCTGCACGCGAATCCTGCAGACGGTGCGCCGATGGCCGAACGCCAGGCGCTGGCCGCGCTTGGCCAGGCGCGGTTGACCGGCTTCTGGCAGGGCTTCTTCGAACGCCCCGTCGCGCAGGTGCTGCTGACGCACGACGACCTGCGCAACCGCCGCCGCTATCTCAACGCCCGAGCCACGCTGACCGCGCTGCTGCGCCACGGCGCGCTGCCGGTGGTCAACGAGAACGACACGGTGTCGGTCGACGAACTCAAGCTCGGCGACAACGACAATCTCGCGGCGATCGTCGCCGCGCTGGTCGATGCGGACGTGCTGTTCATCGCCACCGACATCGATGGTCTCTACGACGCCGATCCGCGCATCGAGCCGCACGCGCGACCGATGCCGGTCGTAGCGAAGATGAGTGCGTCCCTGCTGGCGGTCGCCGGCGGCGCCGGCAGCAGCGTCGGCACCGGCGGCATGCGCACCAAGCTCGAAGCCGCGCAGCGCGCCGCATCGGCCGGGGTCGCGACCGTGCTGTTCAACGGCCGCCGCGCGGACGTGCTCGACGGCCTCGCCCACGACCGCCTGCGCGGGACGCGCATCCATCCGCTGCGCACGCGCATGGCCGCGCGCAAGCACTGGCTGCAGAACGCACCCGCGGAAGCCGGCGCGATTCTTATTGACGGTGGCGCCGCGAACGCGATGGTGGAGAAGGGCGCGTCGCTGCTGCCGGGCGGTGTGCTGGCCGCCGAGGGGCAGTTCCGACGCGGCGACCTGGTCTCGGTCGTGCTGCTCGACAGCGACGCGCGCGAGCCGATCGCACGCGGCGTGACCCAGTATTCGGCCGACGACATCCGCCGGCTGGCGCGGCGGCACTCGCGTGATATCGAAGCGACGCTCGGCTACAGCTACGGCGAGACGATCGTGCACCGGGACGATCTGGTGCTGGTGTAAGGGCGCGCTGTCGCACTCCGCCATCGACCACGTTGCGGCGCATATACCCGCGGCTCTTTTCTATAGCGCGAAACATTGGTCCACGAGTGTCCTGGCGACCGGGGGCGACGGGCTCGTGTTTCCGGTACCAGACGCGGGTCGCCGGCTGACCAGCGCACCGCTCACGAAAGTCATCACCGGCCGTCGCTCGATGAATGACCGTGCCTGATCCAACACGGCTGCGAACTCGCAGGCTTTTGATCGTCATTCCCGCGAAGGCGGGAATCCATGGACGTAGCCGTCCGGTGTCGAAGCGCGATGCGGCCGTAGCGCCACGTGGATCAACCCTGGACGCGTCGCGCGCGGTCACCCGCGACGCATCACCGCGCCCGCGGGTGCCAGCTGTCTTCCAGCGCACGCGGCTGGCAGGCCATCCAGCTGCCCATCAGCAGCACGCCCACCACCGCGTACAGCAGTGCGAATGGCCAGTGCCAGCCATCGGTCGCGGCATGCAGCACGCCGAACAGCAATGGTCCGATGCAGCTGAAGGCGTAACCCACGCCCTGCATGAAGCCCGACAACGCGGCCGAGCCCGACGGCGAGCGCGTGCGCAGGTTGATCAGGGTCAGGCTCAGCGGGAACGTCGCCGGGCCCAGTCCGAGCAGGGTGACCCACAGCACCGGGGCGGCCATCGGCGCGAGCAGCAGGCCGGTGAACGCGGTGACGTAACAGATGGCGCACAGCACCACGATCGGAAACGGATTGCGCATGCGCACCGCGATCGACGGCATGCCCAGCGCGCCGACCAGGCCCAGCGCGGAGAACAGCGCCACCATCGTGCCGCCGAACGCGGGCGAGGCGCCGGCTTCGGTGAGCAGGGTCGGCAGCCAGGTGAACATCGCGTAGGTGATCAGCGACGTGGTGCCGAACATCAGCGCCATGCCCCAGGCCACCGGCGAGCGCCAGGCGCGACCCGCCGCGGCGATGGGCAGCCCGGGCAGGGCCGCCGACGCGGCGTCCACGGCCAGGCCGCCGCGACGTGCCAGCACCAGCAGGCCGATCCACGGCAATGCCGCCGCAACCGCAGTCAGCGTCCACGCACCCAGCGCGACCCGCCAGCCGGCGGCCTCGGCCAGCGGCACGGCGAGCAGTGCGGGCAGCATCGTGCCCAGCTGCAGCACGGTGATGTACAGCGTGCTGACCGCGCCGACGCGTTCGGGGAAATAGCGTTTGACCAGGGGCGGCAGTACGACGTTGCCGATGCCCATGCCGGCCAGCGCGACGATCGAACCGGCCATCAGCACGCCGACGCCGTTGGCCTGCGCGCGGAGGGCGAGGCCGGCGGCGGCGAGCAGCATCGCCAGCAGTGCGGTGCGTTCGATGCCGATGCGACGCGCCAGCATCGGCGTCGCAACACCGAACACCGCGAACGCAGCCGTCGGCAGCATGCCCAGCACGCCGGCGGTGGTCGATCCGAAACCGAAGCGGTCGCCGAGCAGATCCAGCAGCGGCGTCAGCGACGTCACCGCGGTGCGCAGATTGAATGCCGACAGTGCAATGCCGAGCAGCACCAGCACACGCACCAGCGTGGACGACGGGCGGGAGGCGGCGGGCAGGGGGTCCATGGCAGGCGCTCGCGTGGCCGCGAGCGGGGCACGGCCCGGAAAACGAAAAACCGGCCGCAAGGCCGGTTTCGATTTCACCAGATTGGTCGGGGAGACAGGATTCGAACCTGCGACCTCTACGTCCCGAACGTAGCGCTCTACCAGACTGAGCTACACCCCGACAGGTGAGCCGCGCATTCTACCGATGCACTCCGCCCGAGGGCAAGAGGTTCGTGTCGATCACGTGCAGGTCGGCATCAAAGTGGATGGCGACCGCGTCGTGTGCGCGGCGGACTGCGATAATACCCGGCGCGCTGTCAGGCCGGAAGAGGTGACGCGCCGTTCCCGCAGCAGGATGCCTCCCGATTCCATGATTCCACAGCGACGCCTCCGCTCGCGCTGGCTCGATGCGCAACTCGCACCGGTGCAGGCGCGTCACCGCGTCGCGCTGGCCTGCCAGGTGTTCGCGGGCTGGCTGTGGATTCCGCAGGCCGCGGCCATCGCCTGGGCGTTCGATGCGGTGCTGTTCTCGGGCGGCGGTATCGAGGCGTTGCCTCGGCCGCTGGCCGTGCTCGGCGCGGCGCTGCTGCTGCGCGTGCTGCTGGGCTGGATCGGCCAGCGGGCGTCGGCGGATGTGGTCGAAGGCACGCTGGAGCGCATGCGCACGGGCCTTGCCCGCGCGGCGATCGCGCGGGGACCGGTGTGGCTGCGTGGCCAGCGCAGCGGCGAACTGGTCGCCATGTCGACCGGCCATGTCGATGCGACCGCGCCGTATTTTGGTGGCTATCTGATGGCGCGCGCCGAAGTGGCCTGCGTGCCCGTGGTCCTGCTGGTAGCGGTGTTCGCCGCCGACTGGATCGTCGGACTGGTGCTGCTGCTGACCGCGCCGCTGGCGCCCATCTTCATGATGCTGATCGGCATGGGCGCCGAGACCGCGGGCCGGCGCCAGCTGGCGGCGCTGGCACGTGCCGGTGCGCACTTCACCGATCGTCTGCGCGGGCTGGATCTGATCCGCGTCTACGGCCAGGGCGATGCCGAACAGGCCCAGGTGGGCGAGGCGACCGAGACCATCCGCGAGCGCAGCATGCGCGTGCTGCGGATCGCGTTCCTGTCGTCGGCGGTGCTGGAATTCTTTGCGTCGGTCAGCGTTGCGGTGATCGCGGTGTATTTCGGTTTCAGCTATCTCGGCATGCTGGATCTGCGCGGTACGCCGCTGTCGCTGTCGACCGGTCTGTTCTGCCTGCTGCTGGCGCCCGAGTTCTACGCGCCGCTGCGACGCCTGGCCGCGCATTACCACGACCGCGCCAATGCGCTGGCCGCGGTCGCCGAGATCGAATCCACCTTCGGCACGCTGCCGGCGATCGACGTCGCGACGCCTACCGTCGATGCGCCTGGCGGGTCGGCGCCTGCGGTCGAGCTCGAGGACGTGACTTTGCGCCATCCGGGCGCACCGGCGCCGGTGCTGCAGGGCGTCTCACTGGCGGTGCCGGCCGGTGCGCGCCTGGCGCTGGTGGGCCCCAGCGGATCGGGCAAGAGCACGCTGCTCGATGCGCTGGCCGGCTGGCTCACGCCCGAGCAGGGACGCATCGTGCTGCCGCCGGACACGCGCATTGCCCTCGCCGGGCAGCGCCCGTGGCTGTTCCACGGCAGCATCGCCGACAACCTGCGCATCGGCGCGCCGGACGCGACCGCAGCGGAACTGGACACCGCCGCGCGTGTCGCCCAGGTGCTGCGCTTCGCCGAGCGTCTGCCCGACGGTCTCGACACGATGATCGGCGAACGCGGTTTCGGCCTGTCCGGTGGCGAAGCCCGGCGTGTCGCGCTGGCCCGCGCGCTCCTGCGCCGGCCTGGCCTGCTGCTGCTGGACGAGCCCACCGCGTTCCTCGATCCGCAGACCGAGGCCGATCTGCTCGCCGCCCTCGACACGCATCTGCCCGACTGCACCGTCGTCGTCGCCACCCACAGCGAGGCGGTGATGCGCTGGGCCGGCACCGTCTGGCACGTGCCTGCGCCGGAGGCGCTGCCATGACGCCGTCGATGCAGTCCACGCCCGGCAGCACCCGCATGCTGCTGCGCCGGCACCGCCGCCGCGTGCTGCTGGCGATCGCGCTGCTGGCGACGACGCTGGTGGCCGGTATCGGCCTGCTTGGCGTTTCGGGCGGCTTCCTGACCGCGGCGGCGCTGACCTTCGGCACGCTGGGCAGCTTCAACTTCTTCACACCGTCGGCCGGCATCCGCGGCCTGACCCTGGCGCGCATCGTGTCGCGCTATTTCGAGAAGCTGGTCGGCCACGACGCGATGCTGCGCATCGCCCGCGACCTGCGCAGCTGGTTCTTCGCCCGCGCATTGCGGCTCACGCCCGGCCAGCTGGGCCGGCTGCGCACCGGCGATCTGCTCGCCCGTCTGATGGGCGACATCGACGCGGTGGATGGCCTGCTGCTGCGCGCGACCGGTCCGCTGCTGACGCTGGCATCGGTGGGCCTGCTCGGTATCGGCGTCGCCACCTGGCTGCACCCGCCGACCGGCGCGGTGCTCGCGCTGGTCGCCCTGGCGAGCGGCGTCGGCGTGCCCTGGATCGTCGCCCGCGGGCGTGCGGCCGAGGAAACCGAACGCGCGCGGCGTCGCGCCGGCCTGCGCGCGCGCCTGCATGAGCTCTATGAAGGCCACGCCGATCTCGCCGCACTGGGCGCTGAAGCCGGCTGGCTGGCGCGTGTGGAGGCGGACGGCCGCGAGGTCGCCGGCTTCGAACGGGCCCGGCGTCGTCAGCTTGCCGATGGCGGTCTCTGGCATGGCCTGGTCACCGCCGGCGGCCTGCTCGCGGTCGCGTGGATCGCGGTCTCCGCGGCTGTTGCCGGCAGTCTGCCGCCGGCGCACGCGGCCGCGCTGTTCTTCGTTTCGATCGGCCTGTTCGAGGCCTGGGCCGGCGCCGGGCTCGCGTGGCAGGCGCTGACGGCCGCGCGGGCGTCGATCGCGCGCCTCGATGCCGTGGCCGGCGCGGAACCTGCGGTGGTCGATCCGGAGACGCCATCTGCGGTGCCGGCGACCGGTGCGCTGGTGTTCGACGGTGTGGACTTCGCCTGGACACCGGGCGGCCGTCCGGTGCTGCGCAGCCTGGATCTGTGCATCGCGCCGGGCGAGCGGATCGCCATCAGCGGCGACAGCGGCGCGGGCAAGTCGACGCTGACCGCGCTGCTGCTGCGCAGCGCCGACCCGGACGCGGGCACGCTCGCCTACGGCGGGGTCGCACTGGAGGCGATGCGCGCGCAGGACTGGTTCGCGCGCATCGGCTGGCTGCCGCAGAACGCGCCGGTGTTCGCCGGCCGGATCCGCGACAACCTGGCACTGGGCGCGCCGGATGCCGACGATGCCCGGCTGTGGGACGCCCTGGCGCAGGTGCGCCTGCGCGGCTGGGCCGAGCGCATCGGCGGTCTGGATGCCTGGGTGGGCGAGGCGGGCGTCACCATGTCGTCGGGTCAGGCCCGGCGCCTCGCGCTGGCCCGCGCGCTGCTGCGCGGTGCGCGGCTGGTGGTGCTGGACGAACCCACCGAAGGCCTCGACCAGGACACCGCCGATGCACTGCTGCTCGAACTGCCGGCGCTGCTCGGCGACCGCAGCCTGCTGCTGATCACCCACGGCACGCTGCCGCCCGGTCTTGTCGACCGGCATCTGTGGCTGCGCGATGGGCGCCTGCACGACGTCCCGCGCGCGCAAACGGCTTCTGTGTAGGCGCGCGCTTGCGCGCGAGATCTAGCCGGAACACCGTTGCGCGTGAGCGCTCACCCTGCAGGAGCGCGCTGGCGCGCGATGGATCTGTACGGGTAAAGCCCCCATCGCGCGCCAGCGCGCTCCTACAGGGGAATGCGCAGCACGGGGACGCATTAGAATGTCCGCCTCTATCCGCATCACCGAAGAGCCTGCCCGCATGATCAAGCCCCGGACCCCGCCCGGCGTCATGGAACTGTTGCCCCGCGACCAGATCGCCTTCCAGCGCATGCTGGATACGATCCGCCGCACGTTCGAGGGCTTCGGCTTCCTGCCGATCGAGACGCCGGTGTTCGAGCTGTCGGACACGCTGCTGACCAAGTCGGGCGGCGAGACCGAGCGTCAGGTGTATTTCGTGCAGTCGACCGGCGCGCTCGAAAAAGCCGCCGAAGGCCTGCCGGAACTCGCGCTGCGCTTCGACCTCACCGTGCCGCTGGCGCGCTACGTCGCTGAGCACGAGCACGACCTCGCATTTCCGTTCCGCCGCTACCAGATGCAGCGCGTCTACCGCGGCGAACGCGCGCAGCGCGGTCGCTTCCGCGAGTTCTACCAGTGCGACATCGACGTGATCGGCAAGGATTCGCTGTCGCCGCGTTACGACGCCGAAGTGCCGGCGGTGATCAGCGCGGTGTTCGCCGCGCTCGACATCGGCGAGTTCACGATCCAGCTCAACCATCGCAAGCTGCTGCGCGGCTATTTCGAAGGGCAGGGCATCGACGACACGCGGCAGATGACCGTGCTGCGCGAGATCGACAAGCTCGACAAGCGGGGCGAGGACGCGGTGCGCGCGACGCTGACCGGTGAGGATTTCGGCCTGTCCGATGAGGTCGCCGAGCGCCTGCTCGCGTTCTCGCGCGTGCGCTCGACCGGCCACGACGATGCGCTGGCCAAGCTCGATGCGCTCGGCGCCGGCACCGGGCTGTTCGAAGAGGGCCGCAATGAACTGCGCGACCTGCTCAACCAGCTGCGTGCGCTCGGCGTGCCGGAATCGCGCTACGCGTTGAACCTGTCGATCGCGCGCGGTCTCGATTACTACACCGGCATGGTCTACGAGACGATTCTCGATGCGCATCCGCAGATCGGTTCGATCTGTTCGGGCGGCCGCTACGACAACCTCGCCAGCCACTACACCAAGTCGAAGCTGCCGGGTGTCGGCATCTCGATCGGCCTGACGCGCCTGTTCTGGCAGCTGCGCGAAGCGGGACTCGTCGCCACCGCCGACAGTTCGGTCGACGTGCTGGTCACGCTGCTCGACGATGCCTCGCTGCCCGACGCGCTCGCGCTGTCGCAGCGGCTGCGCAGCAGCGGGCTCAATGTCGAAACCCAGCTCGAACCGCGCAAGCTCGCCAAGCAGTTGCAGTACGCCGACCGCGCCGGCATCCGCTTCGTCGTGATCCGCGGCGAGGACGAAGCCGCAAAGGGCGTCGTCGCGGTCAAGGATCTGCGCCGCGGCGAACAGTTCGAAGTCGCCGACGACGATCTGCCGCGCACGCTGCTGGTCGAACGCGAGCAGTGGCAGGCGATGCGATGAAGCTGCGGTCGATCGGGGCTGCGGCCCTGTCGCTGCTGATCATCCTGTCGCTGGCTGCCTGCTCGCCGTTCTCGACCCGCTTCAAGCGGGTCACGTCCGGCGTCTATCACGTCGAGAGCGTCCAGTGCGCGACGTCCGGCGATGCGTCCGAGGTGCTGGCCGGTATCGCGGCCGAGGCCGAACGCCGCTGTCCTGGCGGTCATCGCCTCGACGATACCGTCACCTCCCAACTCGGCACCCGCGGCAGCTTCTTCGGCGAATGTCCGGCCGCCCACGTCACCACGACGGTGACCTGCTTGGAGTCCACCCGATGAAATCCATCCGCCTCGACGGCCGCTCGCTCACCCGCGCGCAGCTGGTCATGGTCGCGCACGGTGCGCCGGTGGCGCTCGACGACGACGCGCTGAAGGGCGTCGCCCGCGCCGCCGATTTCCTCGCCGAGCAGGTGCGCCGCGAGGAACCGATCTACGGCGTGTCGACCGGCTTCGGCAGCAATGCCGACCGACTGCTCGGTGCGCGTCCGCTGCGCGACGATCTGCCGGGCGCGACGCCCTCGGGCCGCTCGCTGCACGAGGAACTGCAGGTCAATCTGATCGTGACCCACGCGGTCTGCGTCGGTGAACCGCTGTCCGCGGACGTGGTGCGCGCGATGCTGTGCATCCGCATCAACACGCTGCTCAAGGGTCATTCGGGCATCCGCGTGCAGACGCTGCAGGCGCTGGCCGCGCTGCTCAATTCCGGCATCGTGCCGGTGGTGCCGGCGCTGGGGTCGGTCGGTGCGTCGGGCGATCTCGCGCCGCTGTCGCATCTGGGGATCGTGCTGCTGGGCGGGGGCGAGGCCTTCGTCGACGGCGAGCGGATGCCGGGTGCTACGGCGCTGAAGCGCGCGGGTCTCACGCCGGTCACGCTCTCGTACAAGGAAGGTCTGGCGCTCAACAACGGCACCGCGCAGATGCTCGCCACCGGCGTGCTCGCGCTGCAGAAGCTCGACGCGCTGCTCGACACCGCCGATCTCGCCGCGGCGATGACGATCGACGCCTTCGCCGGTCGCCTGGGCGCCTTCGATCCGGACGTGCACGCATTGCGCCCGCATCCGGGCCAGGTCGAAGTCGCCGCGCATCTGCGCGAGCTGCTCGCCGGCTCCACGCTCGCCGACAGTCCCTATCACCTCGTGCCGCGCTTCCGCCCGTGGCTGCCGACCAGCTGGGACACCGCCGAGGCGCAGGCGCTGCGCTTCGACATCGGCTGGGACTGGGTGCCGAGCGACCAGCGCCATGGCCGCGAGAAGTTCTACACGCGGTTCCGTCCGTTCCGCGGCGGCAAGAAGCATCAGCCGCAGGACAGCTATTCGCTGCGCTGCATTCCGCAGGTGCACGGCGCGGTGCGCGATGCGATCGAGCAGGGCAAGCGCGTGTTCGAGATCGAACTCAATGCGGTCACCGACAACCCGCTGGTGTTCCCTGATCGCGAGGCCGAGCACGTCGAGGAGAAGGTCATTTCCGCCGGCCATTTCCACGGCATGCCGCTCGCGCTGGCGATGAGCTACGTCAAGGCCGCGATTCCGGTGCTGGCGTCGATCTCCGAACGTCGTCTCAACAAGCTGGTCGATCCGGCGACGAACGATGGTCTGCCGGGCTTCCTGATCGGCAACGAGGATGCGACCGAGTCGGGCTACATGATCGTGCAGTACACGGCGGCGGCGATCGTCAACGATCTCGCCACGCGCGCGCATCCGGCCAGCGTCTACTCGATCCCCACCAGCGCGAATGCCGAAGACCATGTGTCGATGGGCACCAACGAAGCGCGCCACGTGCTGTCGATGGCCGAAGATCTGGGCAAGGTGCTTGCGCTGGAGATCTACACCGCCGCGCAGGCGCTCGATCTGCGGGTCGACATGATCAACGCCGCACGCGATCTCGCGCGACGCGGTGATGCGGAAGCGCTGGCGGCGAAGGTGCAGGGCGGTCCCGCCTCTGATCGGCCGACCCGCGGCGCCTTCGTCGACGAAGTCGAAGCGCTGCGCGCCGAACTCGCTGCCTGCGAGCCCTTCCATCCCGGTGAGATCGTCGCCGCGGCGCACGCCATCGTGCGCGAGGCGATCCCGTTCCTCGATCGCGACCGCGCGCTCGACGGAGAAGTCGCCGCCGCGGTGAAGCTGGTGTCCGAAGGCGCACTGCTCGGCGTGTTGCCGCGCTGGCGCGTGCAATCCGCCGGCCCGGCCGCTTGAACCTCGCGCTGCATTTCGGCTGGCTGGGCGTGCTGGAGGCGGCGCTGATCGCGCTGGTCGTCGGCGCGGTCTGTTACCTCATGTTCCATTGGCTTGGCGCGCGCAGCCGCTGGGCGCATGGGCACGCGATCGGTTGGGGCAGCCTAGTCGCCTTAGCAATCGCGACCGGCATCGACGCCTGGCACCTGTTCTATATGGGCGTGGTGCGGCTCGAATCGCCGGTCTACGCGCGCATCGCACTGCAGAAGATCCACGATCCGAACTTCCTCGCCGCCCGGGTGTTCATGTCGTCGGTCGGCGCCCTGTCTGGCGTGGCCCTGGCGTGGATGGCGATGCACGCGCGCAAGCGCATCGACTGACACGCCGCCATCTCGTGTGGGAGCGCGCTTGCGCGCGATGCGGGTTTGCCGGGCAGGCCCATCGCGCGCAAGCGCGCTCCCACAGGCCATGCCGGCAGCAACGCCGGTGAGCGTCGGACCGGGATCCAGCGTGGCCTTGGCGGCGCGGCGGGCATCCGGCTCAAACGTCCGCCTTCCGCCCGCGCTCGATCCGCCGAAGAAACACCGTCATCTCCTTCGACGACTGCACGTCGCCGCGCCGCGCCGCAGCTTCCAGTCCCGCGCGCCACGCCGCTTCGGCTTCGCCTTCGCGCCCCAGTGCCAGCAGCGCCTTGCCGAGCAGCTTCCACGCGGCCGAATAGTCCGGATCGTGCCGCGTCGCGGCTGCAAGATGTGTCGCCGCCGCGTCCACGTCGCCCGCCTGCAGACAGGCATTGCCCAGCCCGAAGCGCAGCAGCGCATCGTCGCGTCCCGCATCGAGCAGTGCCTGCAATCGTTCGCGCATGAATCACCTATGTCCCGAAGCTCAACGCGAATTTTCGCCCGGGGCGGGGGCAGGACCGGTGGAACGCAGCAATCCGGCGCGCACCAGCATCGCGTGCAGCGCATCGCGATCGCTACCGTCGCGTTGCCAGCGCCCGAAGCGTTCGATCAGCGCGCCGTCGCGGAACACCAGAAACTGCGGCGTGGTGTCGAAGTCCATCGGCCACTGCGTGGCGTCGGCGGCGATGTGGATCGGTGTGGCGGGATGGCGCCGGTTCCAGCCGCGCAGCACGGCGGCCTCGGCGATCGCGGTCGGCGCGATCAACCACGTCGCGTGTTGCGCGAACACCGGGCCGATTTCGGCGTCACCGGGAATCGCGGCGGCCGCTGCGTTGCTGAAGCCGCAGCCCGGCGAGGACACGACAACGATGTGGGTGCTGAGGTCGATCGCATCCAACCGCAGCGTCGGCACGGGGGCGTCGTCGGCTTCGATGGTCCAGATGCCGACTGCACCTTCGGACAGCGGCCGCGAGGTATCGAGCGTCGGGACCGGCGCAAGTCCCGCATCCGGAAGACTCGCAGTGAAGACTTGGGCCTGTTCGATGCGGCCGCTGCGCAGCAGCGCCTGCTGCAAATCGCGATGGTCGTTGCGCATCGCGAGGCCACGCGTCTGCAGGCGGGCGTGCAGGGCGACGGCACCGTCGATGCGGGTGCTGTCCGGAACCACGGCTGCGCGATGCACGGCCGCGCGATGCAGCAGGCGCAGATCCTCGCCGTTGTCCCGCTCGGACGCGACCTCGCGCGCGATCAGCCGGTCGATGGTCGCTGCGACCCGGTCATCCGGCGGACTCTGCAGCGAAGCGTCCTGCCAGTCGCGATACGCATCGAGCACCTCGTTGCTCGGCGCAGCCAGTCGGCCATCGACGCGCGCTGCGCGCAGGCGCACGGCCTCATCCGGAGCGAGACCGTGGAAAGGAAATGTGTCTTCCAGCAGCAGACGTTGGACTGCAGACGCTTCCTCGCTGGTCAATTCGGCGAGCAGGATATCTACCGGCAAGGTATTCAGCCCTCGCGGTCCGAAACCCAACGAGTCCAGAAAAAGCGCACGTGCGTAAGGCGGCATCCGATCCAGAGGTGAGGCGTTGTGTGCGAGCCATTGCTCGAATGCCGCGGCGGTCGTGAAGTGGGGGGCAGCGGCATCCTTGCCGGCAGTCCTTGCGGGCGCGGCCAGAAGCAGGGCGAGGCTGAGGACGAACGCTGTTCGATACATGGCGATCCTTCGCTGGTGCAGTCGCCCGATTGGAGCATGTTGGGTGTCGCTTGGCGACGACGGATTGACTTAGGCCGGAATCGGCGTAATGTACTAGCACGCTATTACATTGATACATCGACCCGCGACCGTGAAGCAACGTCCCGAACCCCTGCAGGACCATGAAGCCAGCACCTCGCTGACGGCGCTGGCGCGTGCGTTCGCGCAGCTGAAGACGGCTGACGAGGTCGCGCGGTTCCTCGACGATCTCTGCACGCCAGCGGAGCTGGAAGCGCTGGTCGATCGCTGGCGCGTGGTGCCGCTGCTGCAGCAGGGCGTGCCGTATCGCGAGATCCACGAGCGCACCGGCGTCAGCGTGACGACCGTCGGCCGCGTCGCGCGCACGCTCGATCGCGGCGCCGGCGGCTATGCGATCGCGGCGCGCCGTGTGGCGCGCACACCCGAATCCCACTGAGGTCATCCCCATGAGTCCTGTGAACGGCGGCGCCACGCGCGATCGCCTGCGCATCGCCATCCAGAAGTCCGGTCGCCTGAGCGAGCCGGCGCGAGCGCTGCTGGCGTCCTGTGGTCTGTCCTGGCGCGAGAGCCGCGACAAGCTGTTCTGCTACGGCGAAACGCTGCCCGTCGATCTGCTGCTGGTGCGCGACGACGACATCCCGGGCCTGCTCGCCGATGGCGTCTGCGATTACGGCATCGTCGGTCGCAACGTGCTCGACGAGGTCGGCGCCGATCGCGCGCTGCGTGGTTTGCCGCAGGTCTCGAAAGCCGTGCGCGGTCTCGGTTTCGGCGGTTGCCGTCTCGATATCGCGATTCCCGAGTCCATCGAGTGGACCGGGCCGGCGCAGCTGCAGGACAGCCGCATCGCGACCAGCTATCCCGGCCTGCTGCAGCAGTGGCTGGACGCACAGGGCGTGCAGGCGACGATCGTCAACCTGTCTGGTTCGGTCGAGATCGCGCCGCGTCTGGGCCAGGCCGACTTCATCTGCGACCTGGTCTCCAGCGGTGCCACGCTGACCGCGAACCAGCTCAAGCCCGCGGTCACGCTGATGACCAGCGAAGCCGTGCTGGCCGGCCCGGTCACGCCGTTCGCCGATGTGCGCGGCGAGCTCGCGTCGCTGCTGCTGCGCCGTCTCGACGGCGTGCTGCGACTGCGCGACAGCCGGCTGGTGATGTTCCAGTCGCGCCGCGACGGCGTGGACGCGCTGCTCAAGCTGCTGCCCGATGCCGAAGCGCCGACGCTGCTGCAGGTCGACGGCAGCGACAAGGTCGCGCTGCAGGTGCTCTGCCACGGCGAGATGACCTGGCCGCGGCTCGAAGCCTTGAAGCAGGCCGGCGCCGTGGGCCTGATGGTGCTGCCGGTGGAGCGGATGCTGGCATGAGCACGATCAGAACTGCGTCCATCGACGGCGCGATTCCCGCGATCGTCGACTGGGATGCCGCCGACGCCGATGCGCGTACCGAACTGCTGCGCCGGCCCACGCAAGCTGTGGCCGCGCAGACGCGCAGCGCGGTCGCCGACGTGCTCGACGATGTGCGCACGCGCGGCGATGACGCCTTGCGCGAACTGACCGAACGCTTCGATCGTGTCGTGCTCGAGGACTTCGAAGTCGACGTCGAGGAATTTGCAGCGGCCGAGGCTGCAGTGCCGGCGGAGTTGCGTCAGGCGATGATCAATGCCGCCGCGCGCATCGAACGTTTCCACGCGGCCGGCATGACCTCGGGCTACAACGTCGACACCGCCGACGGCGTCAACTGCGCGCGCATCGTGCGGCCGATACCGCGCGTCGGCCTGTACGTGCCCGCCGGCACCGCACCGCTGCCGTCGACCGCACTGATGCTCGGCGTGCCCGCGCGCCTGGCAGGGTGCCGGGAAGTGGTGCTGTGCACGCCGCCGCGTGCCGATGGCAGCGCTGACCCGGCTGTTCTTGTCGCCGCGAGACTCACCGGCGTGCACCGCGTGTTCAAGCTGGGCGGCGCGCAGGCGATCGCCGCGATGGCCTTCGGTACTGCGCGCGTGCCGGCCTGCGACAAGCTGTTCGGGCCCGGCAACAGCTTCGTCACCGAAGCCAAGCAGCAGGTCGCGCAGTCGGGCACGGTCGCGATCGACATGCCGGCCGGTCCATCGGAAGTGCTGGTGATCGCCGATGCCGGCGCGGACGCCGCGTTCGTCGCCGCCGATCTGCTGTCGCAGGCCGAACACGGTCCGGATTCGCAGGTCCTGCTGCTGTCCGACGACGATGCGCTGCTGGAAAAAGTGCGCGCAGAACTCTCCACGCAACTGGCGGCCTTGCCGCGCGCGGCGATTACGCGCCAGGCGATGGCGCGCTCGCGTCTGCTGCTCGTGGACACGCTCGATACCGCGTTCGCCATCAGCAACCGCTACGCGCCCGAGCACCTGATTCTTGCGCTGCGCAGCCCGCGCACCTGGCTCGACAAGGTAGAGGTCGCCGGCTCGGTGTTCCTCGGCGACTGGACACCCGAAGCGCTCGGCGACTACTGCAGCGGCACCAACCACGTGCTGCCCACCGGCGGCGCGGCGCGCGCCTGGAGCGGGGTGAGCGTGTCGAGCTTCCAGAACACGGTCAGCGTGCAGTCGGCGAACGCTGCCGGCATCCGCGCGATCGGCCCTGACGCGGTGACCATGGCGCGCGCCGAGGGTCTGGACGCGCATGCGAACGCGGTCGCGCTGCGCATCACGAAGGCGTCGGCATGAGCGGCGTGCGCGATCTGGTCCGCGAAGACCTGCGCGATTTCGCCGGCTACGCGTCCGCGCGCACGCAGCGGCTCGAAGGCGACGTCTGGCTCAACGCCAACGAGGCGCCGCTGTCGAATCCGGGCGATGCCGACGGCCGCTGCCGGCGGTATCCGTCGCCGCAGCCGCCCGAACTGCAGGCGCGGCTGGCCGAGCTGTATGGCGTCGATGTCGGGCAGCTGCTGATCGGGCGGGGCAGCGACGAGGCGATCGATCTGCTGGTGCGTGCCCTGTGCGTACCCGGCCGCGATGCCGTGCTGGCGACGCCGCCGGTGTTCGGCATGTACGCGGTCAGCGCGCGGTTGCAGGGCGCCGACTTCGTCGAAGTGCCGCTGGTCGATGGCATGGATGGATTCACGATCGACGTTGAAGGGGTTCGCACAGCGGCGCTCGCGCGCTCGGCCCGGCTCGTGTTTCTCTGCTCGCCGTCGAATCCGACCGGCGGGCTGGTGCCGCTGTCCGACGTGACCGGTCTTGCCGATGCGCTGGCGGGCCGGGCGGTCGTCGTCGTCGACGAGGCCTACATCGAATTCGCCGGCGCGGACTCGGCCACAACCGTGCTCGCCGCGCACGACAACATCGTCGTGCTGCGCACGCTGTCGAAGGCGCATGCGCTGGCGGCCGCGCGGATCGGTGTGGCGATCGGCCATCCGGACCTCATCGCGGTGCTGCGCCGCTGCCAGGCGCCGTATCCGGTGCCGACGCCGTGCGCCGATCTCGCGCTGGCGGGGTTGTCGCCCGCGGCGCTGGAGGTCACGCAGGCGCGTGTCGCGGAGACCATCACCGAACGCGATGCGCTGGCCGCGGCGCTGGCGACCACGCCGGGCGTGCGCCAGGTGTATCCGTCGGCCGGCAACTACCTGCTGGTGCGTTTCGTCGACGCCGATCGCGCCTTCGCCGCACTGCTGTCGGCTGGCATCGTCGTGCGCGACCAGCGCGCCGCGCCGCAGCTCGATGACGCGCTGCGCATCAGTCTCGGCACGCCCGCTCAGAACGCGCGCGTGCTGTCCGCCCTGCAAGCTTTGGAGATCGCGGCATGACTGCGCGCGGCAAGAAGATCCTGTTCGTCGACCGCGATGGCACCCTGATCGAGGAGCCGGCGGATTTCCAGATCGACGCGTTCGAGAAGCTGCGCTTCGTGCCCGGCGTGATTCCGGCGATGCTGCGCCTGCGCGACGCCGGCTTCGAATTCGTCATCGTCACCAATCAGGATGGTCTCGGCACCGAGGGCTATCCGCAGGCCACGTTCGACGGCCCGAACGATCTGATGCTGGGCATCTTCGAAAGCCAGGGCATCGTGTTCCGCGAAGTGCTGGTCGACCGCAGCTGGCCGGCAGACAACGCGCCGACCCGCAAGCCGGCGCTCGGTCTGGTGATGCACTATCTGCGCGACCGCGGCATCGATCTCGACGCCTCGGCGATGGTCGGCGACCGCGATACCGACATCCAGTTCGCGGAGAATCTGGGCATCCGCGGCTTCAAGCTGCGCACCGCGCAGTTCGGCGGCGAGTGGGACTGGGCCGGCATCGCGCATGAACTGTGCGATGCGCCGCGTCGCGCGACCGTGGTCCGCAACACGAAAGAAACCCGCATCCGCGTCGAGCTCGATCTCGATGCCGCGGCCGATGCACGCGTGTCGACCGGCCTGCCGTTCTTCGACCACATGCTCGACCAAATCGGCAAGCACGCCGGCATTGCGCTGGTGGTGCAGGCCGAGGGCGATCTGCAGATCGACGAACACCACACGATCGAAGACACCGGCATTGCGTTGGGCCAGGCGCTGCGCGAAGCGCTCGGCGACAAGCGCGGAATCGCGCGTTACGGCTTCACCTTGCCGATGGACGAAACGCTGGCGAGCGCCGCGCTTGACTTCGGCGGCCGGCCGTATCTCGTCTTCAAGGGCAGCTTCGTGCGCGAACGCGTCGGCGACATGCCCACCGAACTGGTCGAGCATTTCTTCCGGTCAGTCTGCGATTCGGCAGCGCTGAACCTCAACATCAAGGTCGAAGGCGACAACGATCACCACAAGGTCGAAGCCTGCTTCAAGGCCTTCGCCCGCGCGCTTGGTCAGGCCGTGCGACGCAGTGGCGATGCGCTGCCGAGTACGAAGGGGACGTTGTGATGAGGTTTGGACGCGATGAAGCTTGAGCCCGTCATTCCCGCGAAGGCGGGAATCCAGCGCCTTCCTTTCAGGAAGTCGCTGCGCGCGATGTTCTTCATGAGCCGACAGCAAAGTCCCTGGATTCCCGCCTTCGCGGGAATGACGGTAGTTGAGGTGCGCGCGAAAGATCGCCGAACTTCGAAGGAAAACCCATGCGCGTCGTAATCGTCGAAGCCGGCGGTGCCAACACGGGTTCGGTGCGCTACGCATTCGAGCGTCTCGACATCGACGCGGCGCTGGTCACCGATGCCGCCAGCATCCGCGCTGCGGACCGGGTGATCCTGCCCGGTGTCGGCACGGCGGCGCAGGTCATGGCGCGGTTGCAGCAGCTCGATCTGGTCGACGTGCTGCGCACGCTGGACCGTCCGCTGCTCGGCATCTGCGTCGGCATGCAGCTGCTGTTCGATTCGTCGGAAGAGGGCGAGGTCGCCGGTCTCGGTCTGCTGCCGGGCCGCGTGTCGCGCCTGCGCGGCGGTCCGGGACTGCGGGTGCCGCATATGGGCTGGAGCACGTTGCGCGCAACGCGGTCCGATGCGCTGGTCGAAGGGGTCGACGGTGCGCAGGCCTACTTCGTCCACAGCTTCGCCGCGCCGGTCACCGATGACTGTGTGCTGGCGGGTGATCACGGTCAGGCGTTCGCGGCCGCCGTGCGTCGCGGCCACATCGCGGGCACTCAATTCCACCCCGAGCGGTCCGCCGCTGTCGGCGCGCGCGTGCTGCGCAATTTCCTGTCCCCTGCGTTCGAGGCCTGAGTCATGGCATTCACCGTCTATCCCGCGATCGACATCCGACACGGCCGCGTCGTGCGCCTCGCGCAGGGCGATTACGCGCAGGAAACACGCTACGGCGACGATCCGCTGGTGCAGATCGAGGCCTATGCCGACGCAGGTGCCGAGTGGCTGCATCTGGTCGATCTCGATGCCGCGCGCGAGGGCGGCTACACGCTGGCGCCGCTGCTGGCGCGCATCCGCGCAGATACCGGCCTGCGCGTGCAGACCGGTGGTGGCGTGCGCACCGAAGACGACGTGCGCCGCATCCTCGATGCAGGCGCCGAACGTGTCGTGGTCGGCTCATTGGCGGTCCGCGAGCCGGCGCAGGTGCTGCAATGGATCGAGACCTTCGGCGTCGATCGCATCACCGTCGCGCTCGACACCCGCCAGGGTCGCGACGGCGTCTGGCATCTCCCGGTGCATGGCTGGACCGAGACCGCCGACGCCACGCTCGACGTGCTCGCGGTGCGCTACGCGCAGGGCGGCCTGCGCCATCTGCTGAGCACCGACATCGCCCGCGACGGCATGCTGTCGGGTCCCAATCTCGATCTCTACGCGCACCTCAAGGCGCTGGTGCCGACGCTCGACGTGCAGGCGTCCGGTGGCGTGCGCGAGCTCGCCGACGTGCGCGCGGCCAAGGCCCAGGGCTGCGGCGGCATCGTGCTCGGCCGTGCGCTGCTCGAAGGGCGCCTGGGCGTCGCCGAGGCGCTCGCATGCTGAGCCGCCGCATCATTCCCTGCCTCGACGTGCGCGAGGGCCGCGTGGTCAAGGGCGTGCGCTTCCGCGATCACGTCGACATGGGCGACATCGTCGACCTCGCGCTGCGCTATCGCGACGAAGGCGCCGACGAGCTGGTGTTCTACGACATCTCGGCCAGTCCGCAGGGCCGCTCGGTCGATCGCGGCTGGGTGGAACGCGTCTCGCGGCTGATCGACATTCCGTTCTGCGTCGCCGGCGGCATCCGCGATGTCGACACGGCGCGCGCGGTGCTGCATGCCGGCGCCGACAAGATTTCGATCAACACGCCGGCGCTGGAGCGTCCCGCGCTGATCTCCGAACTGGCCGAAGCCTTCGGCGTGCAGTGCGTGGTCGTCGGCATCGATTCGATCCGCGAAACCGACGGCGAATGGCGCGTGCGCAGCTACACCGGTGACCCCGACCGCACCCGCGAACTGCCGATCCGCACGCTCGACTGGATCGCCGAGGCCGTGCGCCTTGGGGCGGGCGAGGTCGTCCTCAACTGCATGGACAAGGACGGCGTACGCACCGGCTACGATCTCGAGCAGCTGGCCGCCGCCCGTGCCGTGTGCACGGTGCCGCTGATCGCCTCGGGCGGTGCTGGCGAGATCGCGCATTTCGCCGATGCGTTTCTGCAGGCGGACGTCGACGGCGCGCTCGCGGCCACCGTGTTCCACAGCGGTCGCATCGCCATCCCAGAGCTCAAGCGCGCGCTTGCCGCGCAGCACATCGAGGTCCGCCGCACATGACATCGACCGCCACCCCATCCGCGCCGGACGTCGACACGCTGGACTGGGACAAGGGCGACGGTCTGCTGCCTGCCGTCGTCCAGGACTCCGCCACGCTGCGCGTGCTGATGCTCGGCTACATGGATCGCGCCGCTTACGCCGAAACCCTGCGACTGGGGCAGGTCACCTTCTTCAGCCGCAGCAAACAGCGCCTGTGGACCAAGGGCGAGCAGTCCGGGCACACCCTCGAACTCGTATCGATGGAAGCCGACTGCGACGCCGACACGTTGCTGGTGCTGGCCACGCCGCGCGGACCGACCTGCCATCTGCAGCGTCCGAGTTGCTTTCCGACCGCGCCGGCCGGCGTCCTCGCCGAACTCGACGCGTTGATCGGGACCCGCGAGCGTGAGCGCCCCGAGGGCAGCTACACCACCCGCCTGTTCGATGGCGGCATCCGCCGCATCGCGCAGAAGGTCGGCGAAGAGGGCGTCGAGGCCGCGCTCGCTGGTGTCGTGCAGGGAGACGACGAACTGCTCGGCGAAAGCGCGGACCTGCTGTACCACCTGATCGTCCTGCTGCGCGCGCGTGGGCTGTCGCTGGCGGACGTGGAAATAGTGCTTCGCGCCCGGGGCGGTTGAGGCGTCAGCCCTGGCCGATGCAGGACACGGTTTCCTCGCGCGAAGGTCGCGGGCATGATCGGGTGAACTGACCCGGGAGTGCCACGGATGCGCCTGTCGACTGCTGCTCTGCTGCTGTGTCCCCTGCTGCTGACGATCGGATCGGCGCAGGCCGAACGCCCCGTCTATCCGTTCACCACGGACGCCCGATTCGATTCGGCCGCGGTGCCGGCCTATGCGGGCCGGCACGATGCGGTCTATGCGCACATCGACGCGCAGCAGGACGCGCACGTCGCGCAGTTGCAGCGCTGGGTGCGCCAGCGTTCGATCAGTGCCGAGAACGACGGTATCGACGCGATGGCGGCGCTGCTTGCCGACGACCTGCGGACGCTCGGGTTCCAGGAAGTGCGACTGGTCGAGACGCCGGGCCATCCCGGCGTGCTCGGGTATTACGACGCGGGCGCGCCGACCACGCTGGTGGTCTACATGATGTACGACGTGCAGCCGGTCGAGCCGAACTGGCGGATCGAGGATCCGTTCGCCGGTGAACTCGTCGAGCACGAGTTCGGCACTGTGCTGATGGCACGCGGCGCGATGAACCAGAAGGGGCCGCAGCGCGCGTTTCTCAATGCGATGGCGTCCATGCTGGCCGTCGACGGCACGCTGCCGGTCAATCTCTACGTCGTCGCCGAAGGCGAGGAAGAGCTGGGCTCGCCGAACTTCGGCGCAGTGCTGGCGCCGTGGCGGGACCGCCTGCGTCAGGCCGACGGTGCGTTCTTCCCGATGCTGATCCAGAGCGCGACCGGCGATGCGCAGCTCAATCTGGGCGTGAAGGGAATCATCTATTTCGAGCTGGAGGCGCGCGGCGGCGCGCATGGCGGGCCCATGCGATCGGAGATCCACGGCTCGTTCAAATCGCTGGTGGATGCGCCTGCGCTGCGTCTGGTGCAGGCGATCGCTTCGCTGACCTCGGACGACGGCAATACGGTGCGGATCCCCGGCTACTACGAGGCCGTACGGCCGCCGACCGAGGCCGAGCAGACCCTGGTCAACACGCTGGCCGCGGATGTCGACGATGCGGCGCTGCAGCGCTCGCTGGGTGTGGAGCGCTGGGTCGACGGGCTGACCGGGCGACAGGCGATCGTGCGGAACCTCTGGGAGCCGACGCTCAATGTCGACGGCATCTGGAGTGGCTACACGGGCGAGGGCATGAAGACCATCCTGCCGCATGTCGCGACGGCCAAGCTCGACTCGCGGCTGCCGCCCGGGCTCGAACCCGACGCCGCCTACGCCATGATCCGCGCCCATCTGGACGCGGGCGGCTTCGAGGACATCGTGCTGCGTCCGCTGTCGGGCTATCCGGCGGCGTCGACCGCCGCCGACACGCCGCTGGTGCAGGCCGCGATCGGCGTCTTCAACAAGTACGGGGCGACGGCGCGCGTCGCACCGTGGCTCGCCGGCAGTGCGCCGTTCTACCAGTTCACGCGCACGCTGGAGCTGCCGTTCGTCTTCGGCGGTCTGGGTCATGGCTGGGGCGCGCACGGGCCGGACGAGTACATGCTGATCCGGCCGGCGGAGGGCGTTCGCGCCGCGGGGTTGCCCGATGTCGAAAAGTCCTACGTCGACCTGCTGCACGCGCTGGCAGAAAGCGCGCAGGCGCAATGACCACTGGCGGCGCTGCGGCCGACGTCTCGGTCTACTGGCCGGACGCCTTCACGACCGACCGGCTGCGCGCGACGCCCCTGTGCGATGACGATGCGGGGCTGTTCGCGGCGCTGTATGCCGACGCGCCGACGATGGCGCAGGTCGCAGCACCTCTCGCACCCGCGGCAACGGCTCGCGCCTTCGCAGCCGCATTGCGTCAGATGCGGCGCTTGCCACCGGTCGCCCGGTACTGGCGGCTCGACGAAGGCGGCGTGGCGCTGGGTCTGCTGTCGCTGGTGGCCGATGCCGACCGCCGGACGGCCGAGACAGGCCTGTTGCTGGGCGGCGCAGGGCGCGCGCGCGGCGTTGCCCGGGAGGCGCTTGCCGCCTTGCTGCCGCAGGTGCTGTGCCCGGGCGGACTGGAGGCGGTCTGGACCCGGCATCGCACCGGTCACGGCGCGGCCGCGGGACTGATGCGCCACCTGCGGTTCGAAGATAGGACGGGCGAGCCCGGCTGGGTGCGTTGGCAGATGACCGCCGGGCGCTGGCAGAAGCTTGCGGCCGAGGCGGGCAGGGTCTAGATTTGCCCCTTCGCAGGGGGCGATCAAGCATGGAAAGCAGGGGCCGTCTGGCCTGTGTCGGCGTGGGCATGATGCTCGGTGCCCATCTGGCACCACGGGCGCGGCGGCATATCGAGACCGCCGATGTGGTCTTCGTCGCCGTCTCCGATCCGCTGGTGGAGCAGTGGGTGATGCGCATGAATCCCGACGCCCGCAGCCTGCAGCCGTTCTACCGGGAAGGCCGGTCGCGCCATCGCACTTACGCCGACATGGTGGAGGCGATGCTCGCCGAGGTCCGCGCAGGCCGCGAGGTCTGCGGTGCGTTCTACGGCCACCCGGGCGTGTTCGCCTGCGTGCCGCACCGCGCCATCTCCGCCGCGCGGAACGAAGGCTTCCAGGCGATCATGGAACCCGGTATCTCGGCCGAAGACTGCCTGTACGCGGATCTCGGCGTGGATCCGGGCGAGGTCGGCTGCCAGCACTACGAAGCCAGCCAGTTCATGTTCTACCGCCGGATCATCGACCCTTCCGCCTGGCTGATCCTGTGGCAGGTGGGCGTGGCCGGAATCCGCGACACAGGGCGTTTCACCAATACGGCGGCCGAGCGCGCTCTGCTGGTCGAACGCCTGCTGGAGGACTACCCGCCGGACCACCTTGTGACGCTGTACGAAGCTGCTACGCTCGCGGTCGCGCGGCCCCGGATGGAACGGGTGCCGCTCAGGGGACTCGTCGACGCCACGCTGCACCAGCACACCACGCTCGTGGTCCCGCCTGGTAGGGCGATGGTGCGGGACGAGGGGATGTGGGGACGTCTTTTTCCTGGCGGGTAAAGCCGCTTGCTTTACAACGTCGCGGAACTTTTGCCATCGAACTAGAAGGGGAAGTCATGTTGGATGTCGTTGCACAGCTCGAAGCTGTGGGTACAGAGACGTTTTTCGCGGTCGACAAAGATATGGGCGCTCTCATGGCTTTAAGCCAGCAGGCAGCTGAGGGTCGCGTGATGGCATGCGTCATCATGACTCCCGATGGAGGGGAGTCTGAGCCTCAACAAGATCAACCCGATCAGGATGATGACGGTGTGGAAGATCAGCGTGATCAGGAAGCTTCCGAGGTCTAAGCGGGAACTAAGCTGCGTGCAGACGACTCTCCGGCGTCGTCTGCTCTTTGCGTTGCTCGCCGCTGTCTGTGCGGCTACGGGCGATTTGCACGCAAATCCGGCGCTGGACGTAATGATCGAAGAAGCAGATTCGCTACGGACATCGGATCCTCAGCGAGTGGATGTGCTGTTGAAAGAGTTGGGTGGAATGCTTGCCCACGCCACCCCAGCGCAGGCTGGTCGAATAAGAATGCTTCGAGTTCATCGTTCGATGACCTCCGGGAATTCGGAATCTGCGGTGTCAGAGCTTCGGCAGATCCTTACAGATTCAGTAGATCCGCAGACACGTTTTGTTGCCGCTTCAATGCTGGCAAATACCTATGCTGTTCTTAGGCAGTTCGAAGATGCGCTGCGCGCTTTAGAAGTCATGCTTCCGCTTGCAGCGAGCATTGAAGAACGAGATATCCGGCACCGAGGACTCATGGTCGCCGCAATTGTCTATAACCAAGTCGGTGAGTATGGATTGGCGTTGCGCCACTCTGAATTGGTCTCCACTGATCAGCCTTCGGCTCGAACTCAGTGCGCAATCGCGAGCGTCACCTTAGAAGCCCGAAACGGACTCGCAGAGGCGTTCGAAGATGCACTCGTGCATCGAGGTATCGACCTATGTAACGGCGAGCCGATAATCGCGGCTTTTGTACGCTGGCATCACGCGCGTCAGATGGAAAAGCAAGGGCGTGTCGCCGAGGCGGTCGTCGTGCTCTCCGAGCATTTGGCGGAGGTAGAAGCGACTGGCTATCCCTTCATCATCGCGCAGTACTACGCCTTTCTTGCCGAGCTCGAAATGAGAACTGGTGACTTGGCTCACGCGCGTCGTCATTCCGATCAGGCCTTGGCGATCAGTAAAGAAGCGATGTCAACCGAGGCTGTGGTCAAAGCCCATCATGTGCAGTACTTATTGGCATTGGAGGCGAGCGATCTCTCCGCAGCGCTCGCCGCCTACCGCCAATACGCCGAAGCCGAACGCGCGCACTTCAACGACGTGAAGACGCGCGAGATGGCCTACCAGGTCGTGCGTCACCAGTCCCTGCAGCAGACGCAGCAGATCGAACTGCTGCGCCAGAAGAACGAGTTGCTGGAACTGCAGAAGCGGGTGACCGAGCAGCGTGCGCAGAACTGGTTGTTGCTGGCGCTGGTGCTCGTGGCAGGGCTCGCCTCGGTCGGGTACTGGGCCTACAAGACCAAGCGACTGCAGGTGCGCCTGCAGCGCATGACCGAGACCGATGCCCTGACCGGCATCTGCAACCGGCAGCATTTTTCCGAGCGCGTCACAGTGGCTCTGGCGGGCTGCGCGCGGGAGGCCGAGCACGCGGTGCTGGTGATGTTTGATCTCGATCATTTCAAGCAGGTCAACGACCGATTCGGCCATGCGGCCGGCGACTGGGCGCTGCAGCAGGTGGCCGAGGCGGTTCGGCCGCTGTGCCGCCGCGTCGATGCATTCGGACGGCTGGGCGGCGAGGAGTTCGCGCTGTTCCTGCCCGGACTGGATGCCGCGGCCGCGGTCCGGCTGGCCGGCGACATCCAGGCGCGCTTCGGTGCGATCGATACGGCTGCCGCCGGTTACGGATTCCGGATCACCGCGAGCTTCGGCGTCGCCGAAGTCGACAGTGCCGGCTACAGCCTGACCAACCTGATGCGCGAGGCCGACCAGGCGATGTACGCGGCCAAGCGTGGCGGCCGGCGGCAGGTGAGGGTATTCGAGGTGGCGATGGAATCCGATGGTGCAGGCCCCACTCCCATCGAACTGTTGCGGGGTGCGCTGCGCGAGACGGCGGCGGATTCGCCGACGCCGTCGGCCGGCGATCCGGCCCACCGCGCCATGGCCTGACGCGGTGTGCGTGCGGCCCGGTTACACCGGGTCGCGGATCACCAGCAGCCGTTCTTCGGTCATGTCGCGGATCGCGTACTTCACGCCTTCGCGGCCGCAACCCGAATCCTTGATGCCGCCGTAAGGCATGTTGTCGACGCGGAAGCTCGGCACGTCGCCGACGATGACACCGCCGGCCTCGATCCGGTCCCAGGCACGCATCGCGTTGGCCAGGTTGCCGGTGAACACACCGGCCTGCAGGCCGAAATCGCTGTCGTTCACCCGCTTGATCGCCTCGTCGAAGCTGTCGACCGGTTCCAGGATGGCCACCGGGCCGAACACTTCCTTGCGCTGCAGGTCGGCGTCGCGCGGGACCTTCTCCAGCAGCGTCGCAGGAATGAGGTTGCCGTCGCGCGGACCACCGGCGATGACCTTGGCGCCGCCCTTGCGCGCAGCGTCGATCCAGGACTGGATGCGGTCGGCGGCGTCGCTGTCGATCACCGGACCCACGAAGGTGTTTTCGTCGCGCGGATCGCCACTGCGCAGCGCGCCGATCGCCTTCTTGAGCTTGCGCCGCAGCGCGTCGTGGATCGTGCGGTGCGCGTAGATGCGCTGCACGCCGATGCAGCTCTGGCCGGACTGGTAATAGGCGCCGAAGACGATCCGCTCGACCACGTGGTCGAGGCTGGCGCCTGGATCTTCGTCGACGATGCAGGCGGCATTGCCGCCGAGTTCCAGCACGACCTTCTTCTTGCCGGCGCGCGCCTTGAGGTCCCAGCCGATCAGGCCGCCGGTGAAGCTCAGCAGCGCGATCCGCTCGTCTTCGGTCAGCGCCGCGGCGTCCTCGTTGCTGCAGGGGATGACGGAGAACGCGCCCTTGGGCAGGTCGGTCTCGGCCAGGATCTCGCCGATGATCAGCGCGCCGACCGGCGTTTTCGCCGCAGGCTTCAGGACGAACGGACAGCCGGCCGCGATCGCCGGCGCCACCTTGTGCGCCACCAGATTCAACGGGAAATTGAACGGCGTGATGAAGCTGCAGGCGCCGATCGGCACGCGCTTGACCATGCCGCGATAGCCGCGCGTACGCTCTGAGATCTGCATCTCGATCGTTTCGCCTTCGCTGCGCGTGGCCTCGCCGGCGGCGATGCGGAAGGTGTCGATCAGACGGGTGACTTCGCCGCGGGCATCCTTGATCGGCTTGCCGGCCTCGATGCACAGCGACAGTGCGAGTTCGTCGAAGCGTTCCTCGAACCGGCGCACGCAATGTTCCAGCACGTCGCGGCGCTGGTCGGGGCTGAAGTCGGCCATCGGCCCGCGCGCCTTGTGCGCGGCGACGATCGCCTTGCGGATCGCCGTCGCGTCGCCCATCGCCACGCGCGTGGCGACCTTGCCGCTGTACTTGTCGCGCACCTCGAGATCGGTGTTCGCGGCGACCGGCGCATTGGCGAGGTAGTAGGGATAGCTGCGGGCGAGCCCGGCGGTCTTGCGGGCGGTCTTTTGCTTGGCCATGGGGGCGCTCCGGAATCGGACGGAAAGGGGCGTACAGCGCGGATCAGTCGATCGCGGCGCTGCGCTCGGGAATCTCGGTGTTGAGCAGGGCGTCGTCGTCGCCGTAATCGATGGCGAGATCGATCAGGTCCACGCCTGGCGTGTCCAGCGCAGTGCGCAGGGTGTCCGCGAAGGCTGCGGCGCTGTCCGGGCGATGGCCGCGCGCGCCGTAGCTTTCGGCGTAGCGCACGAAATCCGGATTGCCGTAATCCATGCCGTAGACCGGGTAATCCTCGTGCTGCTGCTTCCACTTGATCATGCCGTAGGCATCGTCGCGCAGCACGATGACGACGAGATCGAGCTTCAGCCGGACCGCGGTCTCGAGCTCCTGCGAATTCATCATGAAACCGCCGTCGCCGCAGACCGCGACGATCTTACGGTCGTCATGCACCAGCTTGGCGGCGATCGCCGACGGCAGGCCGGCGCCCATCGTCGCCAGCGCGTTGTCGAGCAACAGGGTGTTGGGCTCACGGCAGCGGTCGTTGCGTGCGAACCACAGCTTGTAGAGGCCGTTGTCGAGACAGACGATATCGGTCGGGTCGAGCGCATCGCGCAGGATCTTGACGAGATGCGGGCCGTGCACGGGAAAGCGGTCGTCGGCGGCAAGTGCGGCGATGTTCTCGCACAGCGCGGTGCGTACGCGATCGAAGAACGCGAAGTCCCAATGCGGCTGCGGCGTGTCCAGCGCTTCGGCGAGCTGCCAGACCGTGTTGGCGATGTCGCCGACGACCTCGATCTGCGGGAAGTAGACCTGGTCGACAACCGCGCTCTCGTAGTTCACGTGGATCACCGTGCGCCGGCCGCTGCGCATGAAGAACGGCGGCTTCTCGATGACGTCGTGACCGATGTTGACGATGCAGTCGGCGGCGTCGATCGCGCGATGCACGAAATCCTTGTCCGACAGCGCGGCGGTGCCGAGCCAGAGCGGGTGCGTTTCGTCGAGTACGCCTTTGCCCATCTGCGTGCTGAAGAACGGAATGCCGAGCCGGTCGACGAACGCGCGCAGCATCTTCGCCGTGGTCTTGCGGTTGGCGCCGGCGCCGATCATCAGCAGCGGATGTTTGGCCTTGCGGATCGCCTCGACTGCGTTCGCGATCGCCTTGTGCTCGGCCAGTGGCCGGCGCGTGTACGGTGCGGGTAGCAGACTTGCGTCGGTCTCGTCACCGGCGATGTCCTGCGGCAGTTCGAGATGGGTCGCGCCGGGGCGTTCCTCTTCCGCACGCTGGAACGCATCCCTCACGCGCGCCGGGATCGCATCGGCGGACACCAGCTGATGCGTCGACTTGGTCAGCGGCCGCATCATGTCGACGACGTCGACGATCTGGAAATGGCCCTGCTTGCTGGTGCGGATCGGTTTCTGCCCGGTGATCATCAGCATCGGCATCGCACCGAGCTGCGCGTAGGCGGCCGGCGTGACGAGGTTGGTCGCGCCGGGGCCGAGCGTCGACAGACACACGCCGGCGTTGCCGGTCAGACGGCCGTAGGTCGCGGCCATGAAGCCGGCGGCCTGTTCATGACGGGTGAGGACGAGCGCGATGTCGGACGCGCGCAGGGATTCGAGCAGGTCCAAGTTTTCCTCGCCGGGAATGCCGAAGACGTGGGTCACGCCCTCGGCTTCGAGCGCCTGGACGAACAGATCGGACGCCTTGGTCATCGTGCGGGAACTCCGTCGTGACATGGGCGCCCAGCATGCCAGCGGCGGCGTGAGCAGCGGGCGAGATGGGGCGGAACGCTGCGTTTGCCGGGCTGTGGGGCCGACAGGTGTGATCGACGGACTGCGTGTGCGTCTGCGCTGTCCTGTTTGTGGGAACGCCGGATCACGTGTGGCAGATGCAGCCGTTTCGCGAGCGCGCGCGCCCACCCGTTAAAACAGCCGCGGGGCGTGCCCCGGTCGATCAGGGCTTGGAGGCGTCGACCCGGACCCGCAGGCGACCGTCCGCCAGCCGCGCCTGCAGCGCATCGCCCGGCGCGACGTCGCCGAGGCGGCGCACGACGGTGCCGTCGTCGCGCTGCAGGATGCTGTAGCCGCGTGCGATCGTCGCCAGCGGACTGACGGCTTCCAGCGAACGCGCCAGGCCGCGCAGCTGCAGGGCATCGCGCTGAAGGCGGCGGCGCAGCGCGGCTTCAGGACGGCCACGCAGCGCTTCGAGCTGTTGCCGCAGCATCTGCAGGCGCCGGCCTGGTGACTGTGCCTGCAGGACGGCGTCGGCGTGACGCAGCCGTGCGCGCTGCTGCTGGAGCTGGCGGTCGAGCGCGCTGGTCAGGCGTCGCATCGCCGTGTCCTGGCGCGTGCGCAGTGCATCGAGGCGCGCCTGCGGTCGCATGGCCTGCAGGCGCAGGCCCAGCCGGTCGACGCGCTGGTGATGGTCCTGCAACAGGCGCCGCTGGGCAGTGTCGACATGCCGCTGCAGTTGCCGGGTGCGCCCCAGCAGGTCGATCCGGTCGGGCGTCAGCAGTTCGGCTGCGGCCGAGGGCGTCGGTGCGCGCAGATCGGCTGCGAAATCGGTGAGGCTGAAGTCGGTTTCGTGGCCGACCGCCGAAATCACCGGCACCGGCGACGCGGCGACCGCGCGCACCAGGGCCTCGTCGTTGAACGCCCACAGGTCTTCCAGCGAGCCGCCGCCGCGGGTCAGCAGGAGCACGTCGTAGCGGCCCGAAGCCGCGGCCGCCTGGAACATGCGCAGCAGCTGCGCCGGCGCCTCGGCGCCCTGGACCAGGGCCGGCAGGATCTCGACCTCGAGCAGCGGAAAGCGGCGCGCGAGCACGCTGAGAACGTCGCGTACGGCCGCACCCGAGGGCGAGGTGACGATGCCCAGGCGGCGCGGGAAGGCGGGCAGGGGGCGCTTGCGCGCGGCCTCGAACAGGCCTTCGGCCTGCAGCTGCGCCTTCAGCGCATCGAACGCCCGGCGCAGCGCGCCTTCGCCGGCCTCCTCCAGCGTGTCGAGGATCAGCTGGTACTCGCCGCGCGCCTCGTACAGCGTGACCCGGCCGCGTGCGCGCACCTGCAGGCCGTCGCGCGGCACGAAGCGCAGCCACTGGCTCTTGGGCTTGAACAGCGCGCAGCGCACCTGGGCGCGCGCGTCCTTGAGGGTGAAGTACATGTGGCCCGAGGCCGGGCGCGACACGTTGCCGAGTTCGCCTTCGACCACGACCTGGGAAAACGTGTCTTCCAGCAGGCCGCGGGCGAGAGTGTTGAGCTGGCTGGGCGTAAGAACGTTGGCGGAAGCGGGGTCATGCATGCGGACAGGATACCCGGCGCCGCATTCGCACTGCCGGGTGCGACACCGGGTCGCATTGGCGCCGTGTTCACGCAGGCCTAGCCTCGATGGCCCTCGATCGCGGCGCGCCTGCATGGCCTGTATTCCCGGTTCCACCCTCCGCGGTCATCGTCTGCGTCCGCTCGCCGTGCTGCTGTCCGCGCCGGTCGTCGCGCTGGCGTCCGGCGCGCCGCCTCCGGATGCGGTGACCCTGGACCGCGTGGCCGTGACCGGCCTGCGTGCGCTGGACGCGGATGCCGATGGCGGCACACGGCTGGATCTGTCGATCCGCGAGACGCCGGCCTCGGTGTTCCGGATCGATCGCGACATGTTCGACGCGCGCGGCGTGCGGACCACGCAGGAAGCGCTGTTCGCGCTGCCGGGCCTCGTGGTCGCATCGCCGCCGGGCCACGGCAACACGGTCACCTGGCGCGGGTTCTCCGGCGCGCAGGTCACCCAGCTGTTCAACGGCATCAACGTGCAGTACGCCTCGATCGCGGCGCGGCCGGTCGATGGCTGGATCTACGAACGGGTCGAGGCCATCGGCGGACCGTCGAGTTTCCTCTCGGGCGCCGGCGCAGTCGGCGGCACCATCGATTACGTGACCCGTCGCGCCGGTTTCGACGCGGACAGCGCTGGCGGCATTGCCAGCGTCGGCAGCTTCGACAGCCGGGTGCTGGCGGGCGGCTTCAACCATCGCATCGGCGGTGACGACGCGGTCCATGCGCTGCGCGTCGACGGTGGTTACAGCGCACGCGACGGCTGGGTCGACGGCGAGCGCCGCGAGGCCTGGACGGCAGCCGCGTCCTGGGCCTGGGCACTCACCCCGGCGCTGACCCATACGCTGGCCTTGGAAGCGCAGACCGAGGACAACGCCCGCGTGTACTGGGGCTCGCCGGCGGTGGCCGACGGCCGCAACCGTCTCGACATCCTGCCCGGCACCGCCGGGCGCAACTACAACGTCGCCGATGGCTTCTATGCCCAGGACGTCAGCTGGGCGCGCTCGCTGCTCGAATGGGACGGCGGCACCGCCGGCCGCGTCCGCAACACGCTCTACCGCTACGACGCGCTGCGCGATTACCGCAATGTCGAAAGCTATCGCTACACCGCGGCGCGCGATGGCGTGGCGCGTTCGGGCGTGCTGCAGCAGCGTCACGACCAGCAGGTCACCGGCAATCGCACCGACTGGACCGTCGACGGCAGCCTCGGGACGTTGCCCACGCAATGGGCGGCGGGTCTCGAATTCGCCTGGAACCGGCAGACGCGGTCTCCGCAATCGATCGCCGGCACGATCGACACCGTTGCGGTCGACGCACGCACGCCGGGGCATTTCTTCGCGATTCCAGGCACCGCGCCGGGCCACGTGCCGGGCGCGACCAACCGCTTGCGCACGCAGGCGCTGTCGCTGGAGAACATGACCCGGCTCTCGCCGCGGCTGGGGCTGATGACCGGCCTGCGGCAGGAACGCATCGCGCTGGAGGTCATCAACCATCGTGCGGTCACGCCGACCAGTCCTGCGCGCTGGCAACGCGATTACACCGCGCGGACCGGTCGCGTCGGCCTGCATCTCGATGTCACCGACGCCGCCAGCGTGTACCTGCAGGCAAGCACTGCTGCCGATCCGCCCGCGGGTATCCTGTCGACCGCGGGCTTTTCGGCCTTGCGCGACTTCGATCTCAGCCGTGGACGGCAGCTGGAAGCCGGCGCGAAGACGGATTTCGACGGCGGCCGTGGCCACGCGACGTTGGCGGCCTATCGCATCGTGCGCCGCAATCTCGCGATCGCCGATCCTGACACTCCCGGCCAGACGCTGCCGGTAGGCCAGCAGTCCGCGCGCGGGCTCGAGGCCACGCTGGACTGGCGCCCGGTCGATGCGCTGCGGTTGCAGGCCAACGCCGGCTGGGTCGATGCGCGCCTCGACGATTTCACCGAGACGGTGGCCGGCGTGGTGGTGTCGCGCGCCGGCAACCGGCCGGCCAATACGCCGGCGCGTGTCGCCAATGCGTGGCTCGATTACCGCCTGGCGCCGGACTGGCATGCCGGTGTCGATCTGCGCGCAGTGGACGATCGCCAGGCGACCGCCGCCAACACGTTCCAGACCGCCGGCTACGCCGTGTGGGGTGCGCATCTGCGCTGGCAGGCGACACTGGCGCTCGCTGTCGAACTGCGCGGGCGCAACCTCGGCGATCGCAGCTACAGCATGCATGCAATCGGTACCGAGATGGTCTATCTGGGCGAGCCGCGCTCGGTCGAACTGGCCCTGCGCCTGCGCATGTGAGGCGCAGGGGCGATAATCCCCCTCACGCCGGTGCCCCGCGCCGCAATTCAAGGAGTTCCGCGATGTCACGACGTCTTCTTCTCGCCACCGCCTGCATGGCTGCGCTCGCGCTTGCGGCCTGCAGCCAGAACGCACCGGCGGATGCCGCCGCAACGGGTGCCGCTGCCGAGGGCGTGACCGTCAGTGCCGCGTGGATCCGCGAGACCCCGCCGACGGCCGCCGTCGCCGGCGGTTATCTGACGCTGCGCAGCGCCATCGACGACCGCCTGGTGTCGGTGGAAACACCGGCATCGGCCAGCGTCGAGATCCACGAGATGCGCCACGGCGGCGGTGTCATGCAGATGCGCGAATTGCCTGATGGCGTCGAACTGCCGGCCGGCACCGAGGTCGCGCTCGCGCCCGGTGGCAACCATCTGATGTTCATCGCGCCGGTCGAACCGATGCGCGCCGGCCAGTCGATCGAGGCGACGCTGGTGTTCGAACACGCACCGCGCCAGGCGGTCACGTTCGAAGTACGCCCGCTGGCGGGCGATGCACCGGCGCAGGACGCCCACGCGCACTGACGCTTCGCACGGCCGCCGGCGTCAGTCCGTCGGCGGCCGTCGTTCCGGCCCCGGACGCTTGGCCAGCTTGCGCTGCAGCGAGCGCCGGTGCATGCCGAGCAGGCGGGCGGTGGCGGAGATGTTGCCGCCGGTCTCGCTGAGCGCCTGCTGGATGTGTTCCCACTCCAGCCGGTGCAGCGGAATCATTGTCGCGCTCTCGATCGACGCATCGGCCACGCCATCGGCAGCCGGCAGGACGGGCGCGCGTTCGGTGTCCAGCAGCACGCGCTGCAGGGTGTCGGCCGAGACCGGCTTGGGCAGGTAATCGTCGGCGCCGCGCTTGATCGCTTCCACGGCCGTCGCGATGCTCGCGTAGCCGGTGACCAGCAGGATGCGCATGTCGGCGCGGATCGCGCGCAGCGGCTCGATCAGGGTGAGGCCGGAGCTCTCGCCCAGCTTCAGATCCACCAGTGCGAAGTCTGGCCGCGTGCGTGCGGCGATCTCCAGCGCGGTGGCCGCGTCCGCCGCGATCTCGCACGCGATGCCGCGGCGGTGCAGGGCGCGCCGCAGCGCGTCGAGATACAGGGTGTCGTCGTCGACCAGCAGACCGTTCATGGCGTCGTCTCCTGAGAAGGGGCGAGGTCGGCCGGGTCCACGGGCACGCGGAAATGCACGCGCGCGCCGCCGCCGTCGGCTTCCTCCATGTCCAGTTCGCCGCCCAGCTGTTCGATGGCGGCATGCGACAGCGCCAGGCCGATACCCAGCCCGTCGGCCTTGCCGCTGCGGAACAGCACCGGCAGAAACGGCGCCTGCGCGTCGAAGCCGGTGCCGTGGTCGCGGATCGCGCCGTCGAGCACGCCGGCCTCGATTTGCAGATGCAGGTCCACCTGACGGCTGCCGTTGGCCTCGCTGGCGTCGGCGGCGTTGTTGAGCAGGGCGAGCAGCAGGTGGCCGATGGTGCGGTCCACGCGCTGGTGGGATTCGACGTTGCCGCTGCGCGTGAGCGCGATCGCCGGGCGCACCAGCTGCCAGTGTTCCAGCACCCGGCCGATGTCCACCCGGGCGCCGGCGGCAGGGTCTGCGGGATCGGCCAGCGAGCGCACGCGGTCGCGGCAGGTATCGACGAGGCGGCGCAGGGTGGCGACGTCCTCGACGCCTTCGGGCGTCATCGCGGCCGTTTCCAGATCGTCGAGCAGCAGGGTCATCGTGCCCAGCGGGGTATTGAGTTCGTGCGCCACCGAGGCAGCGTGCGTGGCCAGCGCGAGGATGCCCTCGTTGCGGACGAAGCGTTCGCGCAGCGCGGTCAGTTCACGCTCCCGGCGGTCGCGCGCGCCCGCCAGCCGCAGCATCAGGTACAGCACCAGGCCCACCGACAGCACGAAGTTCACCGCCATGCCGGCCAGATGCAGGTCGAAACCGTCGTGCAGGTGCGGCAGCGGCTGACCGAACTGCACCGCCAGCAGGTAGCCGGTGAGCCCGGCGAAGGCGCTGGCCACGGCCCAGATCGCCGGCAGCGCCATCGCGGTCAGCGCGATCGGCAGCAGGAACAGCGACGCGAACGGGTTGGCGATGCCGCCGGTCCAGGCCACCAGCCAGGCTAGAACCGCGGTGTCGACCAGCACATGGACGAAGGCCTCGCCCGGCCCGGCATCGCGGCTGCTGCGCAGGCGCATGTGGACCAGCACGTTGAACGCCGCCAACACCAGCACCGGTCCCCACAAGGGACCGCGGGGCAGGGCCATGTGGAAGCCGTGGGTCGCCCACAGGATGGTCAGCGACTGCCCGCCCACGGCCAGCCAGCGCAGGCTGTACAGCGTGCGGACGAGGGCGGTGGCGGGCGGCTGCGGCTGCATCGGCGGCCATCGTAGTGTAGGTGCCGGCACGCCGCCCTGCGGCCGTCGGTCGCACCCGCATCGGTTTCGGGTTCCGTCAGCGGGTGCGTGGCCGGAGCCGGTAAACTGCGCCGATGTCCACCCAGCCCGCTTCCGCCCCCGCCGCCTGCCTCTCCGAGCCCGTGCGCCTGCCCGAATTCGGCGCTGCCGCGCGCCGCGGCACGCGCCAGGTTCTCATCGGAGGGATCGCCGTCGGCGGCGATGCGCCGGTGGTCGTGCAGTCGATGACCAATACCGACACCGCCGATATCGCCTCGACCGCGAAGCAGATCGGCGAGTTGTGGCGCGCCGGTTCGGAACTGGTGCGCATCACGGTCAACAATCCCGAATCCGCCGCCGCGGTGCCGCGCATCGTCGAGCGGCTGGCGATGCAGGGCATCGAAGTGCCGATCATCGGCGACTTCCACTACAACGGACACCAGCTGCTGAGCGGCGAACCTGCCTGCGCGGAAGCGCTGGCGAAGTACCGGATCAACCCGGGCAACGTCGGTTTCGGCAAGAAGAAGGATCTGCAGTTCGGTCAGTTGATCGAGTTCGCGATGCGCTACGACAAGCCGGTGCGCATCGGCGCGAACTGGGGCTCGCTCGACCAGTCGCTCGCCGCCGCGCTGATGGACGAGAACGCCCAGCGCAACGTGCCTTGGGATGCGGGCCGCGTGCTGCGCGAGGCGCTGATCCGATCGGCGGTCGATTCGGCAGAACGCGCCGTCGAATTCGGTCTCGGCCGCGATCGCATCGTGCTCAGCGCCAAGGTCAGCGGCGTGCAGGAACTGGTCGCCGTGTATCGCGATCTGGCCGCGCGCAGCGATTTCGCGCTGCATCTGGGCCTCACCGAGGCCGGCATCGGCAGCAAGGGCATGGTCGCGTCCAGCGCCGCGCTGGCGATCCTGATGCAGGAAGGCATCGGCGACACGATCCGCATCTCGCTCACGCCCGAGCCCGGCGCCTCGCGCACCAAGGAGGTCGTCGTCGCGCAGGAACTGCTGCAGACGATGGGCCTGCGCGCGTTCACGCCGATGGTCACTGCGTGCCCGGGCTGCGGCCGCACCACGTCGGAGTTCTTCCAGGAACTGGCCGGCGTGGTCCAGGACCATGTGCGCGACAAGATGCCGGAGTGGAAGATCACCCACCCGGGCGCGGAGAACATGACGCTCGCGGTGATGGGCTGCGTGGTCAACGGGCCGGGCGAATCGCGCCACGCCAACATCGGCATTTCGCTGCCGGGTACCGGAGAAGCCCCGTCGGCACCGGTTTTCATCGACGGCGAGAAGGCGATGACCCTGCGCGGCGAACACATCGCCCATGAGTTCGTCGCGCTGGTCGACGACTACGTGCACCGCCATTACGGCCGCCGCGTCGATGCCACCTGACGGCGGCGCCGTCGTCGCCGAGGGCTCGCGCGAAACCGGCGGCCTGCTGCGCCGCCACGGCTGGAAGTTCCTGCTGCTGTTCGCGGGCGTGCTGCTGCCGATGTGGGGCTTCATGGAACTCGCCGACGAGGTCCACGAATCCGAAGCGATCCCGTTCGACGAGCCGATCCTGCTGTTCGCGCAGGAGGCCGCGCGCGACGGCTTCACCCGCGTGTTCCTGTTCTTCTCCGAGATCGGCTACGCCAAGGGCGTGGTGCCGGTCGACATCGGCCTGGTGCTGGTGCTGTTGGCGATGAAGCGCTGGCGCGATGGTCTGTTCGTCGCGGTGGCGACCGGCGGCTCGGCGCTGTTGAACCTTGCGACCAAGCAGTTGTTCGCGCGCGACCGCCCCAGCCTGTGGGACTCGATCGCGCCCGAGGCGACCTACAGTTTTCCTAGCGGCCACGCGATGGGATCGATGACGCTGGCCGCGGTGCTGATCCTGCTGGCCTGGCCGACGCGCGCGCGCTGGTGGGTCATCGCCGCGATGGCCGTGTTCGTGCCGATGGTCGGCCTGTCGCGCGTGTACCTGGGCGTGCATTACCCGTCCGACATTCTGGCGGGATGGGCGGCGGCCTCGGCGTGGGTGGTGGGCGTGTATCTGGTGATGTACCACCGGCCGAAGTTCAGGCGCGACGCATAAGCGCATGCGTGGGGGCGCGCTGATCAGAGCGCGCTTGTCCGCGATGGGGCAGTGGCTGTGCTGCCGAGTACACCGAGATTGCAGCGAAGCGGCTCCGCTGATCTGGAACGCCTGCGTTGCGTCGTGACCGCAGCGCGACCACCCTCGCGTCGCACACCGTGACCCGCGGCCTGGCTGCCGGATCCCGCAGGTCGGGCAGGGCGTCACCGTTCGCCACCCCGTCCGTTGCAGAAGACCGTCGCCGCCACGCGGTGCACGAGGATGCAGGCGTGTCGCCAACGGCAGGAAGCCCTAGATCGGCAAGCGGATATCCGACAGCTTCCAGCTCAGACCCTTGCGCGTCAGCACGAACTCGATCGGACGGTCGCGGTCGTCGCGCACCGTGGCGGTGAAGCGCGAGGGCGAGTGGTAGCGGTAGTGCGCGTCTGCGAGCGGCGGCTCGCGTTCTGCGTCGGGACGGACCTGCGTCGGCGATGCGCCGCCGGCGAGACTCCACAGCCGTTGACCACGCATCAGCGCGCTCAGACCGACCGGCGTGACCATCATGTCGACGCCCGTGCCAGCCGCACTGCCGGCAAGCCGCAATCCGATCGCGCCGAGCAGGTTCGACTGCAGATCCGGCCCGGCCTCGCGCACGATTACATCGGCCAACTGCAGCCGCAGGCTCGCGCGCAGCGCCGGAAAGTCCACCTGCCGCGACAGCGCACGCGAGTCTTCGTTCTGCAACGCATTGCGGATCGCATGGATCGTCAGCAGCGGACCGGCTGCGACATACACCGCCAGCAACAGCGCGAGCGCGACGGCACCCCATGCGAACTTCTTCATTCCAGATTCCCGATCGACCTGAGTTGCGCATTGTTCCGTGCACGACGCATCCGGCGCTGAACATGCGCGGTCTAAGGCACCCGAGCAAGACGGAGGCGCAGAGGTCGAAGATCGCCGCGCGCGGCCATCGACGCCGTCTGCTGTCGCAGAGCGATCAAAGCCGCCCCCGCTTTCGTCTGCGCTTGGGGCAGGCACCAGCCGGCCTTCATTGGTTATCGACCCGTCGGTCGTTAGCGTGCACGGCCCGTTCTGCTCCACGGTGCTCCCGCATGCCCACGCGTTCCCCGGGATGGATGTCCCATCTGCCCGCCGGCGTCGATTCGATGCATCCCCGCCGGACCGCGGCACGCCTGGGGCGCCCGGGACTGCTGGCCTGGCTCGGCGTGATGCTTGCCGGCTGCAGCAGCGATCCTCTGCCGGAGCCGGCGCCGCGGCCGGTGATCGTGCAGGAGCTGGGCCGCGCGTCCGCCGACGCCGGGGAGCGCCAACATGCCGGCCGGGTCGAGTCAGTGGCACAGACCGACATGGGATTCATGGTGCAGGGACGCCTGGTGCGCGTGCACGTGGAGGCGGGCGAGGCGGTCGAGGCCGGACAGTTGCTGGCCGAACTGGACGACGCCGATTACCGGGTCGAACAACGTCAGGCCGCAATCACCGAGCGCACGGCCGCCGCGGATCTGGCGCGACGGCGGACGCTGGCCGAAGAGGGCATTCTCGCGCCGGCCGCGATCGAGCTGGCCGAAACCGAACTGGCCAACGCGCGGGCGCAACGCGAAGCGGCCGACCGCCAGGTCGCGCATACCCGGCTGCTGGCGCCATATGCGGGCCGGGTCGCGCGCCGTCTGGTGGATCCGGGCACCGTGGTGCCACCCGGCGAAGCCGTGCTGAGCCTGCAGGCCGGCCGCGGTTTCGACGTGGTCGTCGACGTCGCCGAACGCGATGCGCTGCGTCTGCCGCTCGACGGCACGCTGGAAGCCCGGGCGACGCTGGCGGCCGCGCCCGATCATCCGCCGCTGGCCCTGGTCTACCGCGAACACAGCACGTTGCCCGCCGAAGGCACGCGCACCTATCGCCTCGTCTTCCGCGGTGAGGCGCCGGCTGGCGCCAACGTCCTGCCCGGCATGGCAGTGCGCGTGGCCATGCCGGATCCGCATGCGCCCGCGACGCCGGACGGACTCGCACGGGTGCCGCTGTCGGCGCTGCTGACCGGCGCCGATGGCGCGGCCATGGTCTGGCGCGTCGATGCCGGCAAGGCGGTGGCGCAGCCGGTGGAAATCGTCGAACTGGGCGACGCCTGGGCGCTGGTGCGTGGTGAATTCGCCGACGACGCCCAGGTGGTCGTGGCCGGCGCCCGGCAGCTGGGCGACGGGCAGGCGGTCGACGCCCGTCTGCGGCGGTAAGCGGTCATGGATATCGCGCGTTACGCCGTCCGCAACCCGGTCCTTGTGTGGCTGCTGATCCTGGTGACGGTGGGCGGTGGCCTGCTGGGCTACAACCGGATCGAACGCCTGGAAGATCCCGCCTTCACCATCCGCCAGGCCGTGGTGGTGGCGCTGTATCCCGGCGCCAGCGCCGAGCAGGTCGAGCGCGAGGTCACCGATGTGCTGGAACGCGCGATCCAGCGCATGTCGCAACTCGAAGAGATCAAGAGCATCTCGCGGCCGGGTTATGCCGAACTGCAGGTGGAGATCCGCGACACCTTCAGCGGAGACGTGCTGCCGCAGATCTGGAGCGAACTGCGCAACAAGGTCGGCGATGCCGAAGCCGAGCTGCCGCCGGGTGCCCTGCCGCCGGTGGTCAACGACGATTTCGGCGACGTGTTCGGCATCTATTACGCGGTCACCGGCGACGGTCTCAACGACACCGAACTGCACGACGCGCTGAAGACGCTGCAACGCGGCCTGGTGACGACCGAGGGCGTCGGCGCGGTGGAGTTCGCCGGGCTCAACACCGAACGCTTCGTCGTCGAAATCTCCCAGGCGCGGATGGCTGCGCTGCAACTGTCGCCGCAGGATCTGTCGGCAGCGCTGAGCGGCGCCGAACAGGAAATGCCCGGCGGCGCGTTGCGCGCCGATACGGTGCGCCTGCGCGTGGCGCCCACCGGCGCGTTCGATTCGATCGAGGCGCTTCGACTGCTGCCGTTGGGGCAGGGCACGGGCCGGGTGCTGTTGGGTGACATCGCCGAGATCCGGCGCGAGTTCGAGGACACGCCCGACCAGATCATCCGCTACGACGGCCAGAACGCCGCCACGCTGGCCATCGCCGGTTTGCCGACCGCCAACATCGTCGACGTCGGCGCGGCTGTGGACGCGACGCTGACGGCGTTGCTGCCGACGCTCCCGGCCGGCTTCGAACTGCATCCCATCTACGAGCAGCCCGCCGTCGTCGACGGCGCGGTCGGCAGCTTCATGATCAATCTGCTGATCTCGGTGGCGATCGTGATCGGCATCATCTGCCTGGCGATGGGGCTGCGCGGCGGCCTGATCATCGGCGCGGTGGTGGCGTTGTCGGTGGCCGGCACCTTCCTTGCGATGTATCTGCTCGACCAGCAGCTCGAACGCGTGTCGCTGGCCGCGCTGCTGATCGCGATGGGCATGCTGGTCGACAACGCGCTGGTGCTGCAGGACGGCATGCAGGTCGGGCTGCGCCAGGGCAAGCGCCGGCTGCAGGCGGCCGCCGATTCGATCAAGGCGACGCAATGGCCGCTGCTCGGCGCGACCGCGATCGGCATCCTGGCCTTCGCCGGCATCGGCCTGTCGCGCGACAGCACCGGCGAATTCCTCGGGTCGCTGTTCATCGTGATCCTGGTGTCGTTGCTGCTGAGCTGGGTCTATGCGGTGCTGGTGATTCCGCTGTTCGGCGTACGCTGGATGAAGGAGCCGACGGGCGACGACACGGCAGGCGAAGACGACGACGCGCGTGTCGATGCGGACGCGAACGCCGCCGGCGCCGGAGACACCCGGAACGCCGCCGAGGATCCCGCGTTCCAGGGCCGCTGGTTCGCGAGATTCCGCGGGTGGCTGCGCGCCTCGCTCGCACGGCCCGGCCTGACCATCGGCGTCGCCACTGCGCTCACCGTGGTGTGCATGTTCGGATTCACGCGCGTGCCGCAGGCGTTCTTCCCGACCTCGACGCTGCCCATCGGCCTGATCAATGTGCACATCCGCCAGGGTGCCGACGTCCGCGCCACGGCCGAGGCGGCCGAGGATCTGGCCGCGTGGGTGCGCGAGGAATTCGACGGCATCGAACACGTCGTGAGCTTTTCAGGCAGCGGTGGTCATCGCTTCATGCTGACCTACCAGCCGGAGCGGCCCGATCCTTCGTACGCCCAGCTGATGCTGATGGTCGAGGACCACGACCAGTTGCCCGACATCCTGTCGGACTACAACGCGCGTGTGGCCGAGCGCTTTCCGGAACTGCAGACCTACGGCTACCAGATGGTGTTCGGGCGCAATCCGGAGGCGCGCGTCGAGGCGCGTTTCCATGGTGAGGACACCACCGTGCTGCGCGATCTGTCGTCGCGGGCGCAGACCATCATGCGCGAGGCCGGCCTGTTCAACGTCCGCGACGACTGGCGCGAACGCGATCTGGTGATCCGCCCGGAACTGGACCTCGAACGCATGGCCGAAGCCGGCGTGACCCGCGAGGACGTCTCGCAGGCGCTGCGCATGGGCACCGAAGGCCTGCAGCTGGCCTCGCTGCGGGAAGGCGACGAGCAGCGTCCCGTCAGCGTGCGGTTGCCGGCAGCGGAGCGCCCGGACGCGGGCGCACTCGGCGACCTGCTGGTCTGGAGTTCGGGCAGCCAGCGCCACGTGCCGCTGTCGCAACTGTCCACGCGCATCGTGCCGGTGCAGGAAGAAGCCGTCGCCCACCGCATCGACCGCGAACGCGTGCTCAACGTGCGCGGAGAGCCCCCGGTCGGCGTCGAACCCGCGGTCGCGCGCGATGCGATCGTCGAGCGGATCGAGGCGATCCCGCTGCCGCCGGGCTATCGCCTGGCCTGGGGCGGCGTGCACGAGGCGTCCAGCGATTCGTCGGGCGCGCTGATGTCCACGCTCGGCCTGCCGTACCTCGGCATGGTGCTGATCACCGTGCTGCTGTTCGCCGGCGTGCGCCAGGCGATCGTCGTCTGGCTGGTGGTGCCGATGAGCATCTGTGGCGTGACCATCGGCCTGCTGTTGAGCGGCATTCCCTTCGGCTTCATGGCGCTGCTGGGTCTGCTCAGTCTGACCGGTCTGCTGCTGAAGAACGCCATCGTGCTGGTCGAGGAAATCGACACCCGCATCGACGCCGGGACCCCGCGGCGCACGGCGATCGTCGAAGGCACGACCAGTCGCGTCTCGCCGGTGGTGCTGCTGTGCGCCACCACCGTCGCCGGCATGATTCCGCTGCTGTTCGATCCGCTGTTCGCCTCGATGGCCGTGACCATCATGGGCGGCCTGCTGTTCGCCACCGTGCTGACGCTGTTCGTCGTGCCGGCGCTGTATCTGAAGCTCTTCCGCGTGCAGGAAGACGAAACCGTGGAGGCCGCCCGATGAGCGTTTCATTCCGTATCCGCGTGCCGGGCATCGCCGTGCTGTGCCTGGCGCTGGCCGCCTGCGTAAGCGCGCCGCCGCAGCGCACGCAGCCCCCGTTGCCGGCCGCGTGGTTCGGTCCGGCCGGCCCCGCGCCCGACAGCGCCGATGGCGCGACGCTCGCGCGCTGGTGGCTGCAGTTCGATGATCCCGTGCTGCACGGGCTTGTCGACGCGGCGCTGTCGCGCAACCTCGACGTGCAGGCGGCGCTGGCCGATCTGCGCCAGGCGCGGGCGCAGCTACGCGGCGCGTCGGCTGCGCTGTGGCCGGTGCTCGACGGCAGCGGGCAGGGCAGCCGGCAGTGGATCGATGTCGGCGACGCGCTCGACGGAGAGGACAATCCGCTGGGCGATCTGGTCGGCACGGGCAGCACCGCGCTCGATTCGTGGCAGCTGGCCTTGCAGGCCAGCTGGGAACTCGATCTGTTCGGCGCGAACCGCCTGCGCCGCGAGGCCGGCGCGCTCCAGCTCGGCGCGGCCCAGGCGCAACTGGTGGCGGCGCGGCTCGCGGTCGCCGGCAATCTCGCCCAGGGCTACGTGCAGGCGCGCGGTCTGCTCGCGCAGCTCGAACTGCTGGAAGCCGGCATCGACACCGCCCAGGGCCTGGAACGCGTGGCCGAGGCGCGCTTCGGCCTGGGTGAAGTGACCCGGCTGGATGTCGAGTCGGCTGCCGCGCAGGTCGCTGCGCTGCAGGCGCAACGCGGCGACCTGGAGTCGGCGCTGGCCGAGACCACCTTCGCGCTCGACACGCTGACCGATCGCGCCCCGGGCAGCACACGCACGCTGCTGGGCGATGCGACGCGCGTGCCGGGCGCGGATGCGGCCATTCCGGTGGGCCAGCCGCTCGACCTGCTGCGCCGCCGGCCGGACATCATCGCCGCCGCTGCGGGACTCGACGCTGCCGAGCGCAGCGCGCTGGCCAGTCGCCGCGATCTGTTCCCCAAGCTGGCGCTCAATGCGTCCTATGGCCGTTCCGGTCTGGCGCTCGGCGATGCGATCTCGGGCACCTCCACGCTGCGCAGCGCCGCCGCCCAGATCGCGTTTCCGTGGCTGGATTTCGGCGCGAGCCGGGCCGCGATCGACGAGGCCGATGCGCAGGCCGATGCCGGCTTCGTCGGCCTGCGCCAGGCGATCGCCCGCGCGCTGGAGGAAGTGGAAGTCGCCAACGCCCAGCGCGATGCGCGCGAGCGCCAGCTGGTTCGCCGTGACGAAGCGCTCGCACGCGGCGAGCGCGCGCTGCGCATGGCGCAGCGCACCTACGATGTCGGGCTCTCGGATCTCGATGCGGTGCTGCAGGCGCAGGACGGCGCGCTACAGGCGAGGCGGGACCGGCTCGAAACCCGGATCGCATTGAGTACGGCACAGATCGCGCTCTACACCGCAGTGGGCGGCGGCTGGCAGGCCGAGGCCGGCGGTCAGGGCGGTCTGGACGCGGTCGACGCCGACCTGCAGCTGCATCCGGTGCCCGATCGCATCCGACAGGTCGGTGAGGAAGCCGGGTCATGAGCATCGCGCGTCGCCTATGGCCTCACGCGTGCGGCGGTCCGCATGCGGGCAGCGTTGCCTGTGCGTCCGCCGGTCTGGTGGTCGCCTGGCGCCCGGACTACGCTCGGAGCTCGAACCTTCCGCCCGGTGTCCGCCCGTGACCGATGCTCCCCGCAAGCGCGTCCGACTGCCCGCGCCCGTGCGTGCGAAGCATCTGCTGGACGCGGCGCTGGTCGAGTTCTCCGAGCATGGTTTCGCTGCTGCGCGGATCGAGGACATCGCGCATCGCGCCGGCCTGTCCAAGAGCGGCGTCTACGCCCATTACGACAGCAAGGAAGCGATCTTCGAAGCGCTGCTCGAATACACCATGCAGCCTGCGCCCGATGCGCCGCCCGTGCTCGATGAAGCCACGACCGTCGAGGCCTTCGTCGACGCGTTCATCGACGGCTGTTATCGGCATATGGCCGATCCGACCGTGTTGCGCATGCTGCGCCTGATGATCGCCGAAACCACGCGGGTGCCGGAACTGATCCAGCGCTGGCACCACAGTTTCGTCGTGTCCTTCCATCGCACGCAGGCCGACACCCTGGCGCGCGCTGTCGAGCGTGGCCTGGTGCGCGCCAGCCCGCTGACCGACCAGTTCTCCCTGGCGTATGCGCCGGTGCTGTACGCCGCGATCACCCAGCTGGTGACGGGACAGCCCAGCCTCACCGATCCCGCGCTGCGCGATGCGCATGCGCGGATGATGCTGAGCCTGCTGCGCGCGCCCTAGCGAGGCGCTGCCCGCAGGCGCGGGATCAGAACTCCAGATCCAGCGACGCGCACAGATAGTCGACGAATGGGGACAGCGTGACCAGATCCGCGGCAATCGTCTGTCGCAGCTTCGGTCCGGTCATCGCCTCGTCCTCCAGCGTGCGCCAGAACACCCAGTTGCGGTGCTTGAGGTCGTCGATGAATTCGAACTGCGGATCGAAGCCGCGCGGCGGGCGGACCAGCATTTCGCTGGTCTCGAATTCGAACTGCTTGCGCAGCTTCTTCGCGTGCGCGGCGGCCTTCCAGCTTTCCGGATTGTCGACGATGAACTGGCGGACCTTCCGCTGGGTGTCCGATTCCGGGTGCCAGAGGCCGGCGCCGACGAAGCTGCCCCCGGGCTGAAGGTGCACGTAGAACGACGGCGCCGCGGTCTCGCGACGGCGCTCATGGAACAGCCGCGCGCCCTGCCAGGTCTTGTACGGCGACTTGTCGTTGGAGAAGCGCGCATCGCGGTGAATGCGGAACAGCGAGCCGCCGACCGTGCGCGTGTCGGCACGGAAATGCGGGCTGACCACGGCGACATCCGGCTGCAGATCGCCGATCAGGCGCAGGAACGGCTGGCGCACGTGCGCCTCGTAGTCCTTGCGGTGCTCCTCGAACCACGGCTTCTCGTTGTGGCGCGCGAGCGCGCGCAGGAACTTGAAGCTCTTGTCGCTGAAGTACGTGGTCATGCGGCAGTCGTGGGCAGAGTGGGGGCGGCGTGCAAGCGCGTGTGCAGGCTCTGTCCCCAGTCGTCGAGGGCATCGAGCAGCGACAGGCGCCGTGCGTCGTCGGGATTTTCGGCGCGCAAGGCGTCGATCTGCGTGAAGTAGCTGGCGAAATCCTGTTCGGCCTGCGTCGTGCCGGGTGACAGGCGCGCGCGACGGTAGTCGTCCCACTGCAGCTGTTCTGCGGGGCTGAGCGTGTCTGGCCAGTTGCGTGCGCGGTAGCGCAGCAGCAGGGCGTCGAGGCGCGGATCCTCGAATCCGAAGTCGCGTGCGCCCAGCAGCGTCGGCGGCGTCGCGCGGACCTGGCCCATACGCCGCTTGTCGCCGTCGCCGGCGAAGCCGTCATAGAGCGCGCCATCGGGATCGGAGGGCCCGAACTCGCGCTCGACCGCGAACACCTGGCGGATCTTCTCGGCCAGTACGGGGCCTGCGGCGCGAAGCCGGGCGGCACGTCGCTCGATGTCGGCCGGATCGATCGAAAGACGGTCGAAATCCGTCTCGCGCAGATGACTCCACGCCACCAGTGCCGGGCAGCGGTTGCTGTGCACTTCCTTGAGCGGAATGCGCGCAACGCCTTCGGGCAGATCCTCGCGGCGCACGAAGACGCGCGCGGCGATGGCCTCGGCATCGAGGTCGAGCAGCCAGTCCGGATCGCCGTCGAGGTCGAAGACCACGACGCGACTGTCGATGCGCGGGTGCCGCGCGATCGGCAGTACCGGCGCCGCGCACAGGCGTGCGGCCGGATAACGCTGCGAGACGTGCAGCACCGGCGTCATCGCGATGGTGTCCAGCATCGAGGCCACATGGCGCTTGTCGCGCAGCTTGGCCGCGTAATCCCACAGGCGCGGCTGCGCGTCGCGGAACTTCCGGGCCAACCCGATCAGCGCGCGCACGTCCGACAGCGCCTCGTGGGCGTCGCCGGTGCGCACGTCATTGGCCGTCGCCAGATGCTCGAGCTTGAACGAGGTCGCGCCGTCCTCTCGCGTCGGCCACACCAGGCCCTCGGGGCGCAGCGCATGCCACAGGCGCATCACGTCGAGCAGATCCCAGCGTGAATTGCCGCTGCGCCATTCGCGCTCGTAAGGATCGTAGAAATTGCGGTACAGGCCGAAGCGCACGAACTCGTCGTCGAAGCGCAGCGAGTTGTAGCCCAGCGTGCAGGTCTTCGGCCGCGCCATTTCCTCAAAGATCCGCGCGAAGGCATCCGCCTCGGGCACGCCCGTGCCGAGCGCATGCTGCGGCGTGATGCCGGTGATCAGCGTCGCGATGGGCGAGGGCAGCAGATCGTCGGCAGGCCGGACGAAGATGTCGATCGGCGCATCGATCTCGTTGAGATCGGCGTCGGTGCGGATCGCGGCGAACTGCGCGATGCGCGTGCGGCGCGGATCGGAGCCGAAGGTTTCCAAATCGTAGAAGAGAAAACTGTCGCTCACGCCGGTACGTCCTCCAGCGGCGTCAGCAGGTCGAGGACCTCAGCGTCGATCGCGTCCCAGTCCAGCGTCGACAGGGATGCATGCCCCGCAGTCGCACGTTCGAGAATGCCGCGCTGGATGTCGGTGCGCGTCATCGCCAGCGAGTAGGGGATGCGCATGAAGGTGACCATCGCGTAGTGCGGCACGAAGCGGCCGGGGTGGCGGTCCTGCAACGCGAGTTCCAGCTCGCGCTGGAGCAGGTAGTCCGCATCGTCGACGCGGTCGCGCATCTCCAGATAGTTGTCGAGCGCCATGCGCTGGATCGCGGCGGCGTCCGGCTTGCGTTCGACCTCGAAGGCGGCGAACGCGGTCGCGAGATTGTCGTGCGCATCCAACTGCCGGGCCAGCGCCACACAGTCCTCGAACGCGCAGTTCATGCCCTGGCCGTGGAACGGCACCATGGCGTGCGCTGCGTCGCCCAGCAGCACCGCGCGGCCGTCGAGATGCCAGCGGTCGAGATACAGCGTGGCCAGCTGGCCGACGGGATTCGCGGCCCAGTCGCGGTCGAACTCGGGAATCAGTGCCAGCGCGGACGGGAAGTCGCGCTCGAAGAACGCTCGCGCCGCGGCGACGTCGTCCAGCTGGTCGAACGCAGGCCCCCCGTCCGGGCCGGCGTGGTGCGGAAGGAACAGGGTGACGGTGAAGGTCTTTTCGTCGTTGGGCAGCGCGATGCACATGTAATGCCCGCGCGGCCAGATGTGCAGCGCGTTGGGCTCGATGCGGAAGCCGCCCTCGGCGGTCGGCGGAATCTCGAGTTCCTTGTAGCCGTGGTCGAGAAAATCGCTGCGCTGCCCGAGATCGCGCACGCGGTGCATGGCGCCGCGCAGTGCAGAGCCCGCACCGTCGGCGCCGATCAGCGCTTCGAATTTCACTTCGCGCGTGCTGTCGTCGCGCGGATCGCGGAATACTGCCCGCCGCGAATCGAAGTTCACCGCGTCCAGGCCGGCATCGAAATGCAGCCGCGCGCCGGCGGCTTCCGCCAGATCCAGCAGCACGATGTTGAGATCGCCGCGATGCACCGACCAGATGACTTCGTCGTCGTCGCGACCGTAGCGCTGCAGCACCGGCTCGGTGTCGCCGACGTGGACCATGCGGCCGCGCATCATGATCGCGTGGTGCATCACCGCGTCATCCGCGTCGGCGGCGCGCAGCGCGTGCCGGCCGCGCTCGGCCAATGCCAGATTGATCGAACGGCCGCCGCCGTAGCCCTGCACGCGCGGATCGCCGCGCTTCTCGTAGAGATCCACGTCCCAGCCACGTCGCCGCAGCAGGATGCCGAGCAGGGCGCCGGCGAGGCCGGCGCCGATGATCGTCAGATGGCGTGCGGGTGCCGTCACGCGTCGCGCCACCGCGCCACGGTGCGCACGAAGCGCAGCACGTCGGCGTGGGTGTTGTAGAGCGGCGCGGGCGAGATGCGGATCACGTCGGGCTCGCGCCAGTCGCCGAGCACGCCGTTGTCGGACAGATATTCGAACAGGGCGCGGCCTTGCTCTCGACCGCCGCGCACGCGCAGCGACAGCTGGGCGCCGCGGCGCGCGACGTCACGCGGCGTCGCGATGTCGAGCACGTCGTCGAGCTGGCTGCGGATCAGCGTTTCCAGATAACCGGTCAACGTTTCCGACTTCGCGCGCAGCGCCGGCATGCCGGCCTCGGTGAAGAGATCCAGCGACGCGCGCAGCGGCGCGAGGCCGAGGATCGGCGGATTGCTGAGCTGCCAGCCCTCCGCGCCCGGCGTGGGCTGGAAGTCGGGGCCCATGCGGAAACGCGTTGCCGCGTCGTGGCCCCACCAGCCGGCGAAACGCGGGCGATCGGTCTGCGCATGCCGCGCGTGCACGAATGCGCCGGCCACCGCGCCCGGCCCGCTGTTGAGGTACTTGTAATGGCACCACACCGCGAAGTCGGCATCGCTGTCGTGCAACTGCAGCGGCAGGTTGCCGGCCGCATGCGCGAGATCGAAACCGACGACCGCGCCGGCGGCATGACCGAGGCGCACGATCTCCGCCAGATCGAAGGCTTCGCCGGTGCGGTACTGCACGCCCGGCCACAGCACCAGTGCGACGCGGTGGCCGTGCTCCTCTATCGCCGCCGCAATCGCGTCCGTGCCGAACAGGCCGTCCGCGCCGGGCTGCACTTCGATCAGATCGGTGTCGGGGTCGAAACCGTGGAAGCGCACCTGCGATTCCAGCGCATAGCGATCGGACGGAAACGCGCCGGCTTCCATCAGGATCGCCGGACGCTCGGCGGTCGGGCGATAGAAGCCGACCATCAGGAAATGCAGGTTCGCGGTCAGCGAGTTCATCGCGACCACTTCCTCGGGCTGCGCGCCGACAATCTCCGCCAGCTGCGCACCGACCAGGCCGTGATAGGTCATCCACTGCGAATTGCCGCGGAAGTGGCCTTCGACCGCTTCCATCGCCCATTTGTCGAGCACGTCCTCGACCTGCGCGCGCACGCCGCGCGGCTGCAGGCCGAGCGAGTTGCCGACGAAATACGCCTGCTCCACATCGCCGAAGCGCGGCAGATGGAACTGCGCGCGGAAGCGTTGCAGCGGATCGGCGGCGTCGGCAGTCGCGGCGTAGTCGTCGGTGAAGAAATCGCTCATGCGCGGGTCTCCGGCACCACGCGGCGCGTGTGCGTGCTCTTGATGTAGGTGGCCGCCTGCAGTTCCACCACCTCGACACACAGCTGGCAGTGCAGGTCGAGTGCGGGGAGGCAGGACGCGAGCGCATCGTGGACATCGCGCGCCAGGGCGGCCCGCACGTCTTCCGGACGGCCCGGCATGACCTTCAGCGTGGCGTGGACGAAGCCGTGGCCGTCGTCCGCGTTGCCGATGCGGTACTGGTCGAGCGCGAGCGCGCGGCTCTTGATCGCGACGTCTTCGAAATGGCCGCTGTCGACGAGCGCGCGATTGGCGGCCGCCAGCGCGGCACGGGGATCGAAGCCGTCGATGTTCGCGGTGTGGTGGAGGATCAGATGGGGCATGGGGGTCTTGTCGTCAGAGAAAGCGGCTGGCGGGCAGGCCCAGCCATTCGAGCGCGGTGCCGTGGTAGAGCCGCGCCCGCGAAGCGTCGTCGAGCGGGATTTCCTCGATGCCGGCGCCGGGCACCTGTTCGCCGAGCGGGAACGGGTAGTCGGTGCCCAGCATCACCCGGTCCGCGCCACAGGTGTCGAGCAGATACTGCAGCGCCCGCGGGTCGGCCACCCAGGAGTCGAAATACAGCTGCTTGAGATAGCCGCGCGGATTGTGCGGATTGTCGGTGGCGACGAGGTCGGGCCGCATGTTGAAGCCGTGTTCGATGCGACCGATCGTGTACGGAAAGCTGCCGCCGCCATGCGCCATGCAGATCTTGAGTTTCGGCAGCCGCTGCAGCACGCCGCCGAAGACGAGACAACACGCCGCGCGCGACTGCTCGGCCGGCATGCCCACCAGCCACGGCAGCCAGTACTTGGGCATCGACTCGCTGCCCATCATGTCCCAGGGATGCACCAGGATGGCGGCGCCGAGATCGGCCGCGGCTTCGAAGAACGGGAAGAGCTCCGGCGCGTCGAGATTCCAGTCGCCGATGTGGCTGCCGATCTGCACGCCCTGCAGGCCGAGCTGGTCGACGCAGCGCTCGAGTTCCTGGATCGCCAGCCGCGGCGACTGCATCGGCACCGTGCCGATGCCGGCGTAATGGCGCGGATGCGCGGCGACTGTCGCGGCCATGTGGTCGTTGAGCGACTGGTGCAGTTCCAGCGCGTGCGCCGGCTTCGCCCAGTAACTGAACATCACCGGCACCGTGCTGATCACCTGCACCTGCACGCCGAAGCGCGCGTAGTCGTCGATGCGTTCCTGCGCGTCCCAGGTCTTGGACCAGATCTCGCGGAAGAAGCGCCCGTCCTTGTAGATGCGGTGGCGGCCGTCGTCGGTATGGTGGATGACCGGAAACCGCGCCTCGCCGTACTTCGATGCCAGATCCGGCCAGTCGCGCGGCAGGTAATGGGCGTGGATGTCGATCTTCAGCATGGTCGTCATCCTAGACGACCGGCCCGCGCCGATCACGCCGCAGCCGCACAGCGGGTTCAGGGGGCGTCGGACTTGCCCGCGCGGCGTTCCTGCCGCAGCGCTTCGATCGTCGGGGGCTGCGGACGCGCCGGCTGGCCGATCGACGCCGCCATCTCGCCGACCTTGGCCTGCGACTCGGCCAATGACGGCACCCCCATGCGCGCGCGCTCGGCATCGTCGACCGCGCCGTCGGCGACCGGGTACAGGAACAGACCCGCATCGCTGCCCTGGAACTGGGTGCCGTACCACTGCGGCTGCAGCTGCGTGGTCATCATGCGGTCCCAGGACGCGGCGACGAGCCAGCGATAATTCGCCCGCTCGGGATCGAATGCCGCCGCCAGCGTCGCCAGGGCGTGTGCGATGCGGTAATCCGCGAGCGTGCTGCCGTGCTGGAACACCATCGCCGCGCGGAAGTGATCCTCTGCGCTGCGCAGCGCGCCGTCGCGCATCAATGCGAGGACACGTGCGCGCCGTCCGGCGTCCTGCTGCGCGACCACCGACCAGTCGATGTCCGTGCCATCGGCGCGCACCTGCTGGTCGTCGTCGTACAGGGCGGCCAGTTCGGCGTTGTCTGCGACCTGCGCCTGGACCGCCGGGGCCATGGCGAGCAGTCCACACAGCAAGGAAACCCGCAAACGTCGATGCATACGCATGGTCAGCCGGTCCGAGTGCGGGGATGTCAGGTGATGTCGGCCAGCGTGTCCGGATCGGGATCGTAGCGGGCGGGGCGCGGATTCAGATGGCCGCAGGCCTTGCAGGTGCGGTGTTCGATCGAGCCGTAGAAGCGGTCGAACACCGGTGGGAAATCCTGCTCGATGTCGTGCAGATGGAAGTACTGCTCGAACAGCGTGTGGTTGCAGCGCTCGCAGAACCACAGCAGGCCGTCCTGTTCGTGCGGCAGACGCTTGCGTTCGATGACCAGGCCGATCGAATCGGGCCCGCGCTGCGGCGAATGCGGCACCTTGGGCGGCAGCAGGAAGGTCTCGCCGGCGCGGATCGGAATGTCGCGCGGGCGGCCGTCTTCCTGGATGCGCAGCACCATCTCGCCTTCGAGCTGATGGAACCACTCGGGGCCTTCTTCCCAGTGGTAATCGGTGCGTGCGTTCGGCCCGCCGACGACCATGACGATGAAGTCGCCGTCATAGATGCACTTGTTGCCGACCGGCGGCTTGAGCAGATGACGGTGTTCGTCGATCCACGCCTGGAGGTTCAGCGGTCCGGGGATCATCGGTTCACTCCTTCGGCTGGGCGACGCACTTGAGCTCGATCGCGATCGGCGTCGGCAATGCATCGATGCCCAGCGTCGTGCGGCAGGGCGCGGTGGCGGGGTCCGGGAAATACTCGGCCCAGACCGTGTTGTAGCCGGTGAAGTCGCCGGCCATGTCGGTGAGATACACGGTCACGTCGACGAGGTCTTCCCAGCGTGCGCCGCTGGCATCGAGCACGGCGCGCACGTTGGCGAACACCGCGCGGGTCTGCGCGGCGATGTCGTGGCCGATCACGCGCCCGTCGGCATCCAGCACATTGCCCGGGACCGAATCGGTCGCCGGATTGCGTGGGCCGATTCCCGACAGGAACAGGAGGCCGCCGGCGCGGCGCGCATGCGGATAGCGGCCCACGGGCCGCGGCGCCGCGTCGGCCCGGATGGCCTCAGCCATCGCGCCGACCCTGGGCGGCGACGCGCGCGATGTCGGCGATCGCCGACTCGTAGGCCGGGCCGATGTCCTCGTACTTCGCGACGTTCATGCCCAGCTCGCGGACCTCTCCGTCGCCCAGGGCGTAGACCCAGCCGTGGATCGCGAGCGGCTGTCCGCGCGCCCAGGCATCGCGCACCACGGTGGTCTTGCAGATGTTGAGCGCCTGCTCCACGGCGTTGAGCTCGCACAGCCGCGCCAGGCGCATGCCGACGTCGTCGACGGTCGCCAGCAGGTCGGCATGCTTGTAGGCGATGTCGCCGACGTGCCGCAGCCAGTTGTCGACCAGGCCGACACGCGCGCCGGTCAGCGCGGCGTGGACGCCGCCGCAGCCGTAGTGGCCGACCAGCAGGATGTGCTCGACCTTGAGCACGTCGACGGCGAACTGGATCACCGACAGTGCGTTGAGGTCGCCGTGCGACAGCACGTTGGCGATGTTGCGGTGGACGAAGACCTCGCCCGGGTCGAGCCCGAGGATCTGGTTGGCCGGCACGCGCGAATCGGAGCAGCCGATCCACAGGTACTTCGGCGTCTGCTGGTTCTCGAGTCGGTGGAAGAAGTCCGGGTCGTCGCGGCGCACGCGCTCGGCCCAGTCGCGGTTGCGTTGCAGCAGGGATTCGATATCGGTCATGACGCGATTATCCCAGAGACAGGCCGACGTTCTTCGGCTCGGTGAAAAAACGCATGGCTTCCAGGCCACCTTCGCGGCCGAGACCGGACGCGCCGGTGCCGCCGAAGGGCGTGCGCAGGTCGCGCATCAGCCAGGTATTGATCCAGACCATGCCGGCCTGCAGGCGCGCCGCCATGCGGTGCGCGCGGGCGAGATCGCGGGTCCACAGCGATGCGGACAGGCCGTAGTCGCCGGTATTGGCCAGGGCCAGCGCATCGGCCTCGTCGGTGAACGACTGCAGGGTGACCACCGGGCCGAAGATCTCGTCGCGGTTGGTGGCGCAGTCCGGACCCAGGCCGTCGATGACGGTCGGCGCGACGAACCAGCCCGGCCTGTCCAGCGCATGGCCGCCGCACAGCACGCGGCCGCCTTCGTCGCGGGCGCGCTGCAGCGCGCCCATCACCTTGTCGAAGTGCGCCTGCGACACCAGCGGGCCGAGACGCGCGTCCGGGTCCATCGGATCGCCCAGGCGGAGCGCGGCGACCTCGGCGACGAAGCGCTCACGGAAGGCGGTCGCGATCGAGTGCTCGACCAGAATCCGCGAGCCGCACAGGCAGATCTGTCCGCTGTTCTGGAAGGCAGAGCGCACCAGCGTGTCGAGGTGGTCCTGCCAGTCGCTGTCCGCGAACACCAGCGTCGCGTTCTTGCCGCCCAGCTCCAGCGACGCCTTCTTGAGCAGGCCGCCGGCGCGCGCACCGATGCGCCGGCCCACCGCGGTGCTGCCGGTGAAGGACACCGCGCGGACACGGCGATCGTCGATCAGCGGCTCGCCGACTTCAGTTCCGCGGCCATGCACCAGATTGAACACGCCGGGCGGCAGAGCGATCTCGCCCGACAGCGCGGCCAGCAGGGTCGCGCTGTGCGGTGTGACCTCGGAGGGTTTGGCGACGACCGCATTGCCGGCGGCGAGGGCCGGCGCGATCTTCCAGGTCAGCAGGTACAGCGGCAGATTCCACGGCGAAATCGTGGCGACCACGCCCAGCGGCTGGCGCAGGGTGTAATTCAGACCGGCCTCGCCGTGGTGCGATTCGCTGGCGAACTGGGTGGCGGCGTGTGCGAAGAACCGCAGGTTGGCGACCGCGCGCGGAATCTCCACGTCGCGGGCCAGCGCGAAGAGCTTGCCGCCATCGCGGGATTCGGCATGGGCGAAGTCGTCGCTGCGCGCCTCCAGGGCAGCGGCCAGGCGTTCCAGCCAGCCGGCGCGCTCGCTGTTGGGCAGCGCCGCCCAGGCCGGCGCCGCGCGCGCGGCGGCATCGATCGCAGCCTCGACATCGGCCGCGTCGCCGTCGGCGACTTCGGCGAACGGACGGCCGGTGGCCGGGTCGTCGACCGGCAGCCAGCGGTCCTGCATCGGCGCCTGTGCGGCGCCGTCGATCCAGTGGGTCAGCCGTTGCATCGGCACAGCCTACCCGAGCCTCCGCGGCCTGCCATCAATGCTGGCAGCCCCGGCACCAGTACAGCCGGCGCGCGGCGATCCGCGCGTTGACGATGGTGCCGCCACAGCGCGGGCAGGGCGTGCCCTCGCGCTCGAACACTTCGAAGCGGAACCGGCGCTTGATCTGCGCCAGATAATCCTTGCCGGGCGGCAGCGCATCGCCCTGCTTGGCGCGGTAGGCGCGTCGGGGCACGTCGATGAGCGCCTTGGCCAGCCGTCGTCGCTGGGTGGCGTCGAGGTCGCCCGCGGTGCGATAGGGTGAGAGCTTCGCCTCGAACAGCACTTCCGAACGCAGGTAGTTGCCCATGCCCGCGGCGAAGCTCTGGTCGAGCAGCAACGCGGCCAGACCGCGACCGGCGCGCTCGGGGTCGCGCAGTGCGGCGTCCAGCATCGCGGCGTCGACCGCCGGGTCGAGCACGTCGGGACCCAGCTTGGCGAGATAGGGCTGGCGGTCGAGTTCTTCCGTGCGCCACAGCGCGACCGAGGGCGCGGCGTACAGCGCGGCGATGCCGCGGACGCAGTCCAGACGCACGCGCGGCGCCGTCTCGGAGGTCAGCGCTTCGGCGTCGTCGACCAGCCGCCAGAAGCCGAACAGATGGCTGTGGGTGTAGAGGGTCCAGCCGGTGTCGACCGCGATCAGCAGGGCCTTACCGCGGGCCTCGACACCGCTGACCCGCTTGCCGACCAGCAACCGGCGGCGGCGCTGCAGGGCCGGATCGCGGAACCAGACGTCGTCGAGCGTTTCGTCCAGGAGCAGGGCACCGAGACGGTCTGCGAGATCGTGGACTTCGGGACCTTCCGGCATCGCGGCATTCGAGCAGCGCCGCCGTCGATGTCCTGTGAGGCGCGTGCCCTCAGATCGAAGCCATCCGGCCGCCGTCGACCGGCAGGCTGACGCCGTTGATGTAGCCGGCCGCGGGCGCGCACAGGAAGGCGATCGCGGCGGCGGTTTCGGACGCCTCGGCGAACCGGCCGGCGGGCACCGTCGCTTCCATCGCCTGGATGACCGCGTCAGCGGACTGGCCGGTGCGTGCACTGCGGTCGGCGACGATCTGGTCGATCCGCCCGGTACGGGTGTAGCCCGGCAGCACGTTGTTAACGGTGATCCCGTCGGCCGCCAGTTCCCGCGACAGGGTCTTGGCCCAGCCCGCGACCGCGCCGCGCACCGTGTTGGAGACCCCGAGATTGGCGATGGGCTCGCGCACCGAGGTCGAGACGACGTTGACGATACGGCCCCAGTGCGCCGCCTGCATCGCCGGCAGCGTGGCCTGCACGAGGGTCTGTCCGGCCAGCAGATGGCGCCGGAAAGCCTCGACGAAGGCATCGGCTTGCGCCGCATGCGCGGGCCCGCCGGGCGGGCCGCCGGTGTTGTTGACCAGGATCTGCGCCGGGTGCGCGGCGACGTGGGCCTCGACAGCGGTGCGCAGCGCGCCGGTGTCGTCCATGTCGACGGCCAGGCTGAAGTGGGTCTGGCCCCGGGGCGTCGGCAGTGCATCGCGCACGGTGGCCAGTGCATCGGCGCGGCGGGCCAGCACGGTGACGCTGGCGCCCAGCAGGGCGAGTTCGTGCGCGGTCGCGCGGCCGATGCCTTCCGATGCGCCGCAGACGAGGGCGTGTCGGCCGGTGAGATCGAGATCCATGGCTCAGGGCTCCGGAAGGGTGGGACCGGTCAGGCCGTCGCGCATCAGCGCCGCGATGGCGCGTGCGTCGTCGTCGGGACGGCCCTCGAGGGCGGCGATCACCGCAGCGCGGTTCGCCTCGGGATGGTTCTGGCTGAGCTTGCGGGTCAGCACGGTCGACTGCACGCGGACCCGGAAGCCCACGATGCCGCGCAGCTGCCCGCGCTCGCGCGGATCCGCGTGGTCGTAACGCCAGTCGCCGCCGACCGTGGGCTCGAACCGGTCCGCGGTGCGGGCGACCAGTGCGCCCAGCGCGTCCTCGTCGTCGAACCGTTCGAAGCGGCCACGCAGATGGGCGACCACGTAGTTCCAGGTCGGCACCCGCGCGCGTTCGATCTTGTCGGGGTACCAGCTCGCGGACAGATAGGTCTGCGGGCCGTGCACGAGGATCAGCACGTCGTCGCCGTGGTGGGCCTGCGGGTTGGCGCGGCCCCAGTGGCCTTCGAGCACGAGTGCCCCGTCGTCACGCCGCGCAAGGACTGGGACATGACTCGCATCCGGTACGCCATCGCGCACCGTGACCAGGGTGACGAACGGATGTGCGTCGAGCAGCGCATCGAGATGCGCCGGATCGGTGTCGACGAAAGCCGGGGGTGTCGCCATCGGTGGATCGAGTCAGGCGCGGCCGCCGAGCGACTGCACCATGCGCTCGCGCAGCCCGGCGTCGTCTTCAGCGTCCGGCGGCGACAGCGTGTCGATGGCGAAGCCGCGATCGAGCGCATCCTCGGCATCGAGGCCGTCGAACGCGACGAACTCGGCGTCCATCAGCATCGCGCGGGCGGTGTCCTCGCTGTCGTAGGGCAGGGTATTGCCGTCGCTGTCAAAGACCTCGGCCGTGCCGGCGTCGAGCACGCGCAGGCGCGCCCAGATCACGGTCCGGCCCAGGGTCGCCAGCCACCATTCGTCGCGGGTCATGCGGTCCATCCTCGTATCAGGGGGCGATCGACCACAGCCACAGCACGGCGGAGGCCGCCAGTGCGCCGAGGATCACCATCAGCGAAATGCGGGCCGGCGTCGCCAGCCCGGTGAACTGCCGGTCCGGCACTTCGTAATAGCGCCCGGCCAGCAGCCACGCGAGCGCGGTCGGGCTCAGGAATGCGTTCTCCCCCATGCGCGCGCGCCGTTCCGGATGCCGGTCGCGCAGATGTACCAGCGACAGCGGCCAGAAGATCACGAACGCGGTGAATCCACCGATCGCGACGCCGAAGAAACACAGGGCGAGGAAGAGGGTCACGGAGCGACCGTGATTGGTAATTGGTGATTCGTGATTCGAAAAAGCAAAATCTTTCTCCGATCGTGACCCGTGACGCGATGGTGACCCGCTCTTTCGAATCACCAATCACCAATCACTCATCCCCGTTCTTCAGTACTCCGCCTGTCCCGGCGCGCGCGGATACGGGATCGCGTCGCGGATGTTCGACAGGCCGCAGACGTAGACGACCAGGCGTTCGAAGCCCAGGCCGAAGCCGGCGTGCGGGACGGTGCCGTAGCGGCGGAAATCGCGGTACCAGCTGTAGTGGTCGCGGTCGAGGCCGAACTGGTCCATGCGCGCGTCGAGGACGTCGAGACGCTCCTCGCGCTGCGAGCCGCCGATGATTTCGCCGATGCCGGGCGCCAGCACGTCCATCGCCGCGACGGTCCTGCCGTCGTCGTTGAGGCGCATGTAGAACGCCTTGATGTGCTCGGGATAGTTGGTCACCACGACCGGGCGGCCGACATGCTGCTCGGTCAGCCAGCGCTCGTGTTCGGTCTGCAGGTCCAGGCCCCATTCGACCGGGAACTCGAAGGCGTGGCCGGACTTCTGCAGCAGCGACACGGCTTCGGTGTACTCGATGCGCTCGAACGGCGCATTGATGAAGCCTTCCAGACGCGTGACCGCGTCCTTCTGCACGCGCTCGGCAATGAAGGCCATGTCGTCCGCGCGCTCGTCGAGCACGGCTCGGAACAGGTACTTGAGGAATTCCTCGGAGATGCGGGCGTTCTCGGCCAGGTCGGCGAACGCGATCTCCGGCTCGATCATCCAGAACTCGGCCAGATGACGCGTGGTGTGGCTGTTCTCGGCGCGGAAGGTCGGGCCGAAGGTGTAGACCTTGCTCATCGCCAGGCAGAAGGCCTCGACGTTGAGCTGGCCGGACACCGTCAGGAAGGTTTCCTTGCCGAAGAAGTCGCGCGTGAAATCGACCTTGCCGTCCTTGCCGATCGGCAGGTTGGCCATGTCCAGCGTCGAGATGCGGAACATCTGGCCGGCGCCCTCGGCATCGGACGTCGTCACGATGGGGGTGTTGATCCAGTAGTAGCCGTTCTCGTGGAAATACCGGTGCGCCGCCTGCGCCAGGCAATGGCGGATGCGCGTGACCGCACCGAACAGGTTGGTGCGCGGGCGCAGATGCGCGACCTCGCGCAGGAACTCCAGCGAGTGCGCCTTGGGCTGGATCGGATAGGTTTCCGGATCCTCGACCCAGCCGACGACCTCCAGCGATTCGGCCTGGATCTCGAAGCTCTGACCCTGTCCTTGCGACTTCACCAGCGTGCCGGTGGCGATGACCGAACAACCGGCGGTCAGGCGCTTTACCTCGGCCTCGTAGTTGGCCACCGTGTCCGCGACCACCACCTGGATCGGCGCGAAGCACGAGCCGTCGCTGACGTTGACGAAGCTCAGGCCGGCCTTGGAATCGCGCCGGGTCCGCACCCAGCCGCGGACGGTGACATCGCCACCTTCAGGAATGTGGCCGGCGAGGGCCTGCTGGACGCTGGTCGTGGTCATGCCTTGAATCCCGGGAATCCGGACCGATGATGGGCCGCACAGTCTAACCGCGCCGCCCGGCGCTGCGTGCTGCGACCCCGCGCTCAGCTGGCGCTCTCGAACGCAGGAGTACACTTTTCGCCATGACCATCGCACTCGCACCTGCCGCCCTCGATCGTGCCCGCCGGTTCCTGGCCTCCAGCCCGGAGGCGCTCGGCCTCCGCTTCGGTGTCACGCGCACGGGCTGTTCGGGCTGGGGCTATGTCGTCGACCTCGCGCACGACGAGAAGCCGGGCGACACGGTGACCGAGCAGGACGGCGTGCGGATCTATGTCGATGCCACCAGCCAGCCCATGGTCGACGGCACCGAGATCGATTTCGCGCAGAAGGGGCTGAACCAGGAATTCGTGTTCCGCAACCCGAATGCGGCCGCCGAGTGCGGTTGCGGCGAGAGCTTCACCACCGACGCCGACAAGGCGCTCTGAGGTCCGCCAACGCGCGCTGGAGCGCCCACGAGCGCTCCGCCTGGATGAGTGAGTTCCGGTTTCCGGCTGCACGGCCGGTGAGATCGATGCTGTGCCTGCGTGCAACGCGCAGGCTTCTGTTTCCCGCCAGTCCCGATGCGTCGGACGTCAGGCCGCGTCGCTCGTCCGGCGCCTGAATTCGCTGCGCAGCACGAACACCGCGGCAAGACCTGCCAGCAGCGCCATGCCGAACCAGGTCAGCGCATAGCTCAGATGGTTGTCGCGGAACTGCACGATGGTCAGCCCGGGCACCGGCCAGTTGCCGGTGTCGAGCCGGTCCTGCGCATCGACGAAAAACGGGGCGACCGGTGCCGGCACCTGGCGTGCGGCGGCCAGTTCGTCGGGAATCCGCAGATACCAGCGGTCGTCATCCGGCACGTTGTCGCGCAGGAAAACCAGCGGGCGTTCCGGCAGGCGCAGCAGGCCGGTGACCGTGACCGTGTCGTCTTCCGACAGACGTGCGCGCGTGTCGGGAGCGCGATGCGCGTTGTCGACGTAGCCGCGGTTGATCCACACCGTGCCGGTGTCGGTCGCCATCGGCGTCATGATCCAGTAGCCGGGACCGCGTTCGGTCGAGGCATAGACCGGCACTTCCTGGCTGTGCAGCAGCCGGCCGCGCACGGTGACGCGGCGATATTCGTCATCCGCGGCATCGATGCGCGGCCAGTCGGCCGCCGCGGGTGCGGGCACCGGATCGGCGTGCACGCGGGCGTCGATGCGCTGGATCAGGTCACGCTTCCAGCCCATGCGTTCCAGCTGCCACACGCCGAGGGCGGCGAAGCCCACGGCGGCGGTGGCCAGCAGCACCAGCAGCGCCCAGCGTGCAGCCGGGCGCCGGGGGCGGGCAGGGGCGTCGACGGAAGTCACGATGTGCGCGTCAGGGCGCGACGCGCATCTGCTCCGGCGACATCGGCATCATGTTGGTGTTGAGGTGGTGCATGACCCACAACGAACCCACCAGCGCGATGAGGATGATGATGCCGGTGAACATCAGCGAGGCGAGGATCCAGCCGCCTTCCGATTTCCGGTTCATGTGCAGGAAGTAGACCATGTGCACGACGATCTGCACCGCACCGAACAGCATGATCAGCGCGACCGTCCAGACGCGGCTTTCCAGCACTTCGCCCATGACCAGCCAGAACGGGATCACGGTGAGGATGACCGACAGGACGAAGCCGATCACGTAGTCGCGCATGCTGCCGTGGCTGTGACCGTCGTGCGCGGGCTCGTGCGCGTGGTCGTTGGCGCGGGCGGCGGCGTGGTTGGTGGTGTGGCTCATCCCACGACTCCCATCAGATAGACATACGAGAAGACGCCGATCCAGATGACGTCGAGGAAGTGCCAGAACATCGACAGGCACATCAGGCGGCGGCGGTTGGCTTCGATCAGGCCGTGCTTCTTCAGCTGCACGACCAGGGTCACCAGCCAGATCAGGCCGAAGGTCACGTGCAGGCCGTGGGTGCCGACCAAGGTGAAGAACGACGACAGGAACGCGCTGCGCTGCGGCGTGGCTTCCAGATGCACGAGATGCTGGAACTCGTAGATCTCGATGCCGAGGAACGCCAGGCCGAACAGACCCGTCACCAGCAGCCAGCCGATCGTCCGGTTGATGTTGTTCTTGTAGGAATTGAGCATCGCGAAGCCGTACGTGATCGACGAGAACAGCAGCATGAACGTCGCGATCAGGATCAGCTTCAGGTCGAACAGGTCGGCCGGCGAGGGGCCGGCCGCGTAGTTGCGGCCGAGCACGGCGTGGATGGCGAACAGGATCGCGAAGATCAGGCAGTCGCTCATCAGGTAGATCCAGAACCCGAGGTTGGTCCCGGTTTCCGGATGGTGCTCGTGCCCGTCATCGTGCGCGTGCGGGTCTTCGACCACGTGGTACACGCGCTCGGTGGTGCCGCTGGTGGGTTGAATCGTCTGTGCCATGTTCAGAGTGCCTGCTGCGCCAGATCGCGCGTGCGTTGTTCCTCGGTCGCCGTCACTTCGTCGGCCGGAATATAGAAGTCGCGGTCGTAATTGAAGGTGTGCCAGATCGCCGCGACGATCAGCGTCACGAACGACAGGCCCGCCAGCCACCAGATGTGCCACACCAGGCCGAAGCCGAGTGCCACGCTGATCGCCGACAGCACCACACCCGCGCCGGTGTTCTTCGGCATGTGGATCGGCACGAAACCGGTCGTCGGACGCTGGTAGCCGTGCTTCTTCATGTCCGACCACGCATCGATCTCATGGACGACCGGGGTGAACGCGAAGTTGTAGGCCGGCGGCGGCGACGAAGTGGCCCACTCCAGCGTGCGACCGTTCCAAGGATCGCCGGTGGTGTCGGCCAGCTTCTTGCGGTTCTTCACCGCCACCACGATCGACATGATGAAGGCCAGGATGCCCGCGCCGACGATGGCCGCGCCGATCGCCGCGATGATGAAGAACACCGACAGCGAGGTGTCCTCGAACTGGCTCAGGCGACGGGTGATGCCCATCAGACCCATGATGTAGAGCGGGGTGAACGCGAGCCAGAAACCCACTAGCCAGCACCAGAACGAGACCTTGCCCCAGAACTCGTCGAGCTTGAAACCGAAGGCCTTCGGGAACCAGTACACCATGCCGGCGAACAGGCCGAACACCACGCCGCCGATGATGACGTTGTGGAAGTGCGCGACCAGGAACAGGCTGTTGTGCAGTACGAAGTCGGCCGGCGGCACCGCCAGCAGCACGCCGGTCATGCCACCGATGACGAAGGTGAACATGAAGCCGATCGTCCACAGCATCGGCACGTCGAAGCGGATGCGGCCCTTGTACATCGTGAAGAGCCAATTGAAGATCTTCGCGCCCGTCGGGATCGAGATGATCATCGTCGTGATGCCGAAGAACGCATTGACGCTCGCGCCCGAGCCCATGGTGAAGAAGTGGTGCAGCCACACGAGGTAGGACAGGATCGTGATCACCGCGGTGGCGTAGACCATCGAGGTGTAGCCGAACAGCCGCTTGCCGCAGTAGGTCGCCACGATCTCGGAGAAGATGCCGAACGCCGGCAGCACCAGGATGTAGACCTCCGGGTGACCCCAGATCCAGATCAGGTTCACGTACATCATCGGACTGCCGCCGAGGTCGTTCGTGAAGAAGTTCGTGCCGACGTAGCGGTCCATCGTCAGCAGCGCCAGCGTCGCCGTCAGGATCGGGAACGAGGCGACGATGAGGATGTTGGTGCAGAGCGAGGTCCAGGTGAAGATCGGCATGCGCATCAGCTTCATGCCCGGCGCGCGCATCTTGACGATGGTCACGATCAGGTTGATGCCCGACAGCGTGGTACCGACACCTGCGATCTGTAGACCCCACAGGTAGTAGTCCATACCTGTGCCTGGACTGTAGTCGGCGCCCGACAGCGGCGGATACGCCAGCCAGCCGGTACGCGCGAACTCGCCCACGAACAGCGAGATCATGATCAGCGCGGCGCCCGCGGCGGTCATCCAGAAGCTGAAGTTGTTGAGGAACGGGAACGAGACGTCACGTGCGCCGATCTGCAGCGGCACCACGTAGTTCATCAGGCCCGTCACCAGCGGCATGGCCACGAAGAAGATCATGATCACGCCGTGCGCGGTGAAGATCTGATCGTAGTGGTGCGGTGGCAGGAAGCCCTCGCTGCCGCTCGCCGCCATCGCCTGGTGCGCGCGCATCAGCACCGCATCGGAGAAGCCGCGCAGCAGCATCACGATTGCGAGGATGCAATACATGATGCCGATCTTCTTGTGGTCGATGCTGGTGAACCATTCCTTCCACAGGTACCCCCAGAGGCGGTACTTGGTGACGAGGAACAGCAGGGCGATGCCGCCCAGCACCACGCCGACGAAGGTCAGCGCGAGGATCGGGTCGTGGAGGAAGGCCAGCGCGTCGAGCGAAAGCCGCCCGAAGACTGGCGAATTGATGTGGTCCTGGGGTGCGGACATGGGGTTCCTGCCTGGTACTTGATGTCGTGGGGGCGGTCCGGCGCGTCAGCGCCGGTCTGCCTCGGCGTCGGCGTCGGCCTTGCCCGGGGCGCCCTCGGAAGAGGGGGCCTGGCCGGGTTCCATCGGCTCGGTGCCTTCGTCGATGTCGCTTTCTTCGGTCGGCTGCGGCGTCGTGTCCTCGGGCGAGACCGGACGCGGCTCGAAGCCCTGCGGCTCGGTGTCACGCGCATCGCGGCCGGCTTCGGGGAACGTCGCGCCCGGGGCCTCCGAGGCCTGGCCCACGCGACGGTTGTCGTAGCGCAGACGGGCGTAATTCTCCTTGCTGTCCACACCGCCGCCGCCGAGGCTGTCGATGTGCGCCATCTCGTGCATGCACATCGTGCCCGGGGACACGCACATGTTGAGGATGGCCTCGTACAGCGCCGGATCGACGTCGGTGAAGTAGCGGGCCGGCTCGCGCTCGGACGGCTTCTCCAGCTCCAGATACTCGTCGCGGCCGAAGGCCACGCCCTCGGCGCGCACCTTCGACACCCACGCATCGAAGCCGTCCTGGCTCATGCCGTGGAAATTGAAGTGCATGTGCGAGAAGCCGTCGCCGCTGTAGTTGCCGGAGAAGCCCTTGTAGACGCCTTCCTTGTTGATGACGGCGTTGAGATTGGTCTCCATGCCGGTCATCGCATAGATCTGGCCTGCCAGCGCCGGGACGAAGAACGAGTTCATCATCGACGAGGAGGTGATCTTGAACTGGATCGGCACGTTTACCGGCGCAGCCAGTTCGTTGACTGTGGCGATGCCCTGTTCGGGATAGAGGAACAGCCACTTCCAGTCCAGCGCGACCACTTCCACCACCAGCGGCTCCACGCCTTCGGCGATCGGCGTATTGGCGTCGATGCGGTCGAGTGGGCGATAGGGATCGAGTTTGTGGGTCGCGATCCAGGTCACCGTGCCCAGCACCAGGATGATCGCCAGCGGCGCCGACCAGATGATCAGTTCCAGGCGGGTCGAGTGGTGCCAGTCCGGCGCGTACTCGGCCTCGGTGTTCGACTCCCGGTATTTCCAGGCGAAGAAGAAGGTCAGGAAGATCACCGGCACGATGATCAGCAGCATCAGGACCGTGGACAGGATGATCAGGTCACGCTGCTGGACGGCGATGTCGCCGGCAGGTCGCATGACGATCCAGTCGCAGCCCGACAGCAGGAATGCCACCGAGAGCAGCGCGAAGGCTCGGAATATGGATTTCATTGAGTGATCGACGACGAGGGGAAGGGCGGGCGAATTGACAGTGGCGCCACGGCGCCAGGACTAGCTTGGGGTGGAACCGGATCGACCGTGTTGCTGCGCACCTTGCTAGGCGGGGTCGTTTCGGGTTCACAATGCAACGCGGGGCCTATTATCCCCCATAAACCGACCGGAGAGAGAGCGCGCAGATGAGTCGAGCCGAAGAGCAAGCCACCACCGGGCTGGACGACGCGCCCGAGACCAACGACCCGATCGAGGTCTCCCCGGGCAAGATCGCCTTTCCTGTCGTCATGGGGCGGACGTCTGAATTCTTCGACTTCTTCGTCTACGGCATCGCGTCTGTTCTGATCTTTCCGTATCTGTTCTTTCCCGACAGCGACCCGGTGCAGGCGACGCTCAAGTCGTTCGCGGTGTTCTCGCTGGCGTTCATTGCACGGCCGATCGGCTCGCTGGTCTTCATGGCGATCGATCGCAACTTCGGCCGCGCGATCAAGCTGACCGTCGCGCTGTTCCTGCTGTGCGGCTCGACCATGGCGATCGCGTTCCTGCCCAGCTATGCCCAGGTCGGCATGCTGGCGCCGGTACTGCTGGCGGTGTTCCGCTTCGGCCAGGGTCTGGGCTGGGGCGGCGCCTGGGACGGCCTGCCGTCGCTGCTGTCGCTGAGCGCCCCGGCCAACCGTCGCGGCTGGTACGCGATGGTGCCGCAGCTCGGCGCGGCGCTGGGCTTCATGCTCGCCTGCGGCTTCTTCTTCGTGTTCGTGCGTGCGCTCAGTCCCGAGGACTTCTTGGCCTGGGGCTGGCGCTTCCCGTTCTTCGTCGCGCTGGCTTTGAATGTCGTCGCGCTGTTCGCCCGCCTGCGGCTGGTGATCACACCGGAGTTCGTCCAGCTGTTCAAGGAACGCGAACTGCAGCCGCGCCGGGTGTTCGAGACCGTGCGGACCCATCCGCGCCAGGTGTTCGTGGGTGCGCTGATCCCGCTGGCGTCCTACGCGATGTTCCACCTGGTCACGATCTTCCCGCTGAGCTGGGCGACGCTGTTCACCGACCACGATGCGGCCGACTTCCTCGGCAGCCTGTTCCTGGGCTCGATCGTCGGCGGCCTGGGCATCATGGCCTCGGGCCTGATGGCCGACCGGGTGGGGCGTCGCGGCCAGCTGGCGATCGCCGCCGTGCTGATCGCGCTCTTCAGTTTCGCCGCCGCGCCGCTGCTCGGTTCGGACACCACGGCCGGTCGCACCACCTATGTAGTGGTCGGCTTCGCGCTGCTGGGCCTGTCGCTGGGCCAGGCGAGCAATGCGATCGCCTCGCGCTTCGAGAGCATCTACCGCTACACCGGCGCCGCGGTGACGTCGGATATCGCCTGGTTGCTGGGCGCCGGCTTCGCGCCGCTGATCGTGCTGTGGCTGTGCAGCCACTACGGCCTGGAATACGTCGGGTACTACCTGCTGTCCGGCGCCGTCGTGACCCTGGCCGCGCTGGGCTTCAGCCGGACCCTGGAAACGGTCCGCTGAGCTACGCGCATGCCGCGCCGTCCCCGTCGGGGGCGCGCGGCGTGCAGCAGGTCGATACGCGGGGCTGGGCACTTCGTTCTCGTTCGGTTCCGCCGGTGCGGAACGCATTGCAGACGATGAAGGCGCCTGCCCGGACCGTCGCCGCGGGGGCGTCATTCGGGGTCCGGAAGGCGACGTTGGCGCGCCGGTCATTCCACCATGGCCCGGTGCGCACCGGTCTGCGACCGATTGTCGCAGCGCCGCATGGCCCCCCGTACTTGCCGGTGGCCCGGCGTTCTGTGAGAATGCCCGGCTCCCTGCACCCCGGTGCCGGGAGTCTCTTGCTCCACCGGGCATCCACTCCGGGGGGCTATCCGGACCGCCGCCGATGGCGCGGTCGATATCCGAAAGGAAACCACAATGCGTCATTACGAAGTTGTGTTCCTGGTCCATCCGGACCAGAGCGAGCAGGTGCCCGCGATGATCGAGCGTTACAAGTCGATGATCGAAGGCGCCGAAGGCACCATCCACCGCCTCGAGGATTGGGGTCGCCGCCAGTTGGCCTACCCGATCAACAATCTGGTCAAGGCCCACTACGTGATGTTCAACATCGAAGTCGGCCAGACCGGTCTGGACGAACTCGTCGAAGCGTTCCGCTTCAACGATGCGGTGCTGCGCCACCTGGTGGTGCGTCGCGACGAAGCCGACACCGAGCAGTCGCTGATCATGAAGAACAAGGACGACAAGGGCGACAAGCCCGAGCGTGGCGAGCGCCGCCGCCGTGACGACGATGGCGAGTCCACCGGCAGCGATGCCGAGACGACCGCCGACAAGTCCGATTCCGCCGAAGCCGCCTGAGGATCACGCACATGTCCAAGTTCTTTCGCCGCCGCAAGTTCTGCAAGTTCACCGCCGAGGGCGTCAAGGAGATCGATTACAAGGATCTCAACACCCTGCGCCAGAACCTCACCGAGAACGGCAAGATCGTGCCGAGCCGCATCACCGGCACGAAGTCGCGTTACCAGCGTCAGCTGGCCACGGCCGTCAAGCGCGCACGTTTCCTCGCGCTGATCCCGTACACCGACAATCACAACGTCTGAGCCCTTCGGGCTTTACGCGTTCTCGTCCGATTCGGACAGCACTCGTTGCGGCGCTCCGGCGCCGCTAACGGATACGGAGCAACACCATGCAACTCATTCTTCTGCAGAAGGTCACCAACCTCGGCAACCTGGGCGACAAGGTCAGTGTGAAGCCGGGCTACGGCCGCAACTTCCTGGTGCCGCAGGGCAAGGCCGTGCCGGCCACCACCAAGAGCATCGCCGAGTTCGAAGCGCGTCGCGCCGAGTACGAGGCCAAGGCCCAGTCGCAGCTCGACGAGGCGCAGCAGCGTCTGGCCAAGCTCGAAGGCGCCAGCGTCACCGTCTACGCCAACGCGTCGACCGAAGGCAAGCTGTACGGCTCGGTCGGCCCGCGCGAAATCGCCGACGCGCTGACCAAGGCGGTCACGCCGGTCAACAAGTCGGAAGTCGTGCTGGGTGAAGGCGCGTTCCGCAACACCGGCGAGTTCGACGTCGTGGTGCACCTGCACGCCGACGCCGAGACCACCGTCAAGGTGATCATCGAAGGCGAGGTCGCCTGAGTCCTCCGGGACTCATGGCTCTCCGGAACGGGCGCCCCAGGGCGCCCGTTTCCGTTTCCGAGGTCTGACCGGGCCGCGTTCGGGCGGCGGATCGCGCTGCCGCCGGGGCTGACCGTCGTTTGCGCAGGGGCGTCTGCGTCTCAGGCCACGCGATCCGTCGCGCGCAGGCTGTCGTCTTATCCACAGGTTGTGGGGGCGCGTATCCACAGGCCCCTGCACTAGCATCGAACGTCGCGCGCCACGGCGCGGCCCGTTCCAGCGAATCCGTCCATGTCCGTACGTCCCGATTACCGCAACGAGCACCGCGCCGACACGCGCGTCGAACAGCTGCGCATTCCGCCGCAGTCGGTCGACGCCGAGCAGGCGGTGCTGGGCGGCCTGATGCTGGCGCCCGATGCCTATGACCGCATCGCCGATCTGCTGGTGCCGGACGATTTCTACCGGCGCGACCACCAGAAGATCTACGCCGCGATCCAAGAACTGGCCGAAAAGAGCCGGCCGTTCGACGCGGTCACGCTGGGCGAGTGGTTCGAATCCAACAACCTGTCGGACCTGGTCGCCGGCGGCGCCTATCTCGGCGAGCTGGCCAGCACCACGCCGTCGGCGGCGAACATCCGCGCCTATGCCGAGATCGTCCGCGACAAGGCGATCCTGCGTCAGCTGATCGACGTCGGCACCGAAATCGTCAACGACGGTTTCCAGCCCGACGGCCGCGACAGCAGCGAGATCCTGGCCAAGGCCGAGCAGCAGGTCTTCAAGATCGCGGAAGCCGGCGCCCAGGGGCGCACGGACTTCACCGCGATCAACAAGGCGATGGCCGAAGCCTTCGACGTGCTGCAGACGCGCTACAACAACGGCGGCGGCGTCACCGGCCTGCCGACCGGCTACACCGAATTCGACGAGATGACCGCCGGCCTGCAGCCGACCGATCTGATCATCCTCGCCGCGCGTCCGGCGATGGGCAAGACGACCTTCGCGCTCAACATCGCCGAATACGCGGCGATCAAGACCAAGAAGGCCGTCGGCGTGTTCTCGATGGAAATGTCGGCCAGCCAGCTCGCGCTGCGCCTGATTTCCTCCAATGGCCGCATCAACGCGACGCGTCTGCGCACCGGTGCGCTCGAAGACGAGGACTGGAGCCGGGTCAGCAGCGCGATCCGCATGCTCAAGGAAACCAAGATCTTCATCGACGATACGCCGGGTCTCGGTCCGGACGTGTTGCGCGCGAAGTGCCGCCGTCTCAAGCGCGAGCACGATCTGGGCTTGATCGTCATCGACTACCTGCAGCTGATGTCGGTGCCGGGCAACGCCGAGAACCGTGCGACCGAGATCTCGGAAATCTCGCGTTCGCTCAAGGGGCTGGCCAAGGAACTCAACGTGCCGGTGATGGCGCTGTCGCAGCTCAACCGCTCGCTGGAAACGCGCGCCGACAAGCGTCCGGTCATGGCCGACCTTCGCGAGTCGGGCGCCATCGAGCAGGACGCCGACGTCATCGTCTTCATCTACCGCGACGACTACTACAACAAGGAAACGTCGCCGGACAAAGGCTTGGCCGAGATCATCATCGGCAAGCAGCGAAGCGGTCCGACGGGCTCGGTGAAGCTGAAGTTCTTCGGCGAGTACACGCGCTTCGACAACCTGTCCCACGATTCGATCGGCAGCTTCGAGTAACGCCGCGGTTCACCTCCGCGTCCGGCGCACGCGCCGCGGCGAGGGCACAATAGACGGCCCCACAGTCGCTGCGCTTCGCATGGCCCGCCCGATCACCGCCACCATCCATACCGATGCATTGCGCCACAACCTGGGCGCGATGCGCACGCAGGCGCCGGGGCGGCGACTGATGGCGATGGTCAAGGCCGACGGCTACGGACACGGACTGGAAACCGCGGCGCGCGCCCTGCGCGAGGCCGATGCGTTCGGCGTCGCCGCGATCGAGGATGCCGCGCGCATCCGCACCGCGGGACTGGATCAGCCGATTCTGGTGCTGTCGGGCTTCGACAACCCCGACGATCTCGACCAGCTGCGCGCCCTGGGCGCCGAGGCGATCGTGCATCACGCGGCGCAGCTCGATCTGCTCGAGCGCACCGACGGCGCGCCGATCCGGGTCTGGCTCAAGGTCGACACCGGCATGCACCGGCTCGGCTTCGCGCCCGACCAGGTCCGCGAGGCGCATGCGCGCCTGCGCGCGGCGCGTGGCGTCGCCGGCGACATCGTGCTGATGACGCATTTCGCCAGTTCCGACGAGTTCGATGCGCATGCGCGCAACGGTCTGCAGACACCGGCGCAGATGCGTGCCTTCGTCGCGGCGACCGAAGGTCTCGACGGCCCGCGTTCGCTCGCGAATTCCGCCGCCGTGCTCGGCTGGCCCGATGCCTACGGCGACTGGATCCGTCCGGGCGGTGCGCTGTACGGCATGTCGGTCGTCGCCGGCCGCAGTGGCGCTTCGTTCGGACTGCGGCCTGCGATGACGTTCGAGACGCGTCTGCTCGCAGTCAATCGCGTGGCCAAAGGCGAGCGCATCGGCTATTCGGCCACCTGGGAAGCCCCCGAAGACATGCCGGTCGGCGTGGCCGCGGTCGGCTACGGCGACGGCTATCCGCGGCTCGCGCCAGCCGGTACGCCGGTGCTGGTCAACGGCCGCATGGCCAGCGTGGCGGGCCGCGTGTCGATGGATCTGATGACGATCGATCTGCGCGGGCAGCCCGATGCGCGCGCCGGCGATCCGGTCGTGCTGTGGGGCGATGCGTTACCGGTCGAGACCGTGGCCGAAGCCGCGGGCACGATTTCCTATGCATTGACCTGCGGCATCACCCGGCGCGTGCGCTTCGTCAACGCCTGAGGCGCGTGTCGCGCTTTGCGCGCGGAGGGTCAGTCCGGCTGCACGTGGCGCAGGCGCACGCGCCCGACATGCACGTCGGTGCTGTCCGGGCCGATCGTCACCGGCACCCGTGTATCGGTGACGAAGCGCAGCGCGCCGTCCGGCATCGACACCGATGCGTGCAGGCCATACATGCCGTTCGCACGCAGCCGCTCGCGCGGCACGTCGATCTCGAATTCGTAAGGACCACTGCCCACCGTGGTCACACGCTCCGCAAGCACCGCGGTCGGCGTATCCGCCAGCTGGCTGTCGATCACCTGCACGCGCAGGCGCGCGCCTTCGGGCACAAGGATCTTTTCGAAGTAGACCGCTTCGCCCTGGATGCGGACGCGGGCGTCGGTGTCGGGCATGGCGGTGGCTCCGGTGGGGGCGCCCGGTGCGGACGTCTGGCAGGCGGTCAGCGCCAATGCCGCGCACAAGGGGGCGGCGGCGAAGCGGAGCAGGCGGGTGCGCATCGGGATCTCCGGAAAGTCAGGTCAGGCGCGGCCGAGCATGCGCCCGCGCCGGCGAATCATGCGTCAAGGCGCCGCATCCGCGCGTGGACGCAGCACCACCAGGGTGCCGAAATGGTCGGATGGCCAGGTTCCCGACGCATCGGGCGTGTCCAGCACGATCCGCGCCTCGCGCACCTCGAAGCGCCCGCGCTCGGCGAACACCAGATCGATGCGCGCGCGCAGATCGGGAAAGAAATGCGGGTTCAAGGTCGTCGCGCCGGCGGCATCGGCGCCGGGATGCAGCGCCGCCCAGGTATCGACGAAGCCGTCGAGCACGCGCAACTCCGGCGCGGTCGCCGGTGCATTGAAGTCACCCAGCACGATGGCCGGCGCATCGTCCGCCGCGCGCCCGATCCAGGCCATCGCATCCTCGAGCTGGCGCTGACGGATCGCGCCGCCATCGCGCGTCCAGTGCAGATGGGTGAAATGGACGGCGACCGGCCTGCCGTCGAACACCAGTCTCGCCCGGCCCATGGTGCGCGCGTCGTCGTGCGGGGCCAGCGGGGTCCAGTCGCGGGACTCGACCGGCAGCCGGGTCAGCAGTGCGTTGCCGTAGCGGTGCGCCTGGCCCTCCGGATCGACCGACACGAACTGGACCGTGTAGCCCAGCGCTGCGCCGATGGTCTCGGCCTGGTTGGGCAGCGTCGCGGTCTGCAGCACTTCCTGCAGCGCGATGACATCGGCATCCAGTGCGTGCAGGCCTTCGACGATCAACGGCAGGCGGGCCGGCCAGTCGGCCGCGTCGTGATAGAGGTTGAAGGTCACCACGCGCAGGTCGCGCGCCGGCGCGGGTGCCTGCGCGTGCGCGATCGCCGTGCAGGCGGCGAGCACGGCAGCCAGTGCGACGCGCCGCAGCGTGCGGATCATCGCGCTGCCGCGTCCGGGCCCAGCGCCTCCGCGGTGCGCAGAACCGGATACAGGTTCAGGCGCGCATCCCAGGCGCTGTGCCGGCGGTAGAAGAACTCGAGCCGGGCGCGCGGGTCGGCGGCGAAGGCCGCGTCCTCGCGCAGGCGCGTGTCGAAGGCGCTGCGCAGTGCGGGGTCGGCGGCGAGCATCTCGCGTGCGACCTGCTCGGCCACGTAGTCCTCCATGTATTCCTTGCGCTCGAAAGCGTTGTTGAACCGGCCCCAGGCCGCGAGCGAGTCGGGCGCCTGCGGTTCGAGCAGTGCGGCGACCAGGCGTGCCTTCGGCTGCGCGATCGGCACGAACAGTGCGCCGGCGGCGAGGTCCTGGGTCTCCGGTGCCCAGGCGCCGTCGAGCGTGAGCCGCTGGTGGCCTTCGACCGACGCGGCCGCCGGCGTCGCCGTGGTCGCGCGGAACGCATCGACCGTGATCTGCGGGTGGGCCCGGTCGAGGCGCGCGTAGCGGATGCCGTGCACGCGCAGCATCCCGCCCACCATGTCGGCGTGCGCGGCGGGCACCACGTAGCCGCCGCGCGGCAGCGTCACCGTCAGCGCGGGCACGATCTCGTCGCGCAGGGGTACGCGCCAGACCTGCGGCGTGGTCTCGTCGTAGCGGGTCATCAGGCCGCCCGACACATCGGATTGCGTCCGCGTGTAGGCGTAGCCGCGGAAATCGACCATGCGCGCCGCGTCCGTGGTCCGGTAGTCGAGGGGCAGGGACTGGCCGCCGAGCGCAGCCGCGCGCGCGTCGGCCGCGTCTGCGATCCGCGCCCAGTCGCGGCCATCGCGGGCCACCCGCTCGAGTACCGAGACGATGGTGTTGCGGGTGAGCGCGACGCGCACCGGATACGTCTTCCACGAATGCGTTTCCACCAGCATCGCGAGCCGGTTGCGCAGCTGGAAATAGCCGGTCGAGAAACGGGGCGGCGAAACGCCGTCCTCGAAGCCGGACGTGGGATCGTCGTGACGCACGAACGAGGGGTAGTACGGCAGCGGCAGCGCGCCCTGCGCGGCGAGATCGGCGATCACGCCGTCGCGCCACGCGGTGCCGGCCGCGCGCAGGGCCGGGTCGCCGGCATGCACCGGTTCCACCTGGATCGAGATGTCGTGTTCGAACTGCGCGCCGTTGGTCGCGTGCAGGTCGACGTAGGCGATCGGATCCCAGGCCTCGACCAGCGCCAGCATCGCCTGCATCTCGGGGCTGTCGGCCTTGGCGTAGTCGCGGTTGAGGTTGTAGTTCTGCGCCGTGGTGCGCCAGCCCATCTCGCGCGGCCCGCGCTGGTTGGGGCGGTTCCAGGCACCGAAGCGCTCGTGGCCGTCGACGCTGAAGACCGGCACGAACACCCAGACCAGTTGTTCCAGCGCGCCCGGCGCGGCGGTGCCGTCCAGCACCTCGCGCAGCGCGAGGAAGCCGGCGTCCTTGCCGTCGATCTCGCCGGCGTGGATGCCGCCCTGGATCAGCACCACCGGCAGACCGGCTGCGCGCGCCGCGTCGGGCGTCAGCGCACCGGCGCGCGAGACCGCCAGTGCCTTCATCGGCCGCCCCTCCGGCGACACCCCGAAATCGAAGCAGCGCACCGCGTCCGGGTAGGCGGCCTGGAAGGCATCGCAGAGCGCGATGGTCTCGTCGTAGCGCCCGGTCTCGATGAAGCCGTTGCGCTCGGCATGGGTGGTCAGGGCGGCCGGCGGCGCGGCGGACAGTGGCGTGCCCAGCACCAGCAGCAGGGGCAACAGCGCGCAACGCGCGGGCAGGGGAATCGGCATGGCGGGCGAGGGCAGCGGGAATGGGGCCACGATGGTACTCCCGGCCTCGCGCCCGGCCATGCGAGGGCTGCCGCGACGGCCGGCCGATCGACTACGCTTGCCGCCTTTCCCCAGCCGAACGTCCGCGATGTCCGCCACCGCCCCTCCTGGTTCCACTCCTGCCGGGCGCATGCCGCGGCAGATCGGCTACATCGTCGGCAACGAAGCCTGCGAGCGTTTCAGCTTCTACGGGATGCGCAACATCCTGGTGCCGTTCCTGATCAGCTCGGTGCTGCTGGGCTATCTGCCGGCGGGCGACGACCGCGAGGCGATGGCCAAGGAGATCTTCCATACCTTCGTCATCGGCGTGTACTTCTTCCCGCTGCTGGGCGGCTGGCTGGCCGACCGCTTCTTCGGCAAGTACCACACGATCCTCTGGTTCTCGCTGATCTACTGCGCGGGGCATGCCTGTCTGGCGCTGTTCGAAAGCAATGCGACCGGGTTCTATACCGGCCTGTTCCTGATCGCATTGGGGTCGGGCGGCATCAAGCCGCTGGTGGTGTCGTTCTGCGGCGACCAGTTCGACCAGAGCAACAAGGACAAGGCGAAGCTGGTCTTCGACGCCTTCTACTGGATCATCAACTTCGGCTCGTTCTTCGCCTCGCTGCTGGCGCCGTGGCTGCTGCACCGCTACGGCCCTGCGGTCGCGTTCGGCGTGCCGGGCGTGCTGATGTTCATCGCGACCTTCGTGTTCTGGCTCGGCCGTCGCCACTACCAGAACGTGCCGCCGTCGCGGCGCGATCCGCATGCGTTCTCGGAAGTGATCCGCACCGCGCTCTCGGCGCACGCCCCCGGTGCAGGGCGTCCGGGCCTCGTCGTGGCCCTGGTCGGTATCGTGTCGGCCGTGGTGATGCTGGTGCTGTGGGCCTTGTCGGCAACGGTCGCGCTGCCGTGGTGGCCGACCGACTTCGGATTCGTGATCACCGCCTGCCTCGCGCTGGGCGTGATCATCGCGCTGGGCGGGTGGGGCGCGTCGATGCAGCTCGAGCGTGCGCGCGGCCTGCATCCGGACCTCGCCGTCGACGGCGTGCGCGCGGTGCTGCGCATCCTCATCGTCTTCGCACTGGTCACGCCGTTCTGGTCGCTGTTCGACCAAAAGGCGTCGACGTGGATCATCCAGGGCCGGCAGATGGTGATTCCCGACTGGCTGCCGTTCCAGGACGCGGCGCAGATGCAGGCGCTCAATCCGCTGCTGGTGATGCTGCTGATCCCGTTCAACAACCTCGTGCTGTATCCGGCGCTGCGCCGCATGGGCTTCGAGCCGACCGCGCTGCGCCGCATGGGTTGGGGCATCGCGATCTCGGGCACGTCGTGGATCGCTGCCGGCGGGCTGCAGCTGTGGATCGACAGCGGGCAGGAGGTGTCGCTGGCCTGGCAGTCGCTGCCGTATCTGCTGCTGACCTTCGGTGAGGTACTGGTGTCGGCGACAGCGCTCGAATTCGCCTACAGCCAGGCGCCGCAGGCGATGAAGGGGGTGATCATGGCGTTCTGGTACCTCACCAGCACGTTCGGCAGCCTGTGGGTGCTGCTGACCAATGCCGGCGTGCGCAACGAGGCCGTGGTCGCCTACATCGCATCGACCGGCATGAGTACGAACGCGTTCCTGATGTTCTTCTTCGCGGCGTTCGCGTTCGTTGCCGCGCTTGCCTTCGGGATGTACGCACGTCGCTACCCGATGCAGGACAATTACCGCACCGCCTGATCCTGGATGCACCCACGCGCATGAATGTCGGACCCGTGACCCTCATCCTGATCGCGATCACCGCACTGGTGTCGTGGCAGGCGTTCGAGAAGCCCCGGCTGCTCGGGCGTCTGATCCTGTGGCCGCCGGCGGTGGAACGGCATCGCCAGTACGACCGCCTGCTGACCCACGGGTTCATCCACGCCGACTGGCAGCACCTGCTGTTCAACATGATCACGCTGCTGTTCTTCGGCGGCACCATCGAGCGGGCGTTCGCGCCCTACATCGGTCCGGTGGGCTTTCTGCTGTTCTATCTGTCGGCGATTCTCGTCGCGATCCTGCCGACCTACCTGCGTCACCGGCACGATCCGAACTACCGGAGCCTGGGTGCATCGGGCGCGGTTTCGGCCGTGCTGTTCGCCTCGATCCTGATCAATCCCTGGGCGCTGCTGCTGGTGTTCTTCATTCCGATGCCGGCGATCGTGTTCGGCGTCTGCTACATCGGTTACAGCATCTGGATGGATCGCCGCGGCGGCGACAACGTCAATCACAGCGCGCATCTGTGGGGCGCGGGCTACGGCGTGTTGTTCACCGCGATGATGGAACCGCGCATCATCGGCGTGTTTCTGGAACGCCTGGCGTCGCCTTCGTTCTGAGGCTGCAGTCCGCACGTGCGCGACGCGATTTGCGCGTCGCGCGCACCGCGTGCGCATCGGCACAACCAACGCGACGCTCACCGCACTTGCATGTCGCGCGTGATACTTCTGCATCCACGTTCAACGATGGAGTGCACATCCATGGCAGTCACGCGTGCCAAAGCCACCACCCTGCTCAATGCAACCGAGATGGGTCTCTTCGACGCCAGTCGCGCCAATGCGCTGCGCGGTCACACCGAAGCGCAGCTCGCGCGTCTGGTCATCCGCGCCCGGACTGCACGCGACCGCTCGCGTGATCTCGAGAAGCGCCAGCGTCTCGCATCGCGCAAGTCGACCGGCAGCAAGTCCGGCAAAAGCGGTCAGGCGAATGCACGGACTGGCGAGAAGGCCGAACTGCTGGCCGACATCCTGACGCGACTGCAGGACCAGCATCGCGAGACCGCCAAGGCGGCGAAGGCTGCCGCGCGGGCCAAGCCTGTCGCGAAGAAGGCTGCAGCGAAGAAGACGACCACGAAGAAGACGGCGGCGAAGAAGCCCGCGGCCGGCAAGGTCAAGGTGTCGAAGACCGCCAAGAAGACGGTGGGCAAGAAGGCAGCGAGCGCCGGTAAGTCGTCGACGACCAAGGCGGTCAAGAAGAGCGCCAAGAAGACCACGGCCACGAAGTCCGCAAGCAAGCGTGCATCGAAGTCGGACTCGGTCGCGAAGAAATCCGGCGCCAGGAAGACGGCTGCAAAGACAACGACCGCGAAGACGACGACCGCCAAGACACCGGCTGCGACCAGGACAGCGGCGAAAAAAGCGGCTGCCAAACAGAAGGTCACGAAGTCGGCATCGCGTGGCGCCGTCGACGGCGCGCCGAAGACGAAGTCGAAGCGTGCGATCTCGCCGGAGCGGGCACTGAAGAACACCCGCAAGCTGCTCGAACAGCACAACGCGGAGGCCAGCCAGCCCAAGCCCTGGGACACGCTGGGCAATGAAGGCACGGCCCAGGCGACACCGGGATTTCAGTCGCCGCAGGCGCGCTCCAAGGCGCTGGCGCTGCACGCGGGTGAAACGCGTCAGGCGCCGATCAACGGCAGCATCAGCACGCGCGATCGCAAGAACCAGGGCAAGCGCGATCATCGCAACAAGCCGGACTGATCGGATTCCATGTCGCAGATACGCCGCCTCTCAGAGGCGGCGTTTTTTTTGCGTCGCGGCCTGCGGTGATGTTGCGCGATCAAGAGGCGCGCGATGATTCATCGTTTCCCGCACGCGTGTGCGCGCAGCCGCCGGTGTGCATCCGAGCGTGCGCGCGCAGCCCGATGGAACGACGCCGTGCACGCAGCCGATCGCATCGCGATCCACGTGCATTCGAGCCGAGCATCGAGTGTGTTCCAGCGCCGTCGTGTTCCGCACCGTGCACTGACGATATCCGGCGCTATCTGGCGCCACGTGGCAGGGCGTGGTGACCGCCTGCGTCAGACGTGTCGCTGCGAAATCGCCCGCCGAAGCGGCGGTCCCGCCCCGGAAATCCCGTCGATGACCCCGTCCAGGCCGCGCTCTGGAGGGGGTTAGCCCATTCACATTTTGCGCCACAGATACGGTATTGTTCGCGAACTGTTCAAGGCCGGGATCACGGTACATCGTGGCTCCGATGCGGTAGATCCAAGTTGACGGCCGGGTTCCGGTCGGGACGATCCGCTCCATCGCTTTCGCGTTACCCCTTGCTCGACAGTCGCGGCGCCACGTCACTCAAACAGGACGGTGGCCGTCGTGTTCCCATGACCAAACTGCTTCAAGGAGTAACACCATGAGTGATCGTCAAGTCGGTACTGTCAAGTGGTTCAACGATGCCAAGGGCTTCGGCTTCATCACCCCGGAAAGCGGCCAGGACCTGTTCGTCCATTTCCGTTCGATCCAGGGCACCGGCTTCAAGTCGCTGCAGGAAGGCCAGAAGGTCTCCTTCAAGGTCGTCCAGGGCCAGAAGGGCCTGCAGGCTGACGAAGTGCAGGCTGTCTAAGACACCGGCTTCAAGCGACATCGAACCCCGGGTGGAAACGCCCGGGGTTTTTGCTGTCTCGAATCCGCGGATCCGGTTGCCTGCCGTCACGGCGAGGCCACGGATGGCGCGTTAGCGTTTCGTGAGTTTTGAGGCCGCGCCGCGGCATGGGGATCGATGCGATGAAACGTTTGCTGGTGTGCGGCCTGTTGCCGGTGATGCTGCTTGCCTGTCAGCGCGAGGTGCCGCCGGCCACCGGGTCCACGGGTGAAGCCGTGCAGCCTGCCGAGGTCCAGCCCTTGCCCGAGGCACCGACCCGTCTGGAAGACGTGGTGGAGATGGATTCGAAATTCATCATCGGCATCAGCTATCCGCCCGAAGCGAACACGTATCCCGGACTCGCAGCCGAACTGCATCGCTACGCGCAGGCTGCGCGCGATGAACTGATGGAAGCCGTGCGCGGTGCGGAACTGCCGGCGGGCACGATGTACGACCTCTCGCTGAGTTTCAGCACGATCGCCCACACGCCGGAACTGCTGGCGATCGCAGCCGACGGCAGCAGCTACACCGGCGGCGCCCACGACAATCCGCTGATCGAACGCTTCGTCTGGCTGGTCGCCGAAGAGCGTCTGCTGACCGCGGATGCGCTGCTGGAAGGCCCCGATGACTGGCGTGCGATTTCCGGCTACGTGCGCGAGCAGCTGCATGCCGCGCTGTCGCAGCGCGTCGACGCCGACGAACTGGAACCCGACGAGCGCAGCCGTCTGATGCGTTCGGCTGGCAAGATGATCGACGAAGGCTCCGGCCCGGATGTCGGCAACTACCAGCAGTTCGAGCCCGTGCTCGGGCCGGGCGGCAAGCTGGCCGGCCTGCGGTTCGTGTTCCCGCCGTACCAGGTTGGCCCGTACTCCGATGGCGTGCAGACCGTCGAGGTGCCGGCGTCGGTGCTGCTGCCGCACGTTGCGGCGAAGTACCGCGGGCTGTTCGTCCCGGCCTGACCGGTCAGACCGGCGCGGCGTAGGCGGTCAGTCCGCCGAGCGTCGCCGCGATGTCCGCATCCAGTTTCAGCGTGGCGAGACCGTCGGCCCGGGTGGTGCCGCGGTTGAGGATCGCCAACGGCCGGCTGGCGTCCGCGGCCATGCGGGCAAAGCGGAAGCCCGAATAGACCATCAGCGACGAACCCACGACGAGCATGGCGTCGCTCTCTGCAAGTGCCGCTTGCGCCGCAGCGACGCGTACGCGCGGCACGTTCTCGCCGAAGAACACGACATCCGGCTTCAGGCGACCGCCGCAGTGCAGGCATTGCGGCGGCACGAAATCCGCTTCGGCGTCTGCTGTGATATCGGCATCGCCATCGGGCGCGGCGCCGACATGGCCGGGCTGCCAGCCTGGATTCGCGGCCACCAGCACCGGTTGCAATTGGGCGCGTGGCAGGCGGTCGCCGCAGTCCAGACAGACGACCGCGTCCAGCCGGCCGTGCAGATCCACGACGTGTCGGCTGCCGGCCGCCTGGTGCAGGCCGTCGACGTTCTGTGTCAGCAGCATCGACAGGCGGCCTGAGGCTTCGAGATCGGCCAGCACGCGATGCGCCACATTCGGCCGGGCGGCGGAGAAGCGCGGCCACCCGACATAGCTGCGGGCCCAGTAGCGACGATAGACCGCGGGATCGGCGGTGAACGCCTGCCAGGTCACGGGCGCGGGGCGTTTCCAGGCGCCGGTCTCGTCGCGGTAGTCGGGAATACCCGAGCCGGTGCTGATGCCGGCCCCGGTCAGGACGAACACGCCTGTGTGCGTATCCAGCCAGTCCTGCAGGCGATCGGCGGCGGAAGACGTCGGGGGCGTTGGGGACGGGGCGGACATGCCGCCATGCTACCTGCGCGATCCGGCGAGGATCGATTGACCGCCGCATCGTCGTCTGCACGACGGGTGCGATTCATCGCAGGGCGTCGCGGTTCGATGGCCGCATACGAAAACGCCCGGCACGAGGCCGGGCGTTCCGTCATGCAGATGCGCGTGGGTCAGTCGGCGGTGGCCGGTGCCAGGCCACGCTTGATCAGCAGCGGTTCGATCTGCGGCTCGTGGCCGGTGAAATCGACGAACAGCTGCTTGGCATCCTTGCTGCCGCCGCGCGACAGCAGGGTGCTGCGGAAGCGGTCACCGTTCTCGCGGGTCAGGCCGCCGTTCTGCTCGATCCACTGGACGGTGTTCGCGTCCAGCACTTCCGACCAGATGTAGGCGTAGTAGCCGGCCGCGTAGCCGCCGTTGATGTGGCTGAAGTACGGCGTGCGGTAGCGCGGCGGCACCGGCGCGTAGTCGAGGCCGGCGGCCTTGAGCGCAGCGGCTTCGGTCGCCATGACCTGGTTGCCCGACGGCAGCTGGTCGGCCGGCAGCTGGTGCAGGTACTGGTCGAGCATCGCCGAGCCCAGGTATTCGGTCGTCGCGAAGCCCTGGTTGAACGTCGAGGCGGCCTGCACCTTCTCCATCAGCTCGGCCGGCATCGGCGCGCCGGTGCGGTAGTCCTTGGCGTAGTTGGCCAGCACTTCCGGCCAGTCGGCCCACATCTCGTTGACCTGCGACGGGAACTCGACGAAGTCGCGCGGCACGCTGGTGCCGCTGAAGAACGGGTACTTCACGTCCGAGAACATGCCGTGCAGCGAGTGGCCGAACTCGTGGAACATCGTCGTCACTTCGTCCCAGGTCAGCAGCGTCGGCTGGCCGGCCTGCGGCTTCGGGATGTTCTGGTGGTTGGCGGTGACGGTCAGCGTGCCTTCCAGCTCCGACTGCGAGACGTAGGAGTTCATCCACGCACCGCCGCGCTTGGACGCGCGCGCGTAGGGGTCGTAGATGAAGATCGCCAGCTGGCTGCCGTCTTCGTTGAAGACGTCGTAGGTCCAGGTGTCGGGGTGGTACTTCGGCAGATCGGTGCGCTCGCGGAAGGTCAGGCCGTAGAGCTTGGTCGCGGCGAAGAACACGCCGTTCTCCAGCACGTTCTTCATTTCGAAGTAGGGCTTGAGCTGGGCGTCGTCGAAGCTGTACTTGTCCTGGCGGACCTTCTCCGTGTAGTAGGCCCAGTCCCACGGCTCGAGCTGGAAGGTCGGCTCGCCCTTGGCGGCCTGCTCGCGGTCGATCATCGCCTGCAGTTCGGCGGCTTCGAGCTTGGCGTTGGCGACGGCGGCCGGTGCCAGCTGGCCCAGCATGTCGTTGACGGCCTCGACGGTGCCGGCAGTCGAATCCTCGAGGATGAAGGCGGCCTGGTTCGGATAGCCCATCAGGTTGGCGCGTTCGGCGCGCAGCTTGAGGATGTCGGCGATGACCTGGGTGTTGTCGTACTGGTTGCCGCGGCTGCCGCGGGCGACCGACGCCTTGTGCACGCGCTCACGCAGCTCGCGGTTGTTGATCTGCGGCAGCGGCGGCTGGCCGGTGGTGTTGAGCAGGGTGATGACGTACTTGCCCTCGAGCCCGCGCGAGGTGGCTTCGGCAGCGGCCGCGGCGATCTGGCCTTCGCTCAGACCGTCGAGTTCTTCGACCGTATCGACGACGACGGCCGAATCGTTGACCTCGTTGAGGACGTTCTGGCTGAAGGTCGTGCCGAGCTTCGCCGACTCGGCATTGATGCGGCGCATCTCTTCCTTCTGCGCTTCGGTCAGGTTGGCACCGGCGCGGACGAACATGGTGTGGTAACGCTCGACCAGGCGCTGGCCTTCGGCGTCGAGACCCAGCGAGGCCACGTTCGTGTTGAGCGTGTCGATGCGGGCGAACAGCTCGGGGTTGAGCATGATCGCATCGCGGTGCGCCGCGAATTTCGAGGCGTACTCGGCATCGATGCGCTTGCGGTCGTCGTTGGTGTCGGTGCCGTTGAGGGCACTGAAGATGCGGCGCGCGCGCGACAGCACTTCGCCGGATTTTTCCAGCGCGATGATGGTGTTGTCGAACGTCGGCGCTTCCGGATTGTTGGCGATCGCCTCGATCTCGCGCAGGTTCTCGGCCATGCCGGCGTCGAAGGCCGGGCCGAAGTGCGTGTCCTGGATCTGGTCGAAGTGCGGGTAGCGCAGGTCCAGCGTGCTCTCGACGAACAGCGGGTTGTCGGACGGCTGCTGGGCCGACATCGACGTGGATGCGGCGGGCGCCGGTGCGCTGGTGGACTGGGCGAAGACGGGCAGCGCGGACGCGGCAAGGGCCGCACACAGGGCGACGGCAAGCGGGTGCTTCAGCAAGGGGTCTCTCCGGATAACAGGACCCCCTAGGCTAGCTGATCCGGGCGCAAGACGACCCGTGCCGAAAGTCGCGCACCGCTGTCACCATCTAAATCATGGAGTTGCGGCATTGTCTGAATGTAGTGCGCGATCGAGCATGCCGCCCGGATCTGGAATGCGCCAGACTGGACGGCCCGTTTTGCCGGATACGCGCATGGCTTCCGCCTTCGATTTCGATGCCGTCACCCTCGAGGGTCAGCGCCAGCCGCTGTCTGACTACGCGGGCCGCGTGCTGCTGATCGTCAACGTGGCCTCCAGGTGCGGTTTCACCCCCCAGTACGCGGGTCTGCAACGCCTCTGGCAGGACTACAGCGAGCGTGGCCTGGTCGTGCTGGGCTTTCCCTGCGACCAGTTCCGGCAGCAGGAGCCGGGCAACGCGGCCGACATCCGCAACTTCTGTGCGTTGAACTACGCGGTCGACTTTCCGATGTTCGCAAAGGTCGACGTCAACGGCGAGGACGCCCACCCGCTGTGGGCATGGCTGCGCCAGCAGAAGCGCGGCGTGCTGGGGACGCGCGCGATCAAGTGGAACTTCACCAAGTTCCTCGTCGGCCGGGACGGCCAAGTGCTGCGCCGGTTCGCGCCCGCGACGCCGCCTGCCGCACTGGGCGGTTCGATCCAGACGGCACTGGGCGACTGATCGTCTCGCGCCGCCGGGGGCTCAGCGGATGATCGTGACCGGCACGTCGGTCTGTGCGATGAGCTTGGTCGACACCGAACCCAGCAGGACGCCCTTGACCGCAGACCGGCCGTGCGAGCCCATGACGATCAGGCTGACCTTGCGCTTGCGCGCCACCGCCAGGATGGTGTCGGCGATCTCGCCGACCTCGCGCATTTCGTCCACGGGCTGCTTGCTGCGCCGGATGATCGGTCGCGCGGACGCCAGCGCATGGTCATGGTTGGCGGCGTGGTACTCCGCAATCGCCTCGCGACCGATGCGGCGCTCCATGCCGGGAAACGCCGGCTGATCCACATGCAGCACCGTGATGAGGGCCGGCTTGGCCAGCAGCTTCGAGAGTCCGAGCGTGTACTTCAACGCCCGCAAGCTGATATCGCTGCCATCCACTGTGACGAGGATCTTCATGGGCACATCTCCGATGTCAGCAGGAGTGTAGTCCCCGGCGGCGGCTATTTTTCGACGAAGGCCCGTTCGAACACGTACTGGCCGGGCGTGCCGATCCGCGGCGCGGCCTCAAAACCGCGTGCATCGAGCAGATTGCGGAAATCGCCGAGCATCTGCGGGCTGCCGCAGATCATCGCGCGGTCGTGCGCCGGATCGAGCGGCGGCAAGCCCAGATCGGACGCCATGCGCCCGCTGTCGAGCAGTTCGGTCAGGCGCCCCCGATGGCTGCGACCGTTGAAGTCGAAGTCCTCGCGGGTCACGGCCGGGTAGTACAGCAGCTGCTTCGACATCTGCTCGCCCAGAAACTCGTGGTGCGGCAGTTCGTTGACGATGTAGTCGCGATAGGCCAGATCCTGCGGCGTGCGCACGCCGTGGGTGACGATGACCTTGTCGAAGCGCTCGTAGGTCTCCGGATCCTTGATCACCGACAGCCACGGCGCGAAGCCGGTGCCGGTACCCAGCAGATAGAGATTGCGGCCCGGATGCAGATCGTGGATCAGCAGGGTGCCGGTCGGCTTGCGGCCGATCAGGACCTGATCGCCGGGCTGGATGTGCTGCAGGCGCGAGGTCAGCGGGCCGTTGTCGACCTTGATGCTGAAGAACTCCAGCTGCTCTTCCCAGTTCGCGCTGGCGATCGAATACGCGCGCAGGATCGGCTTGCCCTCGGTCTCCAGCCCGATCATCACGAACTGGCCGTTCTCGAAACGGAAGCCGTCGTCGCGGGTGGTGGTGAAGCTGAAGTAGGCGTCCGTCCAGTGACGGACATCCAGCACCGTTTCGGTGCCAAAGGCGGCTGACATAAGCGAAAGAAGCGACGCGGGAAGCCGGACATGATACCAGCGATGAGACCGGTTCTCATTTTGCAGACGCGGCCGCGGCCGGACACGCCGTTCCGGACGCGCCGCGCCCCAATGCGCTAGTTCGGCCCGCGTTCCTCGTTCGGTTTCGCGCGCTTGTCGCCGAGCAGTGCACTGAGCACGATCGCGATGCCGAGCCCGGCGCCGGTGAGGAACAGCAGCAGCGCGATCGCCGGATAGCCGAACAGGCGTGGACCGCCCGGGTTGTCCATCATCATCGCCGACGCGAGGATCAGCGCCGCGGTGACGATGCCGGCCGCGATGCGGTTGGCGATCTTGTGCAGGCTTTCCAGCAGGTGCGACTCCTCGAGCCCGGTCAGGCGCACGCGCAGCCGGTTCTCCGACAGCAGCGACAGCACGTTCGAGACCTTGCGCGGGGCGTCGCGCACCAGTTCCTGCAGATCCATCATCTCGCTGGCCAGACTGGCGGGCGAGAGCGACTTGCGCAGGCGCTGGCGCATCATGTCGTTGAGGTGTTCCTCGACCACGCGCTTCATGTCGAGCTCGGGCGCCAGGGCGTGCACCACGGATTCCAGATGCAGCAGCGTCTTGCCGAGCAGGCTCATCTCCGGCGCGGTGCGCAGTCCGCAGGCCGTGGCCAGTCGCACCAGGTCGAGCATCAGCTTGCCTTCCGTCTGCCCGGTCGCGCCCGATTGCGCGGCGTAGCGCGCGACCAGCTGGCCGACGTCGCGGTAGTAGCGCGCCTCGTCGAAATCCTCCAGCCGCGTGCCCATGGCGATGCCTTCGGCCGCGACGTGTTCGCCGCGTCCGTCGACCGCGGCGAACAGCAGCTTGAGCAGACGCTCGCGGGTGCGCGGCGGCACGTGCGCGACCATGCCGAGATCGAGCAGGGCGATCCGCCCGTCGCGCGTGTACAGCAGGTTGCCCGGATGCGGATCGGCATGGATCTCGCCATGCACGAACACCTGGTCGAGATAGCCGTGCAGCAGCGCGGTGCCCAGCGGCGCCATGTCGTGTTCGGTGCGCTGCAGGCCGGTGATGTCGGTGACCTTGGTGCCTTCGACGAGTTCCATCGTCAGCACGCGCGGCCGGGTGAGATCCCAGACCGGCTTGGGCACGAACAGCGTGGGATAGGCGGCGAAGTGTGCGTCGAAACGGTCGAGGTTTTCGGCCTCGATGCGGTAATCCAGTTCGGCCAGCAGGGTGCGCCGGAATTCGTGCACCCAGTCCGCGAAGCGGATGCGCCGGCCGACGTCGGTCACCCGGTCGACGCCGCCGGCAAGACGGGCGAGGGTGTCGAGGTCGTCGCGGATCTGCTCCACGATGCCTGGACGCTGCACCTTCACCGCGACCTTGCGGCCATCGCGCAGCGTCGCGCGGTGCACCTGCGCGAGTGAGGCGCTGCCGAGCGGTGTTTCGTCGAAGGATTCGAAGATCTTGCTGATGCGTACGCCGAGCGCATCTTCCACCGCGTCGTGGATCACCTCGAACGGCAGCGGCGCGACGTCGTCCTGCATCCGCTCCAGCGCGGTGAGGTAGGCCGGCGGCACCATGTCGGGACGCGTGGACAGCGCTTGCCCGATCTTGATGAATGTCGGGCCGAGTGCCTCGAGATCGTCGACGAACGCGTCGGGCTTGCCTGCCTCGGCCGCATCGACGTGCGCGATGTCGGGATCGAGTTCGAAGCCCGACAGCACACCCGCGCTGCGGTACTTCATCAGGAAGCGCAGGATCTGCGCATTGCGCGCGAGCACGCGGCTGGTATCGGTCATCGGTGGGCTCCCTTCAAGAGGGCCAGCGTACGGACCGAAGCGTCAACGCAGGCTCACGGCAGATCACGCGCTGCGCGTGCACGCCGATGCACTCAGTCGAGATGCGCCAATACGTTCTCGGCCGACGACACCTTGAATTCGCCCGGTGCTTCGACGAACAGCTGCCGGACCACGCCGTCTTCGGCATACAGCGCGAAACGCCGCGCGCGCGTGCCCATGCCGTAGGCGCTCGCATCCATCTCCAGTCCCAGTGCGCGCACGAAATCGGCATTGCCGTCGGCCAGCATCTGCAGGCCCGACGGTACGTCGACGCTGTCGCCCCAGGCCTGCATGACGAAGGGATCGTTGACCGCGACGCAGGCGACATCGATGCCGCGCTTGCGGAACGCGTCGAAGTGTTCGACGAAACCCGGCAGGTGATGTTCGGAACAGGTCGGCGTAAAGGCGCCGGGCACCGCGAACAGCACCACGTTCTTGCCGGAGAACAGCGTCGGCGTATCGATAATGCGCACGCCGTCATGGATGTACTTGAGCGTCACTTCGGGAATCGTGTCGCCGATCTGGATGGTCATGGCTGCGCGCTCGCACGGGGGGATCGGCGCAGTCTAGCCGCTTGCCACCGGCATCGAGATCACGTCGGACGCGTGCGCGGGACACGCGCTGTCGGCGGTGGCGCGACGAGCGTCGACACGCGAGTGCAGGCTGCGGCTCTGCCCGGGCGGATGTCGCGTCGCGGTGCCGGCCTGCGGGATCCTTCGCAGGCGCGCAGACGAGCGCGGCGACACCACGCGGGTGGCGCGTCGTTCCGCGGCGGGGTGGCGTCGTCGTGCAGGACATCCTTGCAGACGGTTTTCGGCTTCGCGCGTCGCGTGCCGCTTCGTGCACAGGGCGCACCCTGGCCCAAGGCCGGTCCCTCGGCGGTCCGCGCGCTTCGCAGGCCGCTCGACACACGACGCGATCAAGGGCCTGCGGGTATCCTTCGGGCCGTTGCCGGTTCCGGCATTCCCGTTGCCCACGGCGTCCCGGCGCCGTATCGGAAGAATCGAAGATGCAGTTCAAGGACTACTACCAGATCCTCGGCGTCGAACCCAATGCGGGCGACGCGGAGATCAAGACCGCCTACCGTCGGCTGGCGCGCAAGTACCACCCGGACGTCAGCAAGGAGCCCGGCGCCGAAGACACCTTCAAAGGCGTCAACGAAGCCTACGAGGCGTTGCGCGATCCCGAGAAGCGCAAGGCCTACGACCAGCTGCGCGCGCGCGGCTACCGGCCCGGTGACGACGTGCAGCCGCCGCCCGGTGGATTCGGCGGCTATGGCGCCGGCCGTGGACCGGAGTTCGACGAGATCTTCGCGGGCGGCGCGGGGGGCGGCTTCAGTGATTTCTTCGAAGAACTGTTCCGCCGCCGCGGCGCAGGCGCAGGGGGCCCCGGCGTGCATCCCGGCGCTGCGCCCCGCGGCGATACCCGCGCGCGCCTGGCGGTGCCGCTGGAAACCGTCTATCGCGGCGACAGCGTGCGTGTGCCGGTGCTGGGGCGCGCATTCGATGTGCGCATTCCGAAGGGCGTTCGCCCCGGCCAGGTGGTGCGCCTGCCTGGACAGGGCCAACACGGCGGCGATCTGCTGCTGGAAATCGAATACGCCGCGCATCCGGATTTCGATGTCGACGAGCGCACGGTGCTGCACGCCTTGCCGGTGGCAGCCTGGGACGCCGCACTGGGCGCGACCGTCAGCGTGCCGACCCTGGGTGGCCGGGTCGAACTGAAGATTCCGGCAGGCTCGGAAGCGGGCCGCAAGCTGCGGCTGCGCGGGCGCGGACTGCCCGGCGCCAGTGGCGCAGCCGCAGGCGACCAGCTGGTCGAACTCGAGATCGAGGCGCCCACGCCTCGCACGCCCGCACAGACCGCGGCGTACGAAGCGTTGCGCGATGCGTTCAATGCGGTAGAGGGCGACTGAGTCGCACGGACGCCGCAGTGCGGCGTCCGGTGGAGCGGCGGCTTATTCCGCGGGCGGTGGCGGCGCGTCGACGCCGACCGTCTTGGCGATCGTGTCGGACAGTTCGACTTCGCTGAAAGGCTTGGTCAGATAGGCCTTCGCGCCCTGGCGCATGCCCCAGACGCGATCGGTGTCCTGGTCCTTGGTGGTCACCAGCACGACGGGAATATGCCGCGTGGCCGGATCCCGGGTGATCGAGCGGGTCGCCTGGAAGCCGTTGAGGTTCGGCATCACGACATCCATCAGGATCAGATCGGGCAGTTCGCGCTTTGCGGCTTCGACCCCCGCCTGTCCGTCTTCCGCGGTGAGCGCTTGATGGCCGAGCTTTTCGACGATGCGACGGATGCCCATGAGCTGCGACGGCGAGTCGTCGACGATCAGAATGCGTGCCATTGTGTCCCCTTCAATTCCCTCGGGATTCTAGCTGCGCATTCACAGTGCGCAAGCATCCGGCGGATCAAAGCGTGACGAGCGTTCGGCCATGCGCGCCGCCAGCGAGCATTCGCGCGAAGACATCCGGCAATCCATCGAGTCCGACCTCGCGCGTGCAGATCGTTTCCAAATGCCGGGGCTTCCATTCCTGCGCCAGCCGCGCCCAGACGATGTCGCGCAGATCGCGCGGCGTGCCCGCCGATGCGACACCCAGCAGCGACACGCCGCGGATGATGAAAGGCATCACCGTCGCATCGAGATCCGCGCTGGCCGCAAGCCCGGCGGTGGCGACATTGCCGCAGGGCACGGTCTGCGCGAGCAGGCTGACCAGCATCGGCCCGCCGACGTTGTCGAGCCCGCCGCCGAAGCGCGCGGATTCCATCGGGCGCGTCGTCGCCAGTGCATCGCGGCCCAGCACTTCGGTCGCGCCGATCGACTTCAGATACGCCACCTGGTCGGCCTTGCCGCTGACCGCATGCACCTCGTAGCCGGCCGCGCTGAAGATGTCGACCGCCAGCGAACCGACGCCGCCGGTCGCTCCGGTCACCGCAAGCGGCCCCAGTGCCGGCGTCTGCCGGTTGTCCTGCATGCGCAGCAGCGCGAGCGCGGCCGTGAAGCCCGCGGTGCCGATGATCATGCTGTCGCGCAGGCTCAGGCCCGCGGGCAGGGTCACGGCCCACTTCGCTTCGAGGCGCGCGAACTTCGCGTAACCGCCATCGCGCGTCTCGCTCAGGCCGCAGCCGGTGACCAGCACGGCGTCGCCTTCCTTGAACGCCGCATCGCGCGAACGCACGACATGACCGGCGACGTCGATTCCGCCGATCAGCGGGAACTGCCGCAGGATCTTGCCCTGGCCGGTGCCGGCCAGCGCATCCTTGAAGTTGACCGAAGAATGCGCGACCTCGACCTCGATCTCGCCTGCGGAGAGGTCGTCGATGGCGACCTGTTCGATGCCGCTGCGATACCCGGCAGCGTCGTTGTGGATACGGAAGGCGTCGAAGCGGGCGGGCAGGGACATCCGTGCGACCTCGTGGTGTCAGGTAAGGTCAGGATACAGGTCGTGCCAATAGGGATTGGTGTCTTCGATCAGCTGGATCTTCCAGACGCGTTTCCATTCCTTGAGCGCCTTCTCGCGTGCGATTGCGGATGCCATCGTGTCGTGGAGTTCGTGCCATACAAGCGTATGGATGCGATGACGTCTGCTGAAGCCGGAGACGGAATTGTTGCGATGCTGCCAGATGCGCTGGGGCAGGTTCGAGGTCACGCCGATGTAAAGCGTGCCGTTGCGGCCGCTGGCGAGGATGTAGACGCAGGGAGTGCGTTTCCGCATACATGAATCCGCTGCTGCGCTGTCGCTTGATCGTAGCGAACGCACGTCAGCACGGAAGTCGCTGGGTCCCGGCGTTCGCCGGGACGACGGTAGAAAAGGGTGTCAGTGTTTACCGCGTCATCCGGAAGCTCCGTACATTCCGGAATGGATTTCCACTCAGAAATCCCCCGTCATCCCGGCGAACGCCGGGATCCAGTGACTTCGCGCGCGCGCGGTGCACGTCATTCAGTGCGGACATCCGCGTGCGCCCTGGAATCTGCCGCGACTCGAGACCTCGATTACTTCAAGACACTGCGCCGCTTCTCGTCGATCCATTTGCTCGCCTGCGCCGGCTCATATGCCCGCATCCAAGCCAGCATCTCGTCGATGTCGCTGCCGTACCAGAGGTCGGCGCGCTGGTCCGGATGCAGGAAGCGCTCTTCGACCATGCGATCGATCATGCCGATCAGCGGGGCGTAGAAGCCGTCGATGTCGAGGAAGGCGCAGGGCTTGTTGCCGATGCCGAGCTGGCGCCAGGTCAGCATCTCGAAGATCTCTTCCATCGTGCCGAAGCCGCCGGGCAGGGCGACGAAGCCGTCGGAGAGTTCGAACATGCGCATCTTGCGCGCGTGCATCGAATCGACGATCTCGAGTTCGGTCAGGCCGCGGTGTGCGACTTCCCAGTCGGCGAGCTGCTGCGGAATCACGCCGGTCACTTCGCCGCCGGCTTCGAGCACGGCGTTGGCGACGGTGCCCATCAGGCCGACGTTGCCGCCGCCGTAGACCAGACGCAAGCCGTCCTGTGCGAGCCGATCACCCAGCGCCATCGCGCGTTCGGCGTAGACGGGCTTGTTGCCGGCGTTGGAGCCGCAGTAGACGCAGATGCTTTTCATCGAGGGGCCGTGATTCGTGATGGGTGATTGGTGATTCGAAAATGCAGACGCCGGGCAAATGCCCGGCGTCCCTTCAGTGGACTGGCGAGATCGGGAAGGCGCTCTTTCGAATCACCAATCACGAACCACCAATCACTGCCAACGTCAGTTGGCTTTATGGATCGACCGCTTGTCGACCGCCATCGCCGCGTCGTGCACCACTTCCGACAGCGACGGATGCGCGTGGCAGATGCGGGCGAGGTCGTCGGCCGAGCCGCTGAACTCCATCGTCAGCACACCTTCGTGCACGAGCTCGGAGACGTTGGCGCCGACGAGGTGCATGCCGAGCACGCGATCGGTTTCGGCGTGCGCGAGCACCTTCACGAAGCCGGTCGCCTCGATCATCGCGACGGCGCGGCCGTTGGCGGCGAACGGGAAGCTGCCCGCCTTGTAAGGAATGCCCTCGTCCTTGAGCTGCTGCTCGGTCTTGCCGACCCAGGCCAGCTCCGGCTCGGTGTAGATGACCCACGGAATCGTGTCGAAATTGACGTGGCCCGGCAGGCCGGCGATGAGTTCGGCGACCGCGATGCCTTCCTCGAAGCCCTTGTGCGCCAGCATCGGGCCGCGCACGCAGTCACCGACCGCCCACACGCCATCGACGCCGGTGTGGCAATGGTCGTCGACCTCGATCTGGCCACGGTCGGTCAGCTTCACGCCGCTGTCGTCGGCCAGCAGGCCCTTGCTCGCGGCCTTGCGGCCCACGGCGACCAGCAGCTTGTCGACGGTGATCGTCTGCTCGCCGCTGCTGTCGGTGTAGCTGACGACGACTTCCTTCTTCTTGCCCTTGCCGGTGATCTCGGTCTTGGAGACCTTGGCGCCCAGCTTGATGTCGAGGCCCTGCTTCTTGAATTCCTTCAGCGCGGTCTTCGCCACTTCGGCGTCGGCCAGTGCGAGGAAGTCGGGCAGGGCTTCGAGAATCGTGACCTCGGCGCCGAGGCGCTTCCACACGCTGCCGAGCTCCAGGCCGATCACGCCGGCGCCGATGACGGCCAGGCGCTTCGGCACTTCGGTGAAGTCCAGACCGCCGACGTTGTCGACGATGGTGTCGCCGTCGAACTTGGCGAACGGCAGCTCGATCGAATCCGAGCCGGCCGCGATGATGACGTTGGTGCCGGTGAGTTCGATCTCGGCGCCGTCGTGCTGCTTGACCTTGACCAGACGGTCGGCGTGCAGCGTGGCGAAACCGTAGTACGGCGTGACCTTGTTCGCCTTGAACAGCATCGCGATGCCGCCGGTGAACTGCTTCACGATCTTGTCCTTGCGACCGATCATCGCTTCGACGTCGATCTTCGGATCCTTGAAGCTGATGCCGTGGTCGCCAAAGATGTGGCCCATGTTCCAGAACTGGCGCGAGGAATCGAGCAGCGCCTTCGACGGAATGCAGCCCACGCGCAGGCAGGTGCCACCGAGGGCCGGCTTGCCGTCCTTGCCCAGCGCGGCGTCGATGCAGGCGACCTTCATGCCGAGCTGCGCGGCGCGGATCGCGGCGTGATAGCCGGCGGGACCGGCACCGATGACGACGACGTCGAATTGTTCAGCCATGGGGAATTCCTTCTTTCGATGCCTGCCCGGACGGGCAGGGTGCCGATGCGGCGAATTTGGGGGTGTGGCGCGGACGCCACAAGCGCGAACCCCCTCCGTGGAGGGGGTCGCGGCGCATCACATGCCGAGCAGCATGCGGTGCGGGTTTTCCAGCTGGTTCTTGATGTCGACCAAGAACAGCACCGCGTCCTTGCCGTCGATGATGCGGTGGTCGTAGGACAGCGCCAGATACATCATCGGCGCGGCGATCACCTGGCCGTTCTCGACGATGGCGCGCTCCTTGATCGAGTGCATGCCCAGGATCGCCGACTGCGGCGGGTTGACGATCGGCGTCGACATCAGCGAGCCGAAGGTGCCGCCGTTGGTGATCGTGAACGTGCCGCCCTGCAGATCGTCCAGGCCCAGCTTGCCGTCGCGCGCCTTCTTGGCGTAATCGGCGATGCCCTGCTCGATTTCGGCGAAGCCCTGGCGCTCGACGTTGCGCAGCACCGGCGTCACCAGACCGCGATCGGTCGAGATGGCGACCGAGATGTCGGCATAGCCGTGATAGATGATGTCGTTGCCGTCGACCGAGGCGTTGACCACCGGGTACTTGGCCAGCGCATTGGCGGCGGCCTTGGCGAAGAAGCTCATGAAGCCGAGCTTGATGCCGTGATCCTTCTGGAACTGTTCGCCCAGCTCCTTGCGCAGCGCCATCACCTTGCCGAGATTCACCTCGTTGAACGAGGTCAGCATGGCGATCGATTCCTTCGACTGCATCAGGCGCGCCGCAATCGTCTTGCGGATGCGGGTCATCGGCACGCGCTCTTCCGGACGTGCGCCACCCGACACGCCCGGGGTCTTGCCCGAGGCGTAGTTCAGCAGGTCTTCCTTGGTCACCGCACCGCGGCGACCGGTGCCTTCGACCTGCGAGGCATCGATGCCCTTGGTCTCGGCAGTGAAGCGTGCGCCCGGCGGCAGGCTGTCGTTCTTGCCCGAAGACGACGACTGCGGCTTGGTCGAGGCCGGCGCCTTGTCGTCGGCCTTCTTGGCGTCCGACTTCGGCTGCACTTCCTCGGCACCGGCAGCCGGCGCTTCCTTGTCCTTGGTGCCCGATTCGGCGGCCGGCGCTTCGGCGGCGGCACCTTCCTCGATGATCGCGATGACCTGCGCGCTGTTGACCGTCGCGCCTTCTTCGAATTTGATTTCCTTGATCACGCCGTCGACGGTCGACGGCACTTCGAGGACGACCTTGTCGGTCTCCAGGTCGACGATGTTCTCGTCGCGCTTGACGGCGTCGCCGGCCTTCTTGTGCCAGGTGGCGATGGTCGCGTCGGAGACGGATTCGGGCAGGACCGGGACTTTGATTTCAGTGGCCATCTTGGCTTCCTGGAAAAGCGGTTGAATGTGGGGGTTCGAACTGGATTATTCGGAGAAGACCTTGCCGTCGAGCGCGTTGACCAGCGCATCGGCAATGAGCTGCTGCTGCTCGGCGACGTGGTCGTTGAAATGACCGACGGCGGGCGAGGGTGAGCGGGCGCGGCCTGCATAGTGCAGCGACTGCTTGGCGCCCGAGCAGGCTTCGAGGTGATGCTTGATCTGGTACCAGGCGCCCTGGTTCTGCGGCTCTTCCTGACACCACACGACCTCGGTGGCGTTGCCGTAACGCGCGAGCTCGGCGGTCAGCTGTTCGCGCGGGAACGGATACAGCTGTTCCACGCGCAGCAGCGCGACGTTGTCGAGTGCCTGCTTGCGCGACTCTTCCAGCAGGTCGTAATAGACCTTGCCCGAACACGCGACCACACGCGTGACCTTCTTCGGGTCGGCGTCGGCATCGGGGATCAGGTGCTGGAACTCGCCGTTGGCCAGTTCCTCGAGCGAGGAGACGGCCAGCTTGTGGCGCAGCAACGACTTCGGGGTCATGACGACCAGCGGCTTGCGCGTGGTCATGCACAGCTGGCGACGGATCATGTGGAACGCCTGCGCCGGCGTGGTCGGCACGCAGACCATCATGTTTTCGAGCGCGCACAGCTGCAGGAAGCGCTCGAGGCGCGCCGAGCTGTGCTCGGGGCCCTGGCCTTCGTAGCCGTGCGGAAGGAACAGCGCCAGACCGCACAGACGCTGCCACTTGGCTTCGCCCGACGACAGAAACTGGTCGATGACCACCTGGGCGCCATTGGCGAAATCGCCGAACTGGCCCTCCCAGATGCACAGCGTGCCCGGCTCCGACGACGCGTAGCCGTACTCGAACGCCATCACGGCTTCCTCGCTGAGCAGCGAGTCGATGATGGTCGCGTCTTCCGGATTCTTCACCAGCTGGCGCAGCGGCATGTAGTTGCCGCCGGTCTTCTGGTCGTGCAGCACCGCGTGACGGTGGAAGAACGTGCCGCGGCCGCTGTCCTGGCCCACCAGGCGCAGGCGGTTGCCGGCGTCGAGCAGGGTTGCGTAGGCGAGGTTTTCCGCGAAGCCCCAGTCGCCGGGCTGTTCGCCGGCGGCCATCTTGCGGCGGTCGTCGTAGATCTTGGCGACGCGCGCCTGCAGGCTGACGTCGTCCGGCACCGTGGTGATCGCCTTGGCGAGCGACTTCAGCTTGTCCACCGACACGGTGGTGTCGAGTGTGTCGCTGAGCCGGCCGGCGAGATACGGATCCCAGTCGATCGTCAGTTCGTAATCGGACGGCTTGCCTGCGGCGAGCTCGACCGTGACCTCGCCCGCGTCGAGCTTGTCACGGTAGCGGTCGACGACACCCTTGGCATCGGCCTCGCTGAGCACGCCTTCGGCGACCAGCTTCGCGGTGTACAGCTCGCGCGGGGTCTGGTGCTTGCGGATCACCTGGTACATCAGCGGCTGGGTCGCGGCCGGCTCGTCGGCCTCGTTGTGGCCGTGACGGCGGTAGCAGACGAGATCGATGACCACGTCCTTGCCGAACTGCTGGCGGAAGTCGTAGGCCAGTTCCGCGCAGAACACCACGGCTTCCGGATCGTCCGCGTTCACGTGCAGGATCGGCGCGCCGACCATCTTGGCCACGTCGGTGCAGTACAGCGTCGAGCGCGAGTCCTGCAGTTCGCTGGTGGTGAAGCCGACCTGGTTGTTGATGACCACGTGCACCGTGCCGCCGACCGCGAAACCGCGGGCCTGCGACATCTGGAACAGTTCCATGTTGACGCCCTGGCCGGCGAAGGCCGCATCGCCGTGCAACAGCACGGGCACCACGGCCTTGCGCTCGGTGTCGCGACGGCGGTGCTGGCGCGAACGCACGCTGCCTGCGACCACCGGGTTGACGATTTCCAGGTGCGAGGGGTTGAACGCCAGCGCGAGATGGACCGAACCGCCGGGCGTCGTCAGATCGGCCGAGAAGCCCATGTGGTACTTCACGTCGCCGGTGTGCGCGCGGTCGTCGTCGTGGTGTTCGAACTTGCCTTCGAACTCGTCGAACAGCTTGCGCGGGTTCTTGCCGAGCGTATTGACCAGCACGTTGAGACGGCCGCGGTGGGCCATGCCGATGACGATGTCCTTGACGCCGTCCTTGCCGGCGCGCTGGATCATGTTGTCGAGCAACGGGATCAGCGCATCGCCGCCTTCGAGCGAGAAGCGCTTCTGGCCGACGTACTTGGTGTGCAGGTAACGCTCGAGGCCTTCGGCGGCGGTCAGGCGTTCGAGAATGCGCTTCTTCTCGTCCGCGCTGCGCGCGAAGCGGCCACCGGTCTTCTCCAGGCGCTGGTAGAGCCAGCTGCGCTGTTCGAAGTCCGGGATGTGCATGAATTCCGCGCCGATCTGGCTGGAATACGTGGTCTTGAGCAGTGCGAGCAGGTCGCGCAGCTTCATCCGCGGCTGGCCGGCCACACCACCGGTGCTGAACTCGTCGTCGAGATCGGCATCGGTGAGTTCGTGGAACGGGAGACCCAGATCCGGCGGATTGACCGGCGGCATCATGCCCAGCGGATCGAGCTTCGCGCCGAGATGGCCACGCGACCGGTAGGCGGTGATCAGGCGGCCGACATGGCGCTCGCGCTCGTCGCCGGCACCGCCGGACGAGGAACCCGCAGCGACCACGCCGCGTGCGGCCAGACGACCGGCTTCGGCGACGGCCGACAGGACCGCGGAGTGGGGAACGTCACCCGCCTCACGGCCCTTGAAGGAATCGAACCACCGTTTCCAGTCGGTCCCGACACTGTCGGGATCCACCAGATACTGCTCGTACAGATCTTCGATATAGGCGGCGTTGGCGCCGAACTGGGACGACTGCGCAAACTGCTTCAGGAGACTGTCCACGTCGGGTGATTCGGACTCGATTGGGAGGGGGAGTGGCAGACCCGATCCGCATGAAACGCGCGCATCGAGAGGCCGATGTAGACCCCGGAGTATACCCGTCTCATCGCGCTTCTTGCATTACCGGTGCCCGATGTGGCGCCGCTGGACGATGGTCGAATGCCGCTGTTGCCGATGTCCGCGCAGGGCGCGGCACGCGGCGCACACCCTAGATACCCAGCGCGCGGAACTCGCTGCACGGGCGTGAACGTTCCCACACCGGGGCGAACTGGCGTTCGAGTTGCCGGGCGCGTCCGGGCAGGGTGGTCGCGGCCTCGCCATCGAAGCGGTTGCCGAGTGGGCGACTGAGGAAACCGCCACTGTCGTTGACGACGAACGCACCGGCGAATGCGCGATCCACCGGATCCTCGACCTCGCGGAATGCGAACGCGCTGGGCAGGCGTTGCGCGAGGGCGAGCAGGGGTGGGTGCTCGCGCTGCGTGGTCGCGGCGTCCTGCAGCAGCAGCTGCACGCGGCCGCCCCGGCTTGCGGTGGCGAACCGGCGCAGGGCCAGCAGGACCTCGGGATGATCGAACAGGCCCGGGTCCAGATCCCGGCTGCGCACCCACAGTCCACGCCGGGCGCACTGGATCACGGTGACCGTGGCGTCGACCGCGCCTGCCACGTCATCGATCTCGAACGCGGCGCCGGCAACCCGTCGCATCGCGCGATGGGCAATGCCGGCTTCCTCGAAACGGGGGCCGTGGGCGACGAAGCCGTGGCGGGCGTACAGCGATTGCGCCTGGAGCTGGGCATGCAGGCGCGTGCTGTGCAGGCCCGCGCGACCGGCGAGGTCGAGCAGGGCGCGCAGCAGGGCATCGCCGACGCCCTGGCCGCGCCGGTCGGCGCGAACCGCCAGTCGCCCGATCTTGCCGTCGGGTGCGAGGCGGCCGGTACCGATCGGCGTGCCATCGGAATCCACCGCCAGCACATGCCGGCTCAGGGCGTCGAGTGCGTCGCGCTCGAGTTCGGCCGGCACGCCCTGCTCCTGCACGAAGACCGCATCGCGCAGCGCATGCGCCGCGGCCTGCTGGCGCGGATCGACGATCTCGACGACCTGGAGCGGCCGGCTCATGCGTCGTCGGGAAGCCGCAGCTGGTAGTGGCCCAGTTCGAGCAGGGCATTGACCGTGTCGCGCGCGTCCGGCGACAGCGCGGCATAGCCGGGTGCGTCGAAGCGGTCGGCGCCGGCGATCAAGGGTGCATCTGCCGGCGGCACCGACAGCGCGGTCCCGGCGACGAACAGCTGCGCGCCCTCGGCGGTGCGGCGCCAGGCCATGCGCGAGAAGGGGTTGCGCTGCAGGACCGCGCCGCATTCCGACAGCTGCCATTCGAGTTCGATGCGGGCAGGCACCGAATCGGCCGGCATCACGTCGTGCGCGTTTCGGTAGCTGGTGATGAAGCGGCCGAACCAGTCGCCGAGACGGTCGGGATCGTCGGTGCGCAGAGCCTGCAGCGCCTCGACCACGCGCGCCATCGCGGCGTCGTCGATCTCGTTCGGATCGGCCGGCACCGCCAGCGTTTCGTCGTGGTAGCGCTGCGCTTCGTCGCTTTCGGCGGCCAGCGTGTCGACGAAGTCGCCCATCAGTTCGGTGATCGCCGGCGCGCGCATGCCCACCGAGAACGTCAGGCAGGGATCCTCGGCAACGCCGTGGTGCGGGACCATCGGCGGCAGGTACAGCATGTCGCCGGGGCCGAGCACCCAGTCGTGGGTGGCGGTGAAGGTGCGCAGCAGCTTCAGCTCGACGTCGTCGCGGAAGTCCTGCGGCGGCAGCCCGCGGCCCATAGCCTGCGAGGCGTCGATCTGCCAGCGACGATGGCCCTGGCCCTGCAGCAGGAACACGTCGTACTGGTCGACGTGGGCGCCGACCGAACCACCGGTCGCGGCGAAGCTGACCATGATGTCGTCGATCCGCCAGCGCGGCAGGAAGGCGAAATGCGCGAGCAGGCCGGCGACATCGGCATCCCACTTGTCGACGTCCTGCACCAGCAGGGTCCAGTCGCGGTCGCCCAGGCCCGGGAACAGGTCCTCGTCGAACGGCCCGGTCTCGACCTGCCAGCCATCGCCGGCACGGTCGTGGCGGATCAGCCGCGACAGCGCGAATTCCTCGCAGGCCAGGCCGGCCAGATCCTCGGGCTGCAGCGGGCTCTCGATGCCGGGAAACGCGTTGCGGATCAGCAGCGGACGCTTCTGCCAGTAGTCGCGCAGGAAGTCCCCGGCGGACATGCCGAGCGGACCGCCGTCGGCGTACAGGCTGGCGTCGATTTCGAAGGGAAGGGGGGCTGTGCTCATGGGGCGGCAGACTACGCGAAAACGGGGGCGGTCTCGACGGGTTGGGGGGTGTGCCGAGCGCTTTCGCACACAGCCGCGGGGATCACTCGGATCCCCGTCGCCCCGGCGCAGGCCAAGGTCCATTCTGATCGTCGAGACTGGCCGGAACGGCCGCTGGGACTTCCGCGACATGGACCCCTGCTCGATCTGAGCGTTCGCGATTGAAGCCGCAGTCGCCGTCATTCCGGCGACGGGCGGAATTCAGTGCCTGAAGTGTTCTGGGGGCGACACGTCGCTGGATCCTGGTTTGCACAGACATTCGTCTGTTGTGTGCCGCTGGAATCACGGCCTGTCAGTTCTGACGGGCACGAGACAGAGCTTGAGTTGGGTAGGGGGGCTCACGAACCGTCATTCGGGCGAAGGACTGGAATCCAGTGCCTTGGCCTGTGCCTCAGCTTGCGAGCGGGCAGCAGGTCACTGGATGACCAGCGCTTCGTGCTGCTGCAAGGCGCCGCTGGCCTTCGCCGAGATAACGACCGACGCGGAAGACGCCGCTCGCCCGTCGCATCGCGTCAGGTCGCGATCGCGTCATATCCGTGCGTACTGAACGCCAGCAGACACCACCCATGCCCGAACGGATCAGCCAACTGCACGATCCGCCCATAAGACTCGTCGCGGATGCCGCCTTCCTGCACCGCGCCTGCGGCAAGGGCCTTGGACAAGGCGGTATCGAGATCGTCGACGACGACATCGATATGCAGCGGCATCCAGTGCCGTGCGTAGTCACGCGGGGTCGTGCCTGCACCGATGCTGCCGGCCGCCTTGCGCAACAGATACAGCGGTGTGCCGGCGCCCAGCAGCTCGATGACGTCGTCGCCGAGGCGGCGTGCCGGCGTCAGCCCGAACGCGGCGACGTAGAACGCCAGTGCGCGCTCGAGATCATCGACATCGAGGTTGAGCAGGATCCGCATCTGCCGGCGTGCCGCGTCACATCACGCGATTGCCGGTGCCCGTGTCATCGAGCGCCGGCGTGTTGTCGGGATTGACGACGTTCGATGCGCCGCTGAAGGTCACGCGGTCGATCCGCCGTGCGAGCACCGTATTGCGGTCGCCCGAGATTTCCAGCGCGTCGACCTCGGTCAGATTCAAGGCGTTGTCGGCGCCGCGGACATCGACGTCGCCGACGCGGCTGTTGAGCACGGTGACCTGGTTGCCTTCGACCCGCAACGAGCTCGCATGTTCGACGTTGACCGCGCCATCGGATGCGGTGATGACCACGGCGCCGCAGTCGCCGTTCAACACCAGATCGAAGCCGTCGCGGGTGATCGCGACATCCTGTCCGCTGCACTGCGCGCCGCTGGCCGGATCGGTCAGCACGCCGGAGATCGCCGCGGATGCCACCTGCGAGGCGGCTTCCGTCGGCGATGCGCCGGTCGAGGTGTCGGCTGGCGACGCCTGTCGATCGCAGGCGGCCAACGACAGTGCAGTGAGGCAGAGCAAAAGGGGAAGCTGTCGCATGGCGGTCTCGTCGGCGAAGTTGAATCGCCGCGAGCCTAGCGACGCGAATGTTCAGTCCGCGTCGCGCAGTCCGGTGGCGTCAGATCCCGCGGGCGAGCTGCTCGGCCAGACCGGTGTACCCGCCCGGCACCAGGTCGCGCAGGCGCGCCTTGTCTTCTGCCGGCAGATCCAGACCATCGACGAATTGGCGCATCGAGTCGGCGGTGATGCCCTGGCCGCGGGTCAGCGCCTTGAGCTGCTCGTAGGGGTTGGGCAGGCCGTGGCGGCGCATCACCGTCTGTACGGCTTCGGCCAGCACTTCCCACGAGGCGTCGAGATCGGCGGCGAGGCGCTCCGGGTTGACGCTGAGCTTGCCCAGACCACGCTGCAGCGCATCGAGCGCGATCAGCGTGTGGCCGAATGCGGTGCCCAGCGCGCGCAGCACGGTCGAATCGGTCAGGTCGCGCTGCCAGCGGCTGATCGGCAGCTTGGCGGCGAAATGCTCAAACAGCGCGTTGGCGATGCCGAAGTTGCCTTCGGCGTTCTCGAAGTCGATCGGGTTGACCTTGTGCGGCATCGTCGAGCTGCCGACTTCGCCTTCCTTCAAGGCTTGCTTGAAGTAGCCCAGCGAGATGTAGCCCCAGATGTCGCGGCACAGATCGATGCCGATCGTGTTGATGCGCTTGTGCACGTCGCTGATCTCGGCGACGCAGTCGTGCGGCTCGATCTGGGTGGTGTAGGGATTGAACTCGATGCCCAGCGATTCGACGAAGCGCTGCGCGAACGCCGGCCAGTCGACATCGGGGTACGACACGACGTGGGCGTTGTAGTTGCCGACCGCGCCATTGATCTTGCCGGTCAGCGCGACGTCCCACAGCAGCTCGCTCTGGCGCTGCAGGCGCGCGACCACGTTCGCCAGTTCCTTGCCGACGGTCGACGGCGATGCGGTCTGGCCATGCGTGCGCGACAGCAGCGGCAGCGCCGCGTGGTCGTGTGACATCGTGCGCAGCGTCTTGATGAGCGTGTCGATAGTCGGCAGCAGCACGTCCCGGCGCGCTTCGGCCAGCATCAGCGCGTAGGACAGATTGTTGATGTCCTCGCTGGTGCAGGCGAAGTGCACGAACTCGAGCGATGGCGCCAGCGAGGCATCATCCTTGAGCTGTTCCTTGATGAAGTACTCCACTGCCTTGACGTCGTGGTTGGTGGTGCGTTCGATCGCCTTGACGCGCGCGGCATCACTGACCGAGAACTCGTCGGCCAGCGCCTTGAGGCGCGCACGCTGTGCGTCGTCGAAGGCGGGCAGTTCGGCAATGCCCGGCTCGTCGCCCAGCGCCAGCAGCCATTCGATCTCCACCCGCACGCGGGCCCGGATCAGGCCGTATTCCGAGAAGATCGGACGCAGCGCATCGACCTTGGTGGCATAGCGGCCGTCGAGCGGCGACAGGGCGAGCAGGGCGGCTTCGGTCTTCTGGATGTCGGACATGGGCAGTGTGGGCGCGCAGCGGGCGAAGCCGTCATTTTAGCCTGTACGGCCCTCGCGTATCCTGCGGACACGACGCCAGCGACCGTGCCAGCCGAGTCATTCCCCCTCCTGGAGCCGAATCGATGCGCAAGACCCACGACGCGAATGCGTTCCGTACCGAACACGACAGCATGGGCGAGCTGCAGGTCCCCGCCGACGCCCTGTGGGGCGCGCAGACCCAGCGCGCGGTGCAGAACTTCCCGATCTCCGGCCGCCCGATGCCGCGCGGTTTCATCAGGGCGCTGGGCCTGGTCAAGGCCGCGGCCGCCGAGGTCAACGCGGGCCTGGGCCTGCTGCCGGAGAAGACCGGCAAGGCGATCCGCGCCGCCGCGCTCGAAGTCGCCGACGGCAAGCACGACGCCCATTTCCCGGTCGACATCTACCAGACCGGGTCCGGCACCTCGTCGAACATGAATGCCAACGAGGTCATCGCGACGCTGGCCTCGACCGCCTCGCGCAAGGTCCACCCGAACGACCACGTCAATCTCGGCCAGAGTTCGAACGACGTGGTGCCGACGGCGATCCGGGTCTCTGCGCAGCTCGCCGTCGTCGAAGATCTGCTGCCGGCGCTCAAGCATCTGCGCCGCACGATCGACAAGCGCGGCAAGGCGCTGGGCAAGGTGGTCAAGACCGGCCGCACACATCTGATGGATGCGATGCCGCTGACCTTCGCGCAGGAATTCGGCGCGTGGTCGTCTCAGATCGCCTCGGCCGAAGCGCGCCTGAGCGATGCGCTCAAGCGCCTGCGCCGGCTGCCGATCGGCGGTACCGCGATCGGCACCGGCATCAACGCGCATCCGCAGTTCGGCAAGAAGGTCTCGCGGGCGCTGTCCACGCTGACCCGCACCAGCTTCGATTCGGCCGAGGACAAGTTCGAGGGCATCGCGACCCAGGACGACACGGTCGAACTGTCCGGTCAGCTCAATGCGCTGGCGGTCGCGCTGATCAAGATCGCCAACGATCTGCGCTGGATGAACTCCGGGCCGCTCGGCGGTCTGGGCGAAATCGAGCTGCCGGCGCTGCAGCCGGGCAGTTCGATCATGCCGGGCAAGGTCAATCCGGTGATTCCCGAGGCGACGGTCATGGTCGCTGCGCAGGTGATGGGGCACCACACCGCGATCACCGTCGCCGGGCAGACCGGCAACTTCCAGCTCAATGTCGCGCTGCCGCTGATCGCGGCCAACCTGCTGGAATCGATCCAGCTGCTGTCCAATGTCACCCGTCTGCTGGCCGACGACGCGATCGCCGGCCTCCAGGTGCGCCGCGACAATGTCGACGCCGCACTCGCGCGCAACCCGATCCTGGTCACCGCGCTCAACCCGATCATCGGCTACGAAAAGGCCGCGGCGATCGCCAAGCGCGCGTACAAGGAAAACCGGCCGGTCATGGAGATCGCGCAGGAGGACAGCGGCCTCTCGGATGCGGACCTGCGGACGCTGCTCGATCCCGCGGAACTGACCAGGGGCGGCATCCATGAAGGCGCCAGCGGCGGCGGTTGATTCAGTGAGTGGACTATAAAAAACCGGCCATTGGCCGGTTTTTTTGTCTCGATGCAGCTGGCGTCGGGGGGCAGCGTCAGTTCGACACCGGCGCCACCGCGGCATCCGCTTCTGCGGCTTCATCGTCGCGGTGGACCACGGTGTCCTTGCGGCAATCCTCGACGTCGGTCGCGTCCATCGTGGCGTAGGGCTGGAAGGCCGGCAGCGCGGCCGCGAGGGCCTGTTGCGAGGCGAGCAGCGGGGGCAGGTTGTCGCACAGCTTGTCGGCTTCGGCTTCGATCTTGGCGCCCTCGGCTTCCATGCGCTTTTCGAAGTCGGCGGACTGGCCCGACAGCGCGCTGGCGATCGCGCCCTTCGCGGCTTCGGCGCCGAGCTGGGCGCCCTGGATGCCGATCGTGATGCCGGCCTCGGCGATCGAGATGATGTTGGCGCGATGCGCCAGCAGCAGTTCGCGTTGCGCGGCGTCGATCTCGACAGTCTTGCCATCGACCAGAAAGTCGCCGGCCGGGCTGATCTCGGCCTTGGGCAGGCTGGACGTGCGGGTATCGTCGCCGCCGAAGCGGAAGCCGTTGATGTTCAGTCCGCCGCCACCGCTGCCGCCGACGCTGATGTTCTTCTCGACCAGATCCTGGCGCGCCGTTTCCAGCGCGCGGCGGGTGGTGCGGGCGACGAAGCCTTCGTCGGCCGGCGCCGTGGTGGCGTCGCCGCTCGCGGGGGCGTCGTGGGCTTCGTCACGCCCACAGGCGGTCAGCATGCCCGCACAGGCAAGCAACAGGGCCAGGGGCAGGGCGCGGGACGGGAGGGTCTTCATGGTCGGACTCCGGGTCTGTCTCTGTAAGAGGGTCAACGTTTGCGCGGCACGCTGACGGTGCCGCGCACATCGCGGTGCGAGACCTCGCCGCTGCCCTTGGCAGCCACTTCGAGATCGCCGCCGATGCCGCGGGCATCGACGTCACCCGAGCCGATCGAGCCGACATGCACACTGCCCTGCACGTCGCGCAGATCGATGTCGCCCGAGCCCAGGCTGCCGATCCGCACGTCGCCACGCGCGCCTTCGAGCTTGAAGTCGCCCGAGCCGACGCTGCCGACTTCGACCGGACCGCGTACGCCGCGTGCTTCGACATCCCCCGAACCGATCGACAGCACCTTGAGGCTGCCGGCATCGTCGACGGTGACATCGCCCGAGCCGACCTTCGCGGTGGCACGCCCGGTGATGCGGCGCAGTTCGGCGTCGCCGGAGCCGACATCGGCGCTCGCGGCCGAGACGCCGGTGACCCAGGCATCGCCGGATCCCACGACCGCCTGCACCAGCACATGCGCCGGCACCTGGCCGGACAGGTCCAGATAGGCGTAGTTGTTGGCGAACAGGCCCGACCCGGTGCTGGTTTCACGGCGCAGGCGCACCGTCAGCGTGTCGCCGGATTTCGTCTGCTCCAGCACCATCCGCTGCAACAGGCCGTCGGACGATGCGCAGGCGCGGCCGCGCAGGGTGGCGTCGGGCTGTTCGGCGCCATCGATGCGCAGCTTGTTGTTGGCGATCTCGAAACGGACCGTGCGCACGCCATCGAGCTGCAGTGCGAGTTCGTGCGGCTTGCTGTACCGGCATTGCGGCGTGTCCTGCGCCTGCGCTGCCAGCGGCAGCGCACAGGCGGCCGCAAGGGCGAGGGCGATCAGGGCAGTACGGGGCTGGCGGGACGTCATGTCTGGAACTCCTGTCGAAAGCGGCGCCAGCGAGGGCGCGGGAATGCACATGGTCGAACGCGTCGGCGCGCAGGTCACCGGGTGGCGAATTCCTGACGCACGTCCTGCCTGCAGCGTTCGGCGTCCTGCGGCGTCAGACGTGCGTACGGGCGGAACGCGGGCAGATCGGCGGCCAGCTGCTGCTGCGCATCGCGCAGCGCCGGCATGCGATCGCAGATCCGGAGCACGCCGGGCCCAACGGTGGCCTGCACGCGCCGCTCGATGCGGCGTTCCAGACTGCCGGTCATGGCCGAGACCATCAGCGACACGACGCCGCGGTCGACCGCATCCATCGCGGCCAGCGCGGTGACCTCGCCGATGTCGATGCCTTCTCTGGCGATCTCGATCACCCTGCCGCGGTAGTCGAGCAGTTGACGCCGCTGCGCTGCATGGATGGCGACGGCTTCGCCTTCGATCAGGAAATCGCCCTGCGGGGTGATCTCCGCCTTCGGCAGGTCCTTGTCGGCGCCTGCCTGCCCGCGCTTGTCACGGTCGAATCCGACGCTGTTGCCGACATCGAGATTGCCGGTCTCGAGTTCGGCGCGGGCCTGGGCGAGATCGGTCCGGATCTCCAGGCGCGCGGCGTCGAGATCGCGGCGGATCTCGCTGCGGATGCTGTCGTCCTGCGGCGGCGCGGACCATGCGACCAGAGGCAGACAGAGGGCAAGGGCGAACACGGCAACGACGGCAGGCTTCATGTGCGGATCTCCGGATGCGGAACGGTCAGCCTTCTTCGCGCCAGCGACGCAGGCGGATGGCGAGCAGGATCATCAGCACGCCGGCGATGATGCCGACCCACATCGACGGGCTGTTGAAGTTGGAATACACACCGTCGAGACGCAGCAGGTGGGTCATCTCGTCTCCGCCCGCCGAGGCGCGCTGGATGTCGGCGCCGGTCAGCGGGACAGTACCCAGCAGCATCCGTGCGATGACGTTGGTCCACAGCCAGTGGCGCTCGACGCCCAGCAACTGCAGCAGGCCGGTCATGGAGCTGGCCAAGCCCACCGCCAGCGGAATCAGCACCGCCCACAGGAAGGGCTTGCTGCGCGCCCAGGCCGAACACAGCATCAGCCACCCCACGGTCGGCAGTGCCCAGAGGGCGTAGACCGGAATCGCCGCCAGCAACTGGCCGGCCAGCAGGAACGCGCTGCCGTTGCCCCACAGCAGCGGCAGCGGATTGGCACCGTGCGCGGCGGCGGCCACGCTGATCGCGACCAGGAACAGCAGCATCGTCACGATGGCCATCGCGGTGGCGACCAGCGGAATCACGAGGGTCGCGGTGACCACCTTCGACAGCACAGTCGCGGAATCGGAAATCGGCAGCGACTTCCAGAACAGCACGCTGCGGTCCTTGCGATCGTCGTACAGCGCGCCGAGGCAGTAGAAGAACGCGACGAAGATCATCACCAGGAACGGCCAGCTCGCCGCCATGAACAGCGTGAGGTAGAGACCGTCGGACAGCTGGCGCATGTCCTCGCTGGTGAGCTGGGCGACCAGCGTGCCGAGGTCCAGGCCGTTCACGGTGACGCCGTTGTGCTCGATCGTGTTGCCTTCCGCCACCGAGCGGTGGGCGAAGAAGATCGCCACGACCAGCAGGCCCACCGACAGCAGCAGCGAAATCGCGCCAGCGATCGCCGGTGCCCAGAAGATCCCGCCCTTGTGCTCCCAGTACTCGCGGCGCAGCAACAGGCGGAAGGTGCTGGTGGCATGCGGCCTGGCGGCCGTGCGCGCGGGGGCGGGCATGTCGAAACGTTCGGCAGGCGCGTTCATGCGTAGGCTCCTTTCATGGTGGCCACGAACAGGTCGGCCAGGCCCGGGGTGCGGGTTTCGCCGTAGGTCGACAGAGTGGAAACGGGCACGTTGTCGAACAGCATCACGGTCTTGCCGAAGGGCAGGGCGCGTTCGTCGATCGGGCGGTGGGCGCGGGCGGCGTCGAGCTGGTCGGCATTGACCAGCACTTCGACGAAACGCTCGCCGACATCGTCCATCGGTGCGTCCAGCACGATCTTGCCGTTCTGGATGAAGAGCACGTCGGTGAGGATGTGCTCGATCTCCTCGACCTGGTGCGTGGTGACGATGATCGTCTTCTGCTCGTCGAAGTAGTCCTCCAGCAGACGCTGGTAGAACTGCTTGCGATAGAGGATATCGAGGCCGAGCGTGGGCTCGTCGAGCACCAGCAGCTTGGCGTCGATCGCCATCACCAGGGCCAGATGCAGCTGCACGATCATGCCCTTCGACATTTCGCGCACGCGCTGCTTCGGTGTGAGCTTGGTGTTCGCCAGGAAACGCTCGCAGCGTGCCCGGTCGAAGCGGGGATGCACGCCCTCGACGAAGTCGATCGCTTCGCGCACGCGCATCCAGCGCGGCAGCACCGCGACGTCGGCGATGAAGCAGACATCGTTCATCAGCGCGTTGCGCTCGGTGCGCGGATCGCGTCCCAGCACCGACAGGTCGCCCTCGAAGCGGATCAGGCCCAGCAACGCCTTCAGCGCCGTGGTCTTGCCGGCGCCGTTGGGGCCGATCAGGCCGACGATGCGGCCGGCGGGGATGCTGAAACTCGCACCATCCAGCGCGCGAGCGCCCTTGTAGGTCTTGCCGAGGTTCCGGGCTGCGATCACCGGGACCGGGTCGAGGACGGCGTTCATGGGTTGGCTCCGTTGCCGATGGATTGCAGCAGGTCCCGGGCCGACAGCCCCAGGCGTTCGATCCGTTCCAGCACCAGCGGCCACTCGTCCTGCAGGAAGCGCTCGCGTTCGCTGGTGCGCAGCTTCTTGGAGGCTTCCTCGGTGACGAACATGCCCAGGCCGCGACGCTTTTCGACGAGCGCCTCGTCGGCCAGTTCCTGGTAGGCGCGGGAGACGGTGATGGGGTTGAGCTGGTAGTCGGCCGCCACCTGGCGCACCGAGGGCAGCGCATCGCCAGGCTTGAGGACGCCGTCGAGCATCATCGCGATGACCCGTTCCTTCAGCTGGCGGTAGATGGGAGCGCCGTCGCTCCATTCGATATTGGCCATGGCCTCAGCTCCTTCCACCCGTGCCCCGCGCGAACGAGAAGTACGGCATGGCGATGGCACTGCGCGCGCGCTTGCTGCGGCTGCGCGGCGGCGTGGCGGGGGCGGTGTCGACGGACGTCGGACCGGACTGCGGGCGGGCATCGCCCGACACCTTCATCGTCCGGGCCGGGGCGGTCTCCATACCGGTGGGGTCGGCGGACGCGGCCGGCCAGGCGACCAGCAGACCGAGCACCAGCGTGGCGGTCGAAGCGGTGCATGCGAAGATCGAGGTATGGAGCTTGCGGTTCATGGGACCGTCCTGCTCTGGTGGGTAGGTGTTGTAGGCAACTATAACACCACATCAGGGCGTGTCAACTCGAAGTATTCCGTTGTTTACCCAACTGATGGCAGGGGGCCTGCCGGAGCGCTGTCATGCGTCGAGTCCTTCCTTTGCAGCTGTTGATCGCCGGTCTGACCGTCGCGGTCGCCGGCATCGCCATGTCCCAGGCAGCGGCGCCCGCCGCTGGCGCGGTTGAAGCGACCGCATCTTCGAACGTGCGGGTCGTCGATCATCGCTATCGCCCGCTGGCCGGGCGCGAGGCGGTGGATCTGGCGCAGACCTATGGCGGCGATGTATTGCTGATCGTCAATACCGCCAGCAAGTGCGGCTTCACGCCGCAGTTCGAGGGGCTCGAAGCCCTGCATGCGCGCTATCGCAGCCGTGGATTCGCGGTGCTCGGCTTTCCGTCCGGCGACTTCAAGGAACAGGAATTCGAGGACGAGCAGGCGATCCAGGAGTTCTGCACGCTGACCTATGGCGTGCAGTTCCCGATGTTCGAGAAGGTCCACGTGGTCGGCGACGCGGCCACGCCGCTGTACCGGCAACTGCGCGAGGCCACCGGTCAGGCGCCGCAATGGAACTTCCACAAGTATCTGGTGGGCCGGGACGGGCGGGTGCTGGCGCAGTGGGGCAGCCGGACCGCGCCGGACGATCCGGACATCGTCGCCGCGATCGACCGCGCGCTGGCTGCGCCGCGCCCGCGACCTGCCGGGCGCTGAAGCCGTCCTGACCCGTTGGGGCCGGCGATTGCCCACCGCGGTCATCGCCGCGACAATAGCCGGCTGCATCAGTCCGGATCGTCCGGGCAGGAGACGTTGCGGATGTTGACCCTGTTTCGCGCCGGTGTGCTGGCGTTGCTGATCGTGGCCGCTGCGCCGGCCGTCGCTGCCGAGCCCGCGGGCGATCGTGCGAAGACGAGTTATGTGGTGGGACTGGACGTGGCCGGCTCGCTGGGCCAGATCGGCGCGGATCTCGATCTCGCCACGTTCGAACGCGCCATCGTCGCGACGCTGGCCGGCACGCCGCCCACGCTGTCGGATACCGATCGCCAGCAGATCGGCCTCGCGCTCGGCCAGCGGGCCGCCGCCCGCAGTGGCCGTCCGGTGCCCGGTCTGCCGCCGGGCAGCGAGCCGCCTTCGGTGGATCCGGCGAAGGCCGGCACCCTGGTCGGCACCGACATCGGACGTTCGCTGGCGCCGCTGAAAGGCGAGATCGACATCGCGCCGCTGATGCGTGCGGTGCGCGAGGTGCTGAACGATGCGCCGCGCACGATGGACGCTGCCGAGATCGAAGCGGTGCGCCAGGCGATGGTGACCCGTGCGCAGACGCGCGCGGCCGGTGCGGCCCAGGCCAATCGCGAAGCCGGCATGGCGTTCCTCGCCGGCAACCGGGGCAAGCCGGGCGTGTTCGCGACCGCGTCGGGCATCCAGTACCAGATCGAGCGTCAGGGCCAGGGCCCGCGTCCGCGCGCCACCGACCGGGTCCGGGTGCACTACCGCGGCACGCTGCTCGACGGCACCGAGTTCGACAGCTCCTACGCGCGCAACGCGCCGGCCGTGTTCGGACTCGGCGAAGTGATCGCCGGCTGGACCGAGGGCCTGCAGCTGATGCCGATCGGCGGCAAGTACCGCTTCTGGATTCCCGGCGATCTGGCCTACGGCCCGCGCGGCAGTCCGCCGAACATTCCGCCCAATTCCACGCTGGTCTTCGACGTCGAACTGATCGACATCCTCTGACCGCACGCCTCCGCGCACGCGGAGGCACCCAGTCCCAGACTCTCTTTTCACATCACACGACCCCTTACGGAGCTGTCCCAGATGAAGACCACCACGCGTTTCGCAATTGCCGGCCTGGCCGCCGCCCTGCCGCTGGCGATGATCGCCTGCAAGCCGATCGACAAGGAGACCGGCAAGCCGGTCGAGACCGCCGCCGCCACCGACGCTGCCGCGGGCACCGACATCGCCGGCCTCAAGGGCGAGCGCGAGCAGATCAGCTACATCATCGGCAACCAGATGGGCGAGCAGCTCAAGCAGATCAAGGACGAACTGGACGTCAAGACGCTGCAGCGCGCCATCGCCGAAACGCTGGACGACAAGGCGATCGAGATCAGCGACGAGCAGGCCATGGGCGTGATGCAGGCCTTTGGCGAGCGCATGCAGGCCAAGCAGCTGGCCGAGGCGGAAGAGAAGGGCCGGACGAACGTGGCCGAAGCCGAGAAGTTCTTCGCCGAGAACGCCGGCAAGACCGGCGTGCAGACGACAGCCTCGGGCCTGCAGTACCGCGTGGTCACCGAAGGCACCGGCCCGAAGCCGGGTCCGGAAGACACCGTGCGCGTGCACTACAAGGGCACGCTGCTCAACGGCGAGACCTTCGACAGCTCCTACGATCGCGGTGAGCCGGCGCAGTTCGCGCTCAACCAGGTCGTCCCGGGCTGGCAGGAAGGTCTGCAGCTGATGCCGGTCGGCAGCAAGTTCGAGCTGTGGATCCCGTCGAACCTCGGCTACGGCGAGATGGGCTCCGGCCCGATCGGTCCGAACCAGGCGCTGGCGTTCGAGGTCGAGCTGCAGGAGATCGTGGCCAACTGAGTCCCGGTTCGCCGCGCCGTCACCGGCGCGGCGGCACCTGGTCCGACCTGACATGACGCAAGACGATTCCATCACCGGGCTGGACGCGCGGGTGACCGAACTGGAGACGCGCCTCGCGTTCCAGGAAGAGACCATCGCCCAGCTCAACGACGCGCTGAGCCAGGCCCGCCTTGAACTCGGCGCGCAGACCGGTCTGTTGCGCCGGGTCATGGACGACCTGCGCCAGGCCCGCACCGTGCAGTTCCCCGATCCGTCGGACGAGCCGCCGCCCCCGCATTACTGAGGTCGACAGCGATGACCGATTCCCTCCGCGACCAGCTGCTCGGCCTCGGATTCAAGGCGCCGGCGCCCGCCGCGCCCAAGCCCCGGCGCGACGAGCGTCGTCCGCGGCCCGACGACCGTCGCGGTCCACGGCCTGCCGGCCGTGCCGCCGATGGCAAGGGCGGCGCGCCGCGTGGCGACAACGCCGCGCGTCCGCAGCCCCGCAACAGTGGCGCCGCACGCACGGACGGCAAGCCGCGTCCGAACGATCGCCGCGGTGCGCCGCAGGGCAAGCGCCCGTCGCGCGAGGACATCGATCTCGGCAAGGCCTACGCCATCCGCGCCCAGCGCGAGAAGGATGAGCGCATCGAAGCCGAGCGCGTGAAGCAGGAAGAGGCCCGCTTGCGCCGGGAGGCGCGCGCGAAGCTCGAAGTCTTCATGCAGGACAAGGCGCTCAACCGGCCCGAGGCCGACATCGCCCGGCATTTCGAGTACGGCGGCAAGATCAAGCGCATCCATGTCGACGCCGACCAGCTCAAGGCGCTCAATGCCGGCGAGCTGGGTGTGGTGCAGGTCAACGGGCGCTATCTGCTGGTCACCACCGCGGTACTGGACGAGGCCGGCAGCATCTTTCCGCAGGGCGTCGCGCTGCGGGTCGATCCGGCGGCGCCTGCCGGTGACGATCCCTACAGCGATCCGAAGTACCAGGTGCCGGACGACCTAGTGTGGTGACACGCGCGCTGGCAGGTCTGGTCGCGGCATCGGGCCTCGTCTGGGCGGGCGGCGCGTCGGCGGCCGAGCCCTTCGAATTCGACCGGCCGGGCATCGGCTTTTCCACCTCCGTGCTGGCACCGGGCGAATTCGCCTGGGAGCAGGGGCTTCCCGACGTCGAACGCGACACGGCGGACGGCGTCCGCACGACCACGCAGACCTTCGGCAGCCTGCTGCGCATCGGCCTGGGCGCTTCGCTGGAGCTGCAGCTGGCCGGCGAGCCGCACGTGCGGATGGCGGCCCGCTCAGGCGATGCCCGCACGCGCGTCAATGGCGCGGGCGATACCCGCGTCGGCCTGAAATGGGCGTTGCCGGCATCGGGTGAGCTGGAGTGGGCGCTGCTGGCCCAGTACGGCCTGCGGACCGGTTCGCAGGACCTGCGGCCCGAACGGCACGCCCGCAGCCTGGCGGCAACGGTCGGCGGCGAGACGGCCGGCGGTCGCGGCTATGCGGTGTTCGCCGGCTACGCGCAGGACGATGCCGGCAGCGGCTGGCAGCTCTCGCCCAGCCTGACGTTGTTCGAAGGCGACACGCTGAGCACCTACATCGAAGCTGCGGTCGGATCCGGCGCTGCCGAAGGTGTGGTCGCGGGCGGTGGTCTGACCTGGCAGCCGCGCGACAGCGTGCAGCTCGATGTCTCGGTGCTGCGCGGGCTGGATGACGCGGCTGCCGACTGGGCAGGGGGCATCGGCATCTCGGTCGGCTTCCGCTGATGCCCACGCCGGGAACTGCCGGCGACGTCTCTGTTTCGAAAACGCCGCGTGACCGGCTGGTCTTCTCGCACGCCAACGGCTTTCCGGCGGCGACCTATGGGCGGGTGCTGGCGCCGCTACGGCAGCGCTTCGACGTCTCGCATGTGGACGCGTTCGGCCATGCGCCGCAGTATCCGGTCTCGCGTGGCTGGCCCGGCCTTGCGCAGCAACTGCTCGACCATATCGGCGGCACGCCGGATGGTCAGCCGCTGTGGCTGGTGGGGCATTCGCTCGGCGGCTATCTGAGCCTGCTCGCCGCCGCGCAGCTGGGCGACCGTGTCACCGGCGTGGTGCTGCTCGATTCCCCGCTGATCGGCGGCGTCACCGCGCAGCTGATCAAGCTTGCACGCCGGGCCGCGCTCGACCGGCACCTGATGCCGCTGCAGCAGACCCTGCAGCGGCGCACGCAGTGGTCCGATATCGAAGCGGTGCGGGCGCATTTCGCGGCCAAGCCGGCGTTCGCGCGTTGGGATGCGCAGGTGCTGTCGGATTACGCATCGGCCGCCACGGTGCCCGACACGCTGGGCCGCCGCCTGCTGTTCGATCGCGAGATCGAACACCGCATCTACGCCACCTTGCCCACCCGCAGCGTGCACCTGGCGGCGCAGCGGGTCAGCGCGCCGGTCGGCTTCATCGCCGGCCGGCAATCCCGCGAAGTGCGGCAGATCGGACTGCGTGCGACACGCGCGATCGTCGGCGCGCGCCTGGCCTGGATCGACGGCAGCCATCTCTATCCGATGGAGCGTCCCGACGACACCGCGGCGTCGATTCTCGGAATGATCGAGGCCCTGCGCGCCCGGACTGGCGAACGCCGCGCCGCGGTCTGAGCATCGCGACCGGCCGGGCCGCGTGTGCGGCCCGGCTCTGTCCCGATCAGTCGATCGCGTAGTCGGCGACCGGTCCCGCCACCTGGCGGCCGGCCTGCCACACCGCTTCGATGCTGCGCGTATTGCGGATATCCGTCAGCGGATCGGCCGACAGCACCACGAAATCGGCGCGGCGTCCGGGCTGCAGCAGGCCGCGGTCCTCGAGCTTCAGCAGACGCGCCGAGTCACGTGTGGCGACGGTCAGTGCCTGTTGCGGCGTGTAGCCGGCCTGCTGCATCAGTTCCAGTTCGCGGTGTTCGGCGAAACCGGCCACGCGATGCGGCAACGCGCCCGCGTCGGTGCCGAAGCCGATCAGCACGCCGGCCTCGCGCAGCGTGTCGAGATTGCGCAGGTTCATCGCCACCGCATCGCGTGCGCGCTGGGTCGCCGGATCGGCCAGCTTGGTGGCGCGCCAGTCGGCATCCGACCACTGGCTGACCACGGCGGCCGGCAGCGCGTTGCGCAGGAATGGCGTGTCCAGCCACTCGGGATGTTCGGCATAGATGTAGTTGGCTTCGTCGATCTGCAGCGTGGCGATGTAGCCGGTGCCGGCTTCGCGCATCGCCGTCGCCAGGGCGGCCTCCACCGGCTGGTCGCGCACGCCGTGGGCGATGATGTCGATGCCGCTGGCGACCAGATCCTCGGTCGGGGCGAGATCGTGGATGTGCGCGGCGACCAGCAATTCGCGGCTGTGCGCTTCCTCGATCGCCGCCCGGTAGACCTCGGACGTCATCGCTGGTGCCTTGCCGCCCAGGTCGTCGACCCAGAGCTTGATCACGTCGACGCCGGCGTCCGCCTGGGTGCGCACCGCGGCACGCGCGGTCTCCGCGTCGGTCGGGCGTGCCACCGGATCATTCGCCAGCCCCATGTTGGCTGCGGGCGGCGCGCCGTCCGGCGTGCCGATGCCTGCGCCGGCGCCGAACAGCTGCGCGCCGAGGGCCGCGTCGGCCGCGACCTCGCGGCGGATTTCCGGAAACGCGTTGCCGTTCATGCCCAGCGAGACCAGCGTGGTCACGCCGTAGGCCTGGAACTGGCGCAGGTCGCGGACCACGATGTCCCGCGTGTAGAAACGGTCGCCGTGTTCGGTGCCCTCGGTGTTGCCGACGTGCGCATGCGCGTTGACGAGGCCGGGAATGATGTGGCGACCGGCGTAGTCGATGCGCTCGGCGTCGTCGGGCAGTGCGTCGGAGCCGGGGTCCTCGATGCGCTCGATCAGGCCGTCGCGGATGACCAGCGCGACCTGTCCCAGATCGCGTTCGCCGTCGAATACACGCGCGTTGTCGATGACGAACACGCCAGCTTCTCCGCCGGGTGCGGTCGCGGTGTCCGGCGCTGCGGTGCCGGTGTCGGTACCGCCGCAGGCGGCGAGGCAGGTGGCGGCGGCGAGCGCGGCGAGGGGGCCGAATCGGCGAAGCATGCGGTGTCCTTGAAGAGCGATCAGGACGCGACACCTTACCGTCCCCCGGGTCGCGAGCATGTGTCCGCCGCCAGCGGACTCAGTCGGGGTCGTAATCCAGGTTCGAGGCCAGCCAGCGTTCGACCTGCGACAGCGGCACGTTCTTGCGCTTCGCGTAGTCCTGCGCCTGTTCCTTGGAGACGCGGCCGACGACGAAGTACTGGCTCTTCGGATGACTGAAGTAGTAGCCCGACACCGCTGCGGTCGGCAGCATCGCGAAGCTTTCGGTCAGCGTCATGCTGGTGTGCGCGGTCGCATCCAGCAGTTCGAACAAGCGGCTCTTCTCGCTGTGTTCCGGACACGCCGGATAGCCGGGCGCCGGGCGGATGCCGCGGTACTTCTCGGCGATCAGCGCATCGTTGTCGAGGCGTTCGTCGGTCGCATAGCCCCAGTAGTCGGTGCGCACGCGCTGGTGCAGCCGCTCGGCCAGCGCTTCGGCCAGACGATCGGCCAGCGCCTTGAGCAGGATCGCGTTGTAGTCGTCGTGTGCGGCTTCGAAACGGGCGACGTGCGGATCGATGCCGATGCCGGCGGTCACCGCGAACGCGCCGATCCAGTCGTCGACGCCGCTGTCCTTCGGCGCGATGAAATCGGCGAGACAGAAGTCCGGGCGTTCGACCGGCTTGTCGACCTGCTGGCGCAGGAAGTGCAAGGTGGCCTCGCCGTCGGCGTGCTGCAGCACCACGTCGTCGCCGACGCTGTTGGCAGGCCACAGGCCGAACACCGCCTTCGCGGTCAGCCATTTCTCGTCGACGATCCTGCGCAGCATCGTCTGCGCATCGTTGAACAGTTCGCTGGCCTGCGGGCCGACGACTTCGTCGGTCAGGATCGCCGGGTATTTGCCGAACAGCTCCCAGGCGTTGAAGAACGGCGTCCAGTCGATGATGCCGACCAGATCGTCCAGCGGATAGTCGTCGAAGACGTGCACGCCGGGCTTGTTCGGCGTCGGCGGCGTGTAGTGGCCCCAGTCGCCGTCGAAGCGCTGCGCGCGGGCCTTGGTCAGCGACACCAGCCGCTTCGCGTCGCCGCGGTTGGCGTGGCGCTGGCGGATCTCGGCGTAGTCGGCGTCGTTGGCGGCGACGAAGGCGCCACGCAATTCCGGGCTGATCAACGACTGCACCACGCCGACCGCGCGCGATGCGTCCTTGACCCACACGGTGGGCGATGCATAGTGCGGCGCGATCTTCAGCGCGGTGTGCGCGCGCGACGTGGTGGCGCCGCCGATCAGCAGCGGCAGCTCGAATCCCTGCCGCTTCATCTCGCGGGCGACGTGGCTCATTTCCTCGAGCGACGGGGTGATCAGGCCCGACAGGCCGATGACATCCGCCTGCACTTCGCGCGCCTTGTCGAGGATGGTCTGGGTCGGCACCATCACGCCCAGGTCGACGACCTCGAAGTTGTTGCAGGCCAGCACCACGCCGACGATGTTCTTGCCGATGTCGTGCACGTCGCCCTTGACCGTCGCCATCAGCACGCGGCCGTTGTTCTTGCCGCTATCGCCGGTGCGCGCCTTCTCGGCCTCGATGTAGGGCAGCAGATAGGCCACGGACTTCTTCATCACGCGCGCGGACTTGACCACCTGCGGCAGGAACATCTTGCCGGCGCCGAACAGGTCGCCGACGACGTTCATGCCGGCCATCAACGGCCCTTCGATGACTTCGAGCGGACGCGAGAAGGACTGGCGCGCCTCCTCGGTGTCTTCGACGACGTACTGGTCGATGCCGTGCACCAGGGCGTGGGTGAGCCGCTGCTGCACCGGCGCATCGCGCCAGGCCAGGTTCTCAACCTTGGCCGCGCCTTTTTTTCCCTTGTAGCGTTCGGCCAGCTCCAGCAGGCGCTCGGTGGCGTCGCTGCGCCGGTTGAGCACGACGTCCTCGACGCAGTCGCGCAGTTCCGGATCGAGGTCGTCGACGATCGGCATCGCGCCGGCGTTGACGATGCCCATGTCCATGCCGGCCTTGATCGCGTGGAACAGGAACACCGCGTGGATCGCCTGGCGCACGACCTCGTTGCCGCGGAACGAGAACGACACGTTGGAGACCCCGCCCGAGACATGGCAGTGCGGCAGCGTCGCTTTGATCTCGCGCGTGGCCTCGATGAAGTCGACCGCGTAGTTGTCGTGCTCGGGAATGCCGGTCGCGATCGCGAAGATGTTGGGGTCGAAGACGATGTCCTCGGGTGGAAACCCGACGACTTCGGTCAGCAGCGTGTAGGCGCGCGTGCAGATTTCGACCTTGCGCGCCTTCGTGTCGGCCTGGCCGACCTCGTCGAAGGCCATGACCACGACCGCGGCGCCGTAGCGCAGCACCTTGCGCGCCTGTTCGAGGAACGCGGCTTCGCCCTCCTTGAGCGAGATCGAATTGACGACGCCCTTGCCCTGCAGGCATTTCAGGCCGGCTTCGATGACGGTCCACTTCGAGGAGTCGACCATCACCGGAATGCGCGCGATGTCGGGCTCGGCGGCGATCAGGTTGAGGAAGGTCGTCATCGCATGCTCGGAATCGAGCATGCCCTCGTCCATGTTGACGTCGAGAATCTGCGCGCCGCCTTCGACCTGCTGGCGTGCGACCTCGACGGCTTCGGGGTAGCGGTTGTCCTTGATCAGTTTGCGGAACGCTGCCGAGCCGGTGACGTTGGTGCGTTCGCCGATATTGACGAACAGCAACTCGGGCGTGATCACCAGCGGCTCGAGGCCGGACAGGCGGGTATGGCGGGGGCGGGTCATGCGGCGACATCCAGCGTCGCGGGCGGTCGACGCGGCGCCACGTCGGCGACCGCCCCGGCGATCGCCCGGATGTGATCGGGCGAGGTGCCGCAGCAGCCGCCGACGATGTTGAGCAGTCCGGCGCTCGCGAACTCGCGCAGCACCTCGGCCATGTCCTCGGGTGTCTCGTCGTAGCCGCCGAACGCATTCGGCAGGCCGGCGTTCGGATGGCAAGACACGTAGGTCTGCGCGATCTGCGACAGGGTCTCGACGTGCGGACGCAGGTCCTTGGCGCCGAGCGCGCAGTTGAGGCCCACCGCATGCGGACGCGCGTGCTGCAGCGAGTACCAGAAGGCCTCGGCGGTCTGGCCCGACAGCGTGCGGCCCGAGGCATCGGTGATCGTGCCGGAGATCATCACCGGCAGGCGTCCGCCGCGGTCGTCGAACACGGTCTCGATCGCGTACAGGGCCGCCTTGGCGTTGAGCGTGTCGAACACCGTCTCGACCATCAGGATGTCGGCGCCGCCGTCGATCAGGCCGTGCGCGGCGTCGCGGTAGATCGACACCAGTTCGTCGAAGGTCACGGCGCGGTAGCCGGGGTCGTTGACGTCCGGGCTGATCGACGCGGTGCGGCTGGTCGGCCCGAGAATGCCGGCGACGAAGCGCGGACGGTCGGGCGTCAGCGCCTCGGCCGCGTCACAGGCCGCGCGCGCCAGCGCCGCACCGTCGCGGTTGAGTTCGTGCACCAGGTGCTGCAGGTGATAGTCGGCCAGCGAGACGGTGGTCGAGTTGAAGGTATTGGTCTCGACGATGTCCGCGCCGGCGGCGAGGTAATCGGCGTGGATGCCCTGGATGATGTCGGGCCGCGTCAGCGTCAACAGATCGTTGTTGCCGCGCTGGTCATGGCTTTCGCAGCCGCAGCCGGCGCCATGGGCGTGGCCTTCGGCAGCGTACAGCGCGTCGTAGCCATGGGCGAAACGCGTGCCGCGGTAGTCGGCCTCGGTCAGTTCGAAGCGCTGGATCATCGTGCCCATCGCGCCGTCGAGCACGAGGATGCGATTGGCCAGCGCGGCGTCGAGCGCCGCGACGCGTTCGGGGTGCAACCAGGTGGTCATGGCTTTCTCGCGATGATCGAGATCACCTGGAAATGCGGCGGACGCTTCTCGCGGGTCACGGTTTCGGCGCTGTGGATCTCCAGCCCGGCCTTGGTGACGAAGCGGCGCAGCTCCTTGTCCGGGAAGCCGAGGTTCGCGTGACCGTAGGCCTGCACCGCGGTTTCGTGACCGTGGCGATCGAGGCTCGACAGCAGCAGACGACCGCCGGGCCGCAGCACGCGCGCGGCCTCGGTGACCGCCTGCGCGGGCTTGGTCGCATAGGTCAGCGCGTGCATCAGCACCACCAGATCGAAGCTGTCGTCATCGAAGGGCAGGGCGTGCATGTCGCCCTCGCGCACCTCGACGTTGGCGAAGCGCTTCAGGCGCTCGGTCGAGGCGGCGACCACGCGCCGGCTCGCATCGAGGCACACATAGCGGTGCGCATGCGGCGCCAGCAATTCGGCCAGCACGCCATCGCCGGAGGCGATGTCGAGGACGTCGCCGGTTTCCAGCAGCGGCAGCGCGGAACGCGCCAGGGCTTCCCAGGTGCGGCCGGGCGAATAATGCCGCTCCATGTCGCCGGCGACGGTATCGGCCCAGTTCTGGTCGGCCGCGCGCATCGCCAGCACGCCGGGGATGCGTTCGGCGTCCTGGCGCAGCAGCGGGTCGTCGCTGCCGGTGCTCAGTGCCTGCCACAGGGCGCGCTGGGCCGGATCGAGCGCGGCATCGTCGAAACGGTAGTAGGCGGACACGCCGGCGCGGCGGTCGCGCACGAGGCTGGCTTCCTTCAAACGTGCCAGATGCGTCGACACCCGGGGCTGGGCGAGCCGTGTGATCGACGACAGTTCGGCGACCGTCAGTTCCTCGACCTCGAGCAGCGCCAGCAGGCGCACGCGGGTCGGATCGGCCAGGGTTTTGAGGCGGGCCGACCAGGCTTCGAGGTCCATGCATATCTCCGTATCGCGATACAGAGATGATTGTCCGTGGCCGGGGCGTCTGCGGTCAAGGCGGGCGCGGTGCTGCAGCGTCGCGCCTCACATGCCGGCTGCGCTTCAGAGGCGCCGCTGGGCCGCATTATGCTGCGCTGCGCCATCGTTTGAACGTATGTGTACAGGCGATCGTCGCTACAATTGCCGGATTGTCTACGACAGGAGTGGCGGCGCCGTGGAGTTCGGTTTCAGCGAAGAACAGTTGATGATCCAGGACATCGCGCGACGGATCGCGCAGGAAAAGATCGCGCCCAGCGCGGAACACCACGATCGGACCGGTGAATTCCCGCTCGAGAACATGCGCCTGCTGGGCGAAAACGGGCTGATGGGCATCGAAGTGCCCGACGAGTACGGCGGCGCCGGCATGGACCCGATCTCCTACGTGCTGGCGATGGTCGAAGTCGCCGCGGCCGATGCCGCGCACTCGACCATCATGTCGGTCAACAACTCGCTGTTCTGCAACGGCATCCTGACCCACGGCACCGAAGACCAGAAGCAGACCTACGTGCGTGCGATCGCCGAAGGTCGCGAGATCGGCGCGTTCGCGCTGACCGAGCCGCAGTCCGGATCCGACGCGACGGCGATGAAGTGCCGCGCGGTGAAGCAGGCCGACGGCAGCTACGTGATCAACGGCAAGAAGAGCTGGATCACCTCCGGCCCGGTTGCCAAGTATTTCGTGCTGTTCGCGATGACCGACCCCGACAAGGGCGCGCGCGGCATCACCGCGTTCATGGTCGACGGCAGCCGTGATGGCTTCCTGCGCGGCAAGACCGAACCCAAGCTCGGCATCCGCGCCTCGGCGACCTGCGAGATCGAGTTCGAGGACTATGTGGCCCGCGCCGAAGACGTGCTGGGCGAGGAAGGCCAGGGCTTCAAGATCGCGATGGGCGTGCTCGACGCCGGCCGCATCGGCATCGCCTCCCAGGCCATCGGCATCGCCCGCGCCGCGTACGAGGCGACGATCGCCTACGTCAAGGAGCGCAAGGCCTTCGGTGCGCCGATCGGCACGTTCCAGATGACCCAGGCCAAGATCGCCGACATGAAGTGCAAGCTGGATGCGGCCCTGCTGCTGACGCTGCGCGCAGCCTGGCTCAAGGGCGAGGGCAAGCGCTTCAGCAACGAAGCGGCGATCGCCAAGCTCACCGCTTCCGAGGCGGCGATGTGGATCACCCACCAGGCGCTGCAGATCCACGGCGGCATGGGCTATTCCAAGGAAATGCCGATCGAGCGCTATTTCCGCGACGCCAAGATCACCGAAATCTACGAGGGCACCAGCGAGATCCAGCGCCTGGTCATCGCCCGCAACGAAACCGGACTGCGCTGAGCCACGCATGCGTCTCGCGCCCCGCGCCAGTCTCGTGCGTTGCCGTCGTCCGCGCCGCCCCCGTGGCCGCGCGGCGGCGTCCGTCGTCGCCGATCCCGTGACCGCCCGCGCCGTGCGCGGGCCGGTCGTCGCCGTTTCCATTCTTCCTGTCGGCCCGCGTGAGAACGCGGGCCTCATTGCATCGGACCTCCTGTCGCCATGAGCACACCCCGCAAGACCGGCACGAAATCTCCTTCCGCGAAATCCGCCAAGGTCAAGGCCAAGCCCAAGTCCTCGCCGCCGAAGTCCAAGCGGATGTCGTCGGCACCGTCCGCGACCGCGAGCGTGACCAGCTCGCTGCTCGTCGCGCCGCCGATCACCCTGTCGAAGGCAGGCACCGCGGGCCCGCGCAAGGCCGGTCCGGGCCTGCTGGATCCGATCTTCGCCGCGGTGCGCAAGCGCGCCGGCAAGGACACGCACCAGGACGCCAACGCCTTCGCGCAGGCGTTCTACCGCCGCATGACCGAGGAAGAACTGCCGCTGCACAGCGCCGACGGCTGGGCCGCGCTCGCCGCCGATCTGTTCGTCTTCGCCGCCAAGCGCAAGGCCGGCACACCGAACATCCGCCTGTTCAATCCCGTACTGAAGACGCATGGCTGGGAATCGCCGCATACGGTGCTGCAGATCGTCAACGACGACATGCCGTTCCTGGTCGATTCGGTGACGATGGCGCTGGCCGAGCAGGGCATCGGCGTCCATGTGCTCGGCCATCCGGTGCTGCAGGTCACCCGTGATCGTGCGGGCCGCATCACCGCGGTCGGCGAAGGCGAGACCGAGTCGGTCATGCATCTGGAGATCGACCGGCAGACGCCGGAAGACAACGCCCGCATCGAAGCCCTCGTGCGCAAGGTGCTCGACGACGTGCGCGGCATCGTTGCCGACTGGCCGGCGATGAAGGAGAAGATGCGCGAAGCGGCGGCCGAACTGCTGTCGCGGCCGATGCCGGTGTCCGATGCGCTGCGCCAGGAAGCGCAGGCGTTCCTGGAGTGGGCGGCCGACGACCATTTCACCTTCTTCGGCTACCGCGAATACAAGGTGCGCACCACGCGCGGCCATGGCGTGCTCGAAGCCGTCGCCGACAGCGGCCTCGGCCTGCTGCGCGAACCGGGCCCGGTGAAGTCGCGTCCGCTCGAATCGCTGGCCGCGCACACGCTGCGCGCCGCGGGCGAAATCGATCCGCTGATCCTCACCAAGACCAGTGCGCGTGCGACGGTGCACCGTCCGGGCTACATGGATTATATCGGCGTCATGCGCTACGACGCCGAGGGCAATGCGCTCAGCGAGCAGCGCTTCCTGGGCCTCTACACCTCCAGCGCATACACGCGCCGCCCGTGGGAAATCCCGCTGGTGCGCGACCGCTTCGACCACGTGATGCGCGAATCGGGGCTCAAGCCGACCGGCCACAGCGGCAAGGCGCTCAAGCACATCCTTGAAACGCTGCCGCGCGACGAGCTGTTCCAGTCGACATCGGACGAGCTGTACCGCCTCGGCACCGGCGTGCTCGGCCTGCAGGAGCGCGTGCGCAGCCGCATGTTCCTGCGCCGCGACCGCTACGGCCGCTTCTATTCGGTGCTGGTCTACATCCCGCGCGACCGTTTCAACACCGACGTGCGTCACCGCATCGAACAGCTGCTGCGCCAGGTCATGCACGCAGACCATGTCGACGCGAGCGTGGTACTGGGCGAATCGCCGCTGGCGCAGCTGCACCTGCTGGTGCGGCCGCGTGCGGGCGAGCAGTTCGAAGTCGACGAGGCGATGCTCGAATCCGAGCTGTCGTCGATCGTGCGCAACTGGCAGGACGACCTGCGCGACGAACTGGTGCGCCGTCATGGCGAGAGCGAAGGCCTGGCGCTGGCCAGCCGCTTCGGCCGCCTGCTGCCGCCGCCCTACATCGAACAGGCGTCGCCCGCGGTCGCCGCGACCGACGTCGAGAAGCTGGCCGCCGCCGAGACCTCGGATGCGCCGCAGCTGAGCCTGTACACGCGCACCTTCCCGCATCGGGACGAGACCACGCTGTGCTTCAAGCTCTACCAGCGCGAGCGCCACCTGCCGCTGTCGGACGTGCTGCCGGTCATGGAGAACATGGGCCTGCGTGTGATCGCCGAGCAGCCGCTGCGCATCGAGGTCGACGGTACGCCGCTGTACATCCAGGACTTCATCGTCGAGGCGCTGGCCGGTGACGTCGACGTCGAGCGCCAGGCCGCGCCGTTCACCGACGCCTTCGACCGCATCTGGCGCGGCGACGCCGAGAACGACGGCTTCAACCGCCTGATCCTGGGCGCCGATCTCGACTGGCGCCAGGTCGCGATGCTGCGCGGGTACTGCAAGTATCTGCAGCAGGTGGGCGTGCCGTTCTCGCAGGCCTATGTCGAGGACACGCTGAACCGCTATCCGCTGCTGGCACGCCTGCTGGTGGAAGTGTTCGAGGCGCGTTTCGATCCGGCCACCGGACACGAGACCCGGGAGCAGATCGCCGCAGGCGTCGCCACGTTCACCCAGCAGCTGCAGACCCTGGGCGGCGACGAGGCCACGATGACGGTGCTGGCGCCGGTGCTGGACGCGCGTGGCCAGGGCCGTGACGCGCAGTACGACCAGGCGCGTACGGCACTGAAGGCGCTGCTCGATCGCGTGTCCAGTCTCGACGAGGACCGCATCGTGCGCAGCTACCTCGGCGTCATCGACGCGACGCTGCGCACCAGCTATTACCAGCGCACCGCCGACGGCGGCTATCGCGAGACGATCGCCTTCAAGTTCGACTCGGCGCGCGTGCCGGACCTGCCCAAGCCGCGCCCCTACCGCGAGATCTTCGTCTACGGTCCCCGCGTGGAAGGCATCCACCTGCGCTTCGGGCCGGTCGCACGCGGTGGCCTGCGCTGGTCCGACCGCCGCGAGGATTTCCGCACCGAAGTGCTGGGCCTGGTCAAGGCGCAGATGGTCAAGAACACGGTCATCGTGCCGGTGGGCTCGAAGGGCGGCTTCATCGTCAAGCGTCCGCCGGTCGGCGGCGACCGCGATGCGCAGTTCGCCGAAGGCGTCGCCTGCTACACGCTCTTCATCAACGGCCTGCTCGACATCACCGACAACATCGTCGATGGCGACATCGTGCCGCCGCAGGATGTCGTGCGGCACGACGACAACGATCCCTATCTGGTGGTTGCCGCCGACAAGGGCACCGCGACCTTCTCCGACATCGCCAACGGCATCGCCCGCGAGCACGGCTTCTGGCTCGACGATGCGTTCGCGTCGGGCGGCTCGGTCGGTTACGACCACAAGGGCATGGGCATCACCGCGCGCGGCGCGTGGGAATCGGTCAAGCGCCACTTCCGCGCGATGGACCGCAACTCGCAGACCCAGGACTTCACCACCGTGGGCGTCGGCGACATGTCCGGCGACGTGTTCGGCAACGGCATGCTGCTGAGCGAACACATCCGCCTGGTCGCCGCGTTCGACCACCGCCACATCTTCATCGATCCCAATCCGGATGCTGCGCGTTCGTTCGCCGAGCGCCAGCGCATGTTCGCGATTCCGCGTTCGAGCTGGGAGGACTACGACAAGTCGCTGATCGCCAAGGGCGGCGGCGTGTGGCCGCGTTCGGCCAAGTCGATCCCGGTGTCGGCGGAGGCGCGCGAAGCGTTGGGCATCGAAGGCGGCGCCGGGCCGATGAGCCCGAACGAGCTGATGTCCGCGATCCTGCGCGCACCGGTCGATCTGCTGTGGAACGGCGGCATCGGCACCTACGTCAAGGCATCGGGCGAAACCCACGCCGACGTCGGCGACCGCGCCAACAACGCACTGCGCGTCGACGGCCGCGACCTGCGCTGCAAGGTGGTAGGCGAGGGCGGCAATCTCGGCCTCACCCAGCTGGGCCGCATCGAGGCGGCGCTGCACGGCGTGCTGCTCAATACCGATTTCATCGACAACTCGGCCGGCGTGGACACCTCGGACCACGAGGTCAACATCAAGATCCTGCTCAACGATGTCGTGCAGTCGAAGAAGCTGACGCTGCCGGCCCGCAACAAGCTGCTGGCGTCGATGACCGACGAGGTCGCCGGCCTGGTGCTGTGGGACAACTACCGCCAGAACCAGGCGCTGAGCCTGATGGAGCGGATGAGCGTGGCGCGCCTGGGGTCGAAGCGGCACTTCATCCGCACGCTCGAAGCGCAGGGGTTGCTCGATCGCCAGATCGAATTCCTGCCTTCGGATGCCGAGATCGGCGAGCGCAAGGCCAAGGGCCTCGGGCTGACCCGTCCGGAGCTGTCGGTGCTGCTGTCGTATTCCAAGCTGGTCGCGTTCGACCAGATGCTGGCCTCCGACATTCCCGAGGATCCCTACCTGTCGCGCGAGCTGCAGCGCTATTTCCCGCAGCCGCTGCAGAAGAAGTACGCGCCGGTGATGGAAGGCCACAAGCTCAAGCGCGAGATCATCGCCACCGCGGTCACCAACCAGATGATCAACCGCATGGGCGCGACCTTCCTGATGCGCATGCAGGAAGACAGCGGCCGTTCGCCGGGCGAGGTGGCCAAGGCGTTCACGATCACCCGCGAGACCATCGAGGCGCGGACGCTGTGGAACCGGATCGACGCCCTGGACGGCACGGTGCCCGAATCGGTGCAGGTCGATGCCCTGCAGGTGATCTGGAACCTGCAGCGGGCGTTCACCCGCTGGCTGCTGGCACGCCCCGGTGCGATTCCGGACATCACCACCGCCGTGGAGCGTTACCACGACGGCTTCCATGCGATCCGCAATGGCCGGCAGATCATCGCCGACAGCCAGCGCGCCGGTCATGACGCCAGCCTGCAGGCATGGATCGACAAGGGCGTGCCGGAGGATCTCGCCGAGCAGCTGTCGGCGCTTCCGTATCTGGACGCGGCCTGCGACATCATCGAGGTCGCCAGCGAGCGCAAGCAGAAGCCGGTCGACGTGGCACGTCTGCACTTCCGTCTCGGCGAGGCCTTGAATCTGCCGTGGCTGGCCGAGCAGATCGACGCGCTGGAAGTCGACGGCCGCTGGCACGCGGTCGCCCGCGGCGTACTGCGCGAGGAACTGGCCGAGCAGCAGCGCGCCCTGGTCAGCCAGATCCTGGGGATGCCGGGCACGACGCCGGAGGAGAAGGTCGCCGCGTGGCTCGCACGCGACGATGCCTCGCTGCGCTTCACCCTGGCGATGCTCGGCGAACTGGCTGCGCAGAAGGCGCTGGACTATCCGACCGCGTCGGTCGCGGTGCAGCGCGTGTCGCAGCTCGTGCAGCGCAGCTGAGATCGCACCGGGAGGGCGCCGCGTGCGCCCTCCTGATGCCGCTTCCGGGTCGCGCTCGTGAGTGATGGGGCTTTTTGTAATGCCCACCGCGCGATCGTGCTGGCATTGGAACCGCATCGCGCGGTTGATGAGGCAGCGGCCGCATCGGCGTCAGAGGCGGACGAGCTTCGTGAAGGGAGCATTTCCATCCTCGGCATGGAAGCGCGTGCGTGCGCGACGGTTTGCATCCCTACGGCACATCGCACGCGAGCAAGTTCCCGCTTGAACACGTCGGACCGCGCGTGGCGCACACGCCCTTCCATCGGCTGCGTTAAGCTGCGCGCCGTCGTTCAAGCACCGGCCCGCCGATGACCGCAACGCCCCGCATCGCCTTCGTCGCCAGCCAGGCCGAGGACGCGCAACGCGCCCTGTCCACGCTGACGGGCCTGCACGGCCAGCACGAACCCGCCGATGCCGACGTGCTGGTGCCGCTGGGCGGCGACGGCTTCATGCTGCAGACGCTGCATCGCCACGGCCATCTCGGCAAACCGGTCTACGGCATGAAGCTGGGCACGGTCGGCTTTCTGATGAACCAGCACCGCGGTGGCGAAGCCGGGCCGGGCCAGGGACTGCTCGCACGTATCGCCGCGGCCGAGCCCGCGGTGCTGCGGCCGCTGGAGATGACCGCGGAAACCGAAGGCGGCACGCGGGTGACCTCGCTGGCCTACAACGAGGTTTCGCTGCTCCGTCAGACCCGCCAGGCCGCGCACCTGCGCATCGATCTCAACGGCACCACCCGGCTGGAAGAACTGGTCGCCGACGGGGTGATCCTGTCGACCGCCGCCGGCAGCACGGCCTACAACTTTTCCGCGCACGGCCCGATCCTGCCGCTGGGCGCCGGCGTGGTCGCACTCACGCCGATCGCGCCGTTCCGTCCGCGTCGCTGGCGCGGCGCGATCCTGCGCGCCGAAACCGAAGTCCGATTCCGCGTGCTCGATCCCTACAAGCGTCCGGTCAGCGTCACCGCCGATTCGCACGAAGTCCGCGACGTGGTCGAAGTGACGATCCACGAGTCGCACACGCATACCGTGACCCTGCTGTTCGATCCCGAGCACAACCTCGAAGAACGCATCCTCAGCGAGCAGTTCGTGGTCTGAACCGGGCGATGCGACGCGGCGTGATGGGGCGCCCGCTCCGGATCTGACGCGGCGCCCGATATGCCGTGCTCAATCGTCGAGACGCGGCCCGTCGCCCGCGGCTACCGCGAGTGGACGCACGCGCTGCACCAGCGTCATCAGGGTGCGCCCGGGTTCCTCGATCGGTGCGAAATGCGCTGAATGCTCGAACCACGCCGCATGCTTGAACGGCGCCTCCACGGCGGCGATCCAGTCGGCGACCGGCTGCGAGGGCGTGGTGTAGTCGTGCAGGCCCAGCAGCATCACCACCGGCGCCTGCACGCGCTGCAGGCCGCGGAAATCGACGCTGCGCCACTCGCCGAGGATGCGGTCGAGCGTGAGCGTGCTGCCGGCGGCGATCGCGCGCCGGTCCTCGGGCGTGTAGTCGGGCGACAGCCGCTGCGCGCGGAAGTAGTAGTCGGAGTTGTCGCGATACGCGCTGTGGCCGCCGTAGTGGATGACCCATTTGCGCTGTGCATCGATGCGACCGCCCCGCAGATCGGCGCCGGGGTAGGGCGCCAGCGCTTCGAGTTCGCGTGCGGCAGTGGCGTTGCCTTCGGCGCGTGCGGCCTCGAGGGCATGCGCGTAGCCGATGGTTTCGTCGGTCCAGGGATGGATGATCTGCCCGATGCCGACATAGGCATGCAGCCATTCGGGCTTTTCCGCCAGTACGCGCATACCGATCACGCTGCCCCAGCTGTGACCGACCAGGATCACCTTGCGCTTGCCGTAGGTCGTGCGCAGCCAGTCGATGAGTTCGATCGCGTCCCCGACGTAACGGTCGATCGCGATCGTCGGCGCGACCGCATCGGCCTCGTTCGCCCGCAACGTGCGGCCGGCGGCGCGCTGGTCCCACTGCACGACGGTGAAGTAGTCCTCCCATGGCCTCTGGAACGTCCATGAGGCCGGCATCATCGGCGCCGCCGGTCCGCCGTGGACGTAGAGCAGGACCGGATTCGCGCGGTCCATGCCGCGCACCGTGATCACCTGGTCGATGCCGCCGATCCGCACGGTATGCGTTTCCTGCACGCCGGTCGGGGCGACGATGCGCTGCAGCTCGCAGACGATGCCGCGGGCTTCCGCGTTGGGATCATCATCCGGCGGAACGGCGCCCGCATACAGCGGCAACGCGAGCAGGGCGAGGGCACACAGGCGGACCAGTGACATGGCGCATTCCTCGTGGCGCGGACTGTGATCCACGCTGCACCTGCGCGCAGATGCGGCCCAGTGCCGTTGGTCAGGGGCCCGTATGCCGGGATCGCGCATAATTCGCGCACGCCGTTCCGGCCGCCTCACGGTCTTCGCACCGTCGATGCCCCGCCGGACACCGCCGCCCCTTCGTTCTGTGATCCGCCATGCCCGACCTGTCCGTTCCCACGCTCACCGTCGCGATCACCACCCGCGCCCTGTTCGATCTCGAGGACAGCCATGCGGTGTTCGAGGCGCAGGGCATCGAAGCCTACGCCGAACACCAGCGCGCCCATGAGGACGATGTGCTCGAGCCGGGCATCGCGTTCCCGCTGGTGCGCAAGCTGCTGGCCCTGAACATCGACGCGCCGCCCGATGCGCCGCACGTCGAGGTGATCCTGCTGTCGCGCAATTCGGCCGACAGCGGGCTGCGGATCTTCAATTCGATCCAGCACCACAACCTGGGCATCACCCGCGCGACGTTCACCTCCGGCGAGCCGACCTGGCCCTACATCAAGCCCTTCGGCACCCAGCTGTTCCTGTCGGCGAATCCCGATTCGGTGCGTCGTGCACTGGAGAACGGGGTTGCTGCCGCGACGATCATTCCGGCGCGCGCACCGGCGCATCGCAACGATCAGCTGCGGATCGCGTTCGACGGCGACGCGGTGATCTTCGGCGACGAGGGCGAACGCCTGTCGCAAGAGGGCGGCCTCGACGCATTCCACAAGCACGAGCGCGAACGCGCGCGCGAGGAAATGACCGGCGGCCCGTTCCGGGGCTTTCTCGCCGCGCTCCACGACCTGCAGGCCGCATATCCGGCCGGCAAGGGCGCACCGATCCGCACCGCGCTGGTCACCGCGCGCTCCGCGCCCGCACACGAACGCGTGATCCGCACGCTGCGCGCCTGGGGCGTGCGTCTGGACGAAGCGCTGTTCCTCGGCGGTCGTCCGAAAGGCCCGTTCCTCGACGCATTCGGCGCCGACATCTTCTTCGACGACTCGCAGCACAACATCGAGTCCGCGCGCCCACACGTCGCCGCCGGCCACGTGCCACACGGCTGGTCGAACCGCTGAACACGATGCGCGATCGACACGATGCGCCGCCGTCGCGCGGCTGGTTCGCCCGTCTGCTCGGACGTCTGCGCGGCGACGGGCCGGACGGCATGCGCCGGCCCTATATCCGCCGGCACGAGGGCTTCGTGTCGCTGCAGTTCATCCGCAGCCAGACGCAGAGCCGCATGGTCGACGGCGATCCCGGCCGGCTGCTGATCGACTACACGCGCACGATGTTCGCGGCGTTGCTGTGGCAGCCGGGGCCGCGGGTGCTCGGCATGGTCGGGCTGGGCGGCGGTTCGCAGGTCAAATTCGCCCACGCGCAATTGCCGGCGACGCGGATTGAGGTGGTCGAGCACAACCCGCACGTGGTGGCGCTGCGCCGCGAGTTCGGCATCCCCGACGACGATGACCGGCTGGACGTGGTGGTCGACGATGGCGCGCGCTTCGTGGCCGCCCGACGCGACGCGTTCGATGTCCTGCTGCTCGACGGCTACGACGAACGCGGTATTCCCGCGGTGCTGTCCACGCAGGCGTTCTACGACGATTGCCGCGACGCGCTGACCGCGCACGGCGTGCTGGCCTGCAACCTCTACGTGCGCGATCCCGAAACGCACGTCGCCAAGCTGCGCCAGGCCTTCGGCGATGCGCAGGTGCTGGTGATCGACGAGCCGAAGATGAGCAACCGGGTCGCCTTTGCATGGCGTGGGGACCTGCCGGACCTGGACGCCGACGCGCTGGTGGCGCGGGTGCCGCCAGCGATCGACGGCCTGCTGACGGGCGTGATGCACCGGATCGCGACGCGCATCGTGCGCCATCGCACGCTGGCTTCGCGCGGCTGAGCGGGGCACGTCCAGCGCCTGCAGGCACTGGAAGGCGTGCACGCGACGGTGCCACCGCATTGCGTCGCCTGGCGAAGGCCGGCACAGTTCCGGACTGGTTCAAAGGTCGCGGAGGCCGTTGCATGCAAGCTTGGATCGTGGGACTCGTCGGCGCACTGGTGCTGGCGACAGGCGCGTCGGCGACGACACGCGGCATGACCCTGGAGCAGATCGCGCAGACCCGCGCGGTCACCCAGGCCCAGGTGAGCCCGGACGGCGCCAATGTCGCCTACCTGCTGTCGGTGCCGCGCACGCTGGGCGTGGATCCGGATGGTCCCGCGCGCAGCGAGCTGCACGTGGTCGACCAGGCCGGCACCAGCCGTGCCTTCATCGCCGGCAAGGTCGACGTGGCCGCGCCGCGCTGGCTGCCCGACGGGCGCTCGATCGCCTACCTCGCCAAGCGCGAAGGTGACGAGAGCCGCCGCGTCTACACGATTCCGCTGCAGGGCGGCGAGTCCACCGTGGCCGCGCAGCTGCGCGGCGACATCACCGCCTACGATCTGTCGCCGGATGGTCGCCGGGTCGCGCTGCTGTCGGTGCAGCGCGAAAGCGATGCGCGCAAGGCGCTGCGCGACAAGGGCTTCACCCAGAAGGTCTACGAGGAAGACTGGCGCCCCGTGGAACTGTGGATCGCCGATGTCGGCGGCCAGGGCGAACCGCGCCGCATCCAGATCGAAGGCAGCGTGCAGTCGGTGCGCTGGAGCCCGGCCGGCGATCGCCTCGCGGTCGTCGTCGCGCCGCGCCAGCTGACCGACGACACGATGGTCGATGCGCGCGTGCGCATGTATTCGGTCGAAGGGCGCGAGATCGGCCGCGTCGACAATCCCGGCAAGCTGGGCGAGATCGCATGGAGTCCCGACGGCGCGCATCTGGCGGTGATCTCGGCGGCCGATGAAAACGATCCGCGCGAAGGCCGACTGACGGTGGTCGGTCGCGACGGGGGTGCACAGCGCGATCTGCTGCCGGGCCTCGAAGGCCACGTCTGGAACGTCGCCTGGCGCGACCCGTCGACGCTCGTGTTCCTCAGCCAGGAAGGCGTGCAGAGCCGGCTGGCCGAGGTCGATGTCGAAGGCGGCACACAGCGCACGCGCCTGGCCGCATCCGGGCCCGTGCACATGGGCCTCAGCGTGGCGGCCAACGGCGCGGTCGCGCTGGTCGGCAGCACGCCCGAGCATCCGTCCGAGGTCTTCCTGCTGCCCGCGGGCGCCAGTGAGGCGAGTCGCCTGACCGACAGCAATCCCTGGCTCAAGGATGTGCGTCTGGCGCGCCAGGAAGTCGTGCGCTACACCGCGCGCGACGGGCTCGAACTCGAAGGCCTGCTGGTGCATCCGCTCGAGCGGCGCGGCAACGCGCGCGTTCCGTTGATCCTGGTCGTGCACGGCGGCCCGGAAGCGCATTACTCGAACGCGTGGCTGAACTCGTATGCGCAGCCCGCGCAGGTCGCGGCCGCACGCGGCTTCGCGTCGTTCTTTCCGAACTACCGGTCCAGCACCGGCCGCGGGCTGGCGTTCTCCAAGCTGGGCCAGGGTCGCCCGGGCATGGAGGAGTTCGACGACCTGGTGGACGGCGTCGATCACCTGATCGACATCGGCCTGGTCGATCGCGACAAGGTCGGCATCACCGGTGGGTCCTACGGCGGATACGCGAGTGCCTGGGGCGCGACGTACTACAGCGAGCGCTTCGCGGCATCGGTGATGTTCGTCGGCATCTCGGACCAGGCCAGCCTGGTCACCACCGGCGACATTCCGCGCGAACAGCACCTCGTGCACATGCGCAGCTGGCCGTGGGACAACCCGGACATGTATCGCCAGACCAGCCCGATCACCCACGCGCAGAAGTCGCGTACGCCGACGCTGATCCTGCACGGTGAAGCCGATCCGCGCGTACCGGTGATGCAGTCCTACATGCTGTACCGCTACCTGCAGCTCGCCGGCCAGGCGCCGGTGCGTCTGGTGCTGTATCCGGGCGAAGGTCACGGCAACACGCGCGGTGCATCGCGTTACGACTATTCGCTGCGTCTGATGCAGTGGATGACGCATTACCTGACCGGACGCGGCGGTGAACCGCCGGCCTACGAGATCGACTATCCGCTGCCGGAGCAGGCGACGCCTGCGCGCTGAAGACGCGTCGCACGTCGTCCCACAGAACCGCGCCGAAATCCGGCGCGGTTTTTTCTTGCGCCGCGTTGGATCCAGCGTGCGCCTGACTGGTAATCCGCAGGGCATTTGCAGCGTGATGGACGCACTGGATTCACGCGGCCGTCGCCTGCGCGTCACGCCTCCTTGCGTCGCGCATCGATAGCGTGTCGCCATCGATCCACGCACCGATGCATCGCATTGCCTGCGTTGGACGATGCGGCCCCCGGCCACGCCGGCGATGCGCCGCTCCGATCACATATTGGGAGATCCCTCACGATGAGCAACAAGACCGCGAATACCCTGAACGACCTCATTTCGATTGCCCGCGACGGCAAGGAGTTCTACGAAGAGGCCGCGCAGAAGATCGACGATGCCGAGCTGAAGACGCTATTCGCCCGCATCGCCACCAACAAGGCGCAGATCGTCAACGAGCTCAGCGCTGCGGTGCAGGCCGCGGGCGGTACGCCGGAAGATTCCGGCACGATGGTCGGCAGCATGCAGCAGATGTACGGCAAGCTCCGCGCCACGCTGGGTGACAAGGAATACGGCTACGTTGCCGAACTGGAAGAGTCGGAAGACCGCCTGCTGGAAGCCTTCGACGAAGCTGCGCGTGATGCCGACACGCCGCCGGCCGCGCGTGACGTCGTCGTGCGTCTGCTGCCGGAAGTCCGCGCCTGCCACGACGTGATGCGCACCCGCAAGAAGGCGATGAAGGCAGCGAAGTAATCCGCTGACGGTGCGCGTCTGCAGGCCGGCACCGATGCATCGCGCATTGCCGGCCTGAACGATGCGATGCCCTAGAAACCGACCGGTTCTGCCGGTCGGTTTTTTTTTGTTCCTGTAATGGTGCTGGCCGTCGTGGCGGGCAGGGCACTGCAATCGGACGGGTCGCCTCTGGCATCATCGGGCGATGAACATCTCCGCGCCCGAAACCGCCCCCGCGCCCCGCACCGATCGCCGCCGTGTGCTGTTTGCCAGCCTGATCGGCACGACGATCGAGTTCTTCGATTTCTACATCTACGCCACCGCCGCGGTGCTGGTGTTCCCGGCGCTGTTCTTTCCGTCGGCGGATCCCGCGTCCGGTGTGCTGCAGTCGCTGGCCACATTCGCGCTGGCGTTCTTCGCGCGGCCGATCGGCTCGGCGGTGTTCGGGCATTACGGCGACCGCGTCGGGCGCAAGGCGACCCTCGTCGCGGCCCTGCTGACGATGGGGATCTCCACGGTGCTCATCGGCCTGTTGCCCACGCATCCCCAGATCGGCGTCACGGCGCCTCTTCTGCTGGCGCTGTGCCGGTTCGGACAGGGCCTGGGGCTGGGCGGCGAGTGGGGCGGTGCGGTCTTGCTGGCGACCGAGAACGCGCCGCCAGGCAAGCGCGCCTGGTATGGCATGTTCCCGCAGCTGGGCGCGCCGATCGGCTTCTTCCTCGCGACGGGTTCCTTCCTGCTGCTGACGGCGGTGATGGACGATGCCGCCTTCCTGTCCTGGGGCTGGCGCATTCCGTTTCTCGCCAGCGCCGTGCTGGTGCTCATCGGCCTGTGGGTGCGGCTGAAGATCCACGAGACGCCCGATTTCCAGAAGGTGCTCGATCGCCAGGAGTGCGTCCGTCTGCCGATCCGCGACGTGCTGGTGCACGAATGGCGCGGCGTCGTGGCCGGCACCCTGCTGGCGCTGGCGACCTTCGTGCTGTTCTATCTGATGACGGTGTTCGCGCTGAGCTGGGGCACCGCGCAGCTGGGCTATTCGCGCGAGCGTTTCCTCGTGCTGCAGCTGGTCGGCGTGCTGTGCTTCGCGGCGACGATCCCGATCGCCGCGCTGTACGCGGACCGCGTGGGCCGGCGCCGCGCGATGATCGTCGCGAGCGTGCTGATCCTGCTGTTCGGCCTGGCGTTTTCGCCGCTGTTCGTGGCCGGCAGCACCGTGGGCGTGCTCGCGTTCCTGATGCTGGGCCTGGCGTTGATGGGCCTGACCTACGGGCCGGTTGGCACGATGCTAGCCGAGCAGTTCCCCACCGCCGTGCGCTACACCGGCGCGTCGCTGGCGTTCAATCTGGCGGGCATCTTCGGCGCGTCGCTGGCGCCGTACATCGCGACCTGGCTGGCAGGACGCTACGGCCTGCACGCGGTGGGCTGGTATCTCGCCGCGGCCGCACTGTTGAGCCTGGGCGCGCTGCTGTCGCTGCCGCGCGACCCCCCCGTGCCTGTGGACCGCACGCCTTAGACTGGCCGCGATCTCGAAGTGGAGCGCGCAATGAATACCTGGTGGCTGGGCAGCGTCGCGCTGGCCGCGATCGTCGGCATGGTGCTGCCGCTGCAGGCGGTGCTCAATGCGCGGCTCGGCGCACTCACCCAGGGCGCGCTGTTCGCGTCCTTCGTCTCGTTCGCGGTCGGCACCCTGGTGCTGGGGGTGGTGCTGACGGTGTCGCGCACGCCGTGGCCCAGTCTGCGCGACCTGGCCACGCTGCCGCCCTGGCTGTGGCTGGGCGGCGTGATCGGCGCGGCCTTCGTGTTCTGCGGCACGCTGCTGGTGCCGCGGCTGGGTGCGGCCGGACTGATCTGCCTGATCGTGTTCGGACAGGTCGTGGGCTCACTGCTGGTCGACCACTTCGGCGTGCTGTCGCCGGCGCGTCCGGTCGATCTCATGCGGCTCGCCGGCGCGGGCCTGGTCTGCGTAGGTGCGCTGATGGTGGTGCGTCCGTGGAGCGCGGGATGAGCGACACGCCCGCACTGCAGCCCCCGGTCGCGCTGCCGCCGGCGATGCGCGCTGCCCTCGAGGTCGCCTACGTGCAGCCGCCCCGCGCCTATCACTCGTTCGCGCACGTCGAGGCGCTGCTGCGGCTGTACGCGGAAGTGGCGGAGACAACGGGCTGGGCGCAGCCGGCCGAGGTGTATCTCGCGATCCTGTATCACGACGCCATCTATGACGCGCGCCGCGAAGACAACGAAGCGCGCTCGGCGGCGATGGCGGCCGGGGCGATCGCCCAGCATCTGCCTGATGCCGGCATCGACATCCCCCGCGTGGTCGGTCTGATCGAAGCGACCGCGGCCCATGGTCGCCACGTCGCCGGTGATTTCGGCGCCGATGCGATCGGCGACGACACGAGGCGCTTTCTCGATTGCGACATGGCGATCCTCGGCGCGGACCCGGCGGCGTTCGACGCCTATGACCGCGGCATCGCCGCCGAGTACCGGCACGTGCCGCGCTGGCTGTACACATTGAACCGGCGCCGGTTTCTCAAGGGCCTGCTGGCGCGTGAGCGGATCTATTTCGACGACGGTTTCCATGCGCGTTTCGATACGCAGGCCCGGCACAACCTGCGACGCGCGGTGACCACCAAACGCTGAGCCTGCGGAAGCGGCGCGGTATCATCTGCCGCATGGCCAAACTCCTGCTCAACCTGCGCTACGTGCCCGAGGACGAAGCTGCCGATGTCCGTGCGTTTCTCGACGCGGCGCGGCTCGAGTGGTACCAGACCCGTCCCAGCCCGTTCGGCATTTCCCAGGGCGGCATCTGGCTGCGCAACAACGAGGATCTGCCCGAAGCCAAGCGGCTGATGGCCGAGTACCAGGGCGGCCGTCAGGCGCGTGCGCGCGAAGAACAGGCGCAGGCCGAACGCGACGGGACGGCCGAGACCTTCGGTGACATCGTCCGTCGGGATCCGGTGCGCTTCGCCGGCATCGTCGTCGCGATCCTGTTCCTGCTGGGATTGCTGGCCGTGCCCGGGTACATGCTCTCGCGCTGACCGCGGGCCTGCACCGCGTCACCGGGCCACGACGCCGGCATCGCGAAGCTGCGCGTCCGCATTGCCCGTCACCTGTCCGCACTGCGGCATCGGTGGCAGACCCCGGAGTCCGTCATGGCCACGCCGCCCGACCGCAGCACACCCAGGCCGAAGACTGCCCCGTGGACACGACCGAACCCGAAGCCCAAGGCGGCGCGCGGGCATCTGACGGATGCGCAGAAGAACGCGGCACGCCAGCGTGCGGACGAGGCCGGTCGGCGCTATCCCAACCTCGTCGACAACATGTGGGCGTCGCGCCATCTCACGCGGGACGGGACGCCGAAGGCCTGAGGCCCGCGGCTCACGCGTCGTCGAGGTCCTGGTAGAGCTGGATCCAGTTGCCGCAGGTGTCGTCGAACACGGCAATCGCCTGGGGTTCCGCTGTGGCGGGTGTCGACCGGACTACCCCGCAATGCGCATCGACAGAACCGGTGTCGGCGCCGGAATTGTTAAAGTCTTCCGCTGCCCGCGCCCATGCGCGGCAGACCCCAGCCATTGCCCGGAGATTCCATGCGCGCACACCGCACGCCGTCACGCCCCCTGTTCGTCGCCCCGATCGTGCTGATCGCCGCGTTGACCGCCCTGCCAGCCGCCGCCCAGCGCGACATCCGCTTCGACGCGGCCGAGGCTCCGACCGGCGGCACGCTGGTGCTGGCCGTGCCCCAGGTGGCGGAAGGCGCTGCGCGTGACGGCGCGTTCGCGCGCATCGATGCCACCAGCCAGGGCGCGTTGACGCGCGCGGTGACCGCCGCCGGTTTCAGCGGCAAGGCCGACAGCCAGCTGGACCTGCCGGGGATTGCGGGGTTCGATCGCGTGCTGCTGGTCGGCACCGGCGAAGGCGCGGCGGATGCGCGCCGCATCGAGGACGTCGGCGGCCACATCGGTCGCTTCGCCGCACGCAGCCGCGCGCCGCAGGTCGATGTCCTGTGGGAGGGCGCGGAATCCGGCGCCGCGGCGCAGCTGGCGTTCGGCGCCGCGCTCGGCCAGTACCGATTCGACAAATATCGTACCGGCGGCGATGCCGACACGGCGCGCGCAGGCGAGGGCACCCTGGTCGTCCGCAGCCCCGAAGGCGCCGCTGCGGCGCGCAGCTGGGACGGTGACTGGAAGGCGGTGGCCGAGGGCGTCGCGTTCGCCCGCGATCTGGTGACCGAGCCGGCCAATGCGCTGTATCCCGAAGAATTCGTCGCGCGCACGCGGGCTGCGTTCGCCGGCAAGCCGAACATCAGCATCGAAGTGCTGGACGTCCCGGCGATGGAACGCCTGGGCATGGGCAGCCTGCTGGCCGTGGGCCAGGGCAGCGTGCGGCCGCCGCGGATGATGATCGTGCGCTACAACGGCGGCGCGCGCGGCGAGGCGCCGGTGGCGTTCGTCGGCAAGGGCATCACCTTCGATTCGGGCGGCATCTCGATCAAGCCCAGCGAGAACATGTGGCGCATGAAGTACGACATGACCGGCGCCGCCAGCGCGACGGGCGCCGTGCTCGCACTGGCCGGCCGCAACGCCAACGTCAACGCCGTCGCGGTCGCCGCGCTGGCCGAGAACATGCCCTCGGGTTCGGCCACGCGTCCGGGCGACGTGATCCGCACCGCGGCCGGCAAGACGTACGAAGTCATCAGTACCGATGCCGAAGGCCGCATGGTGCTGGTCGACGCGCTCTGGTACGTGCAGCGTCAGGACAACCCGCGCGTGATCGTGGACATCGCCACTCTGACCGGCGCCATCGTCACCGCGCTGGGCAACGACTATGCCGGCCTGTTTACCCGCGACGACGCGCTGGCCGCACAGCTGGAGCGTGCAGGCGAAGCCGCCGGCGAGCCGGTCTGGCGCATGCCGATGCATCCGGGCTACGGCAAGCTGCTGGAATCGCCGATCGCCGACATGCGTAACGGCGGCGGACGCCCGGGCTCGGGCACGGCCGCGCATTTCATCGGCGAGTGGATCGATGCTGGCCGTTCGTGGGCGCATCTGGATATCGCCGGCATGGCCTGGCGCGACGGCAACGAACTGTCGACGACGCCGGCCGGTGCCTCGGCATATGGCGTGCGCCTGTTCGACCGCTTCGTGCGGGAGAACTACGAGCGCTGAGGCGCATGGGTGGGGCGGGACAGATGCAGGTCCCGTCCCCCTTTCAACGCCGTCATCCCGCCGGCCTCTGACGGACGCAGGTCCATCCAGGCCGTGAATCCGGTGCCCTGAAGGCGCGATGCGTTCCGGATGCTGGAAGCCGCTGGATGGACAGCCATTCGGCTGTTGAAGCGCGCTTCCGGCGCGACCGGACAGTCGTTCGTTGAAGGCTGCCGGGATGACGATTCTCTGCGGCCCGTTCAAGAACGGGCCGCAGGATCTTCCCGCCGACTCCCAGGCCACTGTTCTGCGCTCGAAGCAGCGGCCTCCGGGGCTCACCGGGGGACATCGACTGCCGAGATTCGAGGCAGGGTGAAGCCCGCCCCCCGCTACAATTCCCCGCATGATCGACAACCTCGCCGCCTACCACTTCGTCGTCATCGACGAGCCCGACGCCGTCGCCGCGTGGCTGCACGCGTTGGCCGAGGCGGGCGAGCTGCGCGGCACGGTGCTGGTCGCGCCCGAGGGGATCAACCTGTTCCTCGCCGGTCGCATCGAGGCCATCGATGCGCTGATCGATGCCGTGCGCGGGGATGCGCGTTTCGCGACGCTGCAGGTCAAGCGCAGCGGCAGCGATGCGGTGCCGTTCGCGCGGCTCAAGGTCAAGGTCAAGCCCGAGATCATCAGCTTCCGAAAACCCGAAGCGATGCCGGTCGCAGCGCCCGCGCGTGCGCCGGACGTGACGCCCGACACGCTGGCGCGCTGGATCACGCAGGGCCATGACGATGCCGGCAAGCGCCTCGTGCTGCTCGATACGCGCAACCGCGAAGAGTTCGGCTTCGGCACGTTCTCAGGCGCGCTGACCTTGCCGATCGACAACTTCACCGAACTGCCCGGTGCGCTCGCCCCGCATCGCGAGGCATTGCGCGACGCGACCGTGGTGAGTTTCTGCACCGGCGGCATCCGCTGCGAGAAGGCGGCGCTGTGGATGCGCGCCGACGGCATGGACAACGTGCTGCAGCTCGATGGCGGCATCCTCGGTTACTTCGAACAGGTCGGCGGCTTCGGCTACGACGGCCGCTGTTTCGTATTCGACGACCGCGTTGCACTGGATCCAGAGCTGCGTCCGCTGCAGGACGGCGTGCCAGCATGAGCTGGCTCGGTTTCGTCCTAGTGGTGCTCGGCATCTGGCTGGCGTTCAAGGTCGCCGGCGTGGTGCTGCGGCTGATCGTCACGGTGCTGATCGTGATCGCCGCCTACTGGTGGCTGGCGCCGTATTTCGGCTGGCCACCGCTGGGCGAGGTGATCTACGTACTGGGCCCGGACGTGCGGATGCCGGAGATTTCCCTGCCGGATCTGCCGCTGCCGTAGGTGTCGGCCGGCAATGCAGTCGATGCATTGTCAGCGTCTGCAGATGCGCACCGCGCGCTGGCGAGTGGCCGGTCGCATGATCGCTGGTGCGACCGGGACCGCCGCGTCACGCGCGCGCAGCTGCAGGAATCGAGCCGCGGCTATGCCTCAGCCGAACTCGCGCGACGGCAGGACGTAGCGCCGGTCGGGACGGCCGACCAGATCGAGGAAATTGTTGAATACCGCGCCGGCCTGCGCCTGCATCGGTGCGATGTGCCGCTGGGTCAGCGTGCGGATCGCCTCGGCGTCGTGGGCGAGGCCGGAGGCGGCCAGCTCGTCGCGATAGGCCGGCGTCGCCAGCCAGCGCTCGATCAGCGGCTGGTCCATTTCGAGATGGAACTGGAACCCGTAGGCGTTGTCGCCGTAGCGGAAGGCCTGCTGCTCGCAGCTGTCGGTGCGGGCCAGATGCACGGCCGTGGCCGGCACCTCGAAATGGCGACCGTGCCACTGGAACACCGATGACGCGCTGCCCAGCGGCGCCAGCACGGGATCGGCCCGGCCGGCGTCGGTCGTGTGCAGCGGATACCAGCCGATCTCCGGCCGCTCGATACGACGCACGGGCGCGCCCAGCACATGCGCGAGCAGTTGCGCGCCGAGGCAGATCCCCAGCACCGGACGGCCGAGTTCGAGCATGCGCTCGATCGCGCGCAGCTCGGTCAACAGATGCGGGCGCGCGTGGCGTTCCTCGACGTTCATCGGCCCGCCGAGCACCACCAGCCCGCGATAGCGATCCACCGTCGGCTGCGCCTCCGGCTCGCGTTCGAAATTGACGAAGCGGATGCGGTGACCGCGCCGGCGGATCAGCGGATCGAGCGTGCCCAGCGGTTCGGCGGCGACATGCTGGAAGACGAGAATGCGGGGCATGGGGCGATTCTAGAGGGCATGGTCGCGCGATGCCTCACGGCGCGTCGCCATCGCAGCGGTTCGCCGTTGTCCTGGCTGCCTTCAATGGACGACTGTCGGATCACGCCGGAAGCGCGCTTCAACAACCGAATGGCTGTTCACCAGCGCCTCGAGACGCCAGGGGCAGCAGAACGCCACGCCTTCGACACCGTCATTCCGACGAAAGCCAGCACCGGATGGTCTGAACCCTGAGGAAGGCAGGAAGCCACGACATCGTCATCCCGTCGCAAGCTGGGATCCAGCGCCTTGGAATTTTGCGGGAGGCAAAAAGCCTCGCCTCCAGCACCGTCATCCCGGCGAAGGCCGGGATCCAGCGCCTTGAACCTCTGTGGCGGGCAGAAACGTCGCGCCCTCGACACCGTCATGCGGGCGTACCGGGAATCCGGTGCCCTGTGTTTCTGCAGAGGAACCACGCCTTCAACGCCACCATCCCGGCGGCCTTCAACGGACAACTGTCCAGTCACGCCGGGAGCGTTTTTCAACAGCCGCCCGGCGGGTCATCCAGTACCTTGGCGCGCGACCGGAGGCGGCCAGTCACTGGATTCCGGCTTGCGCCGGAATCACGTCAAAGGCGCGCCGGGCCGGAGCCTCAGCGCGGATCGCGACGCGGCGGACCCTTGCGCGGGCCGCCCGGCTTGAAACCACTGGGCTTGTGACCCGGGGGCTTCGCACCGAAGGGACGCTTGGCGCGCGGCGGGGCCGCGGTCATGTCGGCGTCTTCGGCGCGGCGGATGCGGATCGGCTGGCCGCCGACACGCACCTTCTTCAGATGCTCCAGCAGCTCGCGCGGCATGCCTTCCGGCAGGTCGACGAGGCTGTAGTCGTCGCGGATGTCGATGCGGCCGATGAACTTGCTTTCGAGATCGGCTTCATTGGCGATCGCGCCGACGATGTTGCCCGGCTGCACGCCGTGCACGTAGCCGACCTCTATGCGGAAGGTCTCCATGCCGACGTCCGGATCGCGCGGACCGGTGTCAGGGCGCGGCGCACGCGGTTCGCGCGGCTCACGGGCTTCACGCGGTTCGCGTGCGCTACGCGAGGCCTCGCGGCCACCCGGACGCTCGACGAACTCTCGCTCGAACGCGGGCTTCTCCGGCTTGCGCGGCGGCTCCAGCAGCAGCGGCGTGTCGCCCTGGACGACCTTGGCCAGCGCAGCGGCGATTTCGGCCGCCGGCACGTTGTGCTCGCGCTCGTAGCGTTCGATCAGCTCGCGGAACATGCCCAGCTCGCTGCTGCCCAGCGCGGTGGTGATCTTCTCGAGGAACTTGGACACGCGCGCTTCGTTGACGGTCTCGACGCTCGGCAGCTGCATCTGCTCGATCTTCTGCCGCGTCGCGCGCTCGATCGCGCCGAGCATGCCGCGCTCGCGCGGGGCCACGAACAGGATCGCCTCGCCACTGCGACCGGCGCGGCCGGTGCGGCCGATGCGGTGCACGTAGCTTTCGGTGTCGTAGGGAATGTCGTAGTTCAGCACGTGGCTGATGCGGTCGACGTCCAGGCCGCGCGCGGCGACGTCGGTCGCCACCAGCACGTCGAGACGGCCGTCCTTGAGGTTCTGGATCGCACGCTCGCGCTGCTTCTGGTCCAGATCGCCATTGATCGCCGCGGCCGACAGGCCACGCGCCGACAGCTTCTGCGCCAGTTCCTCGGTCGCCAGCTTGGTGCGCGCGAAGATGATCATCGCGTCGAAGGGCTCGGCCTCGAGAATGCGGGTCAGCGCGTCGAGCTTGTTGACGCCGCTGACCATCCAGTAGCGCTGGCGGATGTTGGCGGCCGTCGTCGTGGTCGCCTTGATCGCGATCTCGACGGGATTTTTCAGATAGGTCTGGGCGATGCGCTTGATCTGGCTCGGCATCGTCGCCGAGAACAGCGCGACCTGGCGCGTGTCCGGGGTCTTCTTCAGCACCGCCTCGACGTCGTCGATGAAGCCCATGCGCAGCATCTCGTCGGCTTCGTCGAGCACCAGGGCGCGCAGCTCGGACAGATCCAGCGAGCCGCGGTCGAGATGGTCGATGACGCGGCCGGGCGTACCGACGATGACCTGCACGCCGCGCTTGAGCGCGCTCAGCTGCTGGGCGTAGCCCTGGCCGCCGTAGATCGGCAGCACGTGGAAGCCCGGCATGAAGGCCGCGTACTTCTGGAAGGCCTCGGCCACCTGGATCGCCAGTTCGCGCGTCGGCGCGAGCACCAGCGCCTGCGGCTTGCGCTGGGCGGGATCGATGCGCGCCAGCACGGGCAGCGCGAACGCGGCCGTCTTGCCGGTACCGGTCTGGGCCTGGCCCAGCAGGTCGCGGCCTTCGAGCAGCGGCGGAATGGTCGCGGCCTGGATCGGCGACGGCGACTCGTAGCCGACCGCGGTCAGCGCGCGCAGCAGGGTCTCAGGCAGGGCGAGATCGGTGAACTTGGGGGCGTCTTGGGGCGTGATGGGCGACTCGGCGCTCATGATGCTGTCTCTCGTAGCGCCGGCGCAGGGCCGGTCGGGGAACCGCATAGTGTAGCGGGCGGGCCGCTCCGCCGCCGGCCGCAGTCGCTGCGTGCCTGAATACGCCAAAGCTTCTGTTCACGTGAGGGTGATCGCAAGCGTGGATGTCTCGGGCCTTCGACGCCTGTCGGCGCATCATGGGCGCAACCGGGCACGCTGCCCCGACGGAGATCCCGATGATCCGGGTGCATCACCTGAACAACTCGCGCTCGCAGCGCGTGCTGTGGCTGCTGGAAGAACTGGGCCAGCCCTACGAGGTCGTCCGCTACGCGCGCGATCCCAAGACGATGCTGGCGCCGCAGGCCCTGCGCGGCCTGCATCCGCTGGGCAAGTCGCCGGTCGTCGAGCTGGACGGCCGGATGCTGGTCGAATCGGGGGCGATCATCGAGGCCCTGGTCGAGCGCTTCGACCCCGGACACGCGCTGTCGCCGGCGCCGGACGATGAAGACGAGCGTCTGCGCTATCGCCAGTGGCTGCATTACGCCGAAGGCTCGGCGATGCCGCCTCTGCTGTTGACGCTGGTGTTCGCGCGGATCCGCAGCGCGCCGGTGCCGTTCTTTGCCAAGCCCATTGCCCGCGGCATTGCCGACAAGGCAATGCGGGCCTTCGTCGGACCGCAGCTGGCGACCCATCTGGGATACATCGAGGCCGAACTCGGCGCGCATGCCTGGTTCGCCGGCGAACGCTTCACCGCCGCCGACATCCAGATGAGCTTCCCGCTGGAAGCGGCCGTCGCGCGCGCCGGCACGCATGTCGGGCCGCACATCCAGGCGTTCGTCGAACGCATCCACGCGCGGCCGGCCTACCAGCGTGCGCTGGCGACCGGTAGCCCGTTCACCCTCGGCCGATGAGCCTGCATCCGGACACCGCGCTGCCCGAGGTCGGGCTCGCGCACGGCCTGCGATTCGACAACCGCCTCGTACGTGAGCTTCCGGGCGATCTCGAAGCCGGCGCGCGCCGACGCCAGGTCGAAGGCGCGTTGTGGTCGCCGGTGCTGCCCACGCCCGTGGCTGCACCGCGCTTGCTCGCGCACTCGGCGGACATGGCCCAGGCCCTGGGGTTCGACGAGGCCACCGTGGCATCGCCGAAATTCGCATCGGTGTTCGGCGGCAATGCGCTCGTAGCCGGCATGCAGCCCTACGCCGGGAATTACGGCGGGCACCAGTTCGGCCACTGGGCCGGGCAGCTCGGCGACGGTCGCGCGATCACGCTGGGCGAGGGCAGCACTGCCGCCGGCGAGCGCTGGGAACTGCAGCTCAAGGGCGCCGGGCCGACGCCGTACTCGCGCACCGCCGATGGCCGCGCTGTCCTGCGCTCGTCGATCCGCGAATTCGTGTGCAGCGAGGCGATGCAGCATCTCGGCGTGCCCACGACGCGGGCGTTGTCGCTGGTCGCCACCGGCGATGCGGTGGTGCGCGACATGTTTTACGACGGGCATGCCGCGCCGGAGCCTGGCGCAGTCGTCTGCCGCGTGGCGCCATCGTTCATCCGCTTCGGTCATTTTGAACTGCCGTATGCCCGCGGGGATGTCGCGCTGCTGCGGCAGCTGGTCGACTTCACGATCGCGCGCGATTTCCCGCATCTGGGCGGCCAGGGCGAGTCGCTGTACGCCGACTGGTTCGCGGAGGTCTGCACGCGCACGGCGACCATGGTCGCCGGCTGGATGCGCGTCGGCTTCGTGCACGGCGTGATGAACACCGACAACATGTCGATTCTCGGATTGACCATCGACTACGGCCCCTACGGCTGGATCGACGACTACGACCCGGACTGGACGCCCAACACCACGGACGCACAGGGCCGCCGCTACCGCTTCGGCTGGCAGCCGCGGATCGCCCATTGGAACCTCGGCCGTCTGGCGCAGGCGCTATCACCGCTGTTCGGGGATGTCGCGCCGCTGCAGGCCGGTCTCGATGCCTATGCCGCGTCGTACGCCGCGCTCGATCGCGCGAACATTGCCGCGAAGCTGGGGCTGTCGGACGCGGGCGATGCGGATGTCGAACTGATGCAGCGGCTGCACGGGCTGCTGCAGGCCGGCGAGGTCGACATGACGCTGTGGTTCCGCGGGCTCGCCGACCTCGATCCGGCGACGCCGTCGCTGGCACCGATGCGCGATGCGTTCTACGACCCGGCCAAGGGTGACGCGCTGGACGCGGAGTTCGAGGCCTGGCTGCAGGCGTATGCCGCGCGCATCGCGGCCGACGCGCTCGAACCCGGGGCGCGACGCGCGCGCATGCAGGCGGCCGACCCGCGCTACGTGCCGCGCAATTACCTGTTGCAGCAGGTCATCGAAGCGGCCACGCAGGGTGACGTGGCGCCGATCGGTGAATTGTTGGAGGTGCTGCGGCGTCCGTATACCGATCAACCGGGGAACGAGCGGTTTGCGGCGCGCCGGCCGGAGTGGGCGCGTACGAAGGCGGGGTGTTCGATGTTGTCGTGCAGTTCTTGATCTGAGCTGCGCGCAGGCGGGTGTTTGCGTTGCTTCGGCTTCGGCTTTTCAGCTCTGGATCTTGCGAGCCGTTCAGCGAGCCGAGCATCGCAGGGCGGCGGGGTCGGAGAGCAGCCCATGTCTGAGCGTAGCGAGTTTGGGCTGCGTGCCCCGCTGACCGAGAAGCACAGGGGACCGACGCGGCTTCATCGCGTCGGCTCGCGCCCGGCGACGGCGTTTTTGCTTACTTTTGGTAAGACAAGAGTAAGCCGCGCAACAGCGCGGAAGCCCTGTTCCTGCTCCGGCATCTACTTTCTAAATTCGAAACCAATTGCAGGGCTTTCGCCCGCTGCGCGTGCGAGTCCCTTTTTGAAGGACCAAAAAGGAACCAAAAAGTCCTCTCGCCGGGCGCGAGCCGACGCTATGAAGCCGCGTCGGTTCCCTGCGCGCCTCGCCTGACGCGGCACGGCGCCCAAACTCGCTGCGCTCAGACATGGGCGCCTCTTCGGCCGCGTCAGACTGCGGTGCTCGGCTCGCTAAACGGCTCCCAAGTTCAAAGACTGAGCGCCAAAGCCAAAGCCGAAGCCAAAGCCGAAGCCGAAGCCCAAAACCGTGCGAACAACACGGCACACCGCCCGAACTCAGGGATCCCGATACCCCGCCGCCTGCAACTCGAACAGCTCGGCATAACGCCCGCCCTGCGTCATCAGCTCGGCATGCGTGCCACTCGCCTCGATGCGCCCCTGTTCCAGTACGAGAATGCGGTCCGCCATGCGCACGCTCGAGAACCGGTGGGAGATCAGCACAGCGGTGCGCTCCTCAGACAGCTCCTTGAAGCGGCGGAACACTTCGAACTCGCTGCGTGCGTCAAGCGCCGCGGTGGGTTCGTCGAGAATCATCACCTGCGCCTCGCGCATGTAGGCGCGGGCGATGGCGATCTTCTGCCACTGGCCGCCGGACAGATCGACACCGGTCTTGAAGCGCCGGCCGATCAGCTGGTCGTAGCCACCGGGCAGGCCGGCGATGAGTTCGTCGGCCATCGAGCGGCGCGCGGCGTCCTGGATGCGCGCGTCGTCGCCCATCGCCTCGATGCGACCGACGCCGATGTTCTCGCCGGCGGTCAGGTGATAGCGCACGAAGTCCTGGAAGATCACGCCGGTGTTCGCGCGCAACGCGTCGAGGTCGTAGTCGCGAAGATCGCGGCCGTCGAGCAGGATCCGGCCCTCGTCGGGGTCGTAAAGACGCGCCAGCAGTTTGACCAGCGTGGTCTTGCCCGCGCCGTTCTCGCCGACGAGCGCCAGCACCTCACCCGCCTGCAGGGTGAAATCGAGATGCCGCACCGCCCAGCGTGTCGCTCCGGGATAACGGAACCCCACGTTCTCGAACACGAAGCCTGCGCGGATCGGCTGCGGGAACGGCACCGGATCGGCCGGGGAAATGATCTCGGGTTCGATCGCGAAGAACGAGAACAGGTCGTCGAGATACAGCGCTTGCCCGGCGACCTGCGAGAAGCCGACCAGCAGGCTTTCCAGCAACTGGCGCAGGCGGCGGAAACTGCCGGCGAGGAAGGTCAGATCGCCGATCGTGAAATCGCCGCGCACCGTGCGCCAGGCGATATAGGCGTACGCGACGTAGTAGCCCAGCGTGCCGAGCGCGGCCAGCAGCGTGCCCCAGATCGCGCGCCGCCGTGCCAGCGAGCGATTGGCCAGGAAGAAGCCGTCGGCGAGCGTGCGGTAGCGGTCGATCAGGAACCGGTGCAGGCCGAAGATCTTGACCTCTTTCGCGGTCTCCAGACTGGCGCCGGTCTGGCGCACGTATTCGAGTTGGCGGCGCTCGGGCGTCCACTGGAAATTGAGCGTGTAGCCGAGCGCGTTGAAGTGCGATTCGCCGATGAAGGCCGGGATCAGTGCGATCGCCAGCAGCAGGATCAGCCACGGCGCGTAGACCATCAGGCCGATCGCGAAACTCACCACGGTGATCGCGTCCTGCACCTGGCCGAACAGCTGGCCCATCAGGTTCATGCGGCCCATCGTCTGCCGGCGCGCGCGGTCGAGCTTGTCCTGCAGCTCGGGATCTTCGAAGTCCTCGAGATCGAGCGTCGCCGCATGCTCCATCAGACGCACGCTGGTCGCGTTGGTGAACAGCTCCGACAGCAGATTGTCGGCGTAGCTGACCATGCGGCCGAGCAGATCGGAGCCGATCGCCAGGGCGAACTCCAGCGCGAGCAGCCACGCCAGATGATCCAGCGCGCCGCCGTGCCAGGCGGTGGCGAGATCGTCGAAGGCGACACCCGCGCCGACGAGGCGGATCGCCTCGTCGATGATCAGCTTGCCGATGTAGAGCATCACCACCGGCAGGAACGCGCGGATCAGGCGCAGACCCAGGCTGGTCAGCGTCAGGCCGGGGCTGGTCTGCCAGATCAGTTTCAGGAACGGCCGCAGATTGCGCATCGCATCGAAGCGTTCGCGCAGGCTCGGGCGTTGCGCGCTGGCGGCGGCGCGCTTGGGGGTGGGTGTCGACATGGGCGATATCGTATGCGTGCGCGGGGCAGGCCGCTGCGACGGTCAGCGCATCGCGTCTGGTGGCTCGCCGTCGCCACCGGACTGCAGCGCCACCGGCAGTTGCCAGCCGAAGCGCAGCGCCGCCATCCGCAGGCCGAAACACAGCAGCGCGCCGGCGATCGCGCAGGGCGCGGGTGGCCAGTGCAGCCAGTGTCCGACGGCGACCACGGCCGCGCCGGCCAGCGCCGCCACCGCATAGAGCTCGGCGCGCAGCACCAGCGGCACCTGCGCCATCAGCACGTCGCGGGCGATGCCGCCGCCGATGCCGGTCAACATGCCGAGCGCGGCGGCCATCGGCGGGGCGATGCCGAAATCGAGCGCCTTCTGCGTCCCGACGACGGCGAACAGCGCCAGGCCCATCGCATCGAACATCCGCACCGGCTGCTGCAGCCGCTCGATCAGCGGTGCCCAGACGAAGGTGATCAGGCCGGCGGCGAGCGTGATCGCCGGATAGCGCCAATCGCTGAGCGCGGCGACCGGCGTCGCACCGATCAGTACGTCGCGGGTCATGCCGCCGGCGGTGGCCGCGGCGAAGGCCAGCACCAGCACGCCGAACAGATCCAGCCGGCGGCGCACGCCGAGCATCGCGCCACTGAGCGCGAAGACGAAGGTGCCGACCAGATCCAGCACGAGTACGAGGGTATCCATGCGCCTAGTGTGCGCGGCGCGCGCCGGGCCTGCAGCCCCGGACGGGGCCGCGGGCGGGCCGATGGCCTAGAATGGACGGGTTTTCCGCCAGCCTTCGAGCCAGCCGTGACCGCCAGCCATTCCGCATCCCCGGTGTCGTCGACACCCGTGTCGATCCGCCAGGACGACTTCATCCAGTCCGTCGCCGATGCCCTGCAGTACATCAGCTACTACCACCCGGTCGACTACATCAAGAACCTCGCTGCTGCTTACGAGCGAGAGGCCTCGCCGGCCGCGAAGGACGCGATCGCGCAGATCCTGATCAATTCGCGCATGTGCGCCGAAGGCCACCGGCCGATCTGCCAGGACACCGGCATCGTCACCGTGTTTCTCGAAGTGGGTATGTCGGTGCGCTGGGACGACGCGACGATGGGCGTCGAGGACATGGTCCACGAAGGCGTGCGCCGCGCGTACAACCATCCGGACAACAAGCTGCGCGCCTCGGTGCTGGCCGATCCCGCCGGCAAGCGCTTCAACACCAAGGACAACACGCCGGGCGTGGTCAACGTCAAGATCGTGCCGGGCAACACCGTCGATGTGATCGTCGCGGCCAAGGGCGGCGGATCGGAAGCGAAGTCGAAGTTCGCGATGCTCAATCCGTCCGATTCGATCGTCGACTGGGTGCTCAAGACCGTGCCGACGATGGGCGCCGGCTGGTGCCCGCCCGGCATGCTCGGCATCGGCATCGGCGGCACCGCCGAGAAGGCGATGCTGCTGGCCAAGGAAGCGCTGATGGAGCCGATCGACATCGTCGAGCTGCAGGCCCGCGGCGCGTCGAACCGCGCCGAAGAACTGCGTCTGGAGCTCTACGACAAGGTCAACGCGCTCGGCATCGGCGCGCAGGGCCTGGGCGGCCTGACGACCGTGCTCGACATCAAGGTCAAGGATTTCCCCACGCACGCAGCCAACCTGCCGGTGGCGTTGATCCCGAACTGCGCGGCCACGCGCCATGCGCACTTCACCCTCGACGGCAGCGGCCCGGTGATGCTCGATCCGCCGTCGCTGGCCGACTGGCCGGAGCTGACCTACAACCCGACCGGCGCGCGCCGCGTCGATCTCGACACGATCACCCCGGAAGAGGTCACGACCTTCAAGCCGGGCGAGGTGCTGCTGCTGAGTGGCAAACTGCTGACCGGTCGCGACGCCGCGCACAAGCGCATGGTCGAAATGCTCAACCGCGGCGAGACGCTGCCGGTCGATCTCAAGGGGCGCTTCATCTATTACGTCGGCCCGGTCGATCCGGTGCGCGACGAAGTCGTCGGCCCCGCGGGCCCGACCACCGCGACGCGCATGGACAAGTTCACCGACCAGATCCTCGAACAGACCGGTCTGCTGGGCATGGTCGGCAAGGCCGAGCGTGGCCCGACCGCGATCGAGGCGATCAAGAAGCACCAGTCGGTGTATCTGATGGCGGTCGGCGGTTCGGCGTATCTGGTGTCGAAGGCGATCAAGGCCGCCAAGGTGCTCGCGTTCGAGGACCTCGGCATGGAAGCGATCTACGAGTTCGAAGTGCAGGACATGCCGGTGACCGTCGCCGTCGATTCGGCCGGCACTTCGGTGCACGAGACCGGTCCAAAAGAGTGGAAGGCACGCATCGGCGGCATTCCGGTGGTCGAGATCGCATGATCCGCGCGCACCGCCGGCCCTGTGGCCGGCGGTACATTCCAGTTCCAGACCGGAGATCGTCATGTCCGTCGTGCTCTACGGTGCTCCGAGCACCGCGTCGCTGGTGGTCCACTGGCTGCTGATCGATCTGGAGATCGAACACGCACTGCATCAGCTGGATTTTTCGGTGCAGGCGCAGAAGTCCGCCGCCTACCTGGCACTCAATCCCGCCGGCCGTGTGCCGACCCTGGTGATCGACGGTCAGGTGCTGACCGAATCGGCCGCGATCGCGATGCATCTCGCCGATCTGTACCCGGAAGCTGGCCTTGCGCCGCCGCCCGGCGCGCCCGCGCGGGGCGATTACTACCGCTGGATGTGCATCTGCGTGTACACGCTGATGCCGGCCTACCGGGCCTGGTTCTATCCGCACGAACCCGCCGGCGAGGCACACGCGGACGCGGTCATGGACCGTGCGCGCATCCAGATCGAGGCCGCCTGGCAGCAGGTCGCCAACCATCTCGATGCGCAGGGACCGTACCTGCTCGGTGATGCGGTGTCGGCGGCCGATTTCGTGCTGACGATGTTGATGCGCTGGTCGCGCGCGATGCCGCGCCCCAGCGACGCGTGGCCAGCGCTCGCCGCGCACGCGCGCCGGATGAAGGCGCGTCCCTCGTTCGCCGAGGTCTACCGGCGCGAAGGTCTCACCGACTGGACCTGACGCGCCGCGGCCCGGCCGCGACGCGTCGACGGCTCAGAACCAGTCGAGCAGCGAGATGCCCAGGCCGACGTAGGTCGCCTTGTGGTTGTAGTCGATCAGGCTTTCGCCGTAGCCGTTGAACACCTGCAGGTGTCCACGGAAATTGCGGTGGATCGGGAAGCCCCAGTCGAACTGCAGCGCGCCCCGCGACCGTTCGCCGCTGCGCAGCGTGTGCCGGCCCATCAGCGTATACACGTGCCCGCCGCGCACATGGGTCAGGGTCATGTCGCCACGGCCCATGTAGTCCTCGATATCCGGATTGTCGTCCTCGTTGCCGTCGGAGATGCGCACCCACGGGCGCACGACCAGCGCCCAGTCCTCGCGGTCGAAGCCGAAATTGAACATCACCCGGTTCCAGCTGCGCGACAGCGGATCGCCGCGGCCGTTGGACTGGTGGTTGACGCCGATCGCCGCCATGCGGCCATGCCAGCCGCCGGGCAGGCTGTAGCCGTTGCGGAACACCATCAGCACTTCGGGTTCGTAGTTGGTCTCGCGGAACGGCCGCGATTCGTCGGTGTTGTAGACCTGCCACCGCGAGCTCTGGGTGTAGCCCATCCAGATGTCGCCGTTGGTCCCGAACAGGTTCTCCACCGCCTTGGTCTTGAAGCTCAGCTGGAACTTCGCTTCCAGGCTGTCGAGCGACTGCGGCGTGGTCACCGTGTTCTCGGGATTGGGCGACGACGGCATGTTGTTGACGTCCGAACTCCAGAACGCCGGCAACAGATAGACCGGCTTGTACGCGCGCAGGTTGAAGATGCCGAGCTTCGAGTCCTTGGCCAGCTCCCATCGGCCGTCGAGCAGCGAGCCCTGGCCCACGTTGGCGATCGCATCGTTGAGATGCTGCTGGCCGTCGTGCGCGTAGAGGACTTCGCGCCCGGTCGTCGGGGCCGCCATCGCATCCGCGCGGGCGGCAGGGTCCCGGCGCAGTTCGCGTGCGACCGCGGCTTCGGTATCGGCCTGCTGCGGCGTGCGCGCGGCGCGCCCGGTCATCTCGTCGAAGCACGCCAGGCGCTGGGCGTCCTGCTCGAGTGCGGCGCAGGCCTCGAGGCTTGCGGGTGCGGTCGGCGCGCTGCTCGGGACGGCGGGTTCCTGGGCATGCGCGAACGGGAGCGCTGCGGCTAGGGCGGCAGGAAGCAGGTGGGCGGGTCGCATGGTCAGGGGGCTTCCTTGGGTGTCAAAAGGTTGTGGTCGTCGGTGACCTGGGCCTCGGCGACCTGGCGGTCGATATCCCGGTTGACCGAGGTGTCGACGCCGATGCTGGTGGCAGGTTCGTGGTCGGCCGGTGAGGATGCGTCGGCCGGTGTCTCGTCGCGGCTCAGCACGACATGCGTGGTGCTCTTCGGCCCCTGGATGCCGGCGCGCCAGAAGGCGCCCTTGACCAGGCGGATCGCCTCACTGCGGGTCTTGCCCAGATCGCTGTGGCGCTGGTCGACCCAGCCGAAGAAGCGCAGCACGATGCCGGACGCCCCGAACTCGACGACCGTCCAAGACGGTCCCGGATCGGTGAGCACGCCTTCGATCTTGGCGATCTCTTCCATCGCCAGCGCATGCGCCCGGCGGATCGAGTGGCTGCCGTCGATGCTCAGAGTGAAATCGAAGCGACGTTTCGGGTTGCTGGTGTAGTTGAGGATCACCGCTTTGAACACCAGTGCATTGGGCAGGCGGAGTTCGTTGCCCTCCAGCGTGACCAGGGTCATCGCGCGCGCGCTCAGCGTCGCGACGCGACCCTCGTAGCTGTCGATCTTGACCATCTCGCCGGGCTCGAACGGGCGGCGCAGGCTCAGCAGCACGCCGGCGATGTAGTTCTCGGCGATGTCCTTGAAGGCGAAGCCCAGCGCCAGGCCGAGCACGCCGGCCGAGCCCAGCATCGCGCCGACCAGGGCGGTGGCATTGAGCAGGTCCAGTGCGACGAGAATGCCGATCAGCAGGATCACCGCCCGCACCGCGCGGCGGATCAGGCCGTCGAGATAGGGATTGCGCGTGCGCAGGCGCAACCAGTGCAGGCGCCTCGACACCAGGCCGCCGAGCCACGAAGCCACGACGACAATGAGCATTGCAGCGAGCAGCAACGGCAGGCTGGCCACCAGGCGAAGGATGCGCGCCTCGGCCTCCTCATAGACGGCGTCGAACCGGCCGCGGACATCGACGTTCTCCAGCGGCGCCGCTTCAGCGCTTGGCGCAGCGGGCGACGCAGCCGGTTCGCTGACAGGCGCAGCGGCCGGCGCAGCAGCAGGCGCCGCCATCGTCGATGCCGGAAACGCGACCAGCGCCAGGCATGCCAGCAGAACGGTCGAAAACAATGCGGAGCGCCAGCCGGCAGGCGGCAGGGCGTGGGGCGGCGGAACGGCAACAGGATCGGTCATGCACGCATTGTCGCGTCAAAACCACCAGGCCAGCGCAAAGATGCCGAGCATCAGCACCGCAAGTGCCAGTTTCAGTGCGACACCCAGCGCGATGCCTACCCAGGTTCCGACACCGACACGCGTCGCCTGTCCCAGACCGGCGGGTCGCAGGTCGCGCCGGCTGATCAGTTCGCCGACCACCGCACCCACGAACGGCCCGGCGAACAGGCCAGGCAGCCCGAAGAACAGACCGACGAAGGTGCCGACCACCGCGCCGACGAGGGCGAGTCGACTCGCGCCCACGCGTTGCGCGCCGACCGCCGTCGCCCAGAAATCGACGACGAACGAGACCGCGGTCAACACACCAAGCGCGACCAAGGACCACGTGCCGATACGTTCGAACCCATCGGCCCATGCGGCGAGCAGCATGCCGGCGAACACCAGCGGAAGTCCGGGCAGCGCGGGCAGGACGACACCCGCCAGTCCGACCAAGACGAGCAGTGCCGCGAGGACATGGAACAGGGCGGTCAACTCCACGCAGGACCTCCTTGAGCGCGGTGTCGAGGCTGGTTTTCAGCGGGGCTGGAACTCGATTGCATTTTCATAAATGCCGGGGTACTTTGCAGGCGCTGTGTTTGTCAAGGTCACCGTGAACCGTGACCCTGCACCAAGTAGATTCGTGTTGGCTCGTCCTACCGGTCCGCTGCATCGTCGCACCGTGTTCTCCTTGCAACCAGCCGCCTAGACAGGTGTTCCATCGATCAACTATCGAATCGTTCCAGGGAGAGAGAGCAACATGGCAGATCGTGAGACCGGTATCGTCAAGTGGTTCAATGACGCCAAGGGCTTCGGCTTCATCAGCCGCGAGAGTGGTGAAGACGTATTCGTGCATTTCCGCGCCATCCAGGGCACGGGCTTCAAGAGCCTGCAGGAAGGCCAGCAGGTGACGTTCGAAGTGGTCCAGGGCCAGAAGGGCCTGCAGGCCGACGCAGTGACGCCGGTCTGACGCCGGCACGATCGCGCCCATGAAAAACCCGGCCTCGCGGCCGGGTTTTTTTTTGGCTGCAGTTCGCCCGCTCAGTATACGTAGGCGCGGCCGTTCTGCACCCGCACGTACGCACCTTCCTGGATGCCGCCCAGATCGCTCTGGGTCACCACCGTGGTGCGACCGTCCTGCATGCGGACGTGCACGTTGTACTGGCCGCTGCCTTCGACCCGGTTCTGGATCGCATTGCCGGCGACCGCGCCGCCGACTGCGCCTGCACCGATCGCGACATTGCGACGTCCCGAGCTGTCGGTGTTGCGGCGCGCAAGTTCCTTCGCAGCCACCGCGCCGACCACGCCGCCGATCAGCGGGCCTGCAATATTCGGATTCTGGTTGCCGCCCAGCGATTCGATGCGGGTCACGGTGCCGCAGTCGTAGCAGTTCGCGGGACGGGAATTGTTGTAGCCACCGCTATTGCCATAGCCGGAGGAATATCCCGGCGACGTGGCACACCCTGCCAGGGCGAGCGACGCGGCGACGACGACGGTTCCGATCAGACGTTGATTCATGGGGTGATCCTCCGGGGCGGGTCTTGGATGTAGGCGCACGATGTGCGCCCGACACGGCGAACCTATGCACTTCTGTGTGAATGGCGCAGCAATTTCTCTTCGACACGGTGCCAGTGCACGCAATCGTGCAGCCCGGATTCACCCTGCGTGGCGTGTGTGCGTCATCGCGGCCGCATCAGCGGCGGATGTCGCGATGGCAGGCGCGACAGTCGTCCTGGATCGCACGCATGGTTGAGGTGAGTCCGGCGCAGGTGGCCGGTACGTTGGCCACCGCGGTATCAAGCGTCTGCCTGAGCGCATCGGCGTGCGCGGCGAATCCGCGGTGGTCGCGCCAGTCCGGGAAGGCCGGTTCGAGATCCTGCGACACGGCGTGCAGTGCGCGCAGGTGCGGCAGGCTGGTGTCCGGCGTGCATTGCTGCATCGTGATCGCATGTTCGAGCTGGGCCATGTGCGCGTCGGCCAGATGCATGACCGCAAGCGGATAACGGTCCTGCCAGGTGCGGCGGCTGTCGACGGCGCGCAGGATCACCAGCAGCGCGAACAGGCCGACCACCAGCCCCAGTACGAAGATCACGGCGTAACGTGCGCCGGACGTGGCCGGCGTTGCGGGGCGCGGAGGATCGGGCAGGGACATGGCGGCACTCGGGACTGCATCGACGCGGCGCGAACTTAGCATGCGGCCTGCGCGCGCCCGCTAGAATTGACGCATGGACGAGGCCGCACGCGCACGCTTTTCGGGAATCGAACGTCTCTACGGGCGGGGCAGCGTTGCGCGCCTGCTCGGCAGGCATGTGGCCGTAGTCGGCCTGGGCGGTGTCGGCTCGTGGGTGGCCGAGGCTCTGGCGCGTACGGGCGTCGGCGCCCTGACGCTGATCGATGCAGACGACATCTGCGTGTCGAATACGAATCGACAGCTGCCCGCGATCGAAGGGCAGTACGGACGCAACAAGGCTCAGGCGATGGCCGAGCGCTGCAGGGCGATCAACCCGTCGATGACCGTGCACGCGTGCGAGGCGTTTGTCACCCCGTCGAATCTGGAAGAGATGCTGGGCGGCGGTTACGACCTGGTCGTGGATGCCTGCGACAGTTTTCGCAGCAAGGTCGAACTCATCGCCTGGTGTCGGCGTCGCAAGCTGCCGGTGATCACGGTGGGCGCGGCGGGCGGGCGGATCGACACGACGCTGGTGCGGGTCCGCGACCTGTCGCGCACCGAGCACGATGCGATGCTCGCACTGATCCGCAAGAAGCTGCGCAGCGAGTTCAATTTCCCGAAAGGTCCCAAGCGCTACTTTGGCGTGCCGGCGATCTATTCGCTGGAGAACGTGCGCTATCCGCAGGCCGACGGCAGCGTCTGCGGCATCCGCCCGCAGCTGGGGCCGGACGCGGCATTGAATCTGGATTGCGGCGGCGGCCTGGGCGCGGCCACGCACATCACCGGTGCATTCGCGTTCGCGGCCGTGGGCAAGGCGATCGAGATGCTGCTGAAGCCGGTGCCCGAAGCCGCCTGATCCGAAGTCACGACTCCAGCACGCGCTGCTGCAGCCAAGATGTGGACAGGCCGAACAGGCGTGCGGCGTTGCGTGCGGTCTGCTCGGCCAGCGCGTCCACGTCCTCACCGCGCAAGCCTGCGACGGCATCGCGTACCTGCAGCAGGTGCGCCGGCTCGTTGCGCTGACCGCGATGCGTGCTGCCCGGCTGGTCGGGCGCATCGGTCTCGATCAGCAACTGCTCGGTAGGCAGGTCCGCGACGACGCGATGCAGGCGCCGGGCGCGCTCATACGTCACCGGCCCACCGATGCCGACATGGATGCCCAGTTGCCACAGCCGCTGCGCCTGCTCGGCGCTGCCACTGAAGCTGTGCACGACGCCCCGGATGCCGTCGAAGCGGCGCAGGGTCGCGATCACGGCATCGACGGCGCGTCGTGCGTGCACGATCACCGGCAGATCGTGGGCGCGGGCCAGGCGCAACTGACCTTCGAAATAGAACGCCTGGCGCACCGGGTCCAGCCCGTCGACGAAATAGTCGAGGCCACATTCGCCGATCGCGACGATATGCCGGTTGCGGATCGTGTCCGCCAGCCTGTCCAGATCTTCAGGCTCGTGATCTGCCAGAAACATGGGGTGCAGGCCATACGTCGCATGCAAGCCGGGATGCGCTGCGCAAATGTTGCCGAGCTTCGACCAGCCAGCGCGGTGTGTCGCAGGAATCACCTGCTGGACGACACCTGCATCGCGAGCGCGCGCCAGGACGGCGTCGCGGTCGATGTCGAATTCGGGCGCGTCGATATGGCAGTGACTGTCGATCAGCCGCCCGCGTAAAGACGACTCCGCCGCACCCGCCTGCGACCCCGTGGTGTCAGAACCGCCGCGTGTCGCCATCGATCGGCGCGCGGCGCGAATCTGCGGTATCGGACTTCGGCGCGCGTTTGCGCTTGGCGAGCATCATCGTCGCCAGGCCCAGCAGGATCTCGTCCACCAGGATGATCGGGTCGGGAATCAACAGGTTGATGCCGAACAGTGTGGCCATCACCAGGAACATGCGCGGATAGCTCAGCCGCGACAGCCAGGCGATCAACGGGGCAGACAGGAGACGGGCCATGGGAGCCTCGACCGGATGCGATGCGGAACCCTAGCATGCGGGTCCCGAACGACGCATAGCGTCAAATTGTTTAACAAAACGTCAGTTTTTCGGGTCGATTGCCGGGCTGTATTCAGGTTCGGAGTGCTGCAATCGCTTCGAACGCAACGGGCCGTCCAGGCCACAAGGAGACCCCGATGAAAGGCAACACTCTCGCAATCGCATTGGCATCGCTTCTGGTGGGTGGCGTGGCAGTCGGGGCGTACCACAACAGCCGCGACGCGGCGCCGCGCACCGATGTGGTGACCACCGAAGCCGGCACGACCGTCGACGCAGCCACGGGTGAAGTCATCGACCAGCCGTCGGACGCCCTCGAATACGCCGACGTGCTGGCAGTGCAGCCGGTGACGGAAGCCGGCCAGGTCTACGCGACGGTACTCGGCACGGATCCGGTGCGCGAAACCATGACCAGCACCTCGCCCCGCGAGGTCTGCGAGGACGTCGTGGTGCAGGAACGTCTGCCCGAACGTGATGGCAACGTCGGCGGTACGGTTGCCGGTGCGCTGATCGGTGGACTGGTCGGCAACCAGGTCGGCGGCGGCAACGGGCGCAAGGTCGCGACGGTGGCAGGCGCGGCGACGGGTGGCTATATCGGCAATCGCGTCGACCGGAACCATGTCGGTGGTCGCGTCGTGGAGCGGGTCGACCGCCAGTGCCGCACCGTGCAGGACTCGTCGCAGTCCTCGCGCGTGGTTGCCTACAACGTGACCTATCGCAACCCGGACGGCACCACCGGTTCGATGCGCACCGACAGCAAGCCGGGCAACCGCATCCTGCTCGGCGACGAACAGAAGACCGTGGGCTACGACGTCACCTATCGCTATGACGGCACGGAGCGCACGATCCGCATGCAGGAAGAGCCGGGCGATCGCCTGCCGGTAGTCAACGGCCGCATCATGACCGCGGCGCTGGAGACCGCGCCCGATCGCGGGTGAGCAGCTGACACGCGGTGATCAAACGAACGGGTCGGCAGTTGCCGGCCCGTTTTTTGTTGCACTGCTCCACGGGCGATCGGGCGCGCTGGCTAGAATGGATCGTCATCCACGATGAAACCGCCATGGCCCTGCATCCCTACGATCTCTATGACGTGCGCTCGTTGCTCAGTGACGAGGAGCGCGCAGTGCAGGACGCAGTCGCGCGTTTCACCGACGAGCGCGTGCTGCCGATCATCGGCGACTGCTTCGACCAGGCGCGCTTCCCGAACGAACTGGTCCCCGAGATGGCCGGCCTCGGCCTGCTCGGTGCGACACTGCCGGAGGCATACGGCTGCGCCGGGCTCAACTCGGTCAGCTACGGCCTCATCTGCCAGGAGCTCGAACGCGGCGACTCCGGGCTGCGCAGCTTCGCCAGCGTGCAGTCCTCGCTGTGCATGTATCCGATCTTCGCCTACGGCAGCGAGGAACAGCGCCAGCGCTGGCTGCCGGACATGGCCAAGGGCGAGGTCATCGGCTGCTTCGGGTTGACCGAAGCGCACGGTGGCTCGGACCCGGCGAACATGAAGACCCACGCGAAACGCGACGGCGACGACTGGGTGCTCAACGGCTCCAAGATGTGGATCACCAACGGCAATCTGGCCCACGTCGCGATCGTCTGGGCGCAGACCGAAGACGGCATCCAGGGGTTCCTCGTCGAGCGGGATTTCGCCGGGTTCACCGCGCAGGAGATCAAGCACAAGATGAGCCTGCGCGCGTCGGTGACCAGCGCGTTGTACTTCGATGGCGTGCGCGTGCCGGAGGCCAATCGCCTGCCGAACGTCAAGGGACTCAAGGGTCCGCTGGGCTGTCTGACGCAGGCGCGCTACGGCATCACCTGGGGACCGATCGGTGCAGCGATCGCCTGCCTCGACGAGGCATTGAATTACTCCAAGGAACGCATCCTGTTCGAGCGCCCGGTCGCGGCGACGCAGAGTGCGCAGATCAAGATGGCCGACTGGGCGCGCCGCATCACCAGCGCGCAGCTGCTGTCCCTGCAGCTCGGTCGCCTGAAAGATGCCGGCAACATGCAACCCACGCAGGTGTCGCTGGCGAAGTGGAACAACTGTCGCATGGCGATCGACATTGCACGCGAGGCGCGCGACCTGCTCGGCGGCGCCGGCATCACCACCGAGCACAGCCCGATCCGGCACGCGCTCAATCTCGAATCGGTGATCACCTACGAGGGCACCGAGACCGTGCACCAGCTGGTGGTCGGGCGCGAGCTGACCGGCATCAACGCGTTCTGAGATCGCGGCAGCCGGGCGTCGTGCGCACGTCCGGATCCAATGCTGCCGCCACGACGTTCCAGGAGACATGACGTGTCGTATCCGGATGTCCAGCTCGAAACCGAACGCCTGATCCTGCGCCTGCCGCGGCGTGAGGATTTCGAGCCCTACGCAAACTTCTCCGGCGACGAGGAGACCATGCGTCACCTCGGCGGCGTGCAGCCGCCGCCGGTGGCCTGGCGCAGCCTCGCGGGACTGGTGGGCAGCTGGCAGTTGCTGGGATTCGGCATGTTCTCGGTGATCGAGAAAGCCAGTGGCGACTGGATCGGCCGCGTCGGGCCGTGGCAGCCGTTCGGCTGGCCGGGCACCGAGGTGGGCTGGAGTCTGCGGCGCGCGTCGTGGGGGCAAGGCTATGGGCCGGAAGCGGCCACCGCGACGATCGACTGGGCGTTCGACACACTGGACTGGGACCAGGTGATCCACACCATCGACCGGGCCAATACCGGTTCCAAGCGCGTCGCGGAGAAGCTGGGTTCGCGCTTCCTGCGCATGGGCCTGCTGCCCGCGCCGTTCGACGGCAACCCGGTGGAGATATGGGGACAGACGCGCGCGCAATGGCAGGCGGCCCGGGCGAACCGCGCATGACCGTCGTCCACGGCTACTCGCCGTCCGGTAACTGCCACAAGGTGCGCCTGCTGCTGGAGCAGCTGGGCCGGCCGTATACGTGGATCGGGACCGACAGCAGTCGCGGCGAAACGCGCACGCCGGCTTACCTCGCCAAGAATCCGAACGGCCAGGTGCCGATGCTGGAGCTCGACGACGGCCGCGTGCTGGTCGAATCGAACGCGATCCTGTGTTTTCTCGCCGCCGGCACACCGCTGCTGCCGGGCGATCCCTGGCAGTACGCGCAGGCGATGCGCTGGATGTTCTTCGAGCAGTACAGCCACGAGCCGGCGATCGCGGTCGCGCGTTTCATCCGCGGCTGGACCGATGCCGATTCCCCGCGCCGCGCGGAACTGCCGGCGCTGCAGGCGTGTGGCCATCGTGCGCTGGCGGTCATGGACGGCCATCTTGCCGGCGGTGCGGCGTGGTTTTCCGGCAGCGTCTACGGCGTCGCCGACATCGCGCTGTTCGCCTACACCGCAGTTGCGCCTGACGGCGGTTTCGACCTGGCCCCGTATCCGGCGCTGCGCGACTGCCTCGCGCGCGTCCGCGGCACGCCGGATTTCATCGACATGCCGGCGCCCGCGCCGGTCAACGCCGCGAGGCTCGCGGCCCCGGACTGAAGGTGACTCGATGTTTGCAGTCGTTCCCGATCCGATCCCGGCCCGCATGAAGGGCCTCAACCGCGCCGAGATCTGCGACGCGAATTTCCAGCAATTCGTGCGTGAGTGGGGCGGTCCGCGTGACGCGGCGCCGGCCGACGACGCGGCGATCCTCGCCGGCAGCACGCTCGATGCGCGCGGCTTTCGGGAACTGTTCGAATCGCAGCTGATCAGCCGTCATCTGGATCTGATGGCGCGCGTGCTGCGCGTGCAGAACAAGGTCTTCTACACGATCGGCTCGAGCGGCCACGAAGGCAACGCGATGGTCGCGCGCGCCACGCGGCATACCGATCCGGCGTTCCTGCACTACCGCAGCGGCGGTTTCATGGCCGAGCGCTTCCGCAAGCTGCCGGGCATGGATCCGGTGATGGATTCCGCGCTCTCGTTCGCCGCCAGCGCGGATGATCCGGCCAGCGGCGGCCGGCACAAGGTCTGGGGCAGCAAGCCGCTGTGGGTGCTGCCGCAGACCTCGACGATCGCCTCGCACCTGCCCAAGGCGCTGGGCACCGCGATGGCGATCGAACACGCGCGACGGATCGGCCAGCCGTTGCCGGTGCCGGACGACAGTCTGGTCGTCTGCTCGTTCGGCGACGCTTCGAGCAATCACGCCACCGCGCAGACCGCGTTCAATGCCGCCGCCTGGGCAAGCTATCAGGGCCTGCCGGCGCCGGTGCTGTTCGTCTGCGAGGACAATGGCATCGGCATTTCGGTGAAGACGCCCGAGGGCTGGATCGCGCGCAACTTCGCACAACGTCCGGGACTGGACTACTTCGCAGCTGACGGCCTCGATCTGGCCACCGGTTTCGGTGATGTGCAGCGCGCCGTCGCGCATTGCCGTCGCAGCCGCCGGCCGACCTTCCTGCATCTGCGCACGACGCGACTCATGGGCCATGCGGGCACGGACTTCGAGATCGAATGGCGGGCGCTGGACGAGCTGTGCGCGGTCGAGGCCAGCGACCCGCTGCTGCGCTCGGCGGCGATCGCGCTGGCATCCGGCCTGATGTCGGCGGTGGACATCCTGTCGCTGTACGAGGCCACCCGCAGCCGCTGCTTCGCCGCTGCCGAAGCGGCCGAGCGCCGTCCCAGACTGGAATCGCTGGCGGAGGTGACCGCGCCGCTGGCGCCGTATTCGCCGTCCGAGGTCCATCGTGAGGCGACGCGGTCCGTCGACCCGGCAGCGCGCATCGCGCTGTTCGGCGACGAGGCGCGGCTGCCGGAGCGCCAGCCGCCGCGTCATCTCGCGGTGCAGATCAACCAGGCCCTGCACGATCTGATGCTGAAGTATCCCGAAGCGCTGCTGTTCGGCGAGGACGTGGCGCAGAAGGGCGGCGTCTACACCGTCAGCAAGGGCCTGCAGAAGGCGTTCGGCGGGCGGCGCGTGTTCAACACGCTGCTCGACGAGACCATGATCCTCGGCATGGCCCAGGGCTACGCCAACATGGGCCTGCTGCCGCTGCCGGAAATCCAGTACCTCGCGTACTTCCACAATGCCTGCGACCAGATCCGCGGCGAGGCGGCCAGCCTGCAGTTCTTCAGCAACGGCCAGTACCGCAATCCGATGGTCGTGCGGATCGCGTCGCTGGGTTACCAGCGCGGTTTCGGGGGGCATTTCCACAACGACAATTCGATCACCGCGCTGCGCGACATTCCCGGGCTCGTCATCGGTTGTCCCTCGCGCGGCGACGACGCGGCAATGATGCTGCGCACGCTGATGGCGCTGGCGAAGGTCGATGGCCGCGTCTGTGCGTTGCTCGAACCGATCGCCCTGTACATGACCAAGGATCTGTACCCCGGTGACGGCGCGTGGTCGACGGCGTATCCGCCGCCCGACCAGGCCCTGACACTGGGCGAACCGCGGGTCTACGACGTCGACGCGACCGATCTGCTGATCATCACCTTCGGCAACGGCGTGCCGATGAGCCTGCGCGCCGCGCGGACGATCCAGGCCGAGCAGGGGTGGTCGGTCCGGGTGGTCGATCTGCGCTGGCTGCTGCCGCTCAACGACGCGGAGATCGCGCGGCATGCGGCGGCGTGTGCGCGCGTGATCGTCGTCGACGAGGGGCGGCGCAGCGCCGGCGTGGGCGAGGGCATCATCACCGCGATCGTCGAGGCTGGACTCGGCGCCACACCGCTGCGGCGGGTGGTCGGCGCCGACACCTACACGCCGCTGGCATCCGCCGCGCTGCTGGTGATTCCGGGCGAGTCCGACATCGTGGAGGCGGCGCGCACGTTCGCCTGACGCGAACGACGTCGATCAAGGGCCGGCGCGGTGGGATCGCCCGGCCTTGGCCGGAAATGCGCGCGCGATCAGTGACCTCGGCAGGCCGTCAGGCGCCGGGCAGGGCGTGGATGTGGATCAGCGCGCCAGACCGTCGAGCAGCGGCACGATCGAGACCGCGGTATCGGCAATCGACAGCGGCGTGTCGGCACGCTCCAGCGGCAGCACCGCCAGCTGGATCTGCGTCGACACACTGACCAGGCGTCCGATCGTCTGGCCATCCTGGGCGACATCTGCGCCCGGCTCCGCGTCGGCAGCGCCCGTCAGCGCGATCAGGCCGCGCCTCGCCTGTCCGAGGAAATGGGTGCGCGCGACGATTTCCTGGCCCGGATAGCAGCCCTTGCGGACGCTGAAGGCGCGCAGTCGATCCAGCGACAGCTGCTGGGGCGTCCAGGCCTCGGCCTGTCCGGTGGGCAGACGCGGCAGTCCGGCGGCCATATCGAGGTCACGCCACTGGTCTGCATGCGCAGCGTCCGATGGCGCGCCGGACGACAGCCGCAAGGCGCGCGGATGCCCGTCGATGCTCCAGTCGAGTTCGATCGCAGCGTCGCCGATGTCCGCACGAGCGCCCTGCGCGCGCGTCGGCGCATCCAGCGTGCCGGCCACCTGCAAGCCCGCGTCGACCGTGATCGTCACCTTGCTGCGGAAGACGAAGCGTTGCAGTGATGCGGCGAATGCGGCGGGGTCCGCGTCCAGAACCAGCAGATGCAACGTCTCCGCATCGACGCGGAGGATCGCGAACAACGCGATCACACGGCCCTTGGGCGTCAGCCAGCCGCTCCAGTGCCAGTGTCCGGCCTCCAGGGCCGCGACGTCGCTCATGAACTGGGCGTGCGCGAATGCCGTCGCATCGCGCCCCTTCATCGTCACGACGGCGACGCCGGGAAGCGCGAAAGACCGGTCGGATGCAGCGTGCAGCTTGTCTGACATGGGGCTGGGAACTAGACTTGAACGGATGATCAACCCCGACATCATAGGCGACGACGCGGACCAGCCGCAGACGCCGGTGCCGGTGCCGGTTCCCGAACCCGAAACCGAGGTCGGTGGCCGCGTCGGTCCTGATCCCACCCGTTACGGCGATTGGGAAAAGAACGGTCGTTGTATCGATTTCTGATCCGTCACGTCGCGTCTGGCGAGCGGATTCGCACCACCAGCCACGCGGCGAGACGCCGCCAGCGAGGAGAGCAGCCAGCGATGGCAAAGCGCAACCGTCCCCTGTCACCGTTCATGCTCGGCACGCTGTATCGCCTGCAGATCACATCGGTGATGTCCCTGATGCACCGGGTCACCGGCATCGTCGCGTCGATCGGCGCATTCGGCCTGGCCTGGTGGCTGCTCGCCGTCGCCCAGGGCGGTGACGCCTACGCCTCGGCCGCTGCCTGCCTGTCCTCGCCGCTCGGCATGCTGGCACTCGCCGGTGTCTCGTTCGCGCTGGTCTATCACCTGCTCAATGGCATCCGCCATCTGATGTGGGATGCCGGCATGGGCTTCGAGCTTCCGGAGGTCTATCGCTCCGGTTACACCGTGATCGCGCTGGCTGTCGTGCTGACGGCCGCGATCTGGTTCATCGCGTTGCGAGGTGTTGCATGAGCGAGACCAAGACGCCGGACGAAGTGGTCCGTCCGCGCGATTTCCGCACGCCCGTCGGCCGTGCACGCGGCCTGGGCTCGGGCAAGACCGGCACCGGACATTTCTGGTGGCAGCGCGTCACCGCCGTGGCACTGGTGCCGCTGGTCGCCTGGTTCGTCGGCACCCTGGTGTCGCTGGCCGGCGCCGATCTGGCGACCGTGCACACGGTCCTCGCGCGTCCGTTCAACGCGATCGCCTTCGCGCTGTTCGCGATCGCGATGTTCTGGCACGCCAAGCTGGGCCTGCAGGTGATCATCGAGGATTACATCCACCAGCGCGCGCTGGAAGTCACCCTGCAGCTTCTCGTCACATTCGCCTGCGCCGCTGGCGCGCTCGCATCGCTGTACGCGATTGCGCGCATCGCACTGCTGGGCTGAGAACCACATGACCAACGCTTACAAGATCACCGAACACACCTACGACATGATCGTCGTCGGCGCCGGCGGCGCCGGCCTGCGCGCGACCTTCGGCCTGGCCCACAAGGGCCTGCAGACCGCGTGCCTGACCAAGGTGTTTCCGACCCGTTCGCACACCGTGGCCGCGCAGGGCGGCATTTCCGCCGCGCTCGGCAACATGGGCGAGGACGACTGGCGCTTCCACTTCTACGACACGATCAAGGGCTCCGACTGGCTGGGCGACCAGGACGCCATCCAGTACATGTGTCGCGAGGCGATTCCCGCGATCATCGAGCTCGAGCACCAGGGCGTGCCGTTCTCGCGTACCGAAGAGGGCAAGATCTACCAGCGTCCCTTCGGTGGCATGACTACGCATTACGGCAAGGGCATCGCCCAGCGCACCTGCGCGGCGGCCGACCGTACGGGTCACGCGATCCTGCACACGCTGTACCAGCAGTCGCTGGCGCATGACGCGCGTTTCTTCATCGAGTACTTCGCGCTCGACCTGATCATGGACGAGGACGGCGCCTGCCGCGGCGTCCTCGCACTCGACATGGCCGAGGGCACGCTGCACCTGTTCCGCGCCCAGGGCGTGGTGCTGGCGACCGGCGGCTACGGCCGCGCGTACTTCTCCGCGACCTCCGCGCACACCTGCACCGGCGACGGTGGCGGCATGGCGCTGCGCGCCGGCCTGGGTCTGCAGGACATGGAGTTCGTGCAGTTCCACCCGACGGGTATCTACGGCGCGGGCTGCCTGATCACCGAAGGCGTGCGCGGCGAAGGCGGCATCCTGCGCAACGCCAGCGGCGAGCGCTTCATGGAGCGCTACGCACCGAACGCCAAGGATCTCGCTTCGCGCGACGTCGTGTCGCGTTCGATGACGATGGAAATCCGCGAAGGCCGCGGCGTCGGCGAGCACAAGGATCACATCCATCTGGATCTGACCCATCTCGACCCGAAGGAAATCCACGAGAAGCTGCCCGGCATCGCCGAGAGCGCGAAGATCTTCGCCGGCGTCGACGTCGAAAAGCAGCCGATTCCGGTGATTCCGACCGTCCACTACAACATGGGTGGCATTCCGACCAACTACCACGGCGAAGTCGTGCAGTTGAAGGACGGCAATCCGGATGCGGTGGTCCCGGGCCTGTACGCGATCGGCGAAGCCGCCTGCGTGTCGGTGCACGGCGCCAACCGTCTGGGCTCGAACTCGCTGCTCGATCTGGTGGTGTTCGGTCGCGCGGTGGCCAACCGCTGCGCCGAGACGATCAAGCCGAGCGCGCGTCACAAGCCGCTCGCCAAGGACGCCTGCGACAAGGCGCTGTCGAACCTCGACGCACTGCGCAACGCCAGCGGCAGCACGCCGACCTCGGTGATCCGCGACAACATGCAGCGCACGATGCAGAACGATGCCGCCGTGTTCCGCACCAGCAAGACGCTGGCCGAGGGTGTCGAGAAGATCCGCGAGATCCACGCGTCGTTCGCCGACGTCAAGGTCAGCGACCGGTCGATGGTGTGGAACTCGGACCTCGTCGAAACGCTGGAACTGCAGAACCTGCTGGGCCAAGCGCTGGTGACCATCGTCTCGGCCGAGAACCGCAAGGAATCGCGAGGCGCGCATGCGCACGAGGACTTCCCGGACCGCGACGACGAGACTTGGCACAAGCACACGCTGTGCTGGGCCGACAACGCCGGCAACACGACGATCGATTACCGCCCGGTGCACATGTACACGCTCGACGACGAAGTCGAAGCGGTGCCGCCGAAAGCACGCGTGTATTGACAGCTGTGATTGGTGATTCGTGATGGGGGATTCGAACAGGCGAGAGTGCCGCGAATTGCCGCTTCTACGAATCACGAATGACCAATAACGAATCACGGACTCCCCATGGCAGAATTTTCGCTCCCGAAGAATTCCAAGGTGCAGCAGGGCCGGCACTTCCCGGCCACGGGCGCCACGCGCGTCCGTACCTTCAAGGTCTACCGCTGGAATCCGGATGACGGCCGCAACCCGTCGACCGATACCTACGAGGTCGATCTCGACAAGTGCGGTCCGATGGTTCTCGACGCGCTGATCAAGATCAAGAACGAGATCGATCCGACGCTGGCGTTCCGCCGCTCGTGCCGCGAAGGCATCTGCGGTTCGTGCGCGATGAACATCGACGGCACGAACACGCTGGCCTGCACCCGCGCGATCGACGACTGCAAGAAGGCCGAGGTGCCGATCTACCCGCTGCCGCACATGGAAGTGGTCAAGGATCTGGTGCCCGACCTGACCCACTTCTACGCGCAGTACGCCTCGATCCAGCCGTGGATCCGCACCCAGAGTGCGGCGCCGCCGGACCGCGAACGCCTGCAGTCCAAGGAAGACCGTGCCAAGCTCGACGGTCTGTACGAGTGCATCCTGTGCGCCTGCTGCACGACCAGCTGCCCGAGCTACTGGTGGAACGGCGACCGCTACCTCGGTCCGGCCGTGCTGCTGCAGGCTTACCGCTGGATCATCGACAGCCGTGACGAGGACACCGGCAAGCGCCTGGACGATCTCGAAGATCCGTTCAAGCTCTACCGCTGTCACACCATCATGAACTGCGCGCGGACCTGCCCGAAGGGTCTGAATCCGGCGAAGGCGATCGGCGAGATCAAGCAGCTGATGCTGGCGCGTCGCGGCTGATGCCGTGACGCCGTCGTCGACGGCGGTCCTGTGGCCGGGGTTCGCCCTGGCCGGCCTGACCTTTCTGGTGATGGCCGAGATGTACCGCCGCCGGTTCACGCAGATGCGCCGTGAGCGCATTACTCCGGGTGCCGTCGCGACTTCCGCGCAATCTGCGCGCCTGTTGACGGACAGCGCAGCAGCCGACAATTTCCGCAATCTGCTGGAATTGCCGCTGCTGTTCTACGTTGCGCTGCTGCTGGCCCATGTGACCGGGCAGGACCAGGCCGCGATCCTGGTGCTGGCCTGGTTGTTCGTCGGGCTGCGTGCCGCACACAGTGCGATCCATTGCATCGGCAATCGCGTCGTGCCGCGTTTCATCGCCTTCATCTGCAGCGTCCTTGCGCTGCTTCTGCTATGGGCCCGGCTCGCCCATGGAGTGTTCACCCATGTCTGACGACGCCACCGAACTCCGTCGCCTGCGCTGGCGCAGCCGGCGTGGCATGCGTGAACTCGACCGCTTGTTCGAACGCTGGCTCGACCGCTGCTGGGCGACATCCACCGAGGCCGAGCGCGCCGTTTTCCGACGGCTGCTGGACTGCGAGGACGATAGGTTGTGGAAATGGTTCCTCGGCCACGAACGTCCCGACGATGCCGAACTCGACGCCTTCGTCCAATCGATCCGCGCACTTCCGCACGAGTCCTGACGGCGCGTCCGCGCGTATCCGCTGGCAGCCATCGCGCCTGCTGCAGGTCGCGCTCGGCGCACTGACCGCCTGCGCCTGCCTGTCGATCTGGCTGTCCGAACTGCCGGCGCTGCTGTCGTGGAGTGCGATGCCACTGCTGGTCGTCGCGGGTGCGCTTCGTATCCGACATGAAGCACGCCGCCCCACGCGCCTGCTGGTGATCGACGTGGGCGGCACCGTGACGCTCGATGGCCAGCGGCTCGACGATGCACGGCTGCACTGGCGCGGACCGATCCTGCGCCTCGAATGGCGCGAGGCCGGGCGAGGGCATGCACTGCTGTGGTGGCCGGATACCCTGCCGCCGGCCCGACGACGTGAACTGCGTCTGGCCTCGGCCGCGCTGGCAGCGCCACCGCGGACGGAATCGATGGCACCATAGCCGCTGCCCGGCGGGGCCATGCGGCGAGCGACGTGCCGACGGCGCGCCGCCTTCAGACCGGACGTTCATGCTCAGACCCATTCCTGCCGCCATCGGCCTGCGCTATCTGCGCGCCAAGCGCCGCAACGGATTCATCTCCTTCATCTCGCTGGCCTCGATCCTCGGCATCGCCATCGGCGTGACCGTACTGATCACCACGCTGGCGGTGATGAGCGGCTTCCAGAAGGAAATCCGCGACCGCATGCTCGGCATGGTCGCGCACGCGACGATCAGCGCCGACGGCGACACGCTGTCGAACTGGCAGCGCGCGATCGATGTCGCACGCGAGGATGCGCGTGTGGCCGGCGCCGCGCCCTACGTCGACACGCAGGCGCTGCTGCGCGGCAGTCGCAACGAACCTGCCGCGGTGCGTGCGATCGTGCCGGAGGACGAAGCGCAGGTGTCCGACCTCGCCACGTCGATGGTCATCGGCAAGCTCGAGGACCTGCAGCCGGGCACGTTCAATATCGTGCTCGGGCGCGAACTCGCGCTATGGCTGGGCGTGGGCGTCGGCGACAGCGTCATCGTGACCACCGATTTCCAGGTCACGCCGATGGGCGCGGTCCCGCAGCTCAAACGCTTCACCGTCAGCGGCATCTTCGAAGCCGGTTACCAGGATTTCGACCGGCGTCTGGCCGTGGTCAATCTCAGCGATGCGCAGCGCCTGCTGCGGATCGGTGATGGCGTCACCGGTGTGCGCCTGAAACTGCACGATATGGACCGCGCGCAGCAGGTAACGCGTGATCTCGTGCACAAGCTCGGCGGCGTGTACCGCGTGAGCGACTGGAGCATCGAGAACGCGAACATGTTCCGGGCGCTGAAGCTCGAGAAGACAATGATCGGCATCCTGCTGTCGCTGATCATCGTCATGGGCTCGTTCAATCTCGTCGCGTCGCAGGTGAGCCTGGTGACCGACAAGCAGGCCGACATCGCCATCCTGCGCACGCTGGGGCTCACGCCCGGCGGGGTCATGCAGGTGTTCATGGTGCAGGGCACGATGATCGGCGTGATCGGCACGATCCTCGGCATTACCGGCGGTCTGCTGCTGACCTTCAATCTCGAACACATCCTGCGCGCGATCGAAGGCGCGTTCGGCGTCGTGCTGATGCCCGAGGATGTCTATTACGTGACCGGCCTGCCGATCGACCTGCAGGTCAGCGACGTGGTGATGATCGCCAGCGTCGCGCTGGTGATGGCCTTCGTCGCGACGATCTATCCGGCGCTGCGCGCAGCGCGCACGGCCCCGGCGGAGGCGCTGCGCTATGAGTGAGACGACGACTGCCGCACGCACGCCCGCACCGGACATGGTGGTGCTGGCGGCCGAAGGCCTGGGCAAGACCTACGCCGAAGGCAGCTTGAACACGCCGGTGTTCGACGGCCTGGACTTCGCGGTGCGCGCCGGCGAAACCGTCGCGATCCTCGGTGCGTCCGGCGCGGGCAAGAGCACGCTGCTGCATCTGCTGGGCGGGCTGGATACGCCGACGGCGGGCGAGGTGTTCGTGTCGGGCCAGAAGATGAGCGCACTGTCGAACGCGGCGCGCGGCACGCTGCGCAATCGCTCGCTAGGCTTCGTCTACCAGTTCCATCACCTGCTGCCCGAGTTCACGGCGCTTGAGAACGTGATGCTGCCTGCGCTGCTCAACGGTGCCAGCGATGCCGATGCCACGAAACGGTCGCGTGATCTGCTGGAGACCGTCGGTCTCGGCCATCGGCTCGCCCACAAGCCGGGCGAACTGTCGGGCGGCGAGCGTCAGCGCGCCGCGGTGGCGCGTGCGCTGGTCAACAAGCCGGCCTGCGTGCTCGGCGACGAGCCGACCGGCAATCTCGACGAGCGCACCGCGGCGACGGTGTTCGAGCTGATGCTCGAACTCAACCGCGCGCAGCACACCAGCCTGGTGCTGGTGACGCATGACCGCCGGCTCGCGCGCAAGCTCGACCGGGTCATGGAACTGCACCAGGGCAAGCTGCGCGAAGTGGCGAAAGACGACGTCTGAGGTCGGCTCGTGCGGGACCTCCCTGTGAAGCGGCCGCGGCAGCGACGGGGTGTTCCGGATCGGGCATAGCGGCCGAGGCCGCGCCCGCAACGACGCGCGTGATTCCGGTTCGCGGCGCCGGCTATTCGCTCGGCTTCGCGGCTTCAGTCGGCCGCTGTGTCGCGGCGCGGCGCGACAGCACCGCTTCGCGGTGCGCGATGTAGCCGTTCGCACCGAACACGATGCCGGCGCCGATCGCGGTCCACATGTCGATGACTTCGCCGAACAGCAGCCAGCCGAACAGCACGACGATCGGCAGCTGCACGAAGCTGATCGGCTGCAGCGCGGACACTTCGCCCAGGCGCAGCGCCCGTGTCCACAGCCATTGGCCCAACGTGCCCAGCACGCCGGTCGCGATCAGCCACAGCCACACCGTCGGGCCCGGCCAGACCCACTGGAACAGGGCGGGGATCAGCGACAACGGCACCCACAACAGGTAGGTGTAGAACACGATCGTGTCCGGCGGATCCAGCTTCGAGAGCTGCTTCATCTGGATCGCGACCAGTGCGGCGAGGAGCGCGCCGACCACGGGCACCAGCATCGCGGCCGTGAACGCCACGCCCGGCCGCAGGATCACCAGCACGCCGAGAAAACCGGCGGACACCGCCATCCAGCGCCGGATGCGCACGATCTCGCCGAGCCAGATCACCGCCGCGATCGTCGCGAACAGCGGCGCCGCATACGACAGCGAGATCGCCTGCGACAGCGGCAGATGGCCGATCGCCCAGAACGCGCACAGCATCGAGCCGAGGCCGACCACGGTGCGGATCACGTAGCGGCCCAGATTGCGCGTGCGCGGCAGGCCTGCGCCGCTGCGCAGGAGGATCGGCAGCAGGGCGAGCAGGCCGAAGAAGTTGCGGAAGAACGCGACCTCGGTGGTCGGGACGGTCGCCGACGCATAGCGGATCGCGATTGCCATCAGCGCGAACGCCGAGGTGCTGCCCAGCATCAGCAGCGCGGCCTGTCCCTGCACGGTCGCGGGTCGCCAGCGGAGCAGGGCGCGGGCGTTCACCACGCCGCCCCGACGATCCTCGGTTCGGGTTCCAGCGCCACGCCGAAGCGCATCTGCACCGAGGCCGCGATGCGTCGCGCCAGCCCCAGCAGTTCGGTGCCCTGCGCGTTGCCGTGATTGACCAGCACCAGCGCGTGGCCGGGCGCCACACCGGCGTCGCCATCGCGATGGCCTTTCCAGCCGCAGCGGTCGATCAACCAGGCAGCCGAAAGTTTGCGCAGGTCCGCATCGACCGCGAACACCGGAATCCCGCCGTGCGCTGCGACCAGTGCGGAAGCCTGCGCGGCCGGCACGATCGGATTCTTGAAGAAACTGCCGGCGTTGCCGATCACCGCAGGGTCCGGCAGCTTGCTGCGGCGGATGTCGATGACGGCTTCGGCCACGTCGAGCGGACGCGGCGATGTGATCCCGCGCGCGGCCAGCACGTCACGCAGGCCGGCGTAATCGAGCACTGGCTGCGCGAAACGGTGCAGCGCGAACTCGACGGCAGTGACGATCCAGCGATCGGCCAGCTGCTTGAAGACGCTGTCGCGATAGCCGAAGCGGCAGGCGGCCGCGTCGAGCCGCACGAACGCGCGCGTGTGCTGGTCGAAGGCTTCGACCGCGACCACGTGTTCGCCGACCTCGACGCCGTACGCGCCGATGTTCTGGATCGGCGCGGCGCCGACCGTGCCCGGAATCAGCGCGAGGTTCTCCAGCCCGCCCAGTTCCTGCGCCAACGTCCACAGCACGAAACCGTGCCAGTCGGCGCCGGCGGCGGCGCGCACGACGACCTGCTCACCATCGTCCGACACCACGCTGCGGCGTGCATCGATGATCGCCAGCACGTCGCCGGCATCGCCTGCGAACAACAGATTGCTGCCACCGCCGAGGATCAGCGGCCGCGCGCCGTCGAGCAGGGCGAGGGCGTCGGGCAATCCCTCGACGTCGCCCACTTCGAGCAGGCGCTGGGCGCCGGCACGGATGCCGAAACTGTTGCGCGACGTGAGATCGGCCCGCTCGAGCAGGCGGAAGGAATCGGACATCGGCCGGTCAGAGATTGGGCACGTTGCCGCGGCTCGGTGCCTCGCGGCGCCGGCGGATGGCTTCCACGCAATCGCCGATCAGCGGCGGGCCGCGGTAGATCAGGCCGGAATAGACCTGCACCAGCGACGCGCCGGCCGCGAATTTCTTCACCGCATCCGCGCCCGACATGATGCCGCCCACGCCGACCAGTGGAATGCTGTCGGGCAGGCGCGTGCGCAGCATCCGCAGCACCGTCGTCGACTTGTTCATCAGCGGCTCGCCGGACAGGCCACCGGCTTCTTCGGCCTGCGGATCGGACTGCACGCTGATCCGCGAAATCGTGGTGTTGGTGGCCACGACGCCATCGACATGCAGATCGGAGAGCACGCGCGCGGCGGCCGCGATGTCGTTGTCGTTGAGATCGGGCGCGACCTTGACCAGCACCGGCACGCGGCGGCCGTGCTGCGAGGCCAGACGCTCCTGCGCATCGCGCAGTGTGCCGATCAGGCGGCGCAGGGCCTGTTCTTCCTGCAGTTCGCGCAGCCCCGCGGTGTTGGGCGAGGAGATGTTGACGGTGATGTAGTCGGCCAGCGGATACACGCGTTCCATGCAGAACAGGTAATCGTCCGCGGCGTCCTCGTTGGGCGTGTCCTTGTTCTTGCCGATGTTGATGCCAAGAATGCCGTTGCGCTTCGCGCGGCCGACGTTCGCCACCAGCGCGTCGACGCCCTGGTTGTTGAAGCCGAGCCGGTTGATCAGCGCCCGGTGCTGCGGCAGCCGGAACATCCGCGGTTTCGGGTTGCCGTCCTGCGGCTTCGGGGTGACCGTGCCCACTTCGACGAAACCGAAGCCGAGCGCGAACAGCGCATCGATGTGCGCGCCGTTCTTGTCCAGACCCGCGGCCAGACCGACCGGATTGGGAAAGCGCAGGCCGAAGGCCTCGGTCGGCAGGGGCGTCGCCGGCTGTCCCAGCAGGGTCGTCAGGCCGGCGCGGTGGGCCGCATCCAGCGAGGCGAGCGCCAGGCCGTGCGCGCGTTCGGCATCCAGTCGGAACAGCAGGGGGCGCGCGAATCCGTACACGTCAGGAGGCGGCCGCGATCATGGCGAAGATCCCGCCGAAGACCAGGAACGCGAGCATCAGCAGCAGGACGCCGAGTCCGATCGCGGTGTAGCCCAGGATCAGGCCCGAGATCGCGAGGCCGTCGCCGTCGGTACGATCGGGCGCTCGGCGGATCTCGCTGCGTGCCAGGTGGCCGGTGACGATGGCCACGATGCTGCCGATCAGCGGCACCACGGTCCAGCCGAGCAGGCCGGACACCAGGCTGACGATCGCCATCGGACTGGTCTGGCGGTACGGCACGGGCGTGGGAGTGGTCATGGACAGGTCTGCAGGCGGATGCCGGGCATGGCCGGACACGCATCCACTCCCGCGCAGCGCGGAACGGACAGGCAGACCGGAGTTCGCGGCACCATCGGTGGCGGCCCAGGGCAAGCGGGGGGAAGCGCCGATTATTCCAGAAGCATCGCCGCGATGGGAGCGCGCGATGGCGGCAGGCGTGTCGTCATGCCTGCCGCCGGCGCGACCGGTCGCTCAGAGGTCGAACTTGATGCCCTGGGCGAGCGGCATGGAATCGGAGTAGTTGATCGTGTTGGTCTGGCGGCGCATGTAGGCGCGCCACGCGTCCGATCCCGATTCGCGACCACCGCCGGTTTCCTTCTCGCCGCCGAAGGCGCCGCCGATTTCCGCGCCGCTGGTGCCGATGTTGACGTTGGCGATGCCGCAATCCGAACCCCAGGCGGCGAGGAACTGCTCGGACGCGCGCAGGTCGGTGGTGAACAGCGACGACGACAGGCCCTGCGGCACGTCGTTCTGCAGGTCGATCGCTTCTTCCAGATCGCTGTACTTCATCACGTAGAGGATCGGCGCGAAGGTTTCGGTCTGCACGACCTCGGCGTCATTGGTCAGGCCGCTGATCAGCGCCGGCAGCACGAAGTTGCCCTTGCGGTCGTCCAGCGCGCGGCCGCCGCTCTCGATCGTGCCGCCGCTGGCCTTGGCCTTGGCGACCGCATCGAGATACGCCTGCACGCCGTCGCGGCTGTTGAGCGGGCCCATCAGATTGGCGGCGTCGGTCGGATCGCCGATCTTCTTCTCGACCTGGCCGTAGGCGGTCTTCAGCTTGGCCAGCACGTCGTCATAGATCGACTCGTGCACGAACAGGCGGCGCGTCGTCGTGCAGCGCTGGCCGGCGGTGCCGACGGCGCCGAACACGATCGCCGGGATCGCCAGCTTCAGATCGGCGGTCGGGTCGACGATGATCGCGTTGTTGCCGCCCAGTTCCAGCAGCGAGCGGCCCATGCGCTTGGCGACGCGCTCACCGACGTGGCGACCGACCTTGGTCGAACCGGTGAAGCTGACCAGCGCGACGCGCTTGTCGTCGACGAAGCCCTGCGCGAGATCGCTGCCGGCATCGTTGAACAGGAAGAAGATGTCCGGGAAGCCGGCCTTGTTCAGCGCTTCGTTGCAGATCTTCATCGACGCGATGGCGGAGAGCGGCGTCTTCGGCGACGGCTTCCAGATCGAGATGTTGCCGCAGACCGCGGCGACCAGCGCATTCCAGGCCCACACCGCGACCGGGAAGTTGAACGCGCTGATGATGCCGACCACGCCCATCGGGTGCCACTGCTCGTACATGCGGTGGCCCGGACGCTCGGAGTGCATCGTCAGGCCGTAGAGCTGGCGCGACAGGCCGACGGCGAATTCGCCGATATCGATCATTTCCTGCACTTCACCGTCGCCTTCCGGCTTCGACTTGCCCATTTCCAGCGCGACCAGCGAACCCAGCGCGTCCTTGTGCGTGCGCAGCGCGTCGGCGCACAGGCGCACGGCTTCGCCGCGGCGCGGGGCGGGGGTTTTGCGCCAGATCTTGAACGCCGCCTGGGCGCGTTCGACGATCAGGTCGTAATCGGCCTGCGAGCTGGCCTGCACGCGGGCGAGCACTTCGCCATCGGTCGGGTTGATCGGTTCGATGACGCCGGCATCGCGGGTCTTCGACCACTCGCCGTTACCCAGGTAGGTGCCCGATTCGGTGTCGGACAGGCCGAGCGCGGTGAGGACGGAATGGGTCATGGACAGAACTCCTTGTGAGCGCACACGGCCGATGCGACACCGGCGGCGTACGGGGGGAAGCGGCGCGACGCGGCGCGGCACGGAGGCCGGCAATGGCGGTCGCGGATGGTGACCCCGGCCCGATTCGAACGGGCGACCTGTCCCTTAGGAGGGGACCGCTCTATCCAGCTGAGCTACGGGGCCGAACCCGGCGATTTTCGCATGCGGGGTGGGGGAATCCCAAACACGGAGGCCGCCTCAATGAAAATCGCGGGACGCCAGCGGCATTCCGCCGAGAAGCGGGCTGAGATCGTGCAGATCGCCGGCGATCAGGTGCGCCACGCCATCCACGCGTTCCCAGCGCCCGCGCACCGCGAGCAGTCGTGATTCGAGCAATGCGCGCCGACGACGCATCGCAAGGCGCGCCCAGACGATGACGTTGATCATCCCGGTCTCGTCCTCGAGGGTGACGAAGATCGTGCCTTTCGCAGTGGCCGGGCGCTGGCGCTGGGTGACCAAGCCGGCGACATGCACGCCGCTGCCGTGCGGCCGGTCCTGCAGCTCGCGCAGGCCGACGATGCGACGCTCGGTCATCTGCGCGCGCAGCAGGGCCATCGGATGCGGGCCGAGGCTCAGGCCGAGCGTGCGGTAGTCCGAGAGGATTTCCTCGCCCGTGGCCGGTGCGGGCAGGGCCACCCTGTCTTCGGCCGGACTGCCGGGCAGCAACGGTCTGCGTTGTTCGATGCCGGCCACCGCCCAGCGCGCGGCGTTGCGATGGCCGGCCAGTCCGCGCAGCGCATCGGCTTCGGCCAGCGCCTGGCGTGCGCGCGCATCGAGACCGGCGCGCTGGCACAGATCGGCGAGATCTGCGAACGGCCGCTGCGCACGCGCGGCGACGATGCGCTGGGCCACGTCCTTTGGCAGCCCGGCCACCAGACGCAGGCCGAGCCGGATGGTGGGCTGTTCGCCCGGATCGGCGTCGCTGCGCCAGCGTCGGCCGCCGAGCAGGGTGCTGTCGTGATCGCTGTGCAGCACGTCGACCGGCAGCACATCGACCGGCGCGCGCAGGGCGCTGCCGCGCCGCGCGTCCTGCACGATCTGGCTGGGCGAGTAGAAACCCATCGGCTGCGCGTTGAGCAGGCCGCAGGCGAATGCGGCCGGCTCGTGACGCTTGAGCCAGCAGCTGGCGTAGACCAGTTTCGCGAACGAGGCTGCGTGGCTCTGCGGAAACCCGTAGGAACCGAAGCCCTTGATCTGCTCGAAGATCTGGTCGATGAAGCCGGACGCGTAGCCCTTGCCTTCCATCAGTTCACGGATGCGCACCCGGTGCGGTTCCATGTCGCCGCCCTGGCGCCAGGCCGCCATCGAGCGCCGCAGCTGGTCGGCCTCGTCGGCGGTGTAGCCGGCGTGGATGACGAGTTCCATGACCTGTTCCTGGAACAGCGGCACGCCCAGCGTGGGGCCGAGGATGTCCTCGACGCCGGGCGAGGGATAGGTCGGGATTTCCTTGCCCTGCCGGCGGCGCAGGTAGGGGTGCACCATGTCGCCCTGGATCGGGCCCGGGCGCACGATCGCGACTTCCACCACGAGGTCGTAGAACGTCGCCGGTTTGAGTCGCGGCAGCATCGCCATCTGCGCGCGCGATTCGATCTGGAACACGCCGACGGTATCGGCGATCTGGATCATGTCGTAGGTCGCGGTGTCCTCGCCCGGGATCGTCGCGATCTCGTGGTCGCGCCCGCGATGGCCGCGCACCAGGTCGAGGGTCTTTCGAATGCAGGTCAGCATGCCGAGCGCGAGGCAGTCGACCTTGAGCATGCGCATCGTTTCCAGATCGTCCTTGTCCCACTGGATGATCGTGCGGTCGGGCATGGCCGCGTTTTCGACCGGCACCACGGTGGACAGCGGCGCATCGCAGATCACGAAGCCGCCGACGTGCTGCGACAGGTGCCGCGGATGGTCGCGCAGCAGTTCGGTCACGAACAGGATCCTGGCGATCAGCGGATTGTCGAGATCGAAGCCGGCCTCGGCGATGCGCTGCTCCATCGGCGTCTCGCCATTACCCCAGCCGTAGCAGTTGGCCAGCAGCGCGATCTGGTCGGGCGGCAGGCCGAAGGCCTTGGCGACGTCGCGCACCGCGCTCTTGCCGCGATAGGCGATGACCGTGGCCGCCAGCGCGGCGCGTGTGCGGCCGTATTTGGCGTAGACGTACTGCAGCACTTCCTCGCGCCGTTCGTGTTCGAAGTCGACGTCGATGTCGGGAGGCTCGTTGCGTTCCTTCGACAGGAAGCGCGCCATCAGCAATCGCGTTTCCACCGGATTGACCGCGGTGATGCCGAGCGCGAAACAGACCGCCGAATTGGCCGACGAACCGCGGCCCTGGCACAGGATGTTCTTCGACCGCGCGAACCGGACGATGTCGGCCACGGTCAGGAAGAAGGCTTCGTAGCCGAGGCCTTCGATCAGCGCGAGTTCCTCGTCGATCTTGGCGACGATCGCCGCCGGCGTGCCCTCGGGCCAGCGCACGCGCATGCCGGCTTCGGTCAATGCGCGCAGATGCGTCGACGGCGTTTCGCCTTCGGGCACCAGCTCGACCGGATAGCGGTACTCGAGGTCCTTGCCCAGATCGAAACGGCAGCGCTGCGCCAGCGCGACCGTCTCCTCCAGCAGGGCATGCGGATGGATGTTGCCCAGCGCGCGACGGCCGCGCAGATGCCGTTCGCCGTTGCGGAACAGGTGGGCGCCGCATTCCGACAGCGGCAGGGTGTGGCGGATCGCGGTCAGCGTGTCCTGCAGCAGACGGTCGCGGCGCAGCGCCATGTGCACGTCGCCGCTGGCGAGCGCGGGCATGTCCAGCTGCCGCGACAGGGCCAGCAGCATCTGCAATCGGGCGCTGTCGTCGCGTTCGCGGTGCAGTTCCACGGCCAGCCGCGCCTGGGCGCCGAATACGTCGCGCAGCCATGCGCCCTGCGCGGCATCGGGCGTTGCGCCCGGCAGCCACAGTGCGAACACGCCCGGGTCCGCGGTGCGGCACCGCGCTTCGACATCGGCGCGATGCAGGCGGTATTCGCCCTTGCCGGCCGCGCGGCGGCCTGCGGTGATCAGTTCGCACAGCCGGGTGTAACCGCCGGCGTGCTCGACCAGCAGCACGAAGCGGGTGCCGTCGACGAGGGTGAATTCGCTGCCGACGATCAGCGGCACGCCGGTCGCGCGAGACGCCTCCAGCGCACGCACGATGCCGGCCAGCGAACACTCGTCGGTGATCGCCAGCGCCGCATAGCCGCATTGCGCGGCGCGCGCGAACAGCGTCTCGGCGTTCGATGCGCCGCGCAGGAACGAGAAATCCGATAGGCAGTGCAGTTCGGCATAGGCGGGGGCATCGTCGCTGCGCCGCTCGTGCAGCACTTCGTCGTTGGCCGCGCTGCGCAGACGCGACGCGACGGTCCATGCGCGTGGTGGCCGACCGCCAGGCGTGTCGCGATCGATGCCGTCTTCGATGCTCATCGCGCGCCCGCCGGGCGATGGCGTGCAGCGGTCCTGTCCGACACCATCGCAGCCGGCTGCGGTGCCGCTGATCCGAACGGTTCCGGCGGCGATGGCGCGCCGGGGGAAGGGCGTGCGCCATGCGTGCACAGCGAGGTGCGAATGCCGCGCATTCCCTGCCGCCCTGCGCAGGCTGGCGATTGCAGCGGATCGGCCCACGCGGCCGCGACAGATGACGCGCTCATGCGAACCATCCGTGCAGCATCCAGCCCGCGTGTTCGCCCGGCGGCACGAAGGCCCAGGCGCGCTGGCCGCGCGAGGTCTCGACGACGTAGTAATCGCGCCGCGCATCGTCGCCATCCCACCAGCCGCTTTCCAGCCGCTCGGGCCCGGACAGGATGCGCAGGCGCGGATCGCGCAGCGGCACCGGCTGCGGCAGCAACCAGGCGGGCCGCTCCGGACGCGGCGGCGCGGCGCGCACCGGTTCGCCGGTGTCGCCGAACACGCGCGCCCACGCGCGTTCGGGACGTGGGTCGTCGGAGGGCGCGACGCGGTACACCGCCTCGTCGCCCAGGCGCGCGCGCAGGCGTTCGCGCAGTTGCGGCCAGGGCAGGGCCTGCTGCGGGCGCTGGTCGAACAGATCCCGGCTCGCCGGCACGAACGGCGGCAGATGGCGGGCCACCAGGCCGACCGCGATCACCGGCGCATCGATCGCCACGCGTTCCAGCCGGCTGCGTGCCAGTTCGAACAGCATCGCCGGCGCACGTTCGGGCGCCAGCAGGCCGACGTCGACATCGGTACGCGTGCGTTCGTGTTCCAGCCGCAGCACGAAGCGCTGCACCCCGCCGTCGCGGATCGACAGATAGGTGCACAGGTCGTTGATCAGCCGGCGCAGCGGAAACAGCAGCGCAGTGTGGCTTTCGACCTCGTAGCCCAGTTCGACGCGCGCGTCGAAATGATCGGGTGGGGTGTAGCACTCGAGGGGATCGTCGGCGTCGCCGTACAGGCGGTCGACGTGATCGAGCAGGGCCGGCCCGAACCGGCGGCGCACGCCGTCGCGCGGCAGCGCGCGCAGTGCGGCCAGGGTGCGCACGCCCATGCGCTGCAGGCGTTCGCCGGCATCGTCGGGCAGGGCGGCGCGGCGCACCGGTACGCGGCCGAGCAGCGCGGGCAGCGCCGCGGGAGTGGTCACTGCATGGCCGTCGCGCAGGCCGGCCAGGACGCGTGCGGCGCGCGGCGTCGGTGCCAGTGCGATGCGATGGCGGAAACCGAGGGCGTCGAGTTCGCCGCGCAACCTGCGCTCGAACGCCGGCCACGGGCCGAACAGGCGGAAGCTGGCCCGCGCCTCGAGCACGATCGCCCGCGACCACTGCCGGCTGACCAGCGAACTGTGGCGATAGGCCCACGCGGCGAGGAAACGATGCCAGCGCGCCTCGGCGTCGGCGTCGTAATCCACGGTCCGTACATCGGCCATCAGCGCATGCGCGGCCGACAGCCGCATGCCGGGTTTCAGGCCGGCGCCGGCTGCCGCCGTGTTCACCGCATGCAGGCTGCGCAGCTGCGTCGGACCCTCGACCAGGGCCAGTGGCGCGTCGGGATCAGGCAGGCGCCGGAGAACGGCGTCGAGTGCCAGCTGCGGCACGAGGATGCAGGCCCAGAGCACGAGGCCGGCTCAACAGCGCTGCGCGCGCACGTGGCGCGGAGTAGAACGCTGGAACGACATCGACATCGGACGCGCATCGGTCTTGCCGTGCCGCATGCAGACACGCAAACGCGCCAGCGCCCCATGCGGCAGTCGCCATGCCCGGTGGTCGAGGCCGTCCACGTCGACGTCCACAACGATGGCATCGCAACGTCGCGCCATCAGTGCGCCAACCGCAGGGCCAGCGCCGGCGGCTGCGCACCGCGGCATTTGCGTACGCGCCAGGCGCCTTCATCGGGCTGGAATTCGAGCCGCAGCGAGGCCGGCGAGGCATTGACCGCATAGCGCCGGTCGCGCAGGGCGAACGCGCAGCTGCCGCCGGTGTCGGCGGCGACCTGCAGCCGGCGCAGCAGGCGGTCGTCGGCGGTCTGCGGCCATCCGATCACCGCCGCGCAGGCTGCGCTGCGCAGGCATTGTTCGAACGCCCACAGCGCATCGCGCGGCGCAGCTTCGACGATGTCGAGACAGGCGAGGTCGATACCGCCGGCCTGCCAGGCCGGGGCGTAGGCGACATAGGGCGGTGCGACCAGCACCACGCGTTGGCCGGCCGCGGTCATGCGTGCCAGCGCGGGCATCAGCAGGGCGAGTTCGCCCACGCCATCGGCGGGTAACAGCAGTTCGGTCAACGCGCCGCGCGGCCAGCCGCCTTCGGGCAGCACCGCATCCAATGCGGCGAATCCGGTCGGTTCGCCGGTGGCCACGGCCTGCACGCCGCGACCCGCATGCCAGACGGTGCGCGCGGCGAGCAGGGCATCGAGAGCCTGGGCTTCGGCCATGTCAGCCCTGCCGCACCAGCCCGCAGAACAGGCCCTCAATCGCGAAATCGGCGCCCGTCGGCACGCGGATCGGCGCATAGGCCGGGTTGCGCGGCAGCAGATGCACGCCCTCGGCATCGAGCGCCAGCCGCTTGATGGTCAGTTCGCCGTCGAGCCGGGCGACCACCGTCTGCCCGTCGCGCGCATCCGCGCTGCGATGCACGCCGACCAGGTCGCCGTCGAGGATGCCGTCGTCGATCATCGAATCGCCTTCGACCCGCAGCAGATAGTCCGGGCGCAGCGCGAACACGCCGCGGTCCATCCACAACTGCCGGTCCAGACCGATGTCGGCGCCGATGGGCACGCCGGCCGCCACCCGGCCCAGCACCGGCAGCATCAGCAGGTCCGGACGGGCATCGCCGGCACCGGGCAGGCGCAGGCCGCGTTTCTCGTGCGGCCGGCTGTCCAGCAGCCCGGCACCGGTCAGGGCGCGGACGTGTTTCTGCGCGGCATTGCGCGAGGCGAAACCGAAATGCGCGGCGATCTCGGCCAGGCTGGGCGGGCGGCCGGCGGCGAGCCGTTCGCGGATGTAGGCGAGCACGGCGGCACGCTGGGAAGGCAGGGAATCCATGGTGTACATTTGTACACCTTCGCGATCCGGCTGGCGAGCCGGCGCGAATGTCCCGGGATGGCCAAGTCGCGCCCTCCACCCTGAATGCACGGCCTGCACGACGGATATGGGACAACGCCGTCCCGGGCGCGGCGTCTGCCGTTCCGTTTTCCGCATTCCCGTGTCGCGTGCCGTCCACCCGGCGCCGGCTGCCCACTGTCTGGATTTCCATGTCGACCACCGCCGATCTCTCCCGTTTCACCCGCCAGGTCCTGATCGTCATCGCGCTGGTCGCGGTGCTGGTGCTGCTGTGGGCCCTGCTGCCGGTGCTGATGCTGGTCTTCGGCGCGATCGTGTTCGCGGCGCTGCTGCTGTCGCTGTCGAACCTGCTGCGGCGGGTGTTGCCGGTCTCGCACGGGATCTCGCTCGCCATCGTGCTGGTCGTGCTGACCGGCGGACTCGGCCTGCTGCTGTGGATGTTCGGCGCTCAGGCCTCGCGCGAAATGGCGACGCTGATCGAGGCCCTGCCGCCGGCCTACGAGGAATTCCAGAACTGGGTGGAGGAAACCACGATCGGCAGCATGCTGGCCGAGCAGATCGACAGCCTGCGCAACAACATGGGCCGGATCGCCAGCAGCGCCGGTGCGATGGCGATGACCTTCTCCAGCGGGCTGATGAATCTGTTGCTGGTCTTCATCGGCGCGATCTATATCGCGGCCCAGCCCGGCCTCTACCGCGCCGGCCTGCTGCAGCTGGTGCCGAAGTCCGTGCGCGACGTCAGCGCGGATGCGCTCGACACCAGCGCACGTGCGCTGCGCCTGTGGCTCGGCGGCCAGCTGATCGCGATGGCGGTGGTCGCGGTGCTGACCGGCATCGGCCTGTGGCTGCTCGGCGTGCCGGCGGCGTTCGCGCTGGCGCTGATCGCGTTCCTGCTCGATTTCGTGCCGATCATCGGCCCGATCGCCGCGGCGATTCCCGGCATCCTGCTCGGCTTCACCGTCAGCCCGAAGATCGGTCTGGCGACGGCGGTGCTGTACATCGTGATCCAGCAGATCGAGAGCAATGTGCTGCAGCCGCTGATCCAGCAGCGCGCGGTCGAACTGCCGCCGGCGCTGCTGCTGTTCTCGCTGCTGGTGTTCGGCACGTTGCAGGGCTTCGCCGGTCTGCTGCTGGCCGCGCCGCTGACGGTGGTGCTGTACGTGCTGGTCAAGCGCCTCTACGTGCGCGAACTGCTGGATACCGAAACGGCGATTCCAGGCGAGTCCGATTCCGAACGGTCGGGCAGCTGATCACGCTGCATGCGGCGTGCCCGGACGGCGCGCCGCATGCTGTGGCATCCAGGACCCACATACAGAAAAACCCCGGAAAGCCTGCGCTTTCCGGGGTTTTCTGTTTCGTGGTGGAGCGGAGGGGGATCGAACCCCTGACCTCCACGATGCGAACGTGGCGCTCTCCCAGCTGAGCTACCGCCCCACGAAGCGTCGCATCATACAGAGGCCGTCGGCGGTCCGCCAGCCTCTGCGAGCAGGGGGGCGAGTGCGGGTTCGAGTTGCGTGCGCCGCCAGCCCGACAACGCGCCCGGCCAGTCCGCACCTTCGACCAGCGCTTCGAGCCATTTGCGCGACGCGAGGATGCCGTCGGGCAGACCGAGTTCGCTGCTGCGCGTGGCCACCGCCTGCTGCAGGCGCTTGAGCTGCTTGCGGTCCGGTTCTTCGCCGCTGGACAGCGGCGCCTCGGCCTCGTCCGGCAGTTCGGTGGTCAGCGCCTGCCAGATCGCCGCGCCCAGCTTGCGCGGCGCCTTGGGATGCGCCTCCAGCCGGTGCTGCAGTGCCGTCGGGTCGGCCGGCGGATCGCGCGCCAGCAACGTGGCCAGCTCGTTGTCGAGGATCCAGCTGCGCGGCTTGTCCTGCAGGCGCGCCTGCAGATCGCGCCAGCGCAGCAGACGCAGCAGGCGACGCTGCGCATCGGCATCGAGAAACTGCCCGGCGCGTCCGCCGAGTTGCGGCCAGCGCTCGCCTTCCAGGTTGCCGGCAGTTGCGACCAGACGCGCGCAGTCCTCGTCCAGCCAGTCGACGCGATCGAGTTCGGCGATCCGGGCGGACAGGCGGTCATGCAGCGCGAACAGGTGTTCGACGTCATCGGCCGCGTATTCCAGCTGGGTCGGCGACAGCGGCCGTCGCAACCAGTCGGAGCGCGTCTCGCCCTTGGGCAGCGCGATGTCGAGCTGTTCCTGCACCAGGCGCTGGTAGCCCATGCCGCCGCCGACGCCCGCCAGGGCCGCGGCGATCTGGGTGTCGAACAGCGGTGTCGGCACTGCGCTGCAGGCATGGCCGAACGCGACCAGATCCTCGCTGGCGCTGTGCATCACCTTGACGATGCCCGGATCGGACAGCAGCGGACGCAGGGCTTCGGCGATGCCGGGTGCGAGCGGATCGACCAGCAGCACCTCGATGCCGTCATCGCGTTCGATCGCGATCTGCACCAGCGCCAGCTGCGGCCAGAAGGTGCGCTCGCGGATGAATTCGGTATCGAGCCCGACACGGGCGGGAGCGGCGGGAAGCCGCGCGCGGAGACTGGCCGGATCGTCGATCCAGCACGCATTGGAAGAGGCCATGCGCGACAGCCTAGCGGCGGCGCCCGGTCGCGGCAATCGCGACGGCCACGACATCGCCCCGTCGGCGTCGATGGCTTAATCTGACGCGATGCGGTTACGGGAGTCGGGTTTGCGCGGACACATCGTCGTCAGCTTGCTGGCCTGGCTGCTGCTGGGCCTGCTCGGTGGCTGTCGTGGCGACGGGCCGGGCACGTCCGCCGATGACGCCCTGGGCGATGGCAGCGTGACCATCAGCGGCGATGACCTGATCGCCGCCGACCTCAACTGGACGCCGTCGCTGCCGCGCATCGAGCCGGACAACGCAGACGCGGCGCGCGCGCAGGCGGCCGAGGCGCTGGGCGCCGACGATCTGTACGCGACCGCGGACTCCGCGATCCCGCTGTATCTCGCGCTGTCGCGCATTCCCGGCCAGGAACGCGCCGCGGCCACCGGCCTGCGCCGTGCCCAGGCGCGTCTGCTGGTGCTCGGCGGCATGGCGCTCGACGAGGCCGACACCGGTGATTCGATCGCCGGCCTGCGCGCGGCGCATGCGTTCGCCGCGGTGGCGCGCTATCTCGCCGCCGACGATCCCGATGTGATCGCCTATCTCGAACGCGTCGACGCCAGCGACCGGCTGTGGGAACTCAACCGCACCGCCGAACGGGCGATGCAGGCCGGTGAGCTGGGCGAAGCAGGCGGCGGCGCATTGGCCGGCTTCCGTCAGGCGGCATCGCTGCGCCCGGGGCAGCCGCGCGCCCTGCAGGGCCTGGCGGCGGTGGAAAGCGCGCTGATCCGGCGCGCCGAGACCGCAGGCGCGGCCGGGGATTTCCGCGCGGCGTCGCGCTGGCTGGCCCACGCGATGACGATCCGCCCGGGTTTCGCCACCGTGCCCGACGCCGAGCAGCGCATCGAGCGGATGCGTGCGATCCGCATCCAGCGCCTGCGCGATGCCGGCGTCGAAGCGCTGCCGAAGATCAATGGCGTCGCCGAGGCGCGCGCGCGGCTGGCCGAGATCCTGCTGGTCGCCGAACCCGGCAATCCGGTTGCGCTCGACCTGCGCGAGCGCATCGACCGCGCCGTGCATTACGGCGACTTCCGTCCCGGCCAGGTCTTCACCGATGCCCTCGAAGGCGGTGCCCGCGGGCCGCAGATGGTCGTGCTGCCGCACGGCGGTTTCATGATGGGCGCGCTGCCCGGCGACGAAGACGCCCACGACAACGAGACGCCGCGCCATCCGGTGCGGTTCGAACGCGGATTCGCGATGGGCGTGCGCGAAGTGACCGTGGGCGAGTTCCGGCGCTTCGTCGATGCCACCGGCTTCCAGTCGCGCGCGGTGCGGCGCGGCTTCTCGATGGCCTACGACGAGCGCACCGGCAATTTCCTGCGCCGCAGCCGGGTCGACTGGCGCTCCGATTACGTCGGCCGTCCGGCCGGCGACACGATGCCGGTGCTGCACGTCAGCGCCAAGGACGCGCAGGCTTACGTCGACTGGCTGTCGGCGCAGAGCGGCCGCCGCTACCGGCTGCCGAGCGAGGCCGAGTTCGAATACGCGTTTCGTAACGGCTCCAGCGAACGCTTTCCCTGGGGCGAGGGCACGCCGCCGGACGGCGCCGGCAATATGACCGGCGCGCTCGACCGCTCGCCGTCGGGCCGGACCTGGGGCAATGCGTTCGAAGGCTATGCCGACGGCTACTGGGGGCCTGCGCCGGTGGGCAGCTTCGACGCCAACACCTGGGGCGTGCACGACCTCGCGGGCAACGTCAGCGAATGGATGGCCGACTGCTGGCACGCCACCTACCGGCGCGCGCCGGACGACGGCTCGGCCTGGGTCAATCCCGGCTGCCGCGACCAGGTGATCCGCGGCGGCTCCTGGGCCAGTTCGCCGGCCCAGACCCGGGCCAGCTGGCGGGCACTCGCGCAGGTCGACACGACCAATGCCAGAATCGGGTTCCGCGTCGTCCGCGATCTTTGAACCCCGCCGGCATCCGGCATCGGAGCACACCATGAGACAGGATCCCTTCGGCCGCGGTGACCGGCGTTCCGCCGGCCGGACGCCCCGGCGCGGCATCAACATGCGGTTCGTGATCCTGCTGCTGTTCGCGGGTTACGGCGTCTACTACTACGTCTCCAACCGCTCGACCGATCCGGTCACCGGCGAGACCGTGCTCATCGACCGCGCGCTCGATGTCGAGGACGAAAAGGCGCTCGGCCTGGAAGCCTACGAACAGATCCTGCAGCAGGAACGGCCGGTGCCGGCCGACAGCGAGATCGCCCGCGACGTGCGCGCGATCGCCGACCGGCTGATCGCCAAGGTCGGCGTGGTCGAGGCCGAGCTGGCGCGCGAGAACGGGTTCGAACCGACCCGGTTCTCGGAAAGCTTCGACTGGGAGGTCAACGTCATCGACTCCGAGCAGGCCAATGCCTTCTGTCTGCCAGGCGGCAAGATGGCGGTCTACACCGGTCTGGTGCCGGTCGCGCAGAACGCCGATGCGATGGCGGTGGTCATGGGCCACGAGATCGCACATGCGCTGCTCCGGCATGGTGCCCAGCGCATGGCCCAGCAGCGCCTCACCCAGGTCGGACAGATGGCCGGCGCGATGAGCGGCATGGATCCGCAGCAGCAGCAGATGGTCATGGCCGCGATGGGCTACGGTTACCTGCTGCCGTACGCGCGCAAGCACGAGACCGAGGCCGACGTGGTCGGGCTGATGCTGGCGGCCGCAGCCTGCTTCGATCCGCGCGAATCGGTGCCGCTGTGGGAGCGGATGAGCGCGACCAGTGGCGGCCAGGCGCCCCCCGAGTTCTCGTCCACGCACCCCAATCCGGGCACGCGCATCCAGAACCTGCAGAACCTGATCCCCAAGGCGTTGGAATACCGCGCGAAGTTCTGCGAGGACGCGCAAGGCACTGCCACAACATCCATCTGAAAGCCGAATCAATCCTCAGACAAGGAAAGCACGCATGCGAAGCGCTCTGCTGGTGGTCGCGGTCTATGGCGTCTGCGCGTTCGGAAGCGCGCGGGCATCGGATCCGGAAGAAGCACCTGCGCCAACGCCCCTCAACCTCGTCTGCGAGGGCAACTGGCGGGGCGCCAACACTGGCGGAAGCGCGCGTTTCTACTTCAAGTTCAATGGCGCAAGCGGCACGATGCAGGTGCCTGAAGACCTCCGTCCACCAAGCCGGCACTGGCTCGGTGACGGCTGGATCAACCTGGAGGAGATCGTCATGAACGCATCCAGCATCACGGCGCGGGCGCGATTCAACTTCATGGCGGATCTCCGCATCAAGATCGATCGCATGCACGGCGAGATCGACTTGAAAGGTTCATTCATCCAGTACGCCGGGGTCTGCGAACCCTATGATCCCGAAGCCCTTCGGCCTGCCTTCTGACCCGGTGTCGACACGCCCCGGACCAGACGGGCGGATCTTTCAGAATCCCATCAGCAGACCGCCGTTGACCGGCAGGTTGATCCCGGTGATGTAGCCGGCGTCGTCCGCCACGAGAAAGGCGACCGCGCGCGCGATGTCGTCCGGTTGGCCGACGCGACCGACCGGCACGCTGGCGACGGTGCGGGCGAGGACCTCGGGCGGCATCTTCGAGGTCATCGGCGTTTCGACATACCCGGGCGACAGGCTGTTGACGGTGATGCCCTTGGCCGCGACTTCGCGGGCCAGCGACATCGTGAAACCGTGCAGCCCGGCCTTGGCCGCGGCGTAGTTGGTCTGGCCGAAGTTGCCGGTCTGGCCGCTGACCGAACTGATGTTGACGATGCGCCCGAACCCGCGCGCGACCATGCCTTCGACGGCGGCGCGGCACAGGTGGAAGGCGCTGTCGAGGTTGATGCGCAGCACGTCGTCCCATTGCGCGGTGTCCATCTTGCGCAGCGTCGCGTCACGAGTGATGCCGGCGGCGTTGACGAGGATGTCGAGACGGCCGTGGCGGCGTTCGACGTCGGCGATCGCCGCAGCGCAGGCATCGGCATCGCCGACATCGACGGCGAGCGTCGTCACCGGCAAGCCTGTCATGTCGGCGACGAACGCATCGAGCCGCGCGCTGTCCGCCGGCAGATCGGCTGCGACGACGTGCACGCCGCGTGCGGCGAGCTGCTTGCAGATGGCGCGGCCGATGCCGCCGAGGCCACCGGTGACGATGGCGACGCGTGAGGTCTGGGTCATGCTTGGGTTTCCGGAAGCGGACACGAAAACGGCGCGGAGTCCGCGCCGTGTCGGCAGTGCGGACCGATCAGCGGCCGCGCTTGGGCGGATCGCGATCGGCAGGCTTGGCGCCCGGCGCGACGCTGCCGACCATCGTCTTCTGCATGTCCTTCCACATTTCCAGATTGCGTTCGGTCAGCTGGTTCATCATCGTCCACGGCGTCTGGCCGAGCAGGCCGCCCATCTGCTGACGGAACTGCTGCTGCTGGTCGAGAAAGACCTGCATCGAGCGCTCGAGATAGCTGCCCATGAAGCCCTGCATCGAATCGCCGTAGAAACGGATGATCTGGCTCAGCAGCTGGGTCGATAGCACCGGCTCGCCGTCCGATTCGTGCTCGGAGATGATCTGCAGCAGCACCGAGCGGGTGAGGTCGTTGCCGGTCTTGGCATCGCGGACCTCGAATTCCTCGCCATCGACGATCAGCTGGCGTACGTCCTCGATGGTGATGTAGCTCGAGATCTCGGTGTCGTAGAGCCGACGGTTCGGATACTTCTTGATGATGCGCGTTGCACTCATGAAGCCAACACTCAGGTCATTGGTGCCGCGCAGCATGGCGCAGCCCCGGGGGGCACGCAACTGCGCGCACGGTGTGAATGGGGTGGGACGCGGCCGCAGTCGGCGCGCGTCCACTCGGAAACGGGAGGCACCGACCGCTGCATCGCGCAGCGGCAGGCAGTCACCAGCCCATGTGATGGCCGCCGTTGATGTCGAGATTCGAGCCGGTGATCCACGAGGCCTCGTCCGACACCAGGAAGTTCACCGCGTAGGCGATTTCCTCCGGGCGACCCAGGCGACCGGTCGGAATGTCGGCCGCGATCTTCGCGCGCACCTCTTCCGGCACCGCCATCACCATGTCGGTGGCGACGTAACCGGGCGACACCGTATTGACGGTGATGCCGAGCTTGGCGTTCTCGCGCGCCAGCGAAATCGTGAAGCCGTGCATGCCGGCCTTCGCCGCGGCGTAGTTGGCCTGGCCGTACTGGCCCTTGAGACCGTTGATGGAACTGATCTGGATGATCCGGCCCCACTTGCGGTCGCGCATGCCTTCGATCACTGGACGGGTGACGTTGTAGACCGAGTTGAGGTTGGTGTTGATCACGTCCTGCCACTGCAGCGCATGCATCTTGTGGAAGGTGCCGTCGCGGGTGATGCCGGCGTTGTTGATCAGGATGTCGATCGGACCGAGCTGGGCTTCGATGTCGCGCACCATGCGTTCGGCGGCTTCATGTTCGGAGACGTCGCCCGCCGCGAGCGCGACCTCGTAGCCTGCCTCGCGCAGCGCACGTTGCCACGCCAGCGCCTTCTCCTCGTTGCGGAAATTGGTGGCGACGCGATACCCGTTGTCCGTCAACCGCTTGACGATGGCCGTGCCGATTCCGCCGGTCCCGCCGGTTACCAATGCAACGCGTGCGCTCATTCCACCCCTCCGATTGGCTGCATCGCCAACGTGGCGATGCTCGGGCCAGTCTAGTCAAGGTGGATGACGTGATCATGGTGCGGTGCACAATGGCGGTCTTGATCCGGGATCAGTGCGGCATCGAAAAGGTTGCGTGCGGCCTCGAGGCAGGCGTGGAGATCCTGCGAGGGCAGCGCAGCAGACTGTCCCAGTTGGCGCCACGCCCGATGCAATGCAGGGATGGGCGCATCGGCACGGAACGCATCCGCTTCCGTGGATTTCGACAGTTTGCGTCCATCAGGGTCGAGCAGCAGTGGCAGATGCAGATAGCGCGGCGTCGGCAGCCCGAGGGCGCGCTGGAGCAGAATCTGTCGCGGCGTGGAATCGAGCAGGTCCGCGCCGCGCACCACCTCGGTGATGCCCTGCGCGGCATCATCGACGACGACCGCCAGCTGGTAGGCCCACAGGCCATCGGCGCGGCGCAACACGAAATCCCCGACCGCTTCGGCGATGTCCTGTTCGAACCGTCCACGCACGCCATCGTCGAAGGCCACCCGTGTGCCGGCGGGCACGCGCAAGCGGACTGCGGGATCGGGGCGGGGTGACCGGGCCACGCAGGCGCCCTGATGCCGGCCCTGCGTCGCGGCGAGATCACTGCGGCTGCAATGGCACACGAAGGCCCGACCGTCGCGCAGCAGGCCATCCAGCGCGGCCCGATAGGCGGCATCGCGTTCGCTCTGACGGACGACGTCGCCATCCCACAGCAGCCCGCAGGCCTGCAACGCCTGCAGTTGCAGGTCCGCAGCACCGGCGACTTCGCGCACGCGATCCACGTCCTCGATCCGCACGTGCCAGGTTCCGCCATTCCTGCGCGCCATCAGCCAGCTGCCGAACGCAGCCAGCAGCGAACCCGCATGCAGCGGGCCGGTCGGCGAGGGCGCGAAGCGGCCGCACGCCCGCCCGTCCGCGCCCGGCGACGGGATGGAACTGTCTCGATGATGAACTGTCACGGGTCGTGCACTCTGGCGTCGCGACCTTGGAATTGAAATATTAACGCTGCGGTCGCACATCGACCGTGCGCGATTCTCCGCCTGCGCAGGCGCCCGAACGACACTGGACTCCGATGCTCAAACGCTACGCTCTCCTCATCGCCACCAACTTCGCCGTGCTGGCACTGGTCAGCATCGTCATGGCGGTCCTCGGCATCAGCCCGGCGTCCTACGGTGGTCTGCTGGTCTTCGCGGCGCTGCTGGGCTTCGGCGGCTCGTTCTTTTCGCTGGCGATTTCCAAGTGGTCCGCCAAGCGCTTCACCGGCGCGCAGGTGATCACCGAGCCGCGCAACGAGTCCGAGCGCTGGCTGCTGACGACCGTCCAGCGCCAGGCCGAGATGGTCGGCATCCGCACGCCCGAGGTGGCGATCTACGATGCGCCCGAGATCAACGCCTTCGCGACCGGCGCACGCCGCGATGCGTCGCTGGTCGCGGTGTCGACCGGCCTGCTGCGCGCGATGACCCGTGACGAGGCCGAGGCCGTGCTCGCGCACGAGGTGGCCCACGTCGCCAACGGCGACATGGTCACGATGACCCTGCTGCAGGGCGTCATGAACACCTTCGTGATCTTCCTCGCACGCGTGGTCGGCAGGGTGGTGGACGGCTACCTCAACGGCGGCCGCGACAACGGCGGTGGCGGCATCGGCTACTTCGCGGTGGTCTTCGTGCTCGACATGGTCTTCGGCCTGTTCGCGTCGATGATCACGATGTGGTTCTCGCGCCATCGCGAGTTCCGCGCGGACGAAGGCGGCGCGATGCTGGCCGGCCGCGACAAGATGATCGCCGCGCTCGAGCGCCTGTCGCTGACCTACGGGCAGAACACGTTGCCCAAGCAGGTGGCGGCGTTCGGCATCAGTGGCGGCGTCGGTGGCGGCCTGAAGAAGCTGCTGATGAGCCATCCGCCGCTGGAGGACCGCATCGCGGCCCTCCGCAACGCGCCGGCGGACAGCAGCGCGGTGAAGCAGGGCTTCCTGGCCTGACAGCCATCGCTGCGCTCCAACGAAAAAGCCCGCCAGCCGGCGGGCTTTTTCATGGGCGGGTCGCGCCGCCGTCACTCGAAGTCGTAGTTCATGCCCGGGCCGGCGGCCGCCAGGAAGTTGCCCTGCACGTAGTCGATATCGGCAGAGAACAGGATCGACATGCTGGCCGCGTCCTGCACGAACTCGGCGATCGTCCGGATGCCGATCTCCCGCGCGCGCTTGGCGATCTCGGCGATCCGCTGCTGGTTCTCCGCATTGCCCGGCAGGTCGTCGGTGAAGCTTCGGTCGAGCTTGAGCAGGTGGGGCTGCAGGTGGGTGAGCAGCTGGAACGAATCCAGGCCGACGCCGAACTGCTCCAGTGCGAAGCGGCAGTCGAAACGACCGATGCGCTCGGCGAACGCCTGCGTCGCCTTGAGGTGGGTGAAGACCTTGGACTCGGGCAACTGCAGGACGAGGTACTCGCCCGGCACCTGATGCGCGGCCAGCTGTTCGCCGATGAAATCCGACAGTGCGTCGCCATCGAGCGAGGCCTGGCTGATCTTGACCAGCAGCGTCGTCGGCCGGTGTTCCCGCAGACGCTGGCCGATCGCGGCGATCGCGCGACCCACGACGTAGCGGTCGATCTCGCCGAGCATGCCGTTGTCTTCCGCGATCTGCAGGAAGGTGCCCGGCGCGATCATCTCGCCGTCGCCGCCGTCGAGGCGCAGCAGGATCTCGTACACCGCGGCCGTGTCGCCCTGCAGGTTGATCAGCGGCTGGTAGTGCAGCTGGAAACCGTCGCCGTCGAGCGCGCCGCGCAGGCGGGCCACCCAGGCCTGGATGCGTTCTTCCTCGACGCGATCGACCGCGCTGGGGTCGAAGATCTCGCTGCGGTTGCCGCCGGTGCCCGATGCCGATTCCAGCGCGCGCGTGGCGCGGGCCAGCACCTGGCCGACATTGGCGATCTTCTCGCCCACCTGCACGCCGCCGACGCTGACCGTGACCACGCTCGAGCGGGCGCCGATCTCGAACACGTGCGCGGCGAAGCCGTCGCGGATGCGCTCGGCGGTCGCGGCCGTGGCGTGATAGTCGTGGCCCGGCAGCAGCACGGCCAGGGTATGGCCGGCGTAACGCGCGGCCGTGACGCCGTCGCCGAGGATCGATTGCAGACGCGTGGCCGCAGCGGCCAGCAGGTCGTCGGCCTGGTCGAGACCGATGTCGGTCAACAATTGATGGTGATGGTCGGGCTCGATCATCAGGAAGCCGTGCTGGCGATCCGCCTGCGCGGCTTCATCGACCGCGTCCTCGATCGCGCGCAGGAACGCCGGCCGGTTGAGCAGGCCGGTGACCTGGTCGCGGTGGCGCAGTTCTTCCAGTTCCAGCGCGAGATCGGGATCGATCAGCTCGCGGCGACGGAATACCACCTGCAGGCAGGGTTCGCCTTCGTACTGCGCGGTGGTGAACTCCATCGCGGCAGGAAACGCGTTGCCGTCGATGTCGCGCGCCTCGACCTCGTGACGCGGCGGCGGCGGCTCGCCCTTGGCCAGCGACTTGAGCAGCGCCTTGAACGATTCCACGTGCTGCGGCGCGACCATGTCCAGCAGCGAGATGCCTTCGATGTCCTCGAACTGCTCGTAGCCGAAGGTCTCCAGATATGCCGCGTTCGCACGGATGTGCATGCCCTCGTGGATGTAGGCGATGGGATCGCGCGAGGAGTCGATCAGCGCGTCGCAGCGGCGCTCGGTCTCGCGCACGCGGGCTTCGAGCCGGCGCAGGTTGCGGCGCGCGTCACGATCGGCCCAGGCCTCGCGCACGCTGGCCAGCAGCTGTTGCGGCGCATTGCGCAGCGCGACGGTGCGTGCGCCGGCGAGGATCGATTCGACGAAGCCGGTGTCGTCCAGGGTATCGACGATCGCGATCACCGGCAGATCGCGGCCGGTCTCGGCCACGCGCTGCATCACCTGCGCGAACGGCACGAGCGTCGCAGCGCGGGCGGCGAGCACCAGGTCGATGGCCTGGTTGCCGGCCATGCGGCCGAGTTCCTCGTCCGATTCCGGACGCGACGGACGCACGGCGATGCCGGCGTTGCGCAGTCCGCTGACGATGGCTTCGGCATCGTCGACACGGTCGTCGACGATGAGCAGGCGCAGTGCGGTGTCGGCTTGGGTCGACATCAGGGGCTCCGTTGCAGAGACCGGCGTTATGCCACGGGGGGCGCATCCCGTCCATCGCCGTGCGCCAGGAGCGCGCGTTTCGAAGTGTCGCCGGCGACCTCGCGCACGAGTCGCGGCACCAGATAGCCGGACTGGCGCGCGACCAGCGCGGCATGCAGCGCCAGCGCGCGTGCATCGTCGATCTCGAAGTGCGCTGCGCCGGAGACGCGGTCGAGCTGGTGCAGGTAGTAGGGCAGCACGCCGGCGGCCAGGCCGCGCTCCGACAGGTCCGACAACGCCTCCACGGAATCGTTGACGCCCTTGAGCAACACCGCCTGGTTGAGCAGCAGCGCACCCGTGCCGCGCAGCGCGCGCATCGCCGCATCGACGTCTGCATCGAATTCGTTGGCGTGGTTGGCGTGGACCACGACGACCACGGGCCAGGGCAGCGCGGCCAGCCAGTCGCAGAGCTCGGGATCGACGCGCTCCGGCAGCACGATCGGCAGCCGGGTGTGGATGCGCAGGCGCTTCACATGTGCGATGCCGCGCAGGGCGTCGGTGAGTTCGGCCAGTTTCGGCGTGGCCAGCGACAGGGGGTCGCCTCCCGACAGCAACACCTCTTCGATCGTGGCGTCGGCGCGGATGGCGTCCAACGCCGCCGCCCAGCCGCCCGCGGCGGCGGTTTCCTCGGCATACGGGAAATGCCGGCGGAAACAGTAGCGGCAATGCACGGCGCAGCTGCCGGTGGTGACCAGCAGCGCGCGGCCCTCGTACTTGTGGAGGACGCCGTGGCCGGCCTTGGCCGAGGCATCGCCGACTGCATCCAGCGAAAACCCCGGGACCGGGCGCAGTTCCTCGTCCAGCGGCAGCACTTGGCGCAGCAGCGGGTCGTCCGGGTCGCCGTGGCGCATCCGTGCGACGAAACCGCGCGGCACCCGCAGCGGAAACTGGGTCACCGCGCCGGACGAGACGCCCGCCGCGTGCCCGGAGAGGCCCAGCATGGCGAGCAGTTCGGCCGGGTCGCGCACGGCATCGCGCCAGAGCTGCTGCCATCGGCGTGGCTGCATCGGCGCGGAAGCTGCAGGTATCATGTGCGATTGAATCCGTAGAGCCGACCGCGCGTGCCGCGGCCGGGAAACCCCGTAGTGTAGCCGCCGGCGGTGCCGGCCAGCAGGAGCAGCGATGGCCAGTTATGGCATGAACGACGTCAAGAACGGCCAGAAGATCCTGGTCAACAACGAGCCGTGCGTCATCACCGACACCGAGTACGTGAAGCCGGGCAAGGGTCAGGCGTTCACGCGCATGAAGTACCGCAACATCAAGACCGGCCGCGTCGTCGAACTGACGATGAAGGCCACCGACTCGGTGGAAGTGGCCGATGTCGTGGACACCGACATGCAGTTCCTCTACGCCGATGGCGAGTACTGGCACTTCATGAACCCCGAATCCTTCGAGCAGGTCCAGGCCGACAAGGCCGGCATGGGCGGCGCGGAGAAGTGGCTCAAGGGCGAGGAGCAGTGCGTGGTGACGCTGTGGAACGGTACGCCGATCCAGGTCACGCCGCCGAATTTCGTCGAACTGCAGATCACCGAGACCGATCCGGGTGTGAAGGGCGATACGGCCGGCACCGGCGGCAAGCCGGCGACGCTGGAAACCGGTGCCGTGGTGCGCGTACCGCTGTTCGTCGCCCAGGAAGAAATCATCAAGGTCGACACCCGCTCGGGCGATTACGTCAGCCGGGTGAAGTGATCGTGGCGTGCGTGCGCTGGCGGCTGTGGGCGGCTGCGCTCGCGCTCCTGTCCGCCGCTGCGGGCGCGCACGCAGCGGAGACGGCATCGCCTCGCGATGCCTGTCCGCTGCAGACGATCTACGCGATGACCGAGGCGGGCCTGCTGCCCGGGGACGGCGATACGCCGCTCCTGGGCCAGGCCTGTCGCGTGTGGCCCTACGATCCATCGCTCGCGCTGGCGGCGTTCGCGTATCCGCTGACCCCGTCGGACCGGGTCGGCGAACGTGCACTGCGTCTGGTGATCGCGGTACTGGATGCGCAGGACGCGCGGCTGCTTTCGGTCCACGAAAGCGACGTGGGCGAGGACGCCGTGTTCGCGCTGGCCGAAGACGGCCTGCTGCTGGATACCGCGCGTTACGACCTCGCCAAGGGCACCCGCGCCTTCGGCGTGGTGCTGCGCAGTTCGGCGCCGGGCGCCAGCTGCCCCGATGCACGCTTCAACGACGAACTCACGCTGTATGTCCGCGATGGTGACGCGCTGCGGCCGGTGTTCACGTCGTACCTGGACTTCTGGGCGCGGGTGGAGGGTGAGCCCTGCAGCTGGGCGCGCGGCCAGCGCCTGGTCACCGAGGAAACGGCGTTCACCATCGGTGTGGAGCGCGGTGCGCACCACGGGTATGCCGACCTCCGCGTGACCGCCAATGTGATGCGCGTTGAAACCGTGACCGGCAGCGACCGCGAAGAAACCGCGCGCCGTCGCGACAGCCGCGTCGTGCGCTACGACGGCACCCGCTACGACACGGGCCCGCTGGAGCGCGGCTTCTTCTGGACACAGAGCCCCGAGGGACAATGAGCATGCACGACACGCCCCCGCAGACCATCGACCTGTTGATCGAAGCCGCGCACGTGGTGCCGGTCGTGCCGCACGCGGTGGTGCTCGACGACCACGCGGTCGCGGTGCATCGCGGCGAGATCATCGCCGTGCTGCCGATCGCAGAAGCGCGGCTGCGCTTCACTCCGGCCGAAACCGTGTCGCGTCCGCACTCGGCCGTGTTGCCGGGTCTGGTCAACGCGCATACCCACAACCCGATGACCCTGCTGCGCGGCATCGCCGACGACCTGCCGCTCAAGGTCTGGCTGCAGGAACACATCTGGCCGATCGAGGGCGCGGTGATCAGCCCGGCCTTCGTGACCGACGGCGTCACGCTGGCGATGGCCGAGATGCTGCGCGGCGGCACCACCTGCGTCAATGAGAACTACTTCTTTCCCGACGTGCAGGCCGCGGTCTACAAGCAGCACGGTTTCCGCGCGCGTGTGGGTCTGCCGGTCATCGATTTTCCGACCGCCTGGGCCGGCAGCGACGACGAGTATTTCGACAAGGCCGGCGCAGTCCACGACCAGTGGCGCGACGATCCGCTGATCGCGATGGCGTTCGCGCCGCACGCGCCGTACACCGTGAGCGATGCGAATTTCGAACGCATCCGCATGTTGGCCGACCAGCTCGACCTGCCGGTGCACCTGCATCTGCACGAGACCGCGCAGGAGGTGGAGCAGTCGCTGCAGCAGTACGGCCAGCGGCCGCTCGCCCGGCTGGACCGCCTGGGACTGGTCAACGACCGCCTGATCGCCGTGCACATGACCCAGCTGACCGACGGCGAGATCCATCTGTGCGCCGAGCGCGGCGTCAGCGTGGTGCATTGCCCGGAATCGAACCTCAAGCTGGCGTCGGGCTTCTGCCCGGCCTGCGCCCTCGCGCGCGCCGGCGTCAATGTCGCCATCGGCACCGACGGCGTCGCCAGCAACAACGATCTCGACATGTTCGGCGAGACCCGCACCGCGGCGATCCTGGCCAAGGCCGTCGCCAACGACGCAGCTGCGTTCGATGCGTTCACCGCGCTGCGCGCAGCCACGCTGGGCGGCGCGAAGGCGATCGGCTTCGATCATCTGGTCGGCTCGATCGAGCCGGGCAAGCAGGCCGATCTGGTCTGCGTCGACCTGTCGCCGATCGAGACCCAGCCGCTGCATCACGTGGTCTCGCAGCTGGTGTATGCGACCGGTCGTCACCAGGTCAGCGACGTCTGGATCGCCGGTGCGCGCAAGCTGCGCGAGCGTGAGTTGATCGGCTTCGATCTCGACGCGATCGGCGCCAACGCGCGCGAATGGCGTGCGCGCATTTCCTCCATCCGCCCCCAGTCCTGACCGGAGCCGCCGCATGAGCGCCCCCCGCGACAATTTCCACCAGTCCGAACTCGACAAGTTCGGCGCCCTGGCCAACCGCTGGTGGGATGCCGACGGCCCGCAGAAGCCGCTGCATGCGCTCAACCCGGTGCGCCTCGACTACGTGCGTCATCGCTGCCAGCTCGACGGCGCCACCGTGCTGGACGTCGGGTGTGGCGGCGGCCTGCTCAGCGAGGCCATGGCCAAGCTCGGCGCCAAGGTGACCGCGATCGACCTGGCCGAGGATCTGGTCAAGGTCGCCAAGCTGCACGGCATGGAGAGCGGGGTTCAGGTCGACTATCGCGTGCAGCCGGTCGAGGCGCTGGCCGCTGAGCGGCCCGGCAGCTTCGATGTCGTGACCTGCATGGAGATGCTGGAGCACGTGCCCGATCCGGGCGCGATCCTGCAGGCCTGCGCCACGCTGCTGAAGCCCGGCGGCCACCTGTTCGTGTCGACGCTCAACCGCACGCCGGCCGCGTTCGCGCTGGCGATCGTCGGCGCCGAATACGTCGCGCGCCTGCTGCCGCGCGGTACCCACCAGTACGCGGCCTTCATCAAGCCCTCGGAACTCGGCGGCTGGCTGCGCGAAGCCGGTCTGCAGCTCGACGACGTCAGCGGGTTGATGTACGAACCCTGGCGCAACGGCGCGCGCCTGATCCCGCGCACCGACGTCAACTACGTCGCCTGGGCGCGGAAGCCGGCGTGAGCGACGCGGCCCGTTTTCCGCCTGGCGCGCTGTTCGATCTCGACGGCACGCTGCTCGACAGCGCGCCGGACATGCTGGCGACCGTCAACCGCATGCTCGACAGTCGAGGTCGTCCGCCGATCACGCTGGCCGACATCCGCCCGGTCGTGTCGCGCGGCGCGCGCGCGATGGCCTCGGTCGCGTTTCCCGAACTGGACGCCGATGGCGTGGTCGCGCTGGTGCCCGAGTTCCTGTCCGTCTACGGCGAGGAACTCGGCCGGCACAGCGCGCCGTTCGACGGCGTCGAAGCGATGCTGGCGACGCTGGAAGCGGCCGGCACGCGCTGGGGCATCGTGACCAACAAGCCGGAGGGCCTGGCCCGCCGGATTCTGCCGCAGCTCGGCTGGCAGGACCGCTGCGCGGTGCTGATCGGCGGCGACACGCTGGCCGAACGCAAGCCGCATCCGCTGCCGCTGCTGCACGCGGCCGAGGCGATCGGCCTGGCGTCGTCGGCCTGCGTCTACGTCGGCGACGATGCGCGCGACATCCTCTCGGCCCGCGCCGCGGGCATGCCGTCGATCGTGGCGCTGTGGGGGTATCGGGTCGACGATGACGATCCGGTGGCCTGGCAGGGCGACGTGATGCATGCCGATCCTGCAGCGCTGGCCCAGCCCGCCGGCTGGCCGACCGCGGCATGAGCGGCGGGATCGACGTCGATGACGAGTTCGTCGCGAAGTGGCGGGCGCGCTGGCCGGAATGGCGGATCGGCCTGGGCTTCGTGGCGCCCGCGGAACGGGCACGCGTCGAAGCGTGGTTCGCGCTGGTGGATGAACTGACCGACGCGGCCTGGGGTGGGGCGGATCCGACGCCCGGGCTGGCCAAGCTGGCCTGGTGGCAGGAAGAACTGCAGGGATGGGCGAAAGGCGCGCGCCGGCATCCGCTGGCGGTGACGCTGCAACGGACCGACGCCCCGTGGCAGACCCTCGCGCTGGCTCTGCGCGTCCTGCCGGCCACTCGCGAACTGGCCGCCGATCCCGCGCAGGAGCTGGCCCAGCTGCGCGATCTGGCCCTGGCGATCGACGCCTGCGAAGCGCGTCTGTTCGCGACCGTCGGTGTCGCGCCGGCACACGACGCCGCGCCCGTGCTGCTGGCGGCCAAGGCCTGCCTGTACGCGGACGCCGCGCTGGCCCGTGCGTGCCTGTCGGCGTGGCCGCCGCGCAGCGGCCCGCGGCCTCGGCGGATCGCCGATGCCATCCTGGCCGCACGCCTGCGCACGCTGGCACACACCGGCGAAGTCCGGCCCGCCACCGGGCCGTCGCTGCTGTGGGCGACCTGGCGGGCCGCCCGCGGCGCCTGAATCCCGTGCGCCCGCGACGGCGGGGAAACGCTCCGTTGCGGGGCCGCGCGCGGGCAAGCCGGTAAACTGGCGGACTTTCGTGGCCTCTGCGGCCGCGCCATCTCCTTTCCGCGAGTTCGCCCTTGAGCATGTCCGCACGCAGCCATTCCCTTCCCGACGTCGCCGGTGACCAGGCCCAGGCCGCGGGCCTGCTCGACTGGGTGGGCATGTCCCAGATCGCGCTGCCGCTGCGGATCGAAGGCGGCGACGGCACCCAGGTGACGGTGGCCGCGTCCGCCGACATCGGCGTGAACCTGATCGACGCGGATGCGCGTGGCATCCACATGTCGCGGCTCTATCTGCATCTGCAGGACGCGTTGTCCAGCGAGCCGCTGGGCCGCGCCTCGCTGCAGCGCGTGCTGCAGGACTGCATCGCCTCGCAGCGCGGCCTGGCCGACCGGGTCCAGCTGACCCTGCGCTACGACCAGCTGCTGCGCCGGCCGGCGCTGGCCAGCGCGCACAGCGGGTGGAAGTCGTATCCGGTGGAGATCGATGCGGTGCTCGACCCGCAGGGCCTGGCCTTGACCCTGTCGGTCTCGGTCGAATACTCCAGCACCTGTCCGGCCTCGGCCGCGCTGTCGCGCCAGCTCAATGCGGCGCGCTTCGCCAGCGATTTCGCGGGCACCACGCCGGATCTGGACGCCGTGCACGACTGGCTGGCGTCGCCGCGCGGCCTGGCTGCCACCCCGCACGCGCAGCGCAGCCGCGCCGACGTGCGTCTGGCCCTGACCGGGGATGTCGAGGCGTTCCCGGTGCTGGCCCTGGTCGATGCGCTCGAACACGCCCTGGCCACGCCGGTCCAGACCGCGGTCAAGCGCGAGGACGAGCAGGCCTTCGCCTCGCTCAATGCCGAGAACCTGATGTTCTGCGAGGACGCCGCGCGTCGCGTGGCCGCCGTGCTGACCGCCAACCCGCGCGTCGCGCGCTTCGATGCCACGGTGTCGCACTTCGAAAGCCTGCACGCGCATGACGCGGTTGCGCGGGTGAGCGGGTGAGCGGGCCGTAAGCGTTTTCGACATCTGGCTCGCTACTTCAAGAAGACGTTTTTTGCCCGTTTTCCCGGCCGTTTTCAACGGACGGATGCCTGACAAGACGTGCGCCGCCGCCTGCTTTACCGGGCCTGCAAATGGCAGTCCACGGTTGACCAGTCATCCGGCTGTCGAGGCGCGCTTCTGGCGTGCGCCGGGATGACGCGGGCCCAAGCCCATGGCGCCGACCACTGGCCGCTGATCGCGTGTTGCGCGCTTCGACAACACGGCTCGCACTCCGAAAACTTGCCTGCATACGCACGCCGAGGTGGCGCAGACGAGCGGGCCGCGAGTTGTTCGAGCCGTCAGGTTCACCCTGTCGAATGACGTCTTTCGGCTGCCATCCCGGCGCACGCCGGATGCGTTCTTCAACAGCCGCACGGGCTGGTCATCCGCCGCCTCTGCTTGACTGGAGCTGGAAATGAAGTCGATGGAAGCGACGTCATCCAGCTGTGGGCGCGGATCCAGCTGCGCCGGAATGACGCCTGGACCTACGGCCGCTCCAGCACCAGCTGCGGATCCACCCGCACGTCGAGCCAGTTCATGCCCCAGTGCAGGTGCGGGCCCGTCGCGCGGCCGGTCGCGCCGACGGCGCCGATGACCTGGCCCTGTTCGACGCGATCGCCGACGCGCGCGTCGATGCGCGACAGGTGCAGGAAGTTCGAGCTCACGCCGTGGCCGTGGTCCAGCAGCAGCGTGCCGCCGGTGAGGTAGAGGTCGGGCGCTGCGAAGGTGACGATGCCGGCGGCCGGTGCCTTGACCGGCGTGCCGGTCGGCGCCGCGATGTCCATGCCCGAATGCGGTGAGCCGGGCTGGCCGTTGTACGAACGCGCGCGGCCGAAGCGGCCGCTGATGCGACCCTCGACCGGACGGATGAAGCCGTTGCCGAAGTCGACACGATCGTCGTCGCGGACGCGGGCCGCTGTGACCTGGGCCTGCTCTCGGCGGATGCGTTCGGCGGTGGCCGGCGGTGGATTGACCGTGGTCGGCGGCACGCCGTTGACGCGTTCGACCGGCCAGTCGCGTGGCGTGATCACGATCGACGCGTTCTGGCTGCTGCCGTCCGCGCGCGTGACCTGCAGCTGCACCGGTCCGGCCTCGTCGCGCCCGATGCCGATCACCACGGTGCCGTAACCGCTGACCCGGACTGCGCGATCGCGATACGTCACCCGGCTGCCCGCGGGCACCTTGCCGATCACCAGGCTGCCCTGCTGCACCTGCGCGGGGAAGCGGATGTCACCGGCCTCCTGCGCCGACAGCGGCGATGCGATCGCAAGCATCGAAAGGAGCAGGACGAGGGTCAGGGGCAGACGGCGGAGCAGGGGCATGCGGTGATCCGGAAGAAAGAGAGTGCGCCGGGCACGCGGCGCCCCGGCGAGGACGGCGTGGTGCCGGCCGGCTCAGCGTGCGAACGCGAGCCGCTGTCCCGCCGCATCGCCGACGAGTTGCGTGCCATCCCAGGCAAGCCGGCCATTGACCCAGGTCGAGGCGATGCGCGAACGGAACGTCGTGCCTTCGAACGGCGACCAGCCGCACTTCGACAGCACCTGCTCGCGCGTCACGGTGAACGGCGTGTCTTCCACCATCACCAGATCGGCGAAGTAGCCCTCGCGCAGGAAGCCGCGTTCGGCGACGTCGAACAACTGCGCCGGTGCATGCGCGAACTTCTGCACCACGCGGGTGATGTCGAAGTGGCCCTCGTGCACGCATTCCAGCGCCGCGGTGAGCGCGAACTGCACCAGCGGCAGACCGCTCGGCGCACGCGTGTAGGGGTTCTGCTTTTCCTCCAGCGTGTGCGGCGCGTGGTCGGTGGCCAGCACGTCGATCACGTCCTCGGCCAGCGCGCGCAGCAGCGCCGCGCGATCGCGTTCGTCCTTGATCGCCGGATTGCACTTGATCAGATGGCCGAGGCGCGCGTAGTCCGGGCGGGCGAAGCGCAGGAAGTGGATGCAGGTCTCGGCGGTGATGCGCTTGCGCAGCTTACCGCTTGCATCGACCAGCGGGCCGGCCTCGAACAGCGCCAGTTCTTCGGCCGTCGAAATGTGCAGCACGTGCAGGCGGGTGTCATGGCGCCGGGCCAGCGACAGCGCCAGCTGCGTCGACTTCATGCAGGCCTCGCGCGAGCGGATGTCCGGATGGCATTCGGCCGGAATGTCGTCGCCGTACTTCGCCACGTATTCGCGCTGGATCGCATCGATCGTCGGCGTGTCCTCGCAGTGCGTGATGATCGGCACCGGGGTCTCGCGGAAGATGCCGTCCAGCGTCTCGGGGTTGTCCACCAGCATGTTGCCGGTCGAGGCGCCCATGAACACCTTGACGCCGGGCGTGGTCAGCGGGTCGATCCGGCGCACATGGTCGAGGTTGTCGTTGCTCGCGCCCATGTAGAAGCCGTAGTTGGCGCGGGCGCGGCCGGCGGCGCGGTCGTACTTGTCCTGCAGGACCTCGGCATTGAGCGTCGGCGGACTGGTGTTGGGCATGTCCATGAAGCTGGTCAGTCCGCCGGCGACGGCCGCGCCCGACTCGCTGGCCATGTCGGCCTTGTATTCCATGCCCGGTTCGCGGAAATGCACTTGGTCGTCGATCATGCCGGGCAGCAGCCAGCGGCCGGCGGCATCGACGATCGCCGGATTGCCGCGCGCCGGCAGGTCGGCGCCGATCTCGGCGATGCGGCCGTCGGCGCCAATGCGCAGGTCGCCTTCGATCACCCGGCCTTCGTTGACGAGGCGGGCGTTGCGGATGAGGGTCTCGGTCATGGATTCGGGTCCAGTTTCGGCATCGGCACCGGATCGTGCCCGCCGGGATGCAGGGGATGGCAGCGTGCAAGCCGCCGGGCCGCGAGCCAGCCACCGCGCAGGACCCCGAAGCGGGCGATGGCGACCATCGCGTACTCCGAACAGCTGGGGTGGAAGCGGCAGCGCGGGCCGAGCAAGGGGCTGATGAACCGCTTGTAGCCGCGCAGCAGGGCAATGAGGAAACGCTCGATCACGGCACGTCGGCGAAGGCGATGAACACAGCGGCGAACGTGGTTGCCGCTGCGGGGTTGGCAGGGTATAACACCCCGCTTCCCCGTCCAAGGGAATGACAAGGATCGCAGCACGTGGCAGTCAAGAAACCCGTGAAGAAGGCCGTCCAGAAGGCCGCCAAGCCCGCCGCCAAAGCACCTGCCAAGGTTGCGGCCAAGAAGTCGTCCGTCACCAAGAAAGCGGCGCCCGCGAAACAGGCTGCAAAGCCTGCGGCGGCCGTGAAGAAGACTGCTGCGAAGAAGGTCGTCGCCAAGGCGCCTGTGAAAAAGGCGGCTGCGCCCCGACCGCCCGCCAAGAAGGCCACGCCTTCCAAGGCGCCTGTCAAGAAGACCGCGAAGAAGGTGGTGGCCAAGGCCGCGCCGTCCAAGCCTGCGGCGAAGCCCAAGGCCGTCGCTCCCGCGCCGGCTGGCAAGCCCGTCGCCAAGAAGGCCGCACCGGCGAAGTCCATCAGCGACAAGCCCGCGGCCGCCCCGGAGACCCGACCTGCCAAGGCGGCTCCAGTGAAACCGGCCGCGCCGAAGGTAGCGGCTTCCACTCCCACAACACGTCCACGTCCGGCCGGCAAGGTGGCCGTCGCGGGCGTTGCGCGCCAGGCGGAACCGGCGCCCAAGACGAAGGTGAAGGTCGTGCAGTACAAGACCGATGTAGAAACAGGTCGTCCCATCCTCCCGGAAGGCTACAAGCCCGGTGCCGACGAGGAATACATGAGTGCGTTGCAGCTCGAATATTTCCGTCAGCGCCTGCTCAAGTGGCGGACGGATCTGGTCGAAGAATCCAAGCAGACGATCGAAAACCTAAAGGACGAAGTCCGCGATGTCGGTGATGAAGCCGAGCGCGCGACCCGCGAAACCGAGAATTCGCTCGAACTGCGGACCCGTGATCGCTACCGCAAGCTGATCGGCAAGATCGACAGCACGCTCAAGCGCGTCGACTCCGGCGAGTACGGCTACAGCGTCGATTCGGGCGAAGAGATCGGTCTGGAGCGCCTCGAGGCGCGCCTGACCGCCGAGCGCACGATCGACGAGCAGGAGCGCTGGGAACATCTGCAGAAGCAGATGGGGGATTGAGCGAAAAGCGGTGACCGGGGATTCGGGATTCGAAAAAGCGGATCACCGTCCCCGCTTCGCTCGATGCAGAAAAAGCCCGCCGATGGCGGGCTTTTTCGTGCGCGACTGATGTGTTTTCGAATCACCAATCACCAATCACGAATCCCGGCTTCACTTCAGATCACGCAGATCCAGACGGCGCAGCACCGGCGCCTTCTTCGCGGTCACCGCGACCACGCCCATCGTCATGAAACCACCGAGCACCACGGCGGGCACCAGGCCGAGCAGGCGCGCCATCGAACCCATGTAGAACGCGCCGATCTCGTTCGACGAGCCCACGAACAGGCCGTTGATCGACGACACCCGGCCGCGCATGTGGTCGGGCGTGGCCAGCTGCATGATCGTCGAGCGCATGACCACCGACACGCCGTCGCACATGCCCGACAGCAGCAGGAAGAAGGCCGACAGCCAGAACGCCGTCGACAGGCCGAATCCGATCATGCACAGGCCGAAGCAGGCCACCGCCACCAGCAGCGCCCGTCCCGCATTGCGCTGGATCGGATGCCGGGCCAGCCAGATCCCCATCGCGACCGCGCCCAGCGCCGGTGCGCCGCGCAGGATGCCCAGGCCTTCGGGACCGTAGTCGAGGATGTCGTGGATGAAGGCGGGCGCCAGCGAGATCGCACCGCCGAAGAGCACCGCGAACATGTCCAGCGCCAGCGCGCCCAGCAGGATCTGGTGACCGAATACGAAGCGCGCGCCTTCGGCGATGCTGGCGAACACCGGCTCGCGCTGCAGCTGTGGGGCCGGCTCGGTGACGTCCATGCGCCAGAGGAAGACGATCACCACCAGGGCCAGCGCCGCGGCCAGGGCGAACACCGCCGGGATGCCGATCGGCTTGATCAGCACGCCACCGATCGCCGGACCCAGCACCAGCGCGCTCTGGAACACGATGCTGCCCAGGCTTGCGCCGCGTGCGTACTGGGCGCGCGGCAGGACCCGGGCGAACAGCGCGTTGTAGACCGGTCCGAGAAACGCGCGGACCATGCCGGTCAGCACGATCGGCAGGTAGAGCAGCCAGATGCTGCCGGCGATGACCTCCAGCACGATCAGCGCCAGCAGCAGCGGCGTGATCGCCAGCCCCGCCGCTGCGACCATGCCCAGCCGGCGACGCGGCAGGTGGTCGACCAGATAGCCGGCGAACGGCGCCACGCAGAAGTAGGGCAGCACCTCGGCAAGACCCACCAGCCCGAGCATCCACGGGTTTCCAGTCACCGCATAGATGTGCCAGCCGACGGTGACCGCGACGATCTGGTACGACAGGATCGTGAAGATCCGGTAGCCCAGCAGCGCACGGAAATTCCGGTTGCGCAGCGGCGCGGCGCGGCTGGTCGACGCGTCGTCGGCACCGCTGTCCGGCGGCGGGGTGCTCACGCCAGTGCGCGCTGCGCCCGGTCCTTGATGAAGGCCAGCAGCGCGGCGAGGCCGTTGCTGCGGGTCGGCGACAGGTGCTTGGACAGGCCGACATCGCCGACGTAGCTGGCATCGGTGTCGAGGATCTCGCGGGCGCTGCGGCCGGAATACACCCGCAGCGCGAGGTAGATCAGGCCGGACACGATCGCCGAATCACTGGCGGCGGCGAATTCGAGCCGGTCGGCGTCGCCCGAGGGCACGATCCAGACCATCGACTGGCAGCCATGCAGGCGGTTGGCCTCGGTCTTCAGGTCGTCCGGAAACGCCGGCAGCCTGCGGCCGAGGTCGATCAGGTACTGGTAGCGCTCGGACCAGTCGCTGAAGAATGCGAACTCTTCGGCGATGGCGCGCTGCGCGGCTTCGGGACTTTCGTCGAGGGGGAACGTGGGAGCGGTCACTGCGGCAACGGGAAGCGGGCGGGCCGCGCGTGGCGCGGTCCAGAACGCGACATTCTGACGGAATCGCGTGCGGAAGGCGTGCCCGCAACGCTGCATTCCCGTGGTCGCACGGGCAATGGGCTCGTCTGACGGACCGCGATCCGCGGATTGTCGCCATGCTCATTCGTATTCATTCATGCTGCGCGCCTCGACGACATCCATTACGGAGGCGCGATGGCCACTGCCATCGTCTGGTTTCGCAACGATCTGCGCCTGGACGACCAGCCGGGGCTGCGAGCCGCGCTCGATGCCGGCTTCGCGCCCGTCTGCGTCTACATCCACGCGCCAGAAGAAGAGGGTGACTGGGGCCCCGGCGCGGCCTCCAATGCCTGGCGGCACCGCTCGCTGCAGGCGCTGGATACGGCGCTGCGTGCGCGCGGCTCCCGTCTGCGGATGTTCCATGGCCCCACCTTGCCGACCCTGCAGACGCTGGTCGACACCTGCGGCGCCGAGGCCGTGTTCTGGAATCGCCGCTACGAGCCTGCAATCGAGGCACGCGACGCGACCATCAAGCGGGCGCTGCGGGAAGCGGGCATCCGCGCGGACAGCCACAACGGCGCGTTGCTGTTCGAGCCTTGGTCGGTCAGCACCGGACAGGACGGCCCCTACAAGGTGTTCACCCCGTTCTGGCGCAAGGCCCTGACCCAGTGGCAGCCGGAAGCGCCCTGGTCGGCGCCGCGCACCTTGCCGGCGGTGGATGACGGCCCGCACGGCGTGCCGCTGGACGATCTGCTGCTGACCGCCTCGCCGGCGTGGGATACCGGCTTCTGGGAGACGTGGACGCCGGGCGAGGCAGGCGCACATGAAGCTCTCGAGGTGTTCATCGACGGCGCACTGCACGGCTATCGCGACAGCCGCGACCGGCCGGACCAGGTCGGCACCTCGCGCCTGTCGCCGCATCTGCATTTCGGCGAGATCGCGCCCTGGCGTGTAGTGGCTCTGCTGGAGGACGCGCGCCGGGCGAATACGGCAGCCGATATCGACGGCTACGTGCGCCAGCTCGGCTGGCGCGAGTTCTCGCATCATCTGCTGCACCATTTCCCGAAGACGCCGACGCAGGACTTCAATCCGAAGTTCGCGCGCTTCAAATGGGCGCGGCGCGATGCCCGTCAGCTCGACGCCTGGCGCCACGGCAGGACCGGCGTGCCGATCGTCGACGCCGGCATGCGCGAACTCTGGCACCAGGGCTGGATGCACAACCGGGTGCGCATGATCGTCGGCAGCTGGCTGTGCAAGCACATGCGGATCCATTGGCACGAAGGTGCCCGCTGGTTCTGGGACACGCTGGTCGATGCGGATCTGGCCAACAACACGTTGGGCTGGCAGTGGATCGGCGGGACCGGCGCGGATGCGTCGCCGTACTTCCGTATCTTCAATCCGGTCACCCAGTCCGAAAAGTTCGATCCCAAGGGCGACTACATCGCGCGCTGGGTACCCGAGCTCGCCCGTCTGCCCGTCCCGCTGCGCATGGCGCCCTGGCGCGATCCCGATCGACTCGCCGCCGTGGCGCCCGACTATCCGAGCGCACCGATCGTCGGGCTGGAAGCGGGCAGGGATGCCGCGCTGGCGGCGTATCGCGACAGCCGGTGAGGCGGCGACGGCCGCGTGGCCGTAGGGCGCTGTCGCCGGCAGCTCGGGTCATGCGCCCCCGGTCGCGTTCGCCCGTTATCGTTCCGGGATTGACGACGCAACACCGCACCGTTTCCATTCCTCGGTTCGCCACGCGGTCCAGTGCAACGCTTTTGCTGAACAGGGGTGGTCGACGCAAAAGCCCCGTCACTCCGCATGCATCCTGAACGGGTTAGTGTCGGCGCCGTTCTTTCGACGGACCTCGCGTCCGCATCCCGCGACCATCAGGAGACATCCATGCGCACACTGACTTCCGCAGGTATCACCACTGCACTTGCCGGCGCCCTGCTGCTGACCAGCTGCGCCACGTACACCGGCCAGACGAACGCGCCCGACGACCCGAACCGCACGCGCAACAACGCGTTGATCGGTGCCGGCATCGGTGCGGTCGCCGGCCTGCTCAGCGGCGGTGATGCGACCGAACGTCGCCAGCGCGCGATGGTCGGCGCGGGTGTCGGCGGTCTTGCCGGTGGCGCCGTGGGTGCCTACCAGGATCGCCAGGAAGCCGAGCTGCGTCGCCAGACCCAGGGCACCGGCATCCAGGTCGACCGCGACGGTGACGTCATCAAGCTCAACCTGCCGGACGGCGTGACCTTCGACTTCGGCAAGGCCGATCTCAAGTCGCAGTTCTACCCCGCGCTCAACAACGTCGCGCGCACGCTGTCGGAATATGACCAGACCATCGTCGAGATCTCGGGTCACACCGACAGCGTCGGCAGCGACGCGGTCAACCAGCGCCTCTCGCAGCAGCGTGCGGATTCGGTGGGTAACTACCTGATCGGCCAGGGCCTGCTGCGTCAGCGCTTCGAGATCGTCGGTTTCGGCAAGTCGCGTCCGGTGGCCGACAACGGCACGGAGCAGGGTCGCGCGCTCAACCGCCGCGTCGAGATCCGGGTGATTCCGCTGCAGTCGTAAGTCGCAGCGAGCGTCACAAAAAAGCCCCGGCATTGCCGGGGCTTTTTTTGTGGTCTGCGATCCGCATTCCAGCGGCGCACGTCATGCCCGCCAGTGCGGGAATCCATACACCGCAACAGAGCGGCGGGTACAAGGTCCCCGGGTTCCCGCTTGCGCGGGAACCACGGTCTTCTCGTGACCTCGTACGTGCCCTTGGACTGCCGACATCGTGCGGCTCAAAGCGCCTCGATCACACCCGCGGCGCCCATGCCGGTGCCGATGCACATCGTCACCAGGCCGTAGCGCTTCTTGCGACGGCGCATGCCGTGGACGATGGTCGCGGTGCGGATCGCACCGGTCGCGCCCAGCGGATGGCCCAGCGCGATCGCGCCGCCCAGCGGATTGACCTTCGACGGATCGAGCTTGCTGTCGCGGATTACCGCCAGCGCCTGCGCGGCGAAGGCTTCGTTGAGTTCGATCCAGTCGATGTCGTCAAGCGTGAGGCCAGCCTGCGCCAGCGCCTTCGGAATCGCCGCGATCGGGCCGATGCCCATGACCTCAGGACGCACGCCGGCGACGGCGAAACTGACGAAACGCGCCAGCGGCTTCAGACCGTAGTCCTGCACGGCCCGCCCCGAGGCCAGCAGGATGCCGGCGGCACCATCACTCATCTGCGAGCTGTTGCCGGCCGTCACCGAACCGCCGAACTGGCCGTTGCGGAACACCGGACGCAGCTTGGTCAGGCCTTCGATCGACGAGTCCTGGCGCGGGCCTTCATCGGTGTCGACCAGCAGCTTCTTCAGACGCACGGCATTGCCTGCGAGGTCGGGCTGGTGGGAGACGATTTCGTAGGGGCTGATCTCGTCCTTGAACTCGCCGGCCTGGATCGCGGCGATCGCCTTCTGGTGCGAGGCGAGGGCGAACGCGTCCTGGTCCTCGCGCGAGACCTTCCATTCCTCGGCGACCTTCTCGGCGGTGATGCCCATACCGTAGGCGATCGCGACGTGGTCGTCCTTGAACACGCTCGGGCTCAGCGCGACCTTGTTGCCCATCATCGGCACCATCGACATCGACTCGGTGCCGCCGGCCAGCATCAGGTCGGCATTTCCGAGGCGGATCTCGTTGGCCGCCAGCGCGACAGCCTGCAGGCCAGACGAGCAGAAGCGGTTGATGGTCTGCGCAGCCACCGTGTCGGGCAGGCCTGCCAGCAGCACGCCGATGCGCGCCACGTTCATGCCTTGCTCGCCTTCGGGCATCGCACAGCCGATCACGGCGTCGTCGATGCGATTGACATCGATACCCGGCGCCTGCGCGACGACGGCCTTGAGCACGTGCGCGAGCATGTCGTCGGGGCGGGTGTTGCGGAACACGCCCTTCGGCGCCTTGCCCACCGGGGTGCGGGTGGCGGCGACGATGTAGGCGTCCTGGATCTGCTTGCTCATTGGAAACTCCGGAATCTTGAGGCGTATGCGATTCGTAATTCGTGGATTGGTGATTGGTAATTCGAAAATGCGGAAATGCCGCTTCTTCGAATCACGAATGACGAATCACCAATCACGGCGCTTGTTCAGTTCCTCAGCGGCTTACCGGTCTTGAGCATGTGGCCGATGCGCGCCTGGGTCTTCTCCTGCTGGGCGAGCTCGACGAAATGCTTGCGCTCCAGACGGATCAGCCAGTCCTCGTCGACGACCGCGTTGCGGTCCACGTCGCCGCCGCACAGGACGGTGGCGATGCGCTCGGCGATCTCGTAGTCGTATTCGCTGACGAACCGGCCTTCGAGCATGTTGACCAGCAGCATCTTGAACGTGGCGATGCCGACGTCGCCGGCGACGCGGATCGCGCGTGCGGGCAGCGGCGGGCGATAGCCGGCTTCGGCCAGCGCCGACGCCTGCTGGCGTGCCACGTGCAGCAGTTCGAACGCGTTGAAGGTCACGATGTCGTCGGCGCGCAGCAGGCCGAGTTCCTTGGCGTTGACCGCCGAGTTCGACACCTTGGCCATCGCGATGGTCTCGAAGGTCTTCTTCAGCTCGGCGAACACATCGCCGTTCGGACCCGCGGCCTCGGACGCACGCACCGCCAGTTCCTTCAGGCCGCCGCCGGCCGGCAGCAGGCCGACGCCGGCCTCGACCAGGCCGATGTAGCTTTCCAGATGCGCCACGGTGCGCGCGCTGTGCATCTGGAACTCGCAGCCACCGCCCAGCGCCAGACCGCGCACGGCCGCGACCACGGGCACCAGCGAGTACTTGATGCGCTGGCTGGTCTTCTGGAAGTTCTCGACCATCGCCTCGAACGCGTCGACCTTGCCGGCCTGCAGCAGGCCCAGCGCACCGGCGAGATCGGCACCGGCCGAGAACGGCTCCTTCGGCTGCCAGATCACCACGCCCTTGAACTTCTGCTCGGCGATGCCGATCGCTTCCTGGATGCCGTCGAGCACGTGGTCGGAGACCGTGTGCATCTTGGTCTTGAAGCTGATCACGCCGATGTCGTCGCCGTCCGTCCACAGACGGATGCCGTCGTTCTCGTACACCGTCTCGCCCTGATCGAAGCGCTCACCCAGCAACAGATCGGGGAAGCGCTGGCGGCGATACACCGGCAGCGCGGAGCGCGGCAGCTTGGCGTTCTTCGAGGGGCTGTAGCTGCCTTCGGCGGCGTGCACGCCCTCGCGGCCGTCGAACACCCAGTCGGGCAGGGGCGCGCTGCTCATGGTCTTGCCGGCGACGATGTCCTCGGCGATCCAGTCGGCAACCTGCTTCCAGCCCGCGGCCTGCCACAGTTCGAACGGACCCTGCTGCCAGCCGTAGCCCCAGCGGATCGCCAGATCCACGTCACGCGCGGTCTCGGCGATGTCTTCGAGATGCACGGCGCTGTAGTGGAACAGGTCGCGCAGGATCGCCCAGACGAACTGCGCCTGCGGGTGCTCGCTGGCGCGCAGCTGGGCCATGCGCTGCGCCGGGTCCTTGTTCTTGAGGATCGCGACCACCTCGTCGGCGGCCTTGCGGTCCGAGGCGCGGTAGTCCTGCTTCTCGAGATCGAGGACCAGGATGTCCTTGCCGGCCTTGCGGAAGATGCCGGCGCCGGTCTTCTGGCCCAGCGCGCCCTTGTCGATCAGCGCCGTCAGCCACTTCGGCGAGGCGAAGTACTCGTGCCAGGGATCTTCGGGCAGCGTGTCGGCCATCGTCTTGATGACATGCGACATCGTGTCCAGACCCACGACATCCGAGGTGCGGTAGGTCGCCGACTTCGGGCGGCCGAGCAGGGGGCCGGTCAGCGCATCGACCTCGTCGAAGCCGAGCTTCGATTCCTGGGTGTGGTGGATCGTCGACAGGATCGAGAACACGCCGATCCGGTTGCCGATGAAGTTCGGAGTGTCCTTGGCATAGACCACGCCCTTGCCGAGCTGGGTCACCAGGAAAGTTTCGAGGCCTTCGAGCACCGACTGGTCGGTGGTCTTGGCCGGAATCAGTTCGGCCAGATGCATGTAGCGCGGCGGGTTGAAGAAATGCACGCCGCAGAAGCGGTGGCGCAGTTCTTCGGGAAGAACGTCCGCCAAGGCATTGATTCCAAGGCCCGAGGTGTTGCTGGCGAGCACCGCATGCGCCGGCACGTGCGGGGCGATCTTGCGGTAGAGGTCCTGCTTCCGGTCCATCTTCTCGGCGATCGCCTCGATGATCAGGTCGCAGCTTTCGAGCTCGGCCAGGCCGGTTTCGTAGTTCGCCGGGACGATGGCCTCGGCCAGCGACTTGCTGCTCAGCGGGGCCGGGCTCAGCTTGGCCAGGTTCGCGAGCGCCTTGCGCACCACGCCGTCCTTGTCGCCCTCCTTGGCAGGCAGGTCGAACAGGACCGTGTCGATCCCGGCGTTGGTCAGGTGCGCGGCGATCTGCGCGCCCATGACACCCGCGCCGAGAACCGCGGCGCGACGTACAAGCAATTTCTCAGACATTTGCTCCATCCCTTTGTTTCAAAAAGAAACCCGGCGTGGCCGGGCTGGTGGTCAGGCGCGGAAACCGGCCGCGGCGAAGCGGATCAGCTCCCCGGCGATGCGGCTGCGGTGCGCATGTTCGGTGGTGCCCGGCGGGCGTTTGATCAGGCCGAAATCGGCCATGGCATAGGTCAACGCACCGGCGAGGAAATCGAGCCGGCCGTAGAGTTCGGCCTTGCCCAGCGCCGGCAGGTTGGTCGACAGTGCGGCGGCGAACTCGCGGGGCACATGTCCGTACTGCTCGGACAGAAACTTGCGCAGGGCGTCGTTCTTCTCGACGTAGGCCCGGGCGATGACGCGGACGAAAGCGCCACTGCCGGAACGTCCGCCGGCCATGTCCAGCGCGGGTTCGACGAATGCCGCGATGATCGGCTCGATCTCGCCCGGGTGTTCGGTCAGTGCAAGTTTGAGTTGCGCGAGCCGCTGCGCGCTCATCTGGTCCATGCGGCGACGGAAGACCTCGTTGACGAGGTTCTCCTTGCTGCCGAAGTGATAGTTGACCGCGGCGATGTTCACGTCCGCCCGGCTGGTCACCTGCCGCAACGACGTGCCCGCGAACCCGTGGGTCGCGAACAGCTCCTCGGCGGCGCCGAGAATCTTGTCTTTCGTGGAGAACTGGGCGGTCGCCATCGGCGGTCATCCTAATCAAACGCTTGTTTGATGCTAGGCCCAAGCCACCTGACGCGTCAATGACCCGGCGGCCCCCGGCACCTGCGCCGCTTGGTCCGAATACGTTAGAATCTCCGCAGCCATGTTGGCTAAACCCGCGTCCCATCGCGGGTTTTTCCATTTCCATGTAGACTTGGCCGTTCCGGAGCGGACGGCCCCATAACCCCGGAGAACACCAGATGGCGCTCGAGCGCACCCTGTCCATCGTCAAGCCCGACGCCGTTGCCAAGAACGTCATCGGCGAGATCTATTCCCGCTTCGAAAAGGCCGGCCTGAAGATCGTGGCCGCCAAGTACAAGCAGCTGACCCGCGAGGAAGCGGAAGGCTTCTACGCCGTGCACAAGGAGCGTCCGTTCTTCGGCGCGCTGGTCGAGTTCATGACCTCCGGCCCGGTGATGATCCAGGCCCTGGAAGGCGAGAACGCCGTGGCCGCACACCGCGACCTGCTGGGCGCCACCAATCCGAAGGACGCCGCGCCGGGCACCATCCGCGCCGACTTCGCAGACTCCATCGACGCCAACGCCGCCCACGGCTCGGATTCGGTCGAGAACGCGCAGACCGAGATCGCGTACTTCTTCAAGAACGACGAAGTCGTTTCCCGCTGAGTAATGCCATCGTGACCGAGGTCGCCATCGACGCCACCGTCGCCAAGCAGAACCTGCTCGACCTCGACCGCGAGGGTATGGAGCGCTTTTTCGCCGAGACCCTCGGCGAAAAGCGCTTCCGTGCCCACCAGATCATGAAGTGGATCCACCATCGCTACGTGACCGACTTCAACGACATGACCGACCTGGGCAAGGCGCTGCGCGCCAAGCTCGAGGCGCATGCCGAAGTCCGCGTACCGCAGATCCAGTTCGAAAAGCCCTCCACCGACGGCACCCACAAGTGGCTGCTGGCGATGGATGGCAAGAACGCCATCGAGACCGTCTACATCCCCGACAAGGGGCGCGGCACGCTGTGCGTGTCCTCGCAGGTCGGCTGTGCGCTCAATTGCCAGTTCTGTTCCACCGCGACCCAGGGCTTCAACCGCAACCTGTCGACCGCCGAGATCATCGGCCAGGTCTGGGTGGCGGCGCGGCATCTGGGCAACGTGCCCCACAAGCAGCGCAAGCTCACCAATGTCGTGATGATGGGCATGGGCGAGCCGCTGATGAATTTCGACAACGTCGTCCGCGCGATGAGCATCATGCGTGACGATCTGGGCTACGGCCTGGCCAACAAGCGGGTCACGCTGTCGACCGCCGGCGTCGTGCCGATGATCGACAAGCTGGGCGAAGTCAGCGACGTCTCGCTGGCGGTGTCGCTGCATGCGCCCAACGACGCGCTGCGCACCCGGCTGGTGCCGTTGAACAAGAAGTACCCGATCGCCCAGCTGATGGAGTCGTGCGTGCGCTACGCCGAGCGCAAGCGCGGGGCGTCGGTCACGTTCGAATACACCCTGATGAAGGATGTGAACGACCAGCCCGAGCACGCCCGCGAGCTGGTCCGCCTGATGCGGGAGTTCGACAACCGCCTGCAGATGAAGGACGCGGCCAAGGTCAATCTGATCCCGTTCAACCCGTTCCCGGGCACCCGCTTCGAGCGGCCGGAGGACGGCGCGATCCGCCGCTTCCAGAAGCTGCTCAACGAATCCGGGCGCATCGCGCCGGTCCGCCGCACGCGCGGCGACGACATCGACGCGGCCTGCGGCCAGCTCAAGGGGCAGGTCGCGGACCGCACCCGTCGGCAGGCGGAACACCGCAAGCTGCTGGCGGAGGGGGATTCAGGTGTCGATGCGGCTGCGTGATGCAGCGCTTCTTCTGATCCTGGTGCCGGCGCTGGTCGGCTGCTCCCGGCTTGGTTTCATCAAGCCGAGTGGCAAGAACGATTTCCGGCCCGATCCGCCGACCTACAACACCCGCGGGACCGCCGAGTCCCGCCGCAACGAGACCGCCCGCCAGGATCTCGTGCTGGCGACCCGCGAACTCGAAGCCGGCAACGATGCCGCCGCCGAACGTGCCGCGCGCCGCGCGCTGCGCACCGATGGCACCGCGGCCGACGCCAATACCGTGCTCGCACTGCTGCAGGAACGGCAGGGTCGTCGCGAGCAGGCCGGCGGCTTCTACCGCGCAGCGGTGGAGCGCGCGCCGGATCACGGCGCCTATCTCAACAACTACGGCGTGTGGCTGTGCGGCGGCGGGCAAGCCGCGGAATCGCTCGCTTATTTCGATGCCGCCGTACGCGATCCCCGTTACGGCGCGCCGGCCGGCGCGATGGCGAATGCCGGTTCCTGCGCGCTGGATGCAGGACAGCCCGGTCGTGCCGAACCCGATCTGCGCGCGGCGCTGGCGCTCGATCCGGACAACGTCGTGGCGCTCGATGCGATGGCCCGGCTGCTCTTCGGCCAAGGGCGTTTTTTCGATGCGCGCGCTTTTTCGCAAAGACGGCTTGCCGCGGGCCCTGCAACTGCGGCAGCATTGCAACTGGCGGCACGTATCGAACAGGGACTCGGCGACTCCAACGCCGCCGAGCGTTACGTGCAACGCCTTCTGACGGATTTTCCGTCCTCGCCGAACGTCCAGCCAAGGGAAGCCAGTTCACCATGAGTTCTTCGAACCAGACCGTGCCTGCGTCTTCGTCTGGGGTCGGTGAGCGTTTGCGCGAGGCTCGAGAACAGGCCGGGCTGAGCATCGCGGACGTGGCGGGGCGGCTGCGCATGCAATTGCGGGTGGTGGAAGCGCTGGAAGCCGAGAACTGGAGCCGCCTCGGCGCCCGGGTCTTCGTGCGGGGCCAGCTGCGCAGCTACCTGCGCCTGCTGAACTTGCCGGAATCGCTGTCCGACAGCGTGCCCGATGCCTCCCTGGTGCAGGCGCCCGAACTCACGCCGCGGACCTATACGCCGCCGATGCAGCGCATGCTCGACAAGGCGATGGGCCGCGCGGTCTATGTGGTGATCACCGCGCTGATCGTCGTGCCGGTCTGGGTCGCCACGCGCACCCATGTCGGCAGCGCCGACGAAGTGACCGCGTCGCTGGGACTGGCGAACGAGGCCGAACCTGCGCCCACCGCATCGCGGCCTGCCGGCCCGACGCCGGTGACCGCATCGCTCGGTGGCATGTCGAAGCGCCCGGCCGTCGCGCCGCTGGCGGATGTGCCCGAATCCACCGCAGCCACCGACCAGTCGCTGGTCCTGCGGTTCAACGGCGACAGCTGGATCGAGATCAGCGGCCGCGACGGTCGCCAGATCGAGCAGGCCCTCGTGCGGGCCGGCCAGGAACGCAGCTTCGACATCGCCGAAGTGGGCCGTGTCGTACTCGGCAATGCCGGTGCGGTCGAGGTGCTCCGCGGGAGCGACGTTCAGGATCTGTCCGACTTCCAGCGGGCCAGCGTCGCCCGCTTTGCGGTATCCTCCGACGGCGTTCTCGCGCCGCTCTCCGAGTAGCCCGCAGCGCATCCGGGCTCCGGCCCGGTCGATCGGTGGTCGAGGCCGCCGACGTTTCCTTTTCACCTGTTGTGACCCGCCTGTAATGGTGGGCGTAGAGATCATATGGCGATTGACGAGTTGCTGGACGAGCGCGAACAGGGGGAGCGGGTCAAGGCCTGGCTTCGCGACAACAGTCTCGGACTGATCGGCGGCCTGGCGCTCGGCGCAGCGGTGATCTTTGGGTGGCAGTTCTGGAAGCAGCGCACGCATGTGCAGGCGGTCGAACAGAATGCCGCCTACGAGAGCGCGCTGCTCGACCTGCTTGGCGGCGATCTGGACAAGGCGGCGCAGCGTGTGGCCGACCTGCCGGATGGCGCCTACGGCGAGCTCGCCGCGCTGCAGCTGGCCAAGGCCCAGCTCGATGCCGGCGACCGCGATGCGGCGATTGCCACCCTCGAATCCGTCGAGCGCACCGAACCCGGTCTCGCGGCCGTTGTGCAGCAGCGCCTCGCGCGCCTGCTGACCGATGCGGGTCGCGGCGAGGAAGCGGTGACCCTGCTGGCCGATGCCCGCGATGCGGTCTCGCTCGAAGCCCGCGGCGACGCGCATTTCGCACTGCAGCAGCTCGACCAGGCGCGCACCGACTATTCGGCGGCACTGCGCCATCTCGACAGCGCCGCGCCGCAGCGCGGTCTGCTCGAACTCAAGCTTTCCGAAGTCGGCGGCACTCCCGACGCACCCGAGGTTGAATCCTGATGACCCAGCAGACGGCCCCCGCCGTGGCTCTTCCCGTCCAGTCCCGCGCGCTCCGGATCGCGGCGATCGCGCTGTGCGTGTTCGCGGTGAGCGGTTGCAGCACGGTCCGCGGGTGGTTCGGCAACAGCGAGAAGGCCGACGCCAAGGCGCTGACCGAGCCCGCGCCGCTGACCGACTTCACCGCGTCGGTCAACGTCACCCGCCTGTGGTCGGCCAACGCCGGCAAGGGCGAGGATCGCCTCGGCGTGCGCCAGGCGCCGGCCGTGGCCGACGGCCGCGTCTATGTCGCCGCGATCAAGGGCGGCGTCCGCGCATTCGATCTGCAGTCCGGCGCGTCGGTCTGGCAGCACGCGTCCGACCTGCGCCTGAGTGGCGGTCCGGGCGTGGGCGATGGCCTGGTCGTGGTCGGCACGCTCGACGGCGAAGTGCTCGCGCTCGACGCGGCCACCGGTGAAGAGCGCTGGACCGCGCAGGTCACCAACGAAGTCATCGCTGCGCCGGCCGTCGGCCAGGGCGTGGTGCTGGTGCGCTCCAACGATGGCCGCGTCACCGCGTTCGATGTCGCCAGCGGCGAGCGTCGCTGGTTCTGGGTGCGCGAAATGCCGGCGCTGACCGTGCGCGGCAACGATGCCCCCACGCTGGGCCCGGGCTTCGTGTTCGTCGGCAATGACGACGGCACGATCGCCGCGCTGTCGCTGAGCGACGGTCGCACGCTGTGGGAGCAGGCCGTGGCCCAGCCCGACGGCCGCACCGAACTCGAGCGCATGGCCGACGTCGACGGTTCGCCCGTCCTGGACGACGCCGTGCTGTTCGCCAGCAGCTACAAGCAGCGCACGATGGCGCTTGAAGGTCCCAGCGGACGTCCGCTGTGGGTCAGCGAGCACGGCGGTTCGAACCGTCCGGGCGTCGGCGCGCAGCGCGTCGTGGTCACGGATCCGGCCGGCACCGTGTGGGGCCTCGACAAGTACAGCGGCACCGCCGCGTGGCAGCAGCCGGCCCTGGCCCGCCGCAACCTCAGCGGCGCGGCGATCCACGGCGATTACGGCGTGGTCGGCGATTACGACGGCTACCTGCACTGGATGCGCCTGGACGATGGTTCGTTCGTGGCCCGCGAGCGCGCTGGCCGCGCCGCGATCAACGGCGCGCTGGTCGTCGTCGACGGCGTGCTGGTGGTCCAGAACGTCAACGGCAACGTGACCGCCTGGCGCATCGCGCAGTAAATGTTCCAACGGGCGCGGGTGCCGGAAACCGGCATCCGCAGCCCAGACAGCGGAACGCGCACCCCGGGGTGCGACACTACGGCCCCGGGTAGTCTCGCTGCCCGGGGCCGTACGCGTTCCAGCCGCAGGCGACGGACATGCCGCCGCGTGCTTTTTTCCTCATTCAATCCGGACTGCCCATGCTTCCGCTCGTCGCCCTCGTGGGCCGCCCCAACGTCGGCAAGTCGACGCTGTTCAACGCGCTGACCCGCACCCGCGACGCGCTCGTCCATGACGCGCCGGGCGTCACCCGCGATCGTCATTACGGCGTATGCCGGCTCAACCCGGACGTGCCGTTCGCGCTGGTCGACACCGGCGGCATCGCCGGCGAGAACGTGCATCTCGAAGGCACCGGCCTGGCCGGCCCGACCGCGAAGCAGTCGCGCGCCGCCGCGGCCGAAGCCGATCTGGTGCTGTTCGTCGTGGACGGCCGCGAAGGCGCCTCCGCGCTGGACGACGAGATCCTGCGCTGGCTGCGCAAGATCGACAAACCCACGTTCCTGATCATCAACAAGACCGACGGTCTGGATGCGCGCGCGGCCGAGGCGGATTTCTCGCGCTACGGGTTCTCCGACACGCATGCGATCTCGTCGGCGCACCGCCACGGCATCGACGAACTGGTCGACGAGATCCTCGAGAAGCTGCCGGAAGTGGGCCAGTCCGAGCAGCTCGACAGCGATCCCGACCGCGTCCGCGTGACCTTCGTCGGCCGCCCGAACGTGGGCAAGTCGACGCTGGTCAACCGCATCCTCGGCGAGGAGCGGATGATCGCCTCCGAAGTGGCCGGCACCACGCGCGATTCGATCGAGGTCGATCTCGAACGCGACGGCCGCAAGTACCGTCTGGTCGACACTGCCGGCATCCGCCGCAAGTCGAAGGTGGACGAGGCGGTCGAGACGTTCTCCATCATCAAGACGCTGCAGGCGATCGAACATTCGCAGGTGTCGGTGGTGATGATCGACGCCAGCGAAGGCGTGACCGACCAGGACGCCAGCGTGCTCGGCGCGGTGCTCGATTCGGGTCGCGCGCTCGTCGTCGCGGTCAACAAGTGGGACGGCCTGACCGATTACCAGCGCGAGCAGACCGAAGCGCTGCTGTCGCGCAAGCTGGCCTTCGTGCCGTGGGCCGAAGCGGTGCGCATCAGCGCCAAGCACGGCTCGGGTCTGCGCGAACTGTTCCAGGCGATCCACCGCGCGCACGCGTCGGCCAACTACAAGTTCGGCACCTCGGAAGTCACCAAGGCGCTCGAAGTGGCCTACGAGACCAATCCGCCGCCGGTCGTACGCGGACACGCGCCGAAGCTGCGTTACGCGCATCCGGGCGGCGAGAATCCGCCGACGATCATCGTCCACGGCAACCGCCTGCGGACGCTGCCCGACAGCTACAAGCGCTATCTGGAGAATTTCTTCCGCAAGCGCTTCAAGCTCGTCGGCACGCCGGTGCGCTTCCTGTTCCGCGAGGGCGACAACCCCTACAAGGACAAGAAGAACGTGCTCAACGAACGCCAGCTGGCGAAGAAGAAGCGGCTGATCCGGCACGTCAAGCGCAAGTGATCCCGCCGCCGTCCCGTGACACGCTGACCGTCGGCCTGCTGGCCGGTGGCCGCGCGACGCGACTGGGCGGTCTGGACAAGGCCTGGCTGCTGCGCGATGGCGTGGCCCAGGTCGAACGACTCCACGCACGTGTCGCGCCGCATGCCGCGCGCGTGCTGGTCAGTGCCAATCGCGACCTGCCGCGTTACGCGGACGCAGGCATCGACGCCATTCCGGATCGCTACCCCGATCGCGGCCCGCTGTCGGGCCTAGACGCGCTCGCGGCTGCGTCCACGACGCCGTGGCTGTTCACGCTGCCGGTGGACGCGCTGCACATCGAAGCCTCCGTGCTGTCGCGCCTGATCGACGCGGCCGGCGACACTGGCGCGAGCGCCGAAGACGACGACGGCCTGCAGCCGCTGGTGGCGCTGTGGCCCGTGGCCGGATTGCGCGCAGCGGTGGCCGATGCGTTGGCCGGCGACGATTTCTCGGTACGCGGTCTGCAGCGCGCACTCGACATGCGGACCGTGCGCTTCGCGCAGGTCCGCTTCGGCAACCTCAATACGCCCGGTGATCTGCGCCGGGCCGGAGTCACCCATGACTGAGCCCACATTCCCGTTCCGCGTCCCGTTCACCGAGGCCTGCGCAATCGTCGATGCCGTCGCCGCCGAACGTCGTCTGCAGCCGCAGACCGTTTCACTGTCGCGAGCGCATGGCCATGTACTGGCGCGCGATGTGGTCGCGACGCTGCCGCAGCCGCCGTTCGACAACTCGGCAATGGACGGCTTCGCGCTGCGCCACGCCGATCTCGTGGCCGAGGGCGCGCCGACGCGCCTGCGCCTGGACGGCGAGCAGTTCGCCGGGCCCGATGCGGCGTTGACCGTCGAGGCGGGCAGCTGCGTGCGCATCACCACCGGCGCGCCGTTGCCGGCCGGCGCCGACACTGTGGTGATGAAGGAAAACACGCTGCTCGATGGCGATGAGGTCGTCGTGCAGATCGCGCCGCGCCCCGGTCAGCACGTGCGCCGCGCCGGTGAAGATTCGCGCATCGGCGATCTGCTGCTGCGCGCGGGAGACACGCTGACGCCGGCCCGCATCGGTCTCGCAGCGTCGCAGGGTCTGGCGCAGCTCGATGTCGTGCGGCGTCCGACCGTCGCGGTGTTCGCCACCGGCGACGAACTCGTCGAGCCCGGCATGTCGCTCCGGCCCGGGCAGATCTACAACTCCAACCGCGACCAGCTGATGGCGCTGCTGCGCGCCGAAGGGCTGGAGCCGGTCGCGTTCCCGACACTGCCCGACGATGCGGCGCAGATGACGTCCGCGCTGCGCCATGCCGGCGAAGCCTTCGACCTGGTGCTGACCTGCGGCGGCGTGTCCGCTGGCGAGAAGGACCTGCTGCCCGAGCTGCTGCAGCGCCGCGGCCGTGTGCGGGTCTGGAAGATCATGATGAAACCCGGCATGCCGCTGCTGCTGGCCGAAGGCGACACCTTGGGCCCGGCGCTGTTCCTGTGCCTGCCGGGCAACCCGGTCTCGGTGCTCGCGACCTGGCTCGCACTGGGCCGTCGTCTGGTCGACGGTCTGCAGGGCAGGGCGCCGCGAGCCCTGCGCCGCGCGCGGCTGGCCTCGGACTGGACGAAGACCCACGAACGCCTCGAACTGCTGCGCGGCCGCTGGTGGATCGACGACGAGGGGATTTCCCGGGTGGAACCGAACCCGGCCGATGGATCGCACCGGATGCAGGCGGCCGCGGATTCGGACGCGCTGATCGTGCTCGATGCCGGCGCCCGCGATTATGCGAGCGGCACGCCGGTGGATGTGTTGCCGTATTGAGCGCTTCCAGTGGCCTCACATCCTCAATGCCGTCATTCCCGCGCAGGCGGGAATCCAGGGACGTTGTACCTTCAGAAGAAGCAGCGTGATGACCTTTGATACCTCGGTGGATGTGTTGCTTTACTAATTCGGGTCCCGGGGACGCGCAGCGCACTCACCTCTTCAACATCGTCATTCCCGCGCAGGCGGGAATCCAAGGACGTCACATCTTCAGAAGAAAGCGGCACGGTGACCTTCTCGGCTACGCGTCATCGACCTGATCGGATCGATCTCCGGACAGCAAAGTCCGTTGATGATCAGCCATTCGGCTGTTGAGGAGCGCCTCCTGCCTGACCGGACATGCGTCCGTTGAAAGCCGCGGGAATGAGGCGTGACGTCCATGGATTCCCGCCTTCGCGGGAATGACGCTGACTTGGCATACGTCTTCGGGGACCGCGACTGATGGACGTGACAGCCGCACGCAGCGTTCCCCGCGCACGCACCGCGTCCGCGCGATAATCGCGCCATGGCCATCCAGCAACTCACGCCGGCGCAGGCCCGGCAACGCCAGCAGCAGGGCGTGCGCCTGATCGATGTGCGCGATGCGCATGAGCGGGTCACCGGCATGGCCGAGGGCGCGGATGGCGTCGATCGCGCCGTGCTCGAGGCCGCGCCACTGGCGCATGCGCCTGACTTGCAGGCGCCGCTGGTGCTGATCTGCCAGAGCGGCCGCCGGTCCCTGGAGGCGGCGGAAACCCTGGCCGCGCTCGGCTACACCGGTCTCGCGTCCGTCGCCGGCGGCACCAGTGCCTGGCAGGCCGAGGGTCTGCCCACCGTGCTGCCGGATGGCGATGTCGATCTCGATTTCCACGAGCGCTATTCGCGGCATCTGAAGCTGCCGGAGATCGGGCTCGCGGGCCAGCAGCGGCTGGCCGAAGCGACCGTGCTGGTCATCGGCGCGGGCGGTCTCGGGTCGCCGGCGGCGTACTACCTCGCCGCGGCCGGTGTCGGCACGTTGCGCATCGCCGACGACGATGTCGTCGACCGCAGCAATCTGCAGCGGCAGATCCTGCATGCCGAGGACCGCATCGGCCAGCCGAAAGTCCAGTCGGCGGCGACCACGCTCGGTGCGCTCAATCCACGCACGCGCATCGAAGCCATCGCCGAGCGCGTCACCAGCGACAACGTCGATCGCCTGCTCGACGGCGTCGATCTCGTGCTCGACGGCGCCGACAACTTCCCCGTGCGCTACCTGCTCAATGACGCCTGCGTGCTCCACGGCGTGCCGCTGGTCTACGGTGCGGTCCACCGGTTCGAAGGGCAGGTCAGCGTGTTCGATGCCGGGCGTGCGCGTGGACGCTGCCCCTGTTACCGCTGCCTGTTCCCCGAACCGCCGCCGCCGGAAGCCGCGCCCAACTGTTCCGAAGTCGGCGTGCTCGGCGTGCTGCCGGGCGTGATCGGTCTGCTGCAGGCGACCGAGGCGCTCAAGCTGCTGCTGGGGCTGGGCGAACCGCTGAGCGGTCGTCTCCTGCAGTTCGACGCGTTGCGTATGCAGTTCCGGCAGACGCGCCTGGCCCCCGATCCGGATTGCCCGGTCTGCGCACCCGGACGCCCGTTCCCGGGCTATATCGATTACGCCGCGTTCTGCGCGGGCTGAGTCGGCACCCGGGCACAACGCCTCTTCACGGCGTTGTGGGGCAGGATGCGACGACCGCGATCCCCTGCGCGGATGGAGTGAGCGATGCGCCACCTGCTGACGCGCCTCTTGTCGCTGGTCCTGCTGCTGTCGCCGATGGCGGCGTTCGCGGCCGATCCCTGTCCCTTGCTGCGTGCGCAGGTCGAGGCTGCCGATCCGGCCACCCGGCTTGCCGCAGCGGCCTGCGAAGAGCATCTGCGCTGGCATCGCCCTTTCATCGACGAGCGCGGCCGCTATGCCGGCTCGACCGTGCGTGAGGCCGAAACCGCGCTGCTGACCACCGGCGAACAGGCCTGGCGGCGCGTGGCCGGTTACTGGCAGGGCGCCGGCCTGCTGCCGCGGCTGCAGCATCGCCCGGGCGCCTACGACTGCACGTTCGCCCCCTTCGCCACCCAGCCCTCGGCGGCCTGCCGGGCGTTCTTGGTCGACGTGCCGTGGTCGGCGGCTTTCATCTCCTGGACCACGCGCCGCGCCCGGTTGCCGGGGTTCAACGGTTCACCCAGCCACGTGGATTACGTGCGCGACGCCTATCGCAATCCCGAGACCAGCGCCTACCGCGTGGCCGATCCCGTCGCGACGCGCCCGGCGCGTGGCGACATGCTGTGCTACGTGCGCGCCGCGAACCGGGTGTTCGGCTTCGCCGGCCTGGCGACGCTGCTCAGCAGCGAGGACGGCGGACTCGGCATGCACTGCGACATCGTGGTCGGTGCAGCGGGCGAGGGCGCGGCGAACGCGTATCTGGTCGGCGGCAACGTGCTCGACGGCGTGACCATGCGGCTGATGCCGCTGAGCGCCGGCGGCCAGTTCGCGTCGCTGGCGATGCGCGCGGTCGAGGATCCGCCGTGCACACCCGATACGCCGCTGGCCTGCGATGCGAATCGGCAGGACTGGGCCGTGCTGCTGCAACTGCGGCCCGCCGCCGAACTGGCGGCGCTGACACCGGCGTCCCCGCTGCAACTCGCCGCGCCGCCCGTCATGCCCGATGCCACTGGTCCGGCGGGATCCGCACCGATGTGCTGCGTGGAATGCAGCATCGGCGACGGACTACCGCGCTGCCCGTAGGTGGTGCCCGTATCCGGCCGAGCGCCGCCCGCGGGCTGCGCGTCCAGGGATGCTCTGTACAAGTCGGTGCTTCTTCGTCATTCCCGCGCAAGCGGGAATCCAGTGCCTCTGCTCTCAGGCGTTTGAAAGTCCCCGGATGCTCAGCGCTTCGGCTGTTGCGACGCGCTTCCGTCTGACCGGACATGCGCCCGTGGAAAGCCGCGGAAATGGCGATTCGATCAGAGAATCCCTAGCGGAAGAATCCGCTAAGCGCCTCGGGATACGCCGGAAACTGCTGGATGTCGTTGTGTCCGGCCTCGGGAAACGCGATGACGCGCGGCGGCGTCGGCAGCGCCTCCGCCAGACGGTCCGCGCGTGCAGGCGGCACCACCGTGTCGCGGTCCGCGCGCAGGATCAGCAGCTGTCCGTCGAACGCGGCGAGATCGCGCGCCGGGCTGTAGTGCTCGCGCAGCAGCCAGCGCACCGGCAGCCAGCGGTAATGACCCTGGGCGACTTCGGCCAGGTCGTCGAAGGGCGTGATCAGCGCCAGTCGGGCGACCGGCCGCTGCGCCGCGACATGGCTGGCCACGCCAGTGCCGACACTGCGTCCGAGCACGTCGACCTCTGCGCCCGGGTGCGCCGCCGCCACGCTGTCATACAGCGCCAGCGCGTCCGCCTTCATCTCCGTCGCGCCCGGGGCGCCATCGCTGGCACCGTAACCGCGATAGGCCAGCAGATGCACCCGGTGACCGGGAAACCAGCGGGCGAAGTCGGCACGGTTGGCTTCGACGCGTTCGGCATTGCCGCCGAAGTACAGCAGCGGCCGGCCGTCCTCGGGACCGATGCGCCAGCCGCGCAGCACCACGTCGCCGCGGTCCAGTTCGAAATCCGTCTGCGTCGCCGGTGTCCCGGTGACCTGGGGCATGTACAGCAGGTGGCGCTGGCCGAACAGCATCGCCAGGCACAGCGCGGCGTAGCCGAGCACCGCGATTCCCAGCACGTACGCGAGCAGACGCATGCTCAGCCCGGCGGATGCGCGCGTTGCGCGGCTTCGAACGCGGCCAGCTGCTCGGACGTCGCCTCGCGCTGGTGTTCGGCTTTCCATGTGGCGAAGGGCTGGCCGTAGAGCGCGGTGCGCGCCGCGTCCTTGTCGAGATCCACGCCTTCGTCGCGCGCTGCATCGCGGTACCAGTCGGCCAGGCAATTGCGGCAGAAGCCGGCGAGGATCATCAGGTCGATGTTCTGCACATCAGGGCGTGCGTCCAGCAGGTGCGCGCGCAGGCGCCGGAACACGGCCGCTTCTGCGCGGATTTGCGCATCGTCTGACAGGGCGGGGGCGGCATCGGCCATGGAAAACTCCGAACGTGGGGCGGGGTGACAGGATCGGTGCCCGGCCCGCGACCCGCAAGCCGGTTGATTGTCGACGCGTGCGGACCCTGTCGGTAAGGGCGCGCTTGCGCGCGACAAAACCGATGGGAAAGCCTTATCGCGCGCGAGCGCGCTCCCACGGTGGACGTGGCTTCCGGCATCGCCCGTTGCGAAGCGCGCCGCCGTAACTGGAAACAACGTGCAAGAAAGCCCTCATGTGGGAGCGCGCTTGCGCGCGATAGACCGCGATGGGAGAGCCAATTCGCGCGCGAGCGCGCTCCTACGGTGAAGTGGCTTTCGGCATCGACGGCATGCGCTTGTGTCAGCAGCTCCAGTCTCGAAGCGCACGTCGGAGCCGAAGCAACGCGCGAAAAATCCTCCTGTGGGAGCGCGCTTGCGCGCGACAAGCCGCGTTGGGGAGGCCGCATCGCGCGCGAGCGCGCTCCTACAGTGAACGTGGCTTCCTGCATCGCCGGCATGCGCTGGTGCCGGCATCGCCGTCGCGAAGCGCGCCGCCGGAACCGGAAACAACGCGCGAGAAAATACTCCTGTGGGAGCGCGCTTGCGCGCGTCAGACCGCGATGGAAAAGCCATGTCGCGCGCAAGCGCGCTCCTACGGAACACGTGGCTTCCGGCATTGACGGCACGCGCCAACAGCGCCCACCGCGGACCGCGCCGCCGGAATCGGCGACAATACGCGCCCTTCAGATTGCCGAAGCCGCTCCGCATGACCGCCCCCGTCCCGGCCCGAATTCTCGACGGCAAGCGCATTGCCGACACCCTGCTCGACGAACTGCGCGTGCGCGTCGACGCGCGCCTGGCCGCGGGCCGGTCGCGTCCCGGCCTGGCCGTGGTGCTGGTGGGCGCGGATCCCGCGTCGCAGTCCTACGTGCGCAACAAGCGTCGCGCCGCGGAGAAGGTAGGTATCCAGGCCTTCGATTTCGATCTGCCGGTGGGCACCACCGAGGCCGAACTGATCGCGCTGATCGACCGGCTCAATGTCGATCCGGCCGTGCACGGCATCCTGGTCCAGCTGCCGCTGCCCGGCATTCCCGATGCCAACCGGCTGATCGAGCGCATCGACCCGCGCAAGGACGTCGACGGCTTCCACCCGGCGAACGTCGGCCATCTGGCGCTGCGCCAGTTCGGCCTGCGCCCGTGCACACCGCGCGGCATCACCACGCTGCTGGCCTACACCGACCGCCCGGTGCGCGGGCAGAGTGCGACCATCGTCGGCGTCAGCAATCACGTCGGCAGGCCCATGGCGCTGGAGCTGATGATCGCCGGCTGCACGGTGACCACCTGCCACCGCTTCACGCCGCCGGATGTGCTGCAGCGGCACGTGGGCGAGGCCGACATCCTGGTGGTCGCGGTGGGGCGCCCGGCGCTGATTCCCGGCGAATGGGTCAAGCCCGGCGCCGTGGTCATCGACGTGGGCATCAACCGGCTCGAGGATGGCCGCCTGGTCGGCGACGTGGGCTTCGCCGCCGCCGCGCAGCGCGCCAGCTGGATCACCCCGGTGCCGGGCGGCGTGGGCCCGATGACCGTCGCCACGCTGATGCAGAACACCATCGAGGCCGCGGACGCCGCCGACGCGGCCCGCTGATCCCGGGGCTGCCGTCCCCCAGGATGGTCGTGTCGCCGGTGCGCCGCTGCGTTGCAGCCGCCGGCGGCGCAAACGCGATAGAATGGCGCGCTTCCTCCCCTCCGGCGCCCCGCATGCTGCGCATCCAGGCCGAAGCACTCACGTACGACGACGTTTCGCTCGTCCCCGCCCATTCGACGGTCCTGCCCAAGGACGTCCGCCTCTCGACGCGGCTCACCCGCGACCTGCGCCTGAATCTGCCGATCATCTCGGCGGCGATGGACACGGTGACCGAGGCGCGGCTGGCGATCGCTATGGCCCAGCTGGGCGGCATCGGCATCGTGCACAAGAACCTCAGCATCGAACGGCAAGCGGCCGAGGTGTCGAAGGTCAAGAACTTCGAAGCCGGCGTGATCCGCGAACCGTTCACCGTCGGTCCCGACGCGACCATCGCCGAGGTCATGAAGCTCACCCGCGCCCGCAACATCTCCGGCGTGCCGGTGGTGGACGGCGGCCGGCTGGTCGGCATCGTCACCGGGCGCGACCTGCGCTTCGAGACCAAGCTGGACGATCCGGTCCGCAACGTGATGACCAAGCAGGACCGCCTGATCACCGTGCGCGAAGGCGCCAGCGACGGCGAAGTGCTGGCGCTGCTGCACAAGCACCGCATCGAGAAGATCCTGGTCGTCAACGACGCGTTCGCACTGCGCGGCCTGATCACGGTCAAGGACATCCAGAAGGCCCACGACAATCCCAACGCCGCCAAGGACGCCGACGAGCAGCTGCTGGTCGGCGCCGCGCTGGGCGTCGGCGGCGATACCGAGGCGCGCGTCGAAGCGCTGGTCGCGGCGGGCGTGGACGTGGTCATCGTCGACACCGCGCACGGCCATTCGCACGGCGTGCTCGATCGCGTGTCGTGGATCAAGAAGCATTACCCGTCGCTGCAGGTGATCGGCGGCAACATCGTCACCGGCGATGCGGCCAAGGCGCTGGAAGACGCCGGCGCGGACGCGGTCAAGGTCGGCGTGGGTCCGGGTTCCATCTGCACCACGCGCGTCGTCGCGGGTGTGGGCGTGCCGCAGATCACCGCGGTCGACATGGTGGCCGAGGCGCTGCAGGACCGCATTCCGCTGATCGCCGACGGCGGCATCCGCTACTCGGGAGACATCGGCAAGGCGCTGGTCGCTGGCGCATCGACGGTGATGATCGGCGGCCTGTTTGCCGGCACCGAGGAATCCCCGGGCGAGACCGAGCTGTTCCAGGGCCGCAGCTACAAGAGCTATCGCGGCATGGGCAGCCTGGGCGCGATGGAGCAGGGCAGCAAGGACCGGTATTTCCAGGATTCGTCCGATGCCGACAAGCTGGTGCCCGAAGGCATCGAAGGCCGCGTGCCGTACCGCGGCCCGCTGAGCGGGATCATCCACCAGCTGGCGGGTGGCTTGCGCGCGACGATGGGTTACGTGGGCTGCGCCACGATCGAGGACATGCGCAGCAAGCCGCAGTTCGTGAAGATCACCGGCGCCGGCCAGCGCGAGAGCCACGTGCACGACGTGCAGATCACCAAGCAGCCGCCGAACTACCAGGCGGGCTGACGTTCCGTGAGAGCAGCGACGGGGGGTGTCGGCGTCGTGGTCCTGATGCTGGTGTCGGCGTGCCAGCACGACACCGCTCGAAGCGTCGCGTCCCAAGCCGGTGAGCCGGCAGCCTCCGCTGCCAGTGCCGCGCCTGTTGCCGGCGCGGCAACCGGCATCGCGGCGGATGCAGGCAGCCAGCGCTTCAGCGCCTGCGGTGCCAGCTTCGACATCCCGGGCGACTGGGTGCCCGAACAACGCGCCGGCGGCGAGTGGCGGGTCCACGGACATAACGCAGCGGATGCGGGCTTCAAGGTGTCCGTGCGCTGCATGCCCGACCAGGTGATCTCGCCGCGCGCGCTGCTCACTGAACTCGACGCGGTACGCGACGTGCTCGGCTACGGCCCCGACACCCTGCACCTCGGCACGCTGGAATATCAGCTGTGGGCGGCCGTTCTTCCCAAGCGTCCCGGCCTGGTGGCCGTGCTGCAGGCCGAAGATGACGGCCCCGGCCGCATCGAAGTGGCCGTCTGGGCGGACCCCGGCAAGCGCTCGCCGTACGATCCGCCCTCGAAGTCGCAGGGCCTGCTCGCCATCCACTGGTCCGATGACGACCCGCAGCAGGTCGCCCGGTACACCGCACTCCGCACACAGATCATTTCCTCCTTCTCAGCGCCGTTGCCCGACGGGCACGACCGGACCCGAACGCCATGACCGACCTGCACAGCGACAAGATCCTGATCCTCGACTTCGGCGCGCAGTACACGCAGCTGATCGCCCGCCGCATCCGCGAGCTGGGCGTCTACTGCGAAATCTGGGCCTGGGACCATGATCCGGCCGAGATCGCCGCGTTCGCGCCCAAGGGCATCATCCTGTCGGGCGGCCCGGAATCGACGATCGAACACGATTCGCCGCGCGCACCGCAGCAGGTGTTCGACGCCGGCCTGCCGCTGCTGGGCATCTGCTACGGCATGCAGACGATGGCCAAGCAGCTGGGCGGCGAGACCGAGGCCGCCGACGCACGCGAGTACGGCCACGCCGAAGTCGCCATCGTCGCCAAGGACAGCCTGTTCGACGGCCTGAGCGATCACGCCGGCGCCCAGCGCCTCGACGTGTGGATGAGCCACGGCGACCACGTCAGCGCCGCGCCGCCCGAGTTCACCGTCACCGCCAGCACCGACCGCGTGCCGGTGGCCGCGTTCGCCAACGAAGACAAGCGCTGGTACGGCGTGCAGTTCCATCCCGAAGTCACGCACACCAAGCAGGGCCTCGCGCTGCTGCGCCGCTTTGTCGTCGACATCTGCGGCTGCGCCACGCTGTGGACCGCGGCCAACATCATCGACGACCAGATCGCGCGCGTCCGCGAGCAGGTGGGCAGCGACGAGGTGATCCTCGGCCTGTCGGGCGGCGTGGATTCGTCCGTCGTCGCCGCGTTGCTGCACAAGGCTATCGGCACGCAGCTGACCTGCGTGTTCGTCGACACCGGCCTGCTGCGGCTGGGCGAGGGCGACCAGGTCATGACGACCTTCGCCGATGCCTCCAGTTCCCATGGCCTCGGCGTACGCGTGATCCGCGTCGACGCGCGCGACCGCTACTTCAGCGCGCTCGCAGGCGTCAGCGATCCAGAAGCCAAGCGCAAAATCATCGGCAACCTGTTCGTCGAGATCTTCGACGAAGAGTCCAACAAGCTCAGCAACGCCAAGTGGCTGGCGCAGGGCACCATCTATCCCGACGTCATCGAATCGGCCGGCAGCAAGACCGGCAAGGCCCACGTCATCAAGAGCCACCACAACGTCGGCGGCCTGCCCGAGCACATGAAGATGGGCCTGGTCGAACCGCTGCGCGAGCTGTTCAAGGACGAAGTGCGGCGCCTCGGCGTCGAACTCGGCCTGCCGCGCGAGATGGTCTACCGCCACCCGTTCCCGGGCCCGGGCCTGGGCGTGCGCATCCTCGGCGAGGTCAAGGCCGAGTACGCCGAGATCCTGGCCAAGGCCGACCACATCTTCATCGAAGAACTGCGCAAGGCCGATCTCTACGACAAGACCAGCCAGGCCTTCGCCGTGTTCCTGCCGGTCAAGTCCGTCGGCGTCGTCGGCGACGCCCGCGCCTACGAATGGGTGATCTCGCTGCGCGCCGTGGAGACCATCGACTTCATGACCGCCCACTGGGCGCATCTGCCGTACGACTTCCTCGGCCGCGTCTCGAACCGGATCATCAACGAAGTCCGTGGCGTCTCGCGCGTGGTGTACGACATCAGCGGCAAGCCGCCGGCGACGATTGAGTGGGAATAACGGATGTAACTTGTGAGCGCAGTCACAGACTCTAAAGATGGTGGGATGGACCTGGGGTCAGCCAGCCGTTCTCTTGCCGGCTACGAGTATCAAATCGACATCTCGGTTTGGCTGGCGCTTGACTTAGTCCTAGCAAACCGTCTTACGCAAGAGTTGGTCTTGGAGCCTGTCTCCGAGGAGGACATTGAGGCTGATCTCGCCGAGAGTGAGCCTGGCCGTCTCACAAGCTCGGCGGTATTGGACGGCTATAGGCTGATTGTGCAAGCCAAGTTGCGTAGCGGAGACGCGTGGACTGTCGCTGGTGTGAAAGCGCTGCTCAAGCACGGGAAGAATCGGCCTTCGGCAGCCAAGCGACTCGAAGACAGCAATTCCCGATACCTGCTGATCACCTCCGCAGGCTTAAACGGTGGAACGCGCGAACTCCTTGTTCGGCGAGCGGGAAGTTGGCCGAATCCGGTCGATATGCCGGCGACACTGAGAAAAGTCTTACCCAAAGGCGCGGAAGGTAGAGTCGCGATCATCGGCAGTAAAGATGAGGAGCGCGTCGCCGCTGATATCAAAACGCTTTTGACAGAGAGCTTCCGCGTTCCCCACGCCCAGCTCAATGATTGCCGCGCGGCTTTGCGCGAACAAGCACGTGTGCGCATCGGGGGCGCGGGCGGCGGTCGGTGGACGCGCCCGCAGCTGGAGCAGATTATTCGCCGCCATAACGGTTACATCGCCAGCTCCCCTGAGCTTGACGCCTACGTCTGTCCTACCAACTGGAATGAGCTTCGAGGGGCGATGCGCGAACGGAACGCCGCGCTGATCATCGGCCAGTCCGGGACGGGGAAAACGATGGCGACGCGTAAACTTTATGACGAATTACGTAAAGAAATACCAGGCCTTGCGCGGGTGCCAATTACGCTTGGTCCCGATCAGCTTCGCGACGATGTTACGGACTCGCCCGTCCTCTATGACATTGAGGATCCTTGGGGACGATACGACTTTGATCCCAAGAGCAGACCTTGGAATGATCAACTCGCTCTGTTCTTCGCTAAGTCGCGCCCTGATCGAATGGTCGTCGCGACTTCGCGGCTTGACGTGGCGCAGAGCGCTGGCGCGCTCGAAACAGTCAAGCAGTGGCGAATCGCACTCGAAGCAGAACACTACGGCAGCGCAGAGCGACTGCGATTGTATCGAACGCGAATTGATGCGCTGCCGCGCGCACTGCAACCGCTTGCAAGAAAAAATGAAAGCGCAGTGCTAGCCGAGCTCGCGACGCCACTTGAGATTCAGAAATTCTTCGATGCCTTGCCAACCTTCGAAGACAAGGACCGGCGCAATCCGGCCGGATTAGTGGCAGAGGCAATTAGAAGGGCGCATCACGACTCCATTGAACGGACAGTGGTCGATCAAATCGAGGGGCGCGGAGACGTTCGAGCCGCCGCGATTCTATGGGGACTTCTCAAAGCCAGTAACAAGATTTCATTACAGCTGCTGCGTGATATTGAAGAGCTCCTCGCTGACTCTGAGCCTCATTTTGAAAGGGGTGTTTCCCCACTAGTCACGTTCTTCATCGCCGCTCGAAACCTGCGGCAAGCTGAAAGCACTATCGCCTATTATCATCCGAGGGTAGAGGCGGGTATCGAGCAGACACTGCTACGTGATCGTCTCGTCTCGCGTCGCTCATTGCGGCTCCTTATAGACATTCTAGTGTCACCCACTGGACCAGATGAAGTATGGGGTGTCGCGGCCTCGGCGCGTCTCCTTTTTGCCGCCAATCGTAGGCCGGAGCTGAAGCCGGCGCCTTCTAGGATGGCGCAGGTTAAGATCGATGCTTGGCTTGCATCTGAGTTGGCCAAGGGCGGCAAGGAGTTTGGAGACAACCTCGGTCTTGCCGAAGCAGCAGGATCGCCGGAAAGCAATGTTTCCGAGATTGCGCGCTTCTTGTTGCACCGGCCTGATCGCACGTTCGGCTGGATGCATGTTTGGGGGGCGCCGGAGCATGACGAATCATGGTACGCCCGGATGCGCGCTGATCCAGCGGTTAAGGCTGTTATGGAAATTTTCATCCGCGATGTGCTGCCAAGCGCTCGAGATGATTTTCGAGACACCTTTGTTGAAGAGGCCGGGCGAGTTGCGAGCGGGCTTACATCAGCATTCCTCGCCGCGGCATCCGTAGCGGTGCACTACGGAGTCACACAAACTCACGAAGCAATTGCGAAAGGTGCGCTGGCCGATATTGTCGGCTTCGAGTTAATTGTCGACGCCGCCGTTGCAGTTCGCACTCCAAGCGCCGCCGAAAACGAGCGTTACGCGGAGACCTACCTCGCGATCGTCAATGGTGAATATAGTGAGGATTATGCTGAGCACCTAAGTGACAATGATGACGGCTGGACCGCCGGAGAGTTTATTGAAGCTTATGTTCAGCGGGTTCGAGAGACGATTGGCTGGCGCCATTTGAGCGAGCATCGGCATCGAGAGAAGTTGCTTTATTACTGGCTTCAAGGGCTAGCTAGGGACGAGAATTTCGACTCTGATGAGATTGCCGGGGTCTTCTCGCGAGGTTACGGAAGCGAGAACGAGGAAGCTCTTTGGTACATACTCCTCAAGGCTTGGGGCCAGCGCTTCGAAACTGCGCTAGTGGAGCGCATCGTCGAGGGTCACGCCAACTCTCGGGTTCGCCTTGCTGCGTTAGCATGCCTTGCGGAGCGAGCGACAGATAGGCTGCAAGCAATCTGTCTGGACATGTCTAACCGCGGACTTGATGGCCGGCTGGTCGAGATCGCACTCGATCTCGGCGAGGTGCGCTGCAAGCGATCCAGTTTCGACGGCGCGGTGTTCGGCGAAGCCGCCGATCGTGCGGCAATGCTTCTTCCGCCGTGTCTTAAGGAGATTTGCGACGCCGTCGTCGCGATTGAGAGGAAGGCTACGCCCCTCCTTTCGGTGCAAGCGCGTGAGCTTTTGGCAGGTATCGAATCACCGAGCGAGGATCTACGACTATTCCGTGTCACCTTGGACGCTCAGGTTCCTATGCCGCCGATCAAGGAAGATGTCAGTTGGCTGCTGGCTAACGCAGGCGAGGTGCAAAGCGGGGTTGAAGCGATTTCGGCTGCGGTCCGCCACTGCATGACAGCAGAAATCAACTTTGGGCTGTCTCACCGTTTCGCGGCGGTGGTTGCGCGCGCGCTCAGGGCGATAGCGACGCCTATGGCAGCGCCTTTACCTGAGCCTCTGCTAGCTCTTGCTCGCCACAAGGGAAGTCCGGTGCGGAAGGAGCTAGTAAAGCTACTCGACGCCAAGCCAAATATTGAGCATCTCCCAGCACTGCTTGTGCTTGCGAAAGACAACTGGTCGCCTCAATCATTCAATTATGATGAGGGCAATTATCCCATCGCGCAGGCCGCAATTGGGGCGATTGGGAAGCTAGGGGTACTTGAGGATGAGGTGGCCGATGAGCTCTACCGACTGGGAATTGACACGCGAGATTCAGACGTCCGCTCGGCGATTTTTAGTTTACTCGTGCGTTTTTCCGGCGTGCGGTTCCAGTCGATACTGTTCGACCTCGCGGTTAATCCCGGTACGCGTTCGATTAGGCTAGCGGCGTCTTCGGCGCTCATGGGGGGCTATGAGCATGTTACAGCCGATTTAATCTCACGCCTGACGGCAAAGATGCTAGTGAATCGGATCGAAGAGGTAGCGTCCAGGTTTATCTTGCTCCTATCGTTGCGTGCAGAAATAAGTCAGATCCTGACGGTAGCTGAGGCTTTATCTACGCAAGAGAAGCGCCGGGTTTTTCTGCTCCTCGTAATATGGATTCTTCGGGAGCGGAGCGAAAATGCGGCTTGGAAGGTAGCGCGGATGCTGCCTATAGATCACCTTGGGGTGAAGTGGGCGATGGGAGATCTTGGGATAGAGCTAAGCCCAACGTGTTTGGACGATCTTGGGGATCCGATATGCGTAGAGCAAGTTTTGTTTTTTATGGTGCCCAAGAAGAATAAACGCTAAGCCCGCGAGGATGCTTGGCCGAATATCTGTGTGCGCTTTCGATGTTATCGAAATAAATACGATTCTGGTGTCAACTTGGAAGGCGAATTTAATTACATGCTTTGATTGCATGCGAGCTTCATGCTCGGAGGTTCTATAGCAATTCGCCGATAGTAATTAAGCAGCCGGGTGAATCCAGCAGCCTGGACTTTCGCTGTCGAAAAAATCCACCTCGACATGTGCTCCCAACTCATCTTGGATCGTCTGGAAGACCCGATTGCAGTACGCCTGATCCCCTCGGAATACTGATACCGCCACACGATTGATGCCCGTGTCTTTCATGCGTTTCAGCAGGTGAATGTCCTGTTCGGCAAAGCCCCAGCCGTAGACCACCAGCGTATCCCGCTGTGATTTCATCACCTCTCTGTAGACCGTGGAGAGGTAGTAGCTGTTCTGAATGGAGGCAACTTTCTGCGTCCACGTTCCCTCGCTCACGAACAAGGGCACGACCTCTCCGTTCTGCCAGCGTTGCAGGACCGCCTCCAGTAACCCATCCTGAAGATTGTGGATCTTGCGCTCCTGCTCAACCAAGTTTCGGCACAACACCAGGCTGCCATGCGCATAGAACACAAGCGAGGTCGAACGATCTCCTCGAATCGGGTGCCTAAATCGCTGCCAGTTATCGTCGAAGGCGCCACCTCCCACAAAGCAGTCTTTGAACGCATGCTGGTCGTCGATGTCCAACCCGTAGGTCATCGCCCAGTACAGCACCAGGTCGTAGTTGAGCGAGATGACGGTTCTGAACCGCTTCAAGAAATGATAGATACTGGGCAGGTGGACGCTTACCGCGCCGTGCTCCGGGTGAATGTCGCGGACTGTTTGGATGAGGCAGTCCCTAAGGCCGACGTAGGCGGCATGGGTCCGCTCGTCAGGTATTCTTAGCGAGCAGTTGACGTTCGATGCCTGCCAGACGATCCGAAGAACCAGCTCGAAGTCGTTGGTCTGAAAGAACTCAAACAACCGCTGAGCATCCTCGGGAAGCAGGGTCTGCTCGACGGCATGTTGCAGCAGCGAGCCGTAAGAGAAGCTCGGACTGACGGAAATGCTGGCACCGTTGCCGAGCAGCGCTGTGCAACCGTAGTTGTCCTCAATCGCTTTCCAAGACCTGATTTCAAACGGCATGTTGTTGGTCATTGCGCATCCACGTCGGGAGGCTCAAGGCTGTTGAGTTCTCACAAGATGATTCTTGAGCAGGAACCAGCACATATTGAGTGCGAAAGAACGGCCAAGTCGCGTCATCTGATCTTCGGGGATTCCCACCGGGCGGTGAGCGCCAGGACTGAGAAAACCAAAAACACCAGCCAAGCCTTTTTCCTCCTCCGTAGTGATCTCGCCAGTACTGCGCAGGAACATAAGCACCTCGCCCCACCTTGAAGGGTTGTAAGTAGCGGGCGTCTGCCGCTGCGAGGCAACACGGGCGGCTATGTCGCCGGCCAAAGTCTCCAGCGCCACGCGGGCGTTCACAAGCGATGCGTTGTAGTCGGGTGGAGCTGCCCGGAACGCGCCAGCCGAATCGTTGATCTTGGAGATGATCTCCTGCGCACGAGGAGCGCCGGAGCTATGTAGCGCCGTAATCAAGTCGTCTTCCAAAGGAGCCGCATCGGAGATCGACGGATCGGTCTGGATTAGTTTCTTGTCCTGGATGATGTAGCCGTCCAGCAGAAGGCATCGCGCCAGATCATGCTGACGTTCGTCGAATCGATACTTTGGATTGACCCTGGCCCGTAGATCGCCCTCAGTTGCAATGACCTCAGCGAGCGCCTGCATAAGCGTGTGGTCATCCAGATCGCACAGCGTATTCAACAAACCGTACAACAGTTGCGCGTGCGACAAAGAAAGGTTTTGAGCGCCGTACTTGCCCAGAAGCACGATCGAAATCATCGGCTCCTGCAGCTCCAGGAATTGGGCGAATGAATAGCGGGTTCTCTGTCCGATCATGCTGCCTCCCGAAATACAAATGGGCGTACTAGGCTTCTTCTTGCCCAAGCTAGGAAGCTTGGGCTCAGGCGGACGCTCTAGACTTCAATCAATCCTTTGCTTATCCGAATCTGATGCCAAACAGCCCACCATCCTCTGTAGCATCGGTTAAGCGCGTGGGAAGTACATAATCATTCAGGTCAAAGCCTTCGATACTCTCTTTGAAGGCATCATCTTCATTCATCGTCACGATGTACTGGAAGCCAAGCTCCTGCGCGATCTCTGAGCCCAGACGCAGCGCACTGATAGCCTGACGTCCATCGACACCGTCAAATAGATGGCTGTCATGGATCAGGAAGCCCGGCCCCATCTGTCGTTTGGCGCACAAGCGCATAAGCATCATGTCGAAGCAGAAGATCTGCATGTTCTTGATGCCCTTGCTGCGCTCACCCTGCATCGGAAACTTGAAGATCGGTCCATTCGAGGTTTCATCAACCGTCATGCTGCCGGCCGACTCATATAAACGTTGGGAGGTTTCCTCGAAGGCGACGATAGCCTCCGCTAGTCGGTCCTTTTGCTCGGCGAAGTCACGCCGCAGGCGGATCGTAAGGCGGTTGCGCTCGATCTCCAATTCGTTCTTCGTGCCTTCGAGCTGCTCTGCGGCCTCGAAGCGTTGCCGTAACGATTCCACTTCGGACTCCAGCCGCCCCAGTTCGCCTTGCAGCTTCAGGAACTGTTCGAGCGCGCCATGGCTCCTGAGAATGCCCAAGATTTCGCCGCGTCTCTGGTCGAGCTGCGCCTTCTTACTATCGCGCAGCTCGATACGCAGCTTCGCAGCTTCGAGTTCGCTGGACAGATAGTCTTTGCGATTGCGCACCACGGATTCATGAAAGCTCTTCACGTCCTCGTAGCGGCGCTTGACCAAGCCAGGTAGAACGATGCCGGCTTCTTGATAGACCGCCTGGAGGTCTTCATGGTCCGGAGGAACCTCAGAGGCCAGCGCGCTTTCCAGATCACGAACAGCTGAGAAGTCGATAGTGTTGGCATTCGCCAGCTCATTGAGCTGGCGGGTCAAGCTGGCGCTCTCGACTTCCAGTTCTCGGTACTCCGGCAAAACCTGAAAAGTCTCAACTTCTGCGTAAAGCTTCCTGAGACGAGCTTCCTGGATGGTCAGCTCCGTGCGCAAGTCGGCGGCCTTGCCGATGATCGAGCCGAACGCACCGTTGACGGCGGCCTTCTTCAACTCTTCGAGGGTCTTCTCCCGATCGCGCACGGCTTGCCAATCTCGGGCAATCTGCCAGTCCAGTCCGAGCAGGAACATCAGCGCCATCTGCATATCGCCAGTTCCCTGCATCGTGGCCTGCTTTTCCGGCGTCATGAAGGCGCCGCTCGCCTGCCGGCGTACGAAGTAGGCAAACAGCGACCGAAACGAGGGCGGTTTGCTGCCTGCAGCTTCAAGGCTGCTCAGACCAAACATTTGTTCGCCGAGGAACGTGCACCACTCGGTGGCCGAGAACTTGACCTTCGCGGCAGGCGGAGCTGTCACGAAGATTTTGGCTTTGGAGCTGCCGCTTCGCTCGACGACGACTCGTTCCAACTTCAGATCGAAGTCCATGCCGAAAGTGTGTTCGGCCAACTCCGAGGTGCGAAAGATCGAGTCCGGACCGGCATCCGCACCAAGAAGAAAATGCACTAACTCAATGAAGCTAGTTTTGCCGGCGCGATTGCGCGTTTGCTTGGTGGTTGCTCCCTCAGTCTTCTGTGCGAGCAGTACGTTCAGGCCGGATTTCAGTTCTTTAAGATTCTTGAAGCTAGGCAGCGTGCTGAAAATGTGGTTTATCACGCTGTCCTCCGCGCCACGAGACCACTTTCGAGCTCGATGGTTCCTAGGGCAAACAGAAGGTCGAGGGCGAGCAAGAACCAGTCATACGTAATTCGCCGAGGCATCGCGGCCGGGCCAGCGTCATGCCTGTTCAATTCCTCCCACAGCGCCGAGACAGTCTTGGGACGGGCGAGGAAGGTCAATACGTGCGCGCCGACAGTCAGTAGCGCACGATCCTGCGGCAGATGTTTGGATGGCAAGATCATGCAGCCGCCATCGCTTGAGCGTCTTCAAAAATCTCGCACTTGTCGAATAGGTACGCCATGACGGCCAACACAGCCGCCTTATGCGCGGGTGACGTATTCGCAGCGCCCCCAGCCCATGCTTCTAGTCGACCAAATATTTCGTCGGGATGGAGCTGCGGAACGCCGTCCCGCAGCCCTACGTATTGACTCTTGAACGCCTGCGCGATTTCTTCGCCGTAGGTGGGGTTTTTCCAGTTATTGAAGAACTGAGCAACGAGCGGGGACTTCTGCATGCCGATCTTCAGAAAGTCGGACACTGCCTGAGATAAAAGGTTTGCCTCAATCTTCCCGCGCGACACATCCTTAACTTCGCTCGTCGTGGGTACCGGCGTGATGCTGATATGGGTAAGCACAGCGAATAAGTCGCTGAAGCCCAAATTGACGTTCGCTTCCATTGTCAGGGAGGGGCCGAACCATGATTCAAGATCCTGAAGACTCAACTGACGGAACTTCGCCAACATTTCCTCGTACCCACAATGTCCAATCTTGATTTGTGGGTTGTCCTGCGCGAGCTGTGCCAAGGCTTCGATGATGTGTGGACCCAACCGGCCATCGGGCGCATTGTGCACAAAAGTCCACTCATCGAAGTGCTCTTCCCAATGCTCCTTCGCCCCTCCAAAGTCCTCATTGATCTTCCTGATGGCCTCGGCGGCACTTAATTCGTTGGGGGCGTAACTCTGAAACAGTATTCGCGCGGAGGGAAGATATCCGTCGTTCTTGCGATCTCCAACGTTCCCCCAAGGCCGGCAAGCCATGAAGTCGTTAGGGTGCACCTTCGACATTAGCTTCTCGAAAAGGCGCTGGAATCCATCGCCCTTGCACTCCAAGAAAGCAATGCGAAAGTCCTTCTCATAGTTGAGTTGCTGTACGCGGTCCATGCGGTCTGGCTCAGCCCTAAATGCATTGAAGTTATTGAAAAAAGCTCAAGACTTCTTCGTGTCGGATTGGATCTGCACACGATTGATATCGAACGGCAGTGCCCTGTCTGCTGCAATGCGCGTGAGCAGCACTCGGATGGCATCCGACACAGACAAGCCCATTCCTGCCAGCACGGTCGTGGCTTCTTCTTTGATGTGCCCGTCGATGCGGGCGCGAACAACATCGCTGCTACTTGCCATTGCACACCTTAAACGCATCATGTAGCTACATTGTGCTCCGTTTGGGCCTCATTGTCACTCATAGTGTTCTGCTGCGTCGCACTGGGAAACCATCTGCAATATGCACGTAGCATCCCCTTACTCCGCGACTCATCAGCGTCTTGTATGTGTTCCGCACAATGAGCTCTAAACGATCTCGCGCGGCGCCTGGATCTCGCTTCATGAGTGACCTATAGCCCCGGATCGATCGATCCATACGTGAGCGCTCTGCGGGAAAAACATTAGGTCTTCCGTCGATCCAACTGAGATCGGGCCCTATGATTACCCCCACGTAATCGAGCTCCAATCCTTGGCAGGTGTGGATGCAGCCGACTTCTTCGACTGAATCGGGAGCAACAATCCAAAGGCTGCCGTCTTTGTCGAGATTCCATCTCGCTTTGTAGCCATGCTCGGGAATCTCGATGTCCCACGCCTTGGGGTCCTTTTTGCTCTTCCAGTCCCAACAGTATCCCGCCACAACGCGGGCTTTGTTGTTGAGCTTGTTCTTCTCGCGGATCAGATCGTGTAGTTCCGCCGGCGAATCGACGAGGCGGAAGTCAAAGCTATCGCGATCAAAGTCGGCATTCGCCGTCTCGCGGATGCCGAGGAAGTTATCGAGCCAAGCGATGTATCCGTCCGAGCCAGCGCAGCGGAACTGGGAGGCAAGTTCCATGTGGGTCACCTCGGCACCAGCGGCTTGCGCCCAGCGCTCCAGTTCTGCGATGCGGCCGATGTCGGACAGGGTCACAACCTGGTCATCGTCAGCAAAGAAGACGATGCAGCGTGCGCTACGGATCAGTTCCATGATCTGGTTCTGACCGAGATTGCCGTACAGGCCGCTCTTTTCGTTCAAGCGATGGGCTTCATCCACGACCAGGGTGTCGAAGACATTTGGGTGACTGTCATGAAATCCGCCGGACCCGGCGAACAGGTTGCCGATTTCTACCTGACGCAGGTGTCCGGCCAGCTTCTGCTTGTAAACGGCACGCGGCGCTGCGTTCTTGGAGACGTACTTGGTGAGCTGACCGCGCTTGGTCAGCTCGACTAGTAGGTTTATGGCCACTACTGATTTGCCGGTACCGGGCCCACCCTTGACGATGACCACTTGTTTGCGGGCATCGCTGGCTTGCGCGGCCTTGGCCAAGCAGGTCTCGTAGACGACCTTCTGGTCGTCCACCAGCACGAACTCCTGATTGCCCTTGAGCATCTTGGCCACGCTGTCGGCCAGCATTTTCGACGGCCGGATGCGCCCATTCTCGATGCTGTAGAGCAGCTCGCCGCTGTCACCCTTCTTGACGTGCTGCTTGATGAAGCTGCGTAGGCGCGCGAGTTCGTCCGCGCCGTCGAGGAATGTCGGCGCCTTGTCCAGATAGGCGGCGTACCGCGCGTCGCGTATGACGCCGTCGTCCTTGTAGTTGTGCAGGTAGGCGCAGGGGCGAAGCTCGGTGTTTGACTCGTAGATGGCCTCGTTGAAGCCATTGAGCAGTGCAGCGTAGGACCATGCCTGGTAGCTGGGATGCGGACCTTCGGTCTCTGAACGACCGCCACGGTTGGCGACGATGATGCCGTCCTTCTCGCTGACCCGGGAACTGGACCACTGCTTGAGCTCGACGATGACCAGATGTGGCGTCCCGTCGTCGGCTTTGCCGGACAGAATGAAGTCGATCCGCTTGGACGTCTGCGGAATACCGAACTCGACGCCGACACCGATATCATCCGGGATATCGCTGTCGCGGAGTACGCGCGCCATCGCCGCAAGGGAGTTGCGCCAGGACTTGAATTCGGACTGGGCTGCGTAACGCCCGGTGCGCTGCACGAAGGCGCGTTCGACCACGTCCTCGATCTGCGCATGATCGGTGTCGTGCAGGAATGTGCTCTTTGTCGCCTGATAAACGATCACGCCAGCGTATCCCCCCTTGGGCGGCTGTTTCAGAGTTCGGTGTACTTCCTGCTGGTGCCCTTGGCCCGATCGACCGGGTACTTGGCGGCATTGATCGCCAGCTTCTGCTGAGCGGCGGCCACGGGATCGATGTCCAGCTTGTCTGCCAACTGCAGGAGGTAGAGCAGGACGTCGGCGATCTCGTGACCAACTTGCTGGCGCTGCTCCTCGCTCAGGTCGCGGCTCTGCGCCTCGGTGAGCCACTGGAAATGCTCAAGCAGTTCGGCCGCTTCGATTGACACAGACAGGGCAAGGTTCTTGGGGCTGTGGAATTGCTCCCAGTCCCGCTCCAGCGCAAAGGCGCGGAGTGCGGCGTGCAGCGCTTCAATGTCCTGGCTCATCCTTGGCTCCGTCACTGTTCTCGCCGAAGTATAGGCGGTGGAGAACTTAAGCCCGATAGGTATCGCGGGCGAAGTCTGACTTGCGCCAAGGATCGCCTCCCATGGCGAGCGCGCTGCCTATGAGCGCAGGATGGTGACGTTGTCCTGGCCACCTCACCTAACCAGTCGTTAGGGGACGAGGGCAAGAACCCTCAACAAAGCGCCGACGACCAAAGCCCCGCTAGCGGGGCTTTGTTTAATAGGGGATTGGCGTCCCTTCATCTAGGCGCACGAACGCGCCCATCGGTCACGATGCCGGCGCTTTTTTTTGGTCCGGTTTCTAGCCGGACCCGGTTGCCAGCTTATGGCGGGCGGTGCGCGGGGCCTTCGGGCCACCGGTCCTAGAGCCGGTACGCCAACCCGCACCGTCCGCCGCCTAGTTCGATAAGACGAATCGCTCGCCACTAGGAGACTGCCATGCCAGATGCTGGCTCATGTACCTGTTCTCCAACTGTCGAACGCGAAGTACGCGTCGCGTCCGAGAAGCCGTTGAGTTTGACTCAACGGTTTAGCCGCTTTAGCCGAATAGCGCCTCGTATGAGCCTTCGCGATGACGCTGCGCGCAGCCTACCGGCATACGTTCACGACGCGCGTGCTGATGGGGTAGGGCATATCCGTCGCCCGACATCATTCAAAGCAGAGAGGGACTTCCGCTCTTGCCGAAGGCATTGAGCGAGATCCCGCGATTTCCACCCATCGACGGGTTGCATCGTCACCATGGCGAGTCGAATTTCCAGAAGACTGCGTGCGGAAGACACTGCTAGCGTACTGCGGCTGGTGGGAGGACGCTTCCGGATGGGTCGTCGAAGTGCGTCGCCAGAGTCGCATCTGCGATGAGTCAACACGACCGACATCTCGCTTTGAACGAGCTCGCTTTGGAGGGGGATGCTAAGCGGCTGCGCTCGCAGTTCGATGAGGCGATGACGGCTCATCGAGATGAATTGCTGAAGTATCTGCATCGACGCACTCGCGATGCCGAGTTGGCTGCAGATCTAACGCAGGAGACCCTCTCGCGAATGATGGTGTACCGCGACAACTCGAAGGTCGAGAGCTACGAGCTCCTGATGTACCGCGTCGCTCACAACCTCGTGCTTGAACATCAGCGCGCCCGATTCCGTCGGCATGCGTCAGACCACGTTTCGTTGAGCGTGGTGGGTCCTCTTCGCGCGGACGAGGCGCCAGTTGAGGAGATCGTGGATGCGCGGATGTCGCTTGAACTGCTCAGGCGTGCTCTGATCGGATTGCCTCCCAAACGACGTCTCGCCTTCATGCTCAGCCGATTCGAGGGCATGACCTATCCTGAAGTTGCAGCCCGAATGGGCATCTCAGTGAAAATGGTCGAAAAACACATCAGCAAGGCTTTGCTAGCTTTTCGAGCCGCGGTCGGCGAGCAGGACGGGTAGTCCGACGCTGTAGAAGTACAAACCGTCTAGAACATTGATAGCATCGTTCACCCGCGTGAACAGGCGTCCTGCATGGGCGTTGTCAGCTATGGCTACCGATAACGAGCGACTTGCCCAGCTTGCAGCAGACTTCTTGGCGCGAAGCCGCGAGGAAACGCCGTCCGAGCGGCAGGCGCGTGAGGCTTGGTTGGCCGAGGATCCACGCCACCTGCGCATCTACCAATCTTTGGAGCAGCTCGATAAAGATGCGACAGCGCTTCTAGATGATCCAGAACTGCGAGCGCTTCTGAAACGCAACTCAGAGTAAGGCGCAGGTAGATCAGCTGGCCATTCCGACGTGCTGATAGGATCGTTTGTCGGGCAACGCACTCGCCGCATCCGTCAGATTGACGATGAGCCAGGAATACGATCGTATCGTTCAACGAGCCGCGGGTTTCTTAGCCCGGAGCCGCGAAGAGTCGCCCAGGCAGCGAGCGAACCGCGAGAAGTGGTTGGCTGCCGACCCGCGGCACGAACGGGCATATCGATATCTCAAGCGATTGGACGAGGATGCCCGTCGCCTAGGGGGCGATCCCGAGCTGCGTTCACTGGTGGATCTACACCTAAAGTCGCCGTAAAGATTTTGACGAAAGCAGTTCGCCGAACGCTCGCCGGAAGAGGCCTTTCGCTGGGCGTGTGTATGCGCAATTCGAAACGCATGTCTTCGCTCTACCTCTATAGGTAGGGCTTTTCTCTTAGCCGACATCAGATCTCGTTAGGAGGCGCACCGGCGATCTTGCCGCGCCACGGACGAGGCAATGACATGCGGAAGAGATACGCCCGGCGATGCGGGCCATTTGTAAGAAACACGCTGGCTGCTGCGGTCGCCGCTTTGCTCCCGCTAGCGGGTGCTGGAGCTCAGGTGAGTGGCGCGCCTCTAGATCTTGATACGACCGCGGCCTCTCGCACGAATGATCCTGACGCGATCCAACTCGACACGATCCAAGTCACAGGCACCCGCATCCGAGGCGGCACGACACCGTCACCAGTAATCACGATCGGTAGCGAGCGCATCCAGGAAGAAGGCTTCGCGGACTTGGGCGAGGTGATCCGCAGCATTCCGCAGAACTTCGGGGGCGGGCAGAACCCGGGCGTGGTGGCGGCCGTGGGATCCGGCAACACCTACAACCAGAACGTGACTGGTGGCACCAGCCTCAATCTACGTGGCGCGGGTGCAGATGCCACGCTCACGCTGCTCAACGGCCGGCGTCGATCGTATGGCGGGCTTTACGACTCGGTGGATATCAGCGCGATTCCGGTGGAAGCGGTGGAGCGCGTCGAGATCGTGGCCGATGGCGCTTCGGCGATCTATGGCTCCGATGCGATCGCCGGCGTCGGCAACGTGATCCTGCGGCGCGACTTCGAAGGGGTGATGATGGGCACGCGCTACGGTGCGGCCACCGATGGTGGCCTGACCACGCGCGAGTACAGCGGCACAACAGGCGCGGTGTGGGACGGAGGCGGGCTGATTGCTTCGGTGAAGCGGGTGGAGGCCGACCCCATCGATGTCAGCCAGCGGCGTTACACCGAGGCGATGGCTAGTCCCCACTCGCTGCACCCGGGCAGCACGCTGTGGAGTGGCCTGGTCAGCGGGCACCACGCCTTGGGCGATGTGGCGCAGTTGCGGCTGGACGTATTGCGGTCCAGACGCACGCAGCTTTACTTCCAGCGCTATCCGGCGTTCTGGTACGACAACCAGACCGAGAACACGGCGGAGCTGGTGTCGCCGACGGTGGAGTTCACGTTGCCGGGCGATTGGACGCTGGCGCTGGGGGGCACCTGGAGCCGCGATCGCAACGAGTACGCCATCTGGCAGGTGCGGGCCGATACGGGCGCATCCACGCTGGCGCAGCAGGCGTGCAACTGCAACGAGAGCCGGTCGTACGAGATCAATGCCGAAGGGCCGCTGTTCGCCCTGGCCGGCAATCAGGCGCGGCTGGCGGTGGGCGCGGGTTACCGCACGAACGATTTTCTCAACGCGACGTATTCCGCGAACCGGGCCTACGCCGGCGAGGAGAGCAGCCGCTACGGTTATGCCGAGATAAGCCTGCCACTGCTGGGTGCCGCGCCCGGTGTCTTGGGGCCGGAGCGCCTGGTGGCGACGGCGGCCTTGCGCGGTGAGGACTACGACAACTTCGGCAGCGTGGTCACGCCGAAGCTCGGCCTGGTGCACCGGATAGGCACCGACTTCACCACCAAGCTGTCGTGGGGGCGGTCGTTCAAGGCGCCGATGTTGAGCCGTCGCTACGGCAACCGCTTCGTGTACCTGGCGCCCGCCAGCCTGGCCGGCGGCACGGGTTACGCGCCGGATGCCACGGTGTTGATCACCTGGGGCGCGAACCCGGATCTGGAGCCGGAGCGTGCTCGCACCATGAGTGCGTCGCTGGCGTTCCACCCGCAGGCGCTGCCCGGACTGGAAGCCGAACTGACGTGGTTCGACATCGACTACTACGACCGCGTGCTGGCACCACTGGCGGTGATCGGGCAGGCACTCAGCGGTTCCACCTATGCAGACTTCGTGGACCTTGCGCCGACGCCTGCGGAGCAGGCGGCGCTGCTCGCGTACTACGCAGACAACCTGCAGAACATTGCCGGCGTGCCGTATGCCCCCGGCAAGGTGGTCGCCGTTGCCTACAACAACTACACGAACGCACAGCAGCAGCGTATCCGTGGGTTGGATGCGTCGGGTTCGTACCGGTTCGACCTGGGGCAGGGCCGCATGACAGTGCGGGGCTCGGCCAGTTGGCTCGACAGCACGCAGCAGAACACGGCGGGGCAAAGACCGTTCGATCTGTCGGGCACGATCTTCTACCCGGCCAAGGTCAACGGCCGGCTGGGCGGGGTGTGGACGGATGGCGGCTTCAGCGGTGCGCTGTTCGCCAACTACACCGATGGCGTGCGGCACCACATCACGCGCACCAGGACGTCATCGTTCACCACCTTCGATGCCACGTTGCGCTACGCGATCGATAGCGGCAGTGGGGCGCGCGCCGGTTGGGATTTCTCGCTGGCGGCGCAGAACCTCTTGAACCGGCCGCCGCCGCTGTACACGCCGGCCGTTGCGACGGATGTGCCGTTCGATTCCACCAACTACTCGGCCATTGGACGCTTCGTCAGCGTCTCGGTGGCCAGGCGTTGGTAGCGTGGCGCGGCAGCTGAGTCATGGCATGCGGCCCGGCCTTCGGGCCGGTGCCGCATTGCTGACGGTGCTGGGTGCGCTGGGCGGCAGTGCGATTGCCGGCACCGTGCCTGCACGCATGCTGGTGGAGGTGGCGGACCTTGGGAATCCGGTCATCTCGCCAGACGGGCAGTTCGTGGCGTACCGGCTGGAACAGGCCAACGTGGAGCGCGATGTCTACGACACGGTGTGGTACGTGCAGGCGATGGCGGGCGGCGCACTGCCTTTGCGCGTTGCAGATGGCGGCGTGCCGCTGCGGCAACCCACGGGCGGGATGGTGGCCGCTTCGCCGGCTGTCTGGTCATCTGATGGACGATGGATCTACTACCGGGCGCTGCTGGATGGACGCATTGCAGTGTGGCGCGCCGCGGCAGATGGCTCAGGCGCGGAACAGGTGACCACAGACGACGCGGATGTGCGTGCGTTCGTGCTGGATGACGAAGGCGACACGCTGCGTTACAGCGTGGGCGCCACGCGTGAGGCAGTGCGGCGTGCGGAACAGACCGAGTACGACCGCGGCGTGCGCATCGATGCGTCGGTGTTCATTGGTGCGGGTCTGCTGGGCTCGAGTCGCCTCGGAGGGCGCCCGGCCACGCAGCGGCTGTACGGAGACTGGTTCGCGCCTGGACCGTTGCTCGCCGACGCGCCCGCCCAGTGGAAGCGTGTTGATCTGGGCGCGCGTGGCGGAGCAGTGACCAGTGCGCCGGCACCTGACGCCGCCGCGCCGACATTCGGCGGCCAGTCGCCGACCCCATGGCGATGGGCCGCGCATCCGGTGGACGCGCGGATTGCCACGCTGATCCGCGTGGGCGATGCCGGCGCGCGCCGGCAGAAACCCGACGTGCAGCTTGCCGTGCGCGCCTCTGCCGATGCCGCCCGCGAGGTCGTGTGCACGCAGGCCCTGTGCACCAGGCAGGACATCAGTCACGTCCAGTGGCGGCCGGGCAGTGATGACGTGCTGTTCACCGTGACGGACCGACAGGCGGGCAGGGCGCAGGCGGTCTATCGATGGAATGTGGTGACCGGCGTTGTGACCGAGGTGGTGCGCAGCCGCGGACTGCTGTGGGGAAGCAGTCTGCGTTTCCATGACGTGCCGTGCGCGGTGTCGCGGAGCGACATGGTGTGCGTCACCGCCGAGGCAGACCGTCCGCCGCGCATGGAGGTCATCGACCTTGAGCGCGGCGAGCGCCGCGTGTTGTTCGAGCCCAATCGCGCGCTCGCGCTGCACGTCGCACGTGAGGCACCTGCGACCCTGCTGCGCTGGGAGGACGACCGCGGGGATGTCTTCACCGGGTGGCTGTTCGACGCGCGCGTGCCGGCCGGGAGTCTGGCGCCTCCGTTGTTCGTGACCTACTACACCTGCGATGGATTCCTGCGCGGCGGAGTCGGGGACGAGTGGCCGTTGGCCAGCCTGGCAACGCATGGCATTTCGGCGCTGTGTATCAACGGCAATCCATCGTTCAAGGATGCCCGGGAGAGCTACGCGCAAGGCACGCGGGCAGTGGAGAGCGTGGTGCGCCTGCTCGGCGACGCAGGTGCAATCGACCCGACGAAGGTGGGGATGGGCGGCCTGAGCTACGGCAGCGAGGTCACGCTTTGGACGCTGATGCACTCTGACGTGGTGACGGCTGCTTCGGTCAGCTCGCCGTCCGTGACGCCAAGCTGGTACCTCTTCAACAGCCTGCGCGCCGGATTCCGGCAGGTGGCCGAGTCCAACTGGCAGATCGGCGCACCGCACGAAACGCCGGCGCAGTGGCAGGCGTTGTCGCCGGCATTCAACTTGGAACGCATCCAGGCGCCGCTGCTGTTGCAACTGCCGGAAGAGGAATACCTGCCGGCGCTGGAGTACGCACTGCCGATGGTCCGGGACCGCAGGGCGGACATGTACGTGTTCGCAGGCGAGCCGCATATCAAATTCGGGCCCAGACACAAGCTGGTGGTGTACGAGCGGAACCTCGACTGGTTCCGGTTCTGGCTGCAGGGTGTGGAGCGGCCTGATCCGCAGGATGCCGATCAGTACCGGATCTGGCGCGGCATGGCCGAGGCTGTCGCCGCCAGGGAAACCATGTCCGCGCGTCCAGGACCGAAGCGGCTGTCGCCCGTCATTCCCGCGAAGGCGGGGCTTTCAACGGACGAATGTCCGATCATCCAGCGCCTTCGCTTTCAACCATGTTTTCGCTTTGAACACGTTCGCAATCGCCTTGATGGCGAACCCAGTTCTCGATCATGCACAGATTGAAGATCCGGAAGAACGAGGTGTCTTTGGCCGGAACGTCGCTCTGGATGGTCTTGCGCAACGCATCCATGTCCAGCAGTCCTTGCGCGTTGAGGTGGCCGCTGTCCAGAAATCCGAGCATGGCGTGCTTGTTTCCACCGTAGAGCGCGCCGGCCAGTGTCACGTACGTACCTTTGCTGCGTCGATGCAGGATGTCGTGCGGCAGCAAGTCGGCAAACGCATCCCGGGCAACGACACGGTTGCGTCCGGTGCGGATCCACATCCAGGTGGGCACTCGCAGGCATGTCTCGACGACCAACTGCGACAGCAGCGGTAGCCGCACCGGCCAACGCCGGTTGCGCGCCATGCCGTCCCAGTACCCCTGGGTGCCCACCAGCGCGCCGATCCTTTCCACGTCGCCGATGTAGGCGTTCGGCGGCGCATCGAGCCAAGGATGCGGCGCAGATGTCGAGCGCCGAGCAGACGGTGCCAGAAACGTGTGGTCGGCCGGCCGGGTGGGTTTGGCACCTCGTCGCATCTTTCGCAGCGTCAGACGAAGCGCTTTCTGCAGATGGCAGTCGTAGAGCGTGGAGAGATCACCCACGCTGCGAAAGCCGGCAGCCAATCCCCGTTCGCGGAAAGCATCTGCCGCAGGTGATGCATTGCCCAGATAGCAGAACACGGTGTCGCCGCCGGCACCGGAGATGAAACTGGCCGGGGCGTGCGTCATCGCCGCCTGATGCAGCGCTGCGTCGGCGGCATGGTGTGAGATGCCCATGCCTGGGGTGGCCGAATCCTCGGGCGGCTGAAAGTCGAAACGGGCGGTGCCAGCGTCGACTGTCAGCGTGTGCAGGTCTGTTCCGAGCAGAGCCGAGACGAGCCTGGCGTATTGACGCTCGTCGGTGCCCGAGTGCGGGGATGTCAGGTTGCAGCAGGTGACGCGCGCATCGGTCTGGCTCAGGCACGCGCCGACGATGGACGAGTCCAGGCCGCCTGACAGTTCAAGTAGCAGGTTTCGGTCTGTCTCTGCCCAGGCATTGACCGTGGCGCTCACCGCATGACGGACGCTGCGTGCGGCTTCCTCCGGGTCACGGAATCGTTTGTGGGCGGTCACGTGATCCCAAGGCGACCAAGCGGCAAGGACGTCCACCTGCATCGAGTCGAGCGTCAACGCGCATCCCGGCAGCAGCTCGCTCACGCCATCGATTCCGGTCCTCGTCGTGTGCAGGTGCGTGAAGTTCAGCGCGTGCGCGATGTAGTCCCAATCGATGCGCCGCTCGCACATTCCGGAACTGACGGCGAGAGAGATATCCGAAGTTATGAATCCTTGCCCCTCGATGACGGCATGCATGCAGGCCACGCCGCCCGAGGGGCTACGCAGGATGCGGACTGCTTCGGGATCCCCAGCCGTCAGTTCGATCAGAACGTAGTCGCCCCAGTAGTTCGCCAACAGGTGGCGGTGCAGGGGAGTGCCGGCATTGGGCAAGAGCCCGGGCGGGGCGACAGGCTGCCTTGCGAACAGATGTCCAATGACCCATGCGCGTTCCGAGATGCGCTGCAGCTTGGTGACCGGCTCGCCGAAGATACGCAGCTGCGGGGTTGAGGCCAGGCACTCCATTCCCGCCTTCTCAAGCATCTGCGTAGGTGCAGCCAAGGACTCCGCTCTTTCATTGGCGATGTTCAGCAGCACGATGTAGCGGTGTTCCATCACAGCACCAGGATCGGCGTATGCATGCGCGCGTAGGAAACCGTCTCGTTCAACGCCATGTCGCCCGCCTGCAACCACGCGTGGGCAGAGAAGGGTTCGGCGTTGACGCCAAACACGAGTCGGGACTCCAAACCCCGCTTCGCGAGGAAGCGGTCCAAGGCGAGCGAATCCAGAAGACAGGAGTGTTCGACGGGAATGAATCTTCTGGCGTACCTGTATTGGCCAGCAGCGCGAGCGAACGTATCCATGTCACTGTCTTGGCGGGTCCCGTCGACCGGCCGCTCGGTTCCGCGGCAGCAGTCCACATGCGCATCAAGCAGTTCACCGATATTGCGGGTACGCAATGCGCGCCGGGTTGTGTAGACCAGACGCGCGATCTCGAAGATGATCTTGAGGCCGGCAGTTTCCTGCCCCAAAGAGAGCTCCGATGCACTTCGTTGCGGCACGGGAACATCAAGCGCGGGTTGTTCGGTTTCAGTCGGGTCGCTCTCGAGCAGGACGCCCCGTGCCCGCAGGACATCCAGGTCCTTGTCGTTTATCTCGCTGTCGGCAAGGTAGGCACGAAACGCCTTGTCAGACGTGCCCGTGAGCATGAAGTAGGCGTCGCTTCGGAGGTCCATGAACACGATCCGCCCGCCAACGCAGCAGTAGTGCAGGCCCTTGCGCACGATGTAAGCCATGGCGAAAAGAGTGAGGGCGCGCCTTGCGGCGCGCCCGTGACTCACTCTTCCGAGATGCCGGAGAAGGGAATGCGCCCCTCACCCATGACCTCGGTCTCGAAGCCGGCGCCCTTGGTTTCGATGCTCACCGCACCCAGGGCAACCACTTCGACCTGCACTTCACTTTCTTTGATGTCCATGTCCTTCTCCTGCGTTGTGTCATGGCGAGTCCATGACAAGCCGAGTGTCGAGACGCGGAACCGTAATTCTCAAATGATTTTTGTTGTGTACTTTCGGTATTCCCTGAAAGTGTGAGGCGAGCCGTATACACGTTCGCGTGCGCAGCGACCGCGTCAGTGCAGCGCGTCGCGTGCTTGGGTCAGCAGGTGCACTGTCGTGGGCACCAGTTTGCGTCGACGCCCGTGGTAGGCGCGCAGCCCGCATTTCAGGCGCGGAATCTCCGCGCGCTCCCAGGCCTCGACAAGGTCCTCGAGTTCAGAGTGCGCCTCAGGCACAAGCGTGCGCTTTGCGGTGCGGATCGGGGCGAGCCGATCATTGGCATTGCGCGCGGCGATGTGCAGTTCTTGCTGCGGCGTCCGCCGCGCGATGGTGTCGAATAGCTGCCAGGTGGCTTTCGCAATGCTCTCCTGGACGTCAGGGGCGCGCTGCCGGGTGCCGTTGGGCAGGGCGCCGTGGTCGAGGGACGCCATCAACTGGATTTCCATCCACTCGTAGAGCGCGCGCAATGCAGCCTCGGTGGGCAAGGGCATGTGGAACCCGTCACGTCCTCTGTCGACGATCAGTCGCTCACCGCTCAGGTGATGCAGCGCGAAGCGAACTGGCGTGAGACTGGCGCCGAACTCGGTGGCCAGTGCGGCCGGTTCGAGGCGTTGGCCGGGCGCGAAGCGTCCGCACTGCAACGCGCGACGGATCTGTCCGTACAGGCGCGCTCCTTTCGACTGGCTCGCGATCATCGCGGCACTCCATGTCTGCGTAACCCCAGGTCCCGAAAACGATATTACATCTGCGTGACCGCGCTGCAACGCGCGTGCGTGCTAAGCGGATTTAGCGCTCCAGTGAGTTCTGCCGCGCCACCACAAGGCCACGTGTACCAGCGCGATCAGCACCGGTACTTCGACCAGCGGCCCGATCACGGCAGCAAAGGCGACAGGTGACGCTAAGCCGAACGCGGCGATGGCCACCGCAATCGCAAGCTCGAAATTGTTACCCGCCGCCGTGAACGCAATGGCAGTCGTGCGCGGATAATCCCTCGCGATCAGTCGGCCCATCCAGAAGCTCAGTCCGAACTGGATCAGGAAGTACAGCGTCAGCGGAATCGCAATGCGCACCACGTCCATCGGAATCCGCACCACGTCGGCGCCCTTGAGGCTGAACATCGCGACGATGGTGAAGAGCAGGGCGGCCAGCGTGATCGGGCTGATCTTCGGCAGGAACCGCGTCTCGTACCAGCGCTCTCCCTTCGCCTGCACGAGCCAGCGACGGGTCAGGTAGCCGGCAAGGAATGGGATGCCCAGATACACCAGCACGGCCTGCGCAATGGTCCAGGTACTGACGTCGACAACGCTGCCGTCAATCCCGAACACAGGCGGCAGCCAGCTGAGGAAGAACCAGGCATACGCGCTGAAGAAGAGAATCTGGAAGACCGAGTTGAACGCAACGAGGCCAGCAACGTACTGGTTGTCGCCGCGCGCAAGCTGATTCCACACCAGCACCATCGCGATGCAGCGCGCCAGGCCGATCAGGATCAGCCCGGTCATGTATTCCGGATAATCGCGCAGGAACAGTACCGCCAGCCCGAACATCAGGAACGGCCCGATCAGCCAGTTCTGTATCAGCGACAGCGCCAGCACGCGCTTGTCGCGGAACACGTTCGGCAATTCTGCGTAGCGCACCTTGGCCAGCGGCGGATACATCATCAGGATCAGGCCGATTGCGATAGGCACGTTCGTGCTGCCCCAGCTGAGCGTATCGAGCGCAGCCGGCAGGCCGTCGAACAGCGTGCCGAGCGCGATGCCCAGCGCCATCGCCGCGAAGATCCACAGCGTGAGCCAGCGGTCGAGAAACGACAGGCGACCCGGTGCAGGCGCAGGCGCGGGCGTGCTCATCCGACGTCGGCGATCGGTTCGAGCAGCGCCTTGACCGCGTCCTTGTCGGCCCAGACGTCGTCGCGGATGTCGAGAAACGCGCGCATGCGCTTCTGGATGATCGCGTGCGCATGCGCAAATGCGGCGCGCTTGTCGGCGTCGCTGCCAGTCACCGCGGCGGGATCGAACAGGCCCCAGTGCACGCGCACGAAGTCGCCGTGGACGATCGGACAGGACTCGTTCGCCGCGCTGTCGCAGACAGTGACGATCAGGTCCATCGGCGCGGCGGTCTCGGCCGAGAATGCGTCCCAGGACTTGCTGCGCAGGTTGTCGGTGGGAAAGCCCTCACGCTCGAGCTGGGCGATCGCGAACGGGTTCACCTGGCCGGCCGGCTTGCTGCCGGCGCTGTAGGCCTCGTAACGGCCCACGCCCCAAGCGCGGAGGGTGGCTTCGGCCAGCACGCTGCGGGCAGAGTTGCCGGTGCACAGGAACAGGATGCGTCGGGTCATGGGTCGGGCTCTCGGGTGGATTGCGTAACGGAATGGATCAGGACCCGCAGGCAGCGGACGGCGCGCAGTCGCCCGCGTCGTCGGCGCAGCAGTTCTCGGTGAGATAGCCGACCAGTGCGTTCATCGCATCGAAATCGGCGCGGTAGCGGATGGTCCGGCCGCTCTGCTCGCCGCTCACCAGCCCGGCGGCGGTCAGCGCCTTGAGGTGGAAGGACAGGGTGGCGCCAGGCAAGGCGAGCGCCTCGGCGATGTCGCCGGCCAGCTTGCCGGCGCGACCGGCCCGCACCAGCAGCCTGAAGACCGACAGGCGCGTGTCCTGGCCGAGGGCGGCGAGTGCGGAGGTTGCGGCTTTATGTTCCATGTTTCTAGAATAGTCGAACATTTATGACGGTCACAAGTCACCCGATGGCATCCGATCTGCCCAATCTCGATCCCGACGCGTTCAAGCCCATCGACCTAGCCGCACTCGGCGTGCCGGCCGATGGCCACCCGCCGCGCATCCTGATCCTCTACGGCTCGCTGCGCCCCGAGTCCTACAGCCGGAAGCTGGCGCTGGAGGCCCAGCGCCTGCTCGAACTGTTCGGCGCCGACACCCGGCTGTTCGATCCACACGACCTGCCGATGCTCGATTCGGTGCCGGCCACCCATCCCAAGGTGGAGGAGCTGCGCGCACTGTCGCTGTGGTCCGAAGGCCAGGTCTGGGTGAGCCCGGAGCGGCACGGCGCGCCGAGCGCGGTGTTCAAGAACCAGATCGACTGGCTGCCGCTGGAAAGCGCCGGCGTGCGCCCCACCCAGGGCCGCACGCTGGCGGTGCTGCAGGTCTGCGGCGGCTCGCAGTCGTTCAACGTGGTCAACGCACTGCGCCTGCTCGGCCGCTGGATGCGCATGGTGACTATCCCCAACCAGTCCTCGGTGCCCAAGGCTTGGCAGGAATTCGACGAGGCCGGGCGCATGAAGCCGTCGGCGTACTACGACCGCGTGGTCGATGTGATGGAGGAGCTGGTGAAGTTCACTTTGCTCGTGCGGGACCGGACCACCTATCTCACTGATCGATACAGCGAGCGTCAGGGCGATCTATCGGCGAAAAGACTGGCGAGGGCATCTGGGACGATTGTCTGACTGACCGATAGAAGTGGTCGCAACCGACGGCGACGGGCCAGACGTCCGCTTCCGGCCGGAAGCGGTAATGGTCAGAGCTCGAGCCGTTGCGCGTCCCGTGCAGCACGCATCTTTCGGACACTGTCGCGGCAGACACGAATGCCGACGCTGGCTGTGCGAAACGGTACGGAGCAGCGATTTGCGCTCTGGCGACCTCGAACGGCATGGCGGGTGTGCTGATGCGTGTCGATCTGAAGCGACATCGTGACGATCCGCTGCGTGAAGCGCGCAGATTGAACGCGTTGCTGGCTTCAATGGATGCGAATCTGGATGCGCTTTCGGGACGGCTTTCATCGATGTATAAATCGCCTTGAATGACGACTTGCTTGATAATTGCGCCGATAGTCGTCATATTCGACGACATATGAACACCACGGACCACCCTCATCTCCTGTCGCTCACACAGCTGGGCAGCCAACTGGCAGCCCTGCGCGTGGCGCGCAACCTCACCCAGGCGGAACTGGCCGAGCAGGCCGGCGTGTCCAAGCGGACGGTCGAACGCTTGGAAGCGGGGGCCACGGCCACCCAGCTGTCCACGTTCTTGCGGGTCTGCGGCGTGCTTGGGCTGGAAGGCCGGCTTGCGCAGCTGGTGCCCGAACCGGTCGACAGCCCCGTGGCCCAGTTGCGTCAGCAGCGCCGCACACGACAGCGCGCATCGGGCGCAAGCAAGGACGCGCCGGCACCGAAGGCGAAGCCGGGCACGGGCTGGAGCTGGGAGGCATGACGATCGCCGAAGTCCAACTGTGGGGCCGGACGATCGGCGCGGTGTCGGTGCCGGCAGGCGCGACGACAGCCGCGTTCGAATACGTGCCGGAATTCCTCGGCAGCGGCATCGAGCTTTCACCGCTGCACATGCCGCTGCAGCCGCGCATCTACGCCTTCGCTGAGCTGCCGAAGCCCGCATTCCACGGCTTGCCGGGCCTGTTGGCCGATTCCCTGCCGGACCGCTTCGGCAACGCGCTCATCGATCAGTGGCTGGCGATGCAGGGCCGCTCGTCGCAGAGCTTCAACGCTGTCGAACGTCTTTGCTACACAGGGGCGCGTGGCATGGGCGCGCTGGAATTCAAGCCGGTCAGCGGGCCGAAGGCCAGCCGTTCCGACACGCTGGACGTCGCGGCGCTGGTGGGCCTGGCCTCCGACATCCTCACTCATCGCGAAGCTCTCGACGCCAGCCTCGAAGGTCCGGCGCGGCAGAAGGCCATGCAGGACATCCTGCGCGTGGGCACTTCGGCCGGCGGCGCGCGCGCGAAGGCGCTGATCGCCTGGAATGCAGAGACCAACGAGGTGCGCTCGGGCCAGGTGGCGGCCGATCCGGGCTTCAGCCACTGGCTGCTCAAGTTCGATGGGGTGGCGGGCAACAAGGACAAGGAACTGCTGGATCCGCAGGGCTACGGCGCCATCGAATACGCCTACGCGCTGATGGCGCAGGCGGCCGGCATCGACATGAGTGAATGCCGCCTGCTGGAAGAGGGCGGACGCCGCCACTTCATGACGCGCCGCTTTGACCGCCCTGACGACGGCAGCAAGCTGCATATGCAGTCGCTCGGCGCGCTGGCGCATTTCGACTACAACCTGCCTGGTGCCTACTCCTACGAACAGGCCTTCCTCGTCATCCGGCAACTGGGCCTGCCGATGGCGGCCATCGAGCAGCAGTTCCGCCGCATGCTGTTCAACGTGGTGGCGCGCAACCAGGACGACCACGTCAAGAACATCGCGTTCCTGATGGACAAGCAGGGCCAGTGGTCATTGGCGCCAGCGTTCGACGTCAGCTACAGCTACAACCCCGAAGGCGACTGGACGTCCACGCACCAGATGCGCGTCAACGGCAAGCGCGATGGATTCACGCTGGAGGATTTCAAGGCGGCTGCGGGCGTTGCCGGCCTCAAGCGCGGGCGGGATCGCAAGATGCTGGATGAAGTGCTGACCGCGGTGCAGGAGTGGGGGACGTTCGCAGGCCGGGCGGGCGTGGACACGCAGCAGGCCGCGCAAGTCGGGTCGGTGCACAGGCTGCGGTTTTGATGGCGCTTCTGGCGATCACATGCAGCGCTGTGGAGGCCATCGACGCATAGCCGCCCGTCATGTGCGGCTGCCGTACGACTGCCTCAACCGCGTTACGAACCGGATCATCCACGAAGTCTGCGGCGTCTCGCATGTGGTCTGGGACATCAGTGGCAAGCCGCCGGCGACGATCGAGTGGGGATGGATCAAGACTCCCGGACTCACGACAGCGCGCAGCACCCGCACTCTCAAAGCGCCGGGAGCTCGTGCTTGCCGACGATGTCGAGTTCGACTGCGACGCCCGGCGAGTGAGCGGCTGTAGCGTCCGTGGGCTGCCCGCCGCCGACCCATAACGTGGCGCGCCCGGGTTCGATCTGCCTACGGCCCGCGTCGTCCACCACTACGAACGCTTCCGCAGGAATGTCCAGCTTCACGGTCTGTGTTGTGCCGGCCGCGAGGGTGACGCGCTGGAAGGCGGCCAGGCGGCGGAGTGGGGCGCCCGCCTGTTCTCTCGAGACGTAGAGCTGGACGATCTCGTCCGAGTCCCGGTCGCCCAGGTTCGCGACCTGCACTTCGAGGTGCGCGCTGGCGCCCGCATCGATCCGCGATTGCGGGAGCCGGGCGTTGCTGTAGCCGAAGCGGGTGTAGCTGAGTCCGTAGCCGAAGGGGTACAGCGGGCTGCCCCGGAAGTAGCGATACGTGCGGCCTTCCATCGCGTAATCGGTGAAGGGCGGCAGGTCGCGCACACTGCGATAGAAGGTCAACGGCAGTCGGCCCGACGGGCTGAAATCGCCGGCGATCAGTTCCGCGACGGCGCGCCCGCCGTCACCGCCCGGATACCAGGCTTCGATGATGGCGGGTAGGTGTTCGTCGGCCCAGTTCACGCTCATCGCGGAGCCGTTCATGAGCACCAGAATGACCGGCTTGCCGGTGGCGTGCAGCCGCTCCAGCAAGGCCTGCTGGGGCGCCGGCAGATCGAGACTGGTGCGATCGCCGCCGGAGAACCCGGGTGCCTGTACCGACATTTCCTCGCCCTCCAGCTTGGCCGTCAGGCCGCCGGCGAACACCACCAGGTCCGCGTTGCGCGCGGCCTCCAGCGCAGGCGCATCGCCGACACTGGGTCGGCTCCATTGCAGGCGATGCGTGGCGCGGACACCGATCTGCCGGGCCTCCACAACGATCGAGTGGACCTGGCCAGCAACCAGTTGCACCGGGCGATCCGACGTGGGCCAAGCGCCATCCCAGAGATCGGCGACGAGCTGTCCGTCGATATGCACGCGATATCCGGCGTCGCCGGAATACCGGAACCGGTACTCGCCCGTTTCGGGTGCCCGCACGTATCCGGTCCATCGCGTCGAGGCATTGCGCTGCTCGCGATCAGGCCAGCCCCAGCGCGCCTGGACGTTGTCGACCGTGTCAGTCGTCGTCGCGCCCCCGAGTTCTGCATCTGCAAACACCTCGGAGTGCAGTCCGGGACGCGTGCACGCGGCGTCCAGACAGAACGCCGTATCCGCGATGTCCTCGAGTGGCGGCGCAATCCAGCCGACGCCTTCGACATGGGTGATCTGCACCTGCGGAAAGCGATTGCGCAGGCCGGACACGATGGTCGCGGGATCCGAAGGTGTGCCGTTGTAGTTGCCCACCAGCGCATCGACGCTGTCGGCGTTCGGCCCGATCACCGCAATTCTGCGCGGCGCCTGATCCAGCGGCAACAGCCCGTCGTTCTTCAGGAGTACCAGCGAACGACGCGCGGTTTCCAGAGCGAGTGCGCGATGTTCCGGCGTGTCGAAATCGGTCGCTTCGATGCCTGCATGCGGGCCACTCGCCACGCGATCCATGGTGCCCAGCCGGTAGCGGGCGGTGAAGAGTCGAAGCAGCGCACGATCCAGGTCGGACTCCTGCAGAAGGTTCTGTTCGACCGCCCGCACCGTTGTCGCAGGCTGGAAGGTCGCGTTGAACCGGAAATCGCAGATCAGGTCGGTCCCCGCCTTCAGCGCCAGCGCCACCGCTTCTTCCGGGGTGTCGACGAGCGCGTGCGAGGTCGGGAGATGGATATCGGCAACCGCCGCACAATCGGAGACCACATGGCCGTCGAACCCCCAGTCCTCGCGCAGCCGGCGCTGCAGATAGTCGGGATTCGCGCATGCCGGCAGGCCGTCGATCGCGTTGTAGGCACACATCAGCGCTTGTGGCTGGGCCTCGGTGACGGCTGCATGGAACGCGGGCAGGTACGTGTCTGCAACATCGCGCGCGGAGGGATGAATGTCGTCGCTGTGGCGGGATGCCTCAGGGCCACTGTGCACGGCGTAATGCTTCACAGCGGCGATGGTCTTGGGGAACTGCGCGTCGGCGCCCTGCAGACCCCGGATGTAGGCCACGCCGAACCGTCCGGTGAGGTACGGGTCCTCGCCCCAGGTCTCCTGGCCACGGCCCCATCGGGGATCGCGAAAGATGTTGATATTGGGCGACCAGACGGTCAGGCCGTGGTACTGCGGTGTGCTGCCGTCTGGCGTACGCGCGCCGCGGTACTTCGCGCGGAACTCCGTTGCGACGACACCGGCAACCTGCTCGATCAACGCCGGATCCCACGTGGCCGCCATCCCGATCACCTGCGGAAACACGGTGGCGATGTCCGCGCGCGCCACCCCATGCAGACCCTCGCTCCACCAGTTGTACGCGGGCACGTCCAGGCGCGGAATCGCGGGCGCGTCATGCTGGATCTGGCTCGCCTTCTCCTCGAGCGTCATGCGCGACACAAGTGCGGCTGCGCGCGCTTCAGCAGACCCGGGATCAACCGCACCCGAATCCGTTGCGTGCACCGGTGTCGCAAGTGCAAGGCTCAGCACGCCGTGGAGAACGGCGACCCGCAACACGTTCGATCTCTGCATCTGTCAGCCCGATTTGCGCGTCTGCTGGAGGCACATAGAGCCACGTCGAGCGTGCCGAGAGCAAGTTTCAGACTGGCGCTTTGGCCTCTGATCGGCGTGATGGGTGTGCTGGTCGGATCAGCTCGCAGTCGCGGCGACGCAGTCACTCGTGACCCTCCAGTGTCCGCGCCCGTAGCGAGCGCTGCGTCCAGTGACCGCGCGAAACAACGGTTCCAGGTGCGCTTCCCCATCGTCGCCAACAAGAAGAACGGCCCGCTTGCGCGGGCCGTTCCTGTCGTGCCGTGACGCGTCGGCTCACACCAACCGCGTCAACCACCCGTGCCGGTCCGGCACGCGGCCGTACTGGATGTCGAGCAGATCCTTGCGGATGCCCATCGTCACTTCGCCGGGCTGCGCATCGGCATCGCCGACGCTGAAGTCGTTGCCCTTGAGCACTCCGATCGGGGAGATGCTGGCCGCGGTGCCGCAGGCGAAGACTTCGGCAATCTCGCCCGAGCGCACGCCATCGATCCATTCGCTGATCTCGACGCGGCGCTCGACGACGGTGTGGCCGCGGTCGCGCAGCAGCTGGATCACGCTGTCGCGGGTGATGCCTTCGAGGATGCTGCCGGTGAGTGCCGGGGTGACCACGCTGCCGTCGCGCTGGACCAGGAACACGTTCATGCCGCCGAGTTCTTCGACGTAGCGGTTGGTCTCGGCGTCGAGGAACAGCACCTGGGCGCAGTCGTTGGCGACGGCCTCGCGCTGCGGCAGCAGCGACGCGGCGTAGTTGCCGCCGCACTTGGCCGAACCGGTACCGCCGCGGCCGGCGCGTGCGTAGTCGCGCGACAGCCAGATCGAGACCGGTTTGACGCCGCCTTTGAAGTAGGCGCCCGCGGGGCTGGCGATCACGTAATAGGCCACGCGACGGGCCGGGCGCACGCCGAGGAAATCCTCGTTGGCGATCATGAAGGGGCGGATATACAGGCTGGACTCGCCGCCGCCCGGCACCCAGGCCTGGTCGGTGTTGACGAGCTGGCGGATCGATTCGACGAACAGGTCGACCGGCAGTTCCGGCAAGGCCATGCGTCGCGCGGAATGCTGCAGGCGGCGACCGTTGGCGTCGGGGCGGAAGGTCCAGATGGAACCGTCGGCATGGCGGAAGGCCTTCATGCCTTCGAAGATTTCCTGGCCGTAATGCAGCACCGCGGCGGCCGGCGAGAACGTCAGCGGGCCGTAGGGCCGCACGTGCGCGTCGTGCCAGCCGGCTTCGACGGTCCAGTCGATCGCGACCATGTGGTCGGTGAAGTGCGTGCCGAAGCCGGGATCGGCGAGGATCGTCTCGCGGTCGGCCTGCTGGCGGACCTGCTGCGACGGGACGATACGGAAGGTGTGGATCGGCTCGGTGGTCATGCGGCGGCTCAGATGTGGAGGGCATGGACGGGTGCGGCGCAGCGCGGCGTCCTGCACGGCGTTGCCCAGCGTCGGGTGGGGGTGGATGGTACCGGCGATGCCCGCCAGCGTCGCGTGCAGCGGGGTGGGGCGGACGCATCACTGACCGTTCGGACGCCTGCGCCGGTCTCACCGGATGCGACGGCTCGGGCCGACTGTGCCGCTTCAGACAGGCGTTGCAGCCACGCTCCACGACGCGCGCACGGCGTGCGCCGCATCCTGTCGCCGCGCTCCGCCCGGAGATCACGGACCCGCCCATGGCGCCTGCAGGCAATCGCGATTCACCCGGCAACAAGTCGTACCTGCCCAGCAAGCCCTGCGCGGTCTGCGGGCGCACGATGACCTGGCGCCGCGCCTGGGCGAAACACTGGGAAGACGTGCGCTATTGCTCAGAGCGTTGCCGCCGCAACAAGGGCGCAGCCGGTGCGCCCGGTCCATCCCGCGATGACTGATCGTCCGGTGCGCCATCTGGTCGTGGTGCTGGGCGACCAGCTCGATCCGTCTGCGTCCGCGTTCGACGGCTGCGATCCCGCGCTCGACGCCATCTGGATGGCCGAGGTCGAGCAGGAATCCACCCACGTCTGGTCGGCCAAGGCGCGCATCGCCCTGTTCCTGAGCGCGATGCGGCACTTCGCGCAGGACCGGCGAGCCGACGGCTGGGCCGTGCACTACCGCTGCCTCGACGACGCCGACAACCGCGGCACCCTCGGTGCGGAACTGGCCGAGGCGATCGTGCGCCTGCGTCCCCAGACCGTGCGGATCACCGCGCCAGGCGACTGGCGCGTGCTGCAGATGCTGCGCAAGACCGCTGCGGCTGCGGACGTGCCGCTGGTGATCGAACCGGACCGGCATTTCTACTGCGATGTCCGCGCGTTCGCCGCGTGGGCGCGTACGCAGCCCGAGCTGCGGCTGGAGATGTTCTATCGCCATCTGCGTCGCCGGCATGGCGTGTTGATGGCGGGCGATGCGCCGGCCGGCGGTCGCTGGAATTTCGATACCGAGAACCGCGCGCCGTTCGAGGCGCAGGGCCCGGGCGTCGTGCCGATACCGCCGCCGGTCGCGCCCGATGCGATCACGCGCGAAGTCCTGGATCTGGTGCGCACGTGCTTTGCCGATCACCCCGGCGGGCTGAACCACTTCGCTTGGCCGGTGACCCGCGCGCAGGCGCTGCATGCCTTGGAGCGCTTCATCGAGGAACGCCTGCCGGCCTTCGGCCGCTGGCAGGACGCGTTGTGGCCCGATGCGCCGTGGCTGTGGCATTCGCAGATCGCGTCGGCGCTGAATCTCAAGCTGCTCGCCCCGCGCGAAGTGGTCGGCGCGGTGGAGGCCGCATGGCGTACGGGCAGGGCGCCGCTGCCAGCGGCCGAAGGCTACATCCGCCAGATCCTCGGCTGGCGCGAATACGTGCGCGGGGTGTACTGGACGCAGATGCCGCGCTATGCGGAGACGAACGCGCTGCAGGCCACCGGCGATCTGCCCGGTTTCTACTGGACTGGCGACGCGCCGATGCCGTGTCTCGCCGATGCGCTGCGGCAGACGCTGGCCCTCGGCTACGCCCACCACATCCAGCGCCTGATGGTCATCGGCCTATATGCGCAGTTGCTGGGCGTCGAACCGGCGCAGGTGCACCGCTGGTTTCTCGCGGTCTATGTCGACGCGGTGGAGTGGGTAGAGATGCCGAACGTGCTGGGCATGAGCCAGTTCGCCGACGGCGGGCTGATGTCGAGCAAGCCCTACATCGCCAGTGGCCGCTACATCGAGCGCATGAGCGCCGGCAGCTACTGCCGCCGCTGCGCCTTCGATCCGGGCCAGCGCACCGGGCCGCAGGCCTGCCCGTACACGCGCCTGTACTGGGATTTCATGCTGCGCCACGAAACGCGGCTGGCCGACAACCCGCGCACGGCGCAGCAGGTGCGCAGCCTGGAACGCCTGGACGCGGCGGAGCGCGCCCGTATCGTCGAAGAGTCCGACGCGTGGCGGCGCAGCCACGTCTGACGGCACGTGCGGCAGGCCAGCCCGGGCGCCGGACCACGCGTCTGCGGTAAAGTCGCGGCCAGCTGCGGCGCGGTGCCGGCAGTCCAAGCCCGCAGGTGACCCATGGTCAGGATTCTCGGAATCTCCGGCAGCCTGCGCGCAGGCTCGTACAACACCGATCTGCTGCGTGCGGCGCAGTCCGTGCTCGATGCGGACGTCGAACTCGACGTCGCCACCCTGCACGGCATTCCCCTGTACGACGGTGACCTCGAAGCGCGCGACGGTATCCCGGCCGAGGTCGATGCGCTGAAGGCGCGGATTCTCGCGAGCGACGGCCTGCTGCTGGCCACGCCCGAATACAACAACGGCATCCCCGGCGTGTTCAAGAACGCGATCGATTGGCTGTCGCGACCGGCGAACGGCATTCCCAAACTGTTCGGCGGCCGCCCGGTCGCGGTGATCGGCGCCTCGCCTGGCGGCTTCGGCACGGTGTTGTCGCAGGCGGCGTGGCTGCCGGTACTGCGGACGCTGGGCACGCGTCACTGGTCGGAAGGCCGCCTGATGGTGTCGCGGGCCGGGCAGGTGTTCGACGGCGATGGCAGCGTGCTGGATGCGCGCGTGCGCGAGCAGCTGGCCGATTTCATGCGCGGATTTGCCGTCTATGTCCGTGGGCGCTGACGGTACCCAAAGCGCGGTCGCGCAGTGCGCCCAGGACGTCGACGCGATGCGCCAGGCGCTTGCGCTGGCCGATCGTGCGATGACCGAAGACGACGAGATTCCGGTCGGCGCGCTGGTGCTGGATCCGTCCGGCGCGGTGATCGGCACGGGTTGGAACCGAAACATCGCCGAGCATGATCCCAGCGCGCATGCCGAGATCGTGGCGATGCGCGAGGCCGGTCGTGCGCTCGGCAATCACCGGCTGATCGGCTGCACGCTGGTGGTGACGCTGGAGCCCTGCGCGATGTGCGCGATGGCGATGGTCCATGCCCGGGTGGCGCGCGTGGTGTTCGGCGCGTTCGATCCGAAGACCGGCGCGGCCGGCAGCGTGTTCGACGTGCTGGGCGATCCGCGCCACAACCATCGCATCGCGGTGACCGGCGGCGTGCTCGCCGACGTGGCCGGGCCGATGCTGACGAACTACTTCAGGCGCAAACGCGGTCTGCCGCCGCGCTGACGCGGCGCGCACTTCAGATCAGCGGGCTGCGCCGGTTGGCCTGGCGGTGCGCATCGTCCATTTCCTCGTTGACCGCGTGCACGGCCATCGCGGCCTCGCGCGCCAGCAGCAGGCTGGCTGCGAACATCGCCAGCACGCCGAGGGCGGCCAGCAGCGTCGGCGCATGCGCGAAGCGGTGGCCGAAGAAGGAATCGCCGGCGACCGTCAGGCTGGTGCCGACGAAGCAGCTGATCGCCACGTAGAGCAGCTGGCTGCCGCGCAGGATGATGCGGCTGCGCCTGCGCTGCAGCGCGATGCGCGCTTCCAGAATCCTGCGGTCGTCGGCATCGCTGCCGTCGTCGTCGGCAAGGTCGCGCAGCAGCGAGCGGGTGCGGTCGATGACGCGCGCCAGTCGCGCGTTCGCAGAGCCCAGCAGCGATGCGGTGGCGGTCAGGAAGAACGCCGGTGCGAGCATGGCGGTCAGGATCGCGTAGTGGGCCATTTCGGGACTGGACAGCATCTGGGCAGGGAACACGGCAGCGCCGGGCAGTGGAATCGACTGGGATATCATGCGCCGTCACGACCACGAACGCGAACCACCATGACGGAAAAACTCGGCGACGGCAGGCTGATCTGGATCGATCTGGAGATGACGGGACTCGATACCGACCATGACCGGATCCTGGAAATCGCGACGATCGTCACCGACGCGCAGCTCAACGTGTTGGCCGAAGGTCCGGAACTCGCGATCGCGCAGACGCTGGAGACGCTGGAGTCGATGGACGACTGGAACCGCACCCAGCACACGCGTTCGGGCCTGTGGCGCCGGTCGCTGGAAGAAGGCGTGGGCGTGGCCGAAGCGGAAGCGCGCACCCTCGAATTCCTGGCGCAGTGGATCTCCCCGCGGAGTTCGCCGATGTGCGGCAACTCGATCTGCCAGGATCGCCGCTTCATGCACCGGCAGATGCCGGCGCTGGAGAAGTTCTTCCACTACCGCAATCTCGACGTGTCCACCATCAAGGAACTCGCACGGCGCTGGGCGCCGCAGGTGCTGGGCGGCTTCACCAAGCATTCCGCACATACCGCATTGAGCGACGTGCGCGATTCGATCGACGAGCTGCGCCACTACCGGCGTCATTTCGCGGCGCTCGCCGAACCCTGATTCCGGGCCAGCCGGCCCATGACGCAAGGAGGCGTTACATGATGTCCAACCGACGATCGTGTCTTGCAGTGGCGATGATCGCCGCTGCGCTGTGTGGGCCGCAGGTGCAGGCGGAGACGCCGCTGGTCTACAACGTGGTCGAACTCACCGAACAGCGCTGCGACGGGCCCGCGATGATCCACTGGGTGCGGCACGCGGAGCGCGACGCGATCCTGGCGGCCGGGCAGTGGACGATCGGCGACACCGGCTACCGGGTCGCACTGGCGCCGCTGTCCGATTTCCGCGAATGGACGATGCTCACGCGCCTGCGCGACGACGCCCGCGGCGTCGAGGATAACTACGTGCTGTTCTCGCCCACCGGCGCAGCGCCGATGGAAGCGGCCTACGTGCTGACGCGCCTGCCGGCCGGCATGGGGGATGCGGACGGTCTGGCGGTCGCGATGCAGCTGCACGCCAAGGAACTGGCCGGCCGCAGTCCGGAATGGACCCGGGCCACCACGCCGCTTGGCGAGGCCATCGAATCGATCGTCGACCACCGCCAGGGCAGCGCCTGCTATCCCACCGGCAGCGTGTTCGTCGATGACGCGCGGCAGACGATCGGGATCTCACGCTGGGTGGCGCGCGACGGTCTGCTGATCGAATACGCCCTCATCGTGCCTTGGCCGGCGGGCGCCGATCGCGCTGCGGCGGTGACCGAGGCCCGGGCGGCGTTGACGCGTTTCCAGGCAGGCTTGCAGCCCGCGCGCGCCGACTGACGCAACGCTGATCAAGTCTGTCTTCGCTCGTCATTCCCGCGAAGGCGGGAATCCAGCGCCTTTGCTTTCAATGGCTTGAAAGCTTCTGAATTCCCGCCTTCGCGGGAATGACGACTTTTTCAGCGTTGACCTGAAGGCCCAACGAAAAAACGCCCGGGCGCGAGGCCCGGGCGTTTTCGTCTGCGAAGCGGTGGCTGCGGTCAGGCCTTGCCGGCCTTGGACTTCGCCAGCTTCAGCCAGGTATCGACGACGGTGTCGGGATTGAGCGACACCGACTCGATGCCCTCATCCATCAGCCACTGCGCCAGATCCGGATGATCGCTCGGGCCCTGGCCGCAGATGCCGACGTACTTGCCCTTGGCGCGCGCGGACTTGATGGCCATCGACAGCAGCTTCTTGACCGCTGGATCGCGTTCGTCGAACAGGTGGGCGACGATCGACGAGTCGCGGTCCAGGCCCAGGGTGAGCTGGGTCAGATCGTTGGAGCCGATCGAGAAACCGTCGAAGATGTCGAGGAACTCGTCGGCCATCAGCGCGTTCGACGGGACCTCGCACATCATGATGATCTTCAGGCCGGCTTCGCCCTGCTTGAGGCCGTTCTGCTCCAGCACTTCGACGACCTTGCGGCCTTCGTCCAGCGTGCGCACGAACGGAATCATGACCCACAGGTTGTCGAGGCCCATCTCGTTGCGGACCTTGAGCACGGCCTTGCACTCGAGCGCGAACGCGGCCGAGAACGACGGATCGACGTAACGGCTGGCGCCGCGGAAGCCGATCATCGGGTTCTCTTCTTCCGGCTCGTAACGCGTGCCGCCGATGAGGTTCGCGTACTCGTTGGACTTGAAGTCCGACAGGCGCACGATCACCGGGTTGGGCGCGACCGAGGCGGTCAGCGTGGCGATGCCTTCGGCCAGACGGTCGACGTAGAAGCTGACCGGATCGGCATAGCCGCGGGTCTTCTCGTCGATCTTCTTCCTGATGTCGGCGTCCTGCTTGTCGTACTCGAGCAGGGCATTGGGGTGCACGCCGATGTGCGCGGCGATGATCATCTCCAGACGCGCCAGACCGATACCGGCGTTGGGCAGCTGGCCGAAATCGAAGGCACGTTCCGGGTTGGCGACGTTCATCATGATCTTGAGCGGCGCTTCGGGCATCGACGACAGATCGGTGGTGATGCGCTCGAACTCGAGGATGCCGTCGTAGATGTAGCCGGTATCGCCTTCGGCGCAGCTGACGGTGACGTCCTTGCCGTCTTCGATCAGATCCAGCGCATTGCCGGTGCCGACCACGGCCGGCACACCCAGCTCGCGCGCGATGATCGCCGCGTGGCAGGTGCGGCCGCCGCGGTTGGTGACGATGGCCGACGCGCGCTTCATCACCGGCTCCCAGTCCGGATCGGTCATGTCGGCGACCAGCACGTCACCGGGCTGCACGCGGCTCATGTCGTCCAGCGACCGCACCACACGGGCGACGCCGGCGCCGATCTTCTGGCCGATGGCGCGACCTTCGGCGACCACATCGCCGCGGGCGCCCAGATGGAAGCGCTCCATCTGCGTGGCCTTGGCGCGCGACTTCACCGTTTCCGGGCGCGCCTGCACGATGAACAGCTTGCCGCTGACGCCGTCCTTCGCCCACTCGATGTCCATCGGACGCTCGTAGTGCTTCTCGATCGTCAGCGCCTGGCGCGCGAGCTCGTGCACGTCTTCGTCGGTGATCGAGAAGGTGTTGCGCAGATCGGCCGGCGTGTCCTCGGTGCGCACGCGCTCGCCGGGCGTATCGGAATACACCATGCGCAGCTGCTTGCTGCCGATGGAGCGGCGCAGGATCGCCGGCAGGCCCTTGGACAGCGTGGGCTTGTAGACGTAGAACTCGTCCGGATTCACCGCGCCCTGGACCACCATCTCGCCGAGGCCGAAGCTCGAGGTGATGAAGACCACATCGCGGAAGCCCGATTCGGTGTCCAGCGTGAACAGCACGCCGGACGCGCCGACGTCGGAGCGCACCATCAGCTGCACGCCGGACGACAGGAACACGTCCTCGTGCTTGAAGCCGTGGTGCACGCGGTAGGCGATCGCGCGGTCGTTGTAGAGCGACGCGAAGACTTCCTTGACCTTGATCACCACGTCGTCGGCGCCGGTGACGTTGAGGAACGTCTCCTGCTGGCCGGCGAACGAGGCATCGGGCAGATCCTCGGCGGTGGCCGACGAACGCACGGCCACGGCGACGTCGCCGCCGCCGTTCTCCGAGGCCAGCTGCTCGTAGGCGGCGCGGATGTCGGCATCCAGATCGGGCTGCAGCGGCGCGTCGATGACCCAGCTGCGGATATCCTTGCCGGCCGCGGTCAGCGCGCCGACGTCTTCGACGTCCAGCGGCGCCAGGCGATCGAAGATGCGCTGGTGCAGATCGTTGTGCGCGATGAAGGCCTTGAAGGCGTCGGCCGTGGTGGCGAACCCGCCGGGCACGGAAACGCCGAGCTTGGCGAGATTGCCGATCATTTCGCCGAGGGACGAGTTCTTGCCACCGACCTGTGCCAGGTCGGTCAATCGCAGGTCATGCAGCCACAGGATGTTGGCGCTCAAGAGGAAACTCCGTGTCGCGTGGATCGAGGGGATGACCGGGCAGGCCCGGTATGGAACGGTTATTTTAGCCCTCCCGGGCGCGAAGACGCTCGTCGCACGCTCGGAATCCGCATGTCTGCCACCCGTCCCGTGTTCTATGTGTCCGATGGCACCGGTATCACTGCCGAAACCATCGGCCACAGCCTGCTGACCCAGTTCAGCGGCACGCTGTTCAGCACCAACCGGATTCCGTTCGTCGACAGCATCGAACGCGCGCGCGAGGTGGCGGCCCTGATCCGCGCACGCGGCGAGGCGATGGACGTGCGGCCGATCGTGATCAGTTCCTGCGTCGATCCGAATCTGGCGCTGGCGCTGGGAGAGAGCGGGGCGCTGGTGCTCGACGTGTTCGCCCCCTTCATCGAGCCGCTGGAGCGCGAACTGCTCGAATCGCGCGAATCCCGCGTGGGCCGCGCGCACGGTATGGTCGATTTCGACACCTACCATCGCCGCATCAACGCGATGAACTTCGCGCTGACCCACGACGACGGCATGTCGGTCGACTATGCCGAGGCCGACGTGATCCTGGTCGCGGTGTCGCGCGCCGGCAAGACGCCGACCTGCGTGTACCTGGCGCTGCATCACGGCGTGCGCGCGGCGAACTATCCGCTGACCGAAGAAGATCTCGAGCACGATCGCCTGCCGCCCCGGCTGCGCGCGCACCGGGCCAAGCTGTTCGGCCTGACCATCGATCCGGTGCGCCTGGCGCAGATCCGCCAGGAACGGCGTCCCAACTCGCGTTACGCCAAGCTCGAGACCTGCAGAACCGAAGTCACCGCGGCCGAAGCCCTGTTCCGCGCCGAGCGCATTCCGGTGCTCAGCACCACCAACACCTCGATCGAGGAAATCTCGAGCAAGGTGATGTCCACGCTGGGCATCGAGCGGGTGATGTACTGAGCCGCGGCGCGGTGCGGCAGGCAGGCATTGCGATGCCGGCGGGTTCATCCCGCGCCGTGTAGCATCACCGCATGCAGAACGTCATCAGCCGCCGATCGCGCCTTCCCGCAATGGGACGGTTCGGGTGGCTGATGGCCCTGTATTCCGAGAACCACACGCGTCTGACGCGCCTGTTCGATCCGGGCCCGCTCGCGCCCGGGCGGTATCTGTCGGAAGTGGAGGGCGCGTTGTCCGTCCAGCTCGACATCCTCGCGCAGCACGCCTACACGACCGAGCTGCGCCTGAGCTACACGATGCTCGATCCCGCCACCGGCGAGCCGGATCCGTCCGCGTACCTGCGCCTGTATCGCGACGCCGCCCAGGTGGAGGCCACGCACTGCTACGTCGGTCGCCGCTGGCAGGACGTCATCGGCATGTTTCCGCCGCCGACGGAAGTGGTGGATCACCGCATGCGCATGAACACTTTTCTCGGCAAGTGGCTCCAATATCTCAACGAGCAGGGACATGGGCTTGCAACATTGCGGAGAATTCCGGATGATGCGCGCCTTGATCGCAGCGAGGCCGGCGCCAACGGCTGACAGGTTCTTCGGAACTCGACGATGCGAACAGGGAAAGCGGAATTGTTGTTGACGCGGTTGCAACGCAACACTACAATTTCGCGCTCCCAAACGTGGGGCCATAGCTCAGCTGGGAGAGCGCCTGCATGGCATGCAGGAGGTCGGCGGTTCGATCCCGCCTGGCTCCACCACAATTTGTCTGTCGATCAAAGGCCGATCGATAGAATGATGCAGGTTTCTGCGTCCCCATCGTCTAGAGGCCTAGGACACCACCCTTTCACGGTGGACACCGGGGTTCGAATCCCCGTGGGGACGCCACTTTTCAAGCAGACGGGCAGCTCGCAAGAGCTGCCCGTTTTGCTTTGTGGCTTTTGTAGCGCGTACGGGCGTCGGCTCGGCTCAAGCGCCGCTGCACAACCGATGCGGCCATGGCCAAGCACCACATCAGCGGGCTCGATGGTCATGGTCGACGTCGATGACGCAGATGGGGTGCCGGAACGTTTTCTGGCTCACAGCGCAGGCCCCGGTGAGGCCCACGGAAAGACGCTAACGGTTGGGCTCACCCGGCAGGCTTAGGTCGCCGGACGCCACCTTGAAGACATCCGCGACGCACAGCAGCGGGGCGTGCACGCTCGCATTGACGCGCAAACCAGCGGTGACGCCATCGAAGCGCGCGGCTTCCACCACGCCGATCTCGTCGAACGGCACCCTCACTTCGACCGTTTCAGCATCGAGCACTGGGCTCCATCCCGGGCTGTCCAGAAGAATCGGAAATCCGGGCCATGTCTTGGGCAGACGGGGCTTTGTGCCTTCCGGAATGTCGACGACTGCCAATGCATCCTTGCCGCAGGCTTCGTTGGGCTGCAGGACCACCCAGTGGCTGTGCCACAGGTTGCCATCGTTGGCCAGGTCGCCATCTCTGTTCTCGTCGTAGAGCGGCGTGTCATCGAAGTCGGGGTGTGAGGTCACTGCCATTGCGAGGATGCCGCTGCCGCGCTCGAAACCGACTTCGTAGGGATCGATGGTCGTCGGCCAGACATACGAAAAGACGTCGCTACCCGCGAGCTCGCCAGTCGGGGTCGGCATGGTCCTGCCGGCCCGGTCGGAGACCGCCATAGGGAAGATGGCGACGTTCTTTTCAGTGGTGATCCTGGTGCGGATGATGTCGAAATCCGCCTGTACTGCCGTATCAGCCGGAGACGTGATGCCACCGGCGGGGCCAGGCGGATGCGCGCTGCATAGACTGGTGGCCAGCAGGAGGAGCAGGGCACAGGCCTTGGGTGTAGAGGTTTCCATCGGCAGCGATCCTGGAAGGTGAGGGCATGCGGGTCATGGCCGCGAGGCAACGATGACCCTGTCTCTCTTTGTCATGCGTCCCCCTTTCAGGTGACTGCGCAAGCGTCATCAGGGGGACACCGGCGCCGACAACGTGTGGCTGTTGCCACGACTGCCCGCGCAATCAGAAGAAGGACCGCGGCGCCAGCCGTGTCCACAGCGAGCGCTTACCGCCCGGCAATGGCGACAGGTATGCAGCATTGCCGGGGACGCGGACCACCACGCAGACGCCGCCTTCCGGCTGCTCGCTCACCTGCAGGAGACCGCCGATCGCGGCGGCGCGCTCCTGCATGCCCTGGATCCCCCAATGTTTACGAATCGCGTCGTCCGATGGCCGCAGCCCGATCCCGTTGTCGCACACCTCGACGTAGACGTCGGCATCGGTGTAGCCGAGGTGGAGCACAATCTCGGTGGCGCAAGAATGCACGAACGCGTTGGTCAACGCCTCACGACCGATCGATCGAAAGCTTTCCATTCACACGCTACGGCTACTTGGAAGGGGGGGGGGGGGAACCGTTTCGCATGACCCGGCACAAGATGAGCAATTGGGTTTGGTGTTTCCGGCGCGCGTGAGGCTCGGCAACGCAAGCTTGGTAGTGGACGGAGCGAGGGTCGCCCTGACCCCGGGAATGAGGCTGAGCGGCGAGGTAAAAACCGGCAAGCGGCGTGTGATCGGCTACCTCCTCAGCCCCTCCGTCAGCACGGTAGTCAAGCACTCCGGGAGAGATGACATGGAGCAAAAGATCTCGCATAGGCTTGAAGTGGCTCCAAGCAAGCCGGCACCTGTCGAATCCACGGCGACAGAAGAGCTATTGCTGCGGCCAGGAATGCCTGCTCCATGGTTCCGCGCCGCAACCGTTGACAACCCGAACTTCAACTTTGACACGGTGGCAGGACGGCGCGTCATCCTTAGCTTCGTCGGCAACATGGAGGGGAATGCGTTACGCGCGTTGCTCATGAAAATTCGCGCGGTCTACCCCCTTCTTCGGGCAGGGCAATGCGTGTTTCTCGCAGTGAGCACCTCTGAGGCCGAATCACATGCAGAGGCATTCAAAGAAGTACTCCCTCACTGTCCGCTGTTCTTTGATCGTGACACCAAGGTCAGCCGTCTGTACGGCCTATGCGATGACAACAGACGCGGCCGGGCAGTCAGCTACCTACTCGATGAACGACTTCGGGTGATGGAGGTGGTGCCATTGGTGGATACCCCTGAGCAGCACATCGAACGCCTGCTCAGTCATCTTCAGGAGCTACCTGATCTTCCGGCGGAAAAGGTCTCAGAAATTCCGGCCCCAGTCCTCGTAGTGCCGAATGTCTTTGAGCCCGGCCTTTGCCAAGCATTGATCGACTACTACAAGCGCAAAGGCGGCCAGGAGTCGGGATTCATGCGTGATGTGAACGGAAAAACCAAGCTCGTTCACGACCCCATGCATAAGCGAAGAAGAGACCGAGCGATCGATGATAAAGGCCTGCGTGAGGCTTGCAGGTCACGCATTCGAGATTGCTTGCTCCCTGAGGTCGCTAAAGCCTTCCAGTTCAAGGCAACTCGAATCGAGCGATACCTGGTGGCTTGCTACGAGGCTTCAGAATCAGGACATTTTCGAGCGCACCGGGACAACACAACTCTGGGCACCGCGCATCGCAAGTTTGCTGTCTCTATGAATCTTAACACCGGCGAGTACAAAGGCGGCTTACTTCGCTTTCCAGAGTTCGGACGTCATCTGTATCAAGCTCCTGCAGGAGGGGCGTTGGTGTTTTCTTGCTCCCTCTTGCACGAGGCAACTCGGGTGGCCGAAGGATGCAGATATGCTTTTTTGCCATTTCTGTACGACGAAGAATCAGCAAAGACCAGAGATAAAAACAAAATTTTCTTGATTGACCCTCGTTGAAATTAAGTAATGCTATTGATAAGCAGGAGCCAAACTTGTTAGTCCTGATAATTCTTGTATTAATCGTAGCTTTCTTTATAGATTTGCAGAGGGATAGGTGGCCGCAGGCGCGCAGGTTTTCTTCATTTCTTGTTGGTGCATTGGTTGTTTATGTCGCTATCTACATCCTTGTCGGAACATATTCAGATGCGGTAAGCGGTAGAAGTGTTGACATTACTAGGTCGGGCGCAAGATCAGTTGTTACCGTGGGCTCAAGGCCCTTTTGGTTCTGGGTATCAATTGCAGGAAAGGCGGTTGGTGGGGCGTGTATTTTATTTCTTGGTTCAAATGTCTTGTATAAGTCGATAATTAATAGATAGGAATTTTAACATTCATGGAGATCGGCTATGTCCCTTGCATTTGGTTCTACCCAAGTGGGATTGGTGCTTGCAGAACTGCAGGCCGCAATTGTTGCAAATGTTGCTCGAAGCATGAATCAGGTTCGAGATCAGGCTGCTGATCCAAGCGAATTAACAGCAATTGATCTCGCTCACGCTGTCGCCGAGGCGAACTCGCAGTCGGCAGAACTGGCGAATATGTTTGCAGACTGATTTGCAGCAGAGGGTAATACTCAATGGGAGGGGTTGATTCGCCAGTGGGCGAATGAGCTGGCTGACAGTGAGTGTCGGCGCGCGCCATCGTATCGGAGCACGACGCGTCGACGATCAAAGCGCGACAACCTCAACCCATTGATTGCGCTACGAGAGATCGTCCGAACACGACATGACTACGGGTCGAGTCACAGTTAGGGTCAGACGACAGAGTTTGAGTAGCGTCGACAACACAGCTATCAGGCCGGCGACGCATACCAAGCAGTCGTCGCGAGCCAAGCGGTACGGCTGAGACCGGTGACCACGTTGTATCTGGTCACGATTCCGCCCCTAAGAAGGCGCGCTCCGCACTCGGTCGCCCACGAAAGCCTGCGAAATCAATGAGTGGCACGAACCTACGTGTTGGGTCATGAACCGAAAAGCCTGACTCCGCAGCCGCCGCAGCCATGCCGTGATGATTGACATAATGTACATTAGTTTACGGGCATCAGACCCGCTTAACTAACTGATCTGCATAGGGTTTCGCCGATTGAAGGATAATCGGTGAACGACTCGATCCACACGTATCGCTGGCCGCCTGCTCGATGTGCAGTGGCCCGATCGCAGCATGCGCCTGGCAGGGCCCGCGCACCAGAAACGCCGGTCTCGGCGGGCGGTGCGCCTTGAACTACTTCGAGCTCTATCCCGGCGACTACCTGCGCGACACGTCGCGCCTGACGATGCTCGAGCACGGCGCCTATCTGCGCCTGCTGATGGCGTACTACGGGGAAGAGGAGCCGCTGCCGGCGGCCCACGGCGAGCTGTTCGTGATCGTCAGCGCGGTCAGCGCGGCGGACAAGGCGGCGGTGATCAAGGTCGCCGATCGCTACTTCCCGGTCGACGATGAGGACGGCCTGCGCCACAACGGCCGGGCAGATGCCGAGATCGCCAAGGCGCAGAAGCGCATCCAGACGGCGCGCGTGAACGGCGCGAAGAACAAACCCAAAATGAACCCGACGGGTGACCCGACGGGTACTCCCAGCGGGTCTAGCCGTCGGCATACCCACTCTGGTGAAGCTCTCCACACGCCACACGCCACACGAAAAGCTCCTACCCCAGATACATCACCTGCGAGCGTCAAGAACTCTGAGCTGGCCGACGCCCTGGCGCTCGCGCTGCAGGCAATTGGCTACAGCGAATGCAGCAGCGGAAGCCCGGACGTCAGGCTGGCGGCGGAACACGGCATCACGGTTGCCGAACTTCAGGCGGCGGCAGCGGGGAAGATCGGGAAGCCGATCAGCTACCTGGTCTCGCGTGCCCTGGGCAAGCGGCAAGACGCGGCCGAGATCATCAGCGGCCAGCCCTCGACAGCGGCGTCGGTCAAGCCGATCGATCCGGCCGAGGCCGAGCGCAAGCAGCAGATCGAGAAGATCGAGAACCGGATCTACGACGTCCGGCACCTGTGCGACACGCTCGGGATGATCGACGCCGAGGAGCGCGATCGGCGCATCGGCGAGCTGCGTGATCAGCAGCGCGAACTGCGCCAGGGCGCGGCCGCGGAGGCTGTCTCGTGATTCGCCGCATCAACGAATGCCGCGCAAACACGGTTGTTGCACTTGTGCACTGGCCGTCGATGCAGCCGCCCGCGAACCCGCACCACGACCGCGATGAAGCCGGTCGAACCGCTGGCGCCTCTGCGCAGTCTCACCGCCTAGTGAGACAGAACGAAGCGGGCGGATGGGGCGGGGATGCATCGCAAGTCATTGATTCATATGGGGCGCGCGTGGGGCGGTCCGACCGGGGCGACACCCCCCCCTTCGATCGCCGGCCGGGGTCGAGGGGCGGCCGCAACTGCTGGCCCCTCGAAAAATGGGAAGGGGTCCTAGGGGCGCTTCGGAACGTCGGGGGTGCGGCTTGAATGCCGCGGACCTGGCGCCGCTGTCGGCGGCGGTGATCGAGGCGCTGAAGCCGCTGCCGCACGGGATGTCGCTGTCGAACGGGCTGTCGCTGCCGGAGTACCGCCGGCACCTGATGGCGAACGACCGGCGGTTCCGCGAGGTGATGACGCGGGTCGAGGCGATGGGCCTGCCGGCGGCGTCGCTGGCCGAGCTGTGGCTGTGGCTGGCGCACCTGGTGCTGGACACCGGGTCGCGGCCTTCGACCACCGGCCAGTCCTACGCCCGCACCGTGTCGCGGTTCCTGAAGTGGGCGGCCGACGACGGCGTGAACTTCCGCGAGGCGAAGCTGGCGGACTTCGAGCGGTGGACGCGGTGGCTGGCCATCGCCTGCCGCAACGGCGCGACGTGGCGGAAGCAGCAGATCATGGCGCTGCGGAATTTCTACGACTGGCGCCGAAGCCGCGGCCTAGCCGAGGACAACCCGACCGCCGATCTGCGCCACCCGCGCAGCAAGCCCAAGCCGGCGAAGAAGTACACCACCGAGCACCTGCGGGCGCTGTTCCGCGCCATCGATCAGGGCGTGCCGCGCAGCCAGCGGCGTGACCGCGCGGTCGTCCTGCTGCTGCTCACCACCGGCCTGCGCCGCGAGGAACTGGCATCGCTGCGGCTGGCGGACATCGAGTTCAGCGGCCGCCGCGGCGTGGTGCGCGTCAACGGCAAGGGCGCCAAGGAACGCGACGTGCCGTTCGAAGGCCCGGTCGTGCAGACGCTGGGCGACTGGCTGGAGCAGCGCCAGGGCCTGCCGTTCGACTTCGACCCGGACGCGCTGTTTGTCGCGTTCGCCGGGCCGAACCGCGGCGCGCAGCTCACGGTGGACGGGCACGAGGCGCTGCTGGGCAAGTACGCCAGGGCCGCGAAGCTGCGTGAGTGGGGCATCCACCGGTTCCGCGTGACCTTCGCCACGCAGCTCTACGACGACGGCGCCGACATCGAGACCATCCGCGCGCTCATGGGTCACGAGTCCATCGAGACCACGCGCCGCTACCTCGCCGTCTCCGAGCGCGCCCGCAAGACGCGGCTCAACGCCGACCGCCAGCACAGCGTGCTGGGCACCAAACCGACCGGCACGCCGCTCTGGGCGCGTCTGGCAGCAGGGGAGATCACCCGTGATTGATGGCATCGACTTCAGCGACCGCGGCCAGGCGCCCACCGCGTTCGAGGTGGACCAGCTGCGCAAGGCCAACCCGATGGCGCCGTACATCCACGTCGCCCACCGCCTGATGCGCGACCTCGGCGATGTGGCCGGCGCGCAGGCCTTCGCCATCCTGCTCGACGAGCTGGGGGGCGAGAAGGCGAAGCTGCCGGTGCGGCACCGGTTCTTCCGCCGCCTGTGGCGCTGCGAGCGCGACGAGCTGATCCTCACCCTGCACACGCGCCCGGACTGGACGCCGACCGACATCGGCAAGCTGCTGGGCGTCTCCCGCGCGACGGTGAGCGCCGTCGTCAGAACAGGGGGCGCGGCTGTCGCCGCGAGTCGGTAGAACCGTGCCCGTGACCGACACGCCCGCCAACCCGCCCGCGCCCAAGCGCCAGCTCTCCGACCGCGAGCTGGCGCAACGCCGCGAGGCCGCCCAGCAGTCCACCGGCCCGCGCACCGAGGCCGGCAAGGCGCGCAGCAGTAAAAATGCCTGGAAGCACGGGCTCAACAGCGCGGTGCATCGCGCGCATTTCGAGAACGGCATGGGCGCGCTGATCGGCGCCACCGCCAAGCCCTGCCTGAGCAGCTGCCCGAAGTTCCCGTGCAGCCTGGTCGACGAAGGGCTGACGAAGCCCGGCGGGAACTGCCTCGACAAGCAGGTCTACGTGCAGGCTTTCGCCGCAGTGATCGATGCCGTCGAGAACAAGTCGATGACCGGCGTCGGCGCGATGATGGCGTCCGAGATCGCGAGCACGCTGCAGATGCTCCACGACCTGAAAACGCAGGTCACCAGCCTCGGCCCGATGATCGGCATCCCCATGCTCAACGCCGACGGCGAGGTGGTCACGCGCGCCGACGGCAGCGAGGTCATGGGCAAGTGGGTGCCCAATCCCGGCTGGCCCATCGTGCTCAAGACGCTCGAGGTGCTGGGCATCAGCCTGCCCGAAGCGCTGGCAACGCCGCAGGCGCAGAGCCGCGCGAAGGTCGGCGAGGAACAGGCCGACGCCATGCAGCAGGCGCTGGGCGGGATCTTCAAGCGCGCCGGCATTGCGGCGCGGCCTGGGCGCGTCATCGAACACGGTGAAGGCTCATGAGGGAGGTCACGGAGCGCGACCTTCGGCACCCGAAGTTTTCGGAAGGAGAGCCATCCGATTACGAGTTCCGGTCAGACGGTGCCATCGTCCGAAAGGACCGATGGGAGATGGCAGTTCACGCCATCAAATCGGCTGTCGGGGACCATCGCCGAGAGTTCGAAGTTGCGGATGTGGTGGCCGCGGTGAAGGCGCTTGTAGGTCAGATCGAAGGGCAGCCCGATCCGGACGAAGAGCCATGACCCGTCCCGTCCTCAAGGTCGATCTCGTCGGCGCGCAGATGCGCGACCGCGGCGTGTACGACGTCGACCAGTTCGACGCGTGGATGGCGGAGCGCGGGTGGGGCTGGCGGGCGCTGGAGCGGGGCGACTACGGCATCACCATCGACGAAGCGCTGCTGGTCTTCACCTTCGAGTGCCCGCTGCGCTGGGCCGAGACCTACCTGTTCGAGCCGGACAGCGGCGAGCCCTACAAGTTCTGGGACTACCAGCGGCCGAGCATGCTGGCGTGGGATCAGGACGTGGTGCACCAGGACGGCGCCGAGTGCGGCAAGACGCGCGAGATCATCGCGATGGTGGCGTGGGCCGGCTGCACGTCGATGGGCGGGCGCGTGGCGAATCCGTGGTCGCTGGTGGCCGCGCCACAGCAGACGCACCTCGACGAAATCATCATGGCGATCGAGGAGCAGTTCGGCGCCTCGGACGGGCACAGCACCAAGACGCTGATCCAGCACTTCTGGATGAAGCCGAAGAAGACGCCGCACACCATGCACCGCTTCCTCGCGCCCAATCCGATCAACCCGGGCCGGCCGAGCATCGCGCGCACCTACTACCGCCCGGGCGGCCACGACGGCGAGGCCTTCCGCGGCGTGCACGTCAACGGATTCGGCCTGTTCGACGAAGGCGCGAAGGTCAAGACGGAGGTGATCTTCAGCGAATTCTGGCGTGCGCTGAAACCCGGCTGCCGCTCGCGCGTGTACTCGGTGCCGGACGGCGACCGCAGCACGCCATATTTCCGTCTCACCCAGGCCGCACAGCTCAACCTGCCGCCGGAGAAAGACGGCTTCCGCCTGTTCCGCTGGCAGCAGACGATGAAACCCGCGCCGTTCTGGAACGACAAGCGCGAGGCCGACATGATCCGCCGCTTCGGCGGTCGCAACACACCGGGATTCCAGCGCAACGTGCTGGGCGAACACGGCCAGTCCGAGAACCCCGTGTGGCCGTGGGCGGTGATGCTGGCCAACGTGGTCGACATGCCCGGCTATCGCGTGGTCAAGCTGCACGCGGATGTGGAGGCCGACAGCCTCGACATCGAAGTGCTGGGCGTGAAGCTGGTGCTCAACGAAGGCCGCAAGGTCGGCGAGTACATTTGGCTGCAGGACAGCGGTATGGCGTTGTCGAAGATCACGGGTCTCGACGACGCAGGACGCCGGCAGGCCTTTCTCGACATCCTGCGGCCGCACATTCGAGGGGCGGGGCAGGGTGTGTTCTGGGCGGGCGGGGACCTGGGCGAGCGAAACGACCCGACCGAACTGATCCTCAGCGAGGAGGTCGGCACGGTGATGCACGACCTCGTGCGTATCCACGCCAAGGGCTTCGCCTACCACCTGCAGGAAGATCTGATCGCCGCGCTCGACGGTCTGTTCAACCATCTGCCGTTCTGGGGCGCCGATCTGGGCAGCGCCGGCACGACAGTGGTCAAGAACCTGATCAACCTCGACCGTTTTGCCGACTGTGGGTTCGAGGACCGGATGGTCGGCTTCCACTTCCAGCAGAACGTCGACTGCATTGGCGAAGACGGCGCCGCGCTCGAAAAGGTCGACGAGAAGACCGGCGAAAAGATCGTTCTGCACGCCCCAGCGAAACACTGGGCCACCCAGTGCATCAGCGCCCGCATGCAGTCAGGCGGTTACGCGATGCAGTACGACAACGACGTGCTCAACGCCATGGCGACGCAGACCGCACGCCCGGGCGCAAAGTGGCCGATCTACAGCAAGCAGGACGACCACATCCCCGACGCGCGCCGGCAGCAGATGCTGCGGCGCCTGCGATCGCTCACCGGCGACGACGGCGCGCACGATGTGTTTGCGGTGGGGTCTGTGAGGAGGGACGCCAATTGACCTTACTCAGGATCTTTCACAAAGGGTTTCGCTTCAAGTCCAGTCATCTCGCAAACCTCGTGGATTGCGCGGTTGAGAAGCGGGATCAGTTGTTTCGCAACAACTGCGACTCTCGCAAGATGATCAGGCTCAAAAACGCTCGATCTTTTAACGTCAGCGACAAAGGTTCGCAGGTAAGTCGCGTTAGTCAAAGCAAGGTTGATTTCTTGACCCGTTCGGCCAAGCAGGTGCATCGATGTGCGGAACTGATTGAACTCTGGGCTCGGAACAAACTCGTCCGAGCCCAAACTCTGCACTTGCGCCTCCCAGTCATCGCGCGCCAGGGTGGCTTCAAGGTGCATCGCGCTTGCTCTGAGATCGTCAAGGCCACCCAGCAACGCCTGGGCCATAGACAGCTTCAGGTTATCTCGATCGGCTTTCACCGATTTGAGTTCTTGCCGCCTCTGCCACCACGGCACAGCAATAGCAATTGCGATTGCGAAAGTGGCGGCAAAGGCCTGCGCCCAGGAAGCCCATTCGGTAGGTGTCAGACACGGCCTCGTAAAACCAAAAGTCCAGCAAATTTCCGGATGCATCCCTTTTCCCCTGATCGCTCCCTCGTGGAGCCGGGCAATTATCCATGAACCTCAATCCCGCCAGCTGGTTCCGCGGCAAGTCCGCCGCCGCCACCCACAACCAGGGCGGCGCGATCGCGGCCGTCACGCGCGAGGCCACGTCGATGGGTGCGTGGCACAAGGAGCTCGCAGCGTGGGAGCCGCGCGCGGTCAATCCGCATCTTTACGAGGCGCTGAAAGAAGCCATCCCCATGCTCGACGGCGGCGTCAGCCGCCTGGTCACGCTGGACGGCATCATCGGCGTGGAGGGCGGCAACGACCGCATCACTGGGATCATCGACGAGTGGATGCAGAACGTCCCAGTCAACGATCTGGAAACCGGCTTCCAGGCGATGTACGCATCGCAGGGCGAGGAACTCTACGAGCAGGGCATCGGCGTCGCCGAGTTCGTGTTCGACGCCAAGGGCCGCGAGGTGGTGGGCCTGCGCGTGGCGGACAGCAAGGGCATCGGCTTCGTGCGCGGCGACTCGCAGCTGCACACGTTCTACCGCCCGCCCAGCCGCCGTGGTGACCGCCGCGCCGATGGCCTGGGCAACGTGGAGCAGATCCTGCGCGGCAACGCCTGCGCGCGCGACATGATGGCCGCGCTGGTCGGCATCGGCTGCGTGGAGCTGGACGCGTCGCAGTGCATGTTCGCCGTGCACCGGCCCGAGGCCGACAACCCGTATGGCACCAGCGTGCTGCGCAGCCTGCCGTTCGTCGCGCAGATCCTGCTGCGCATGCAGAACTCCACCGCGCGGCTGTGGGAGCGCTTCGGAGACCCGTCGTTCCACGTGGGCTACAAGACCGCCAACCGCAACGTCGACTTCGCCGAGGCCAACAAGCGCGCCGGCAACATCGCGCTGGAACTGGGCCGCTCCATGGCGGCCAAGGCGCACGGCAACAGCGTCGACCTTGCCACTGGCGTGGGCAAGGACGACGAGATCAGCATCGCCGTCATCGGCGCCGTCGGCGAGGCTATGGCGATCGAGATGCCGGCTCGGCACATGATCGAGCAGATCGTCGCCGCGTTCGGCATCCCCGCATGGATGCTCGGCATCAGCTGGGCGCAGGCCGCCGGCATCGCTGAGCCGCAGGCCGAACTGGTGATTCAGGACGCCAAGACCCGCTTCGCGCGTCGCCTGCCGGGCCTGCGCCGGCCGGTCGAAGCCATGCTGCGCGGTCGCGGCATCACGTGGAAGCCGGGCGACTGGCAGATCGTGCAGCACCTGCCGAACCTCCACGACGAAGTGAAGCGCGCGCAGGCCGAGTTCCTGCGCGAGCAGGCGCGGATGATGCGTGGCGAGGGCGGTGGCGACGTCACGCCGCGCGGCCTCGACAACAACCTGCGCGCCAGCCGGCCGGCGCGCTCGAAGGCCAGCAAGGCCAGCAGCGCCGACGACGGCGAACCCCGAGCGGAATCTGACCCGCAGCTGCCTGCGCTCGAGACGCGCACCACCGGCGCCATGCTGTCGGACTGGGCGGCGCTGCGCACAGATGTCCTGCGAATGCTCGGCCTCGACGACCCGGCCACCGGCAAGGCGCGCAAGGCGGGCGAAGGGGACGACGACGAGTTCGGCTTCGTCTTCGATCGCAGCCGTCTCCCCGCGCTGCTGTCGCGCGGCAACCAGGCCACCACGTCGCTGGCGGGCAATCTGCTGGGCGGACAGACCGGCGCCTGGGATCGCGGCATCGTCAACGCCGGGCTGGAACTGATCGCCGGCTTCGACGCGCCCGAGGTGCAGGCCGCCATCGCAGAGCGTCGCGCGGAGATGCGCCAGCACTACGCCGAGCAGGGGCTCGACCTGGTGCGCGGCGGCATGTCACGCCGCTACGAGCAGAACATCGTCGGCCTGCTGTCGTCCGGTGCCTACGACGGCCAGAACCCGGTGCATGTGGCCGCCGACCTGCAGCGCCGCTTCGGCGGCGGCGAGGACAACTGGGTGCGTCTGGCGCGCAGCGAGATCACCTGGGCGCAGGCCGAAGGCAAGCTGGACGGCTACCGCGAAGCGGGCGTCACCGAGTACGACTACGAGACCAGCGAAGACGGACGCGTCTCGCGCATCTGCCTCGATATCGCCGCTGCCGGGCCGTACGACATCGACGATTCGGCGTCGCCGATCCCGCTGCGCGACTCGCATCCGAACTGCAGGTGTTCGGTGCGCGCACGCGTGTAGTGCGCCGCGTCAGAACAGGGGGCGACGCTAGCGTCGCATCCTGAAAAAGTCCGCTCCATACGATCCCGCCCGCGCGCTTGCCGGGCCGTCGAACGGAGCAGGACATGACCGAACACCACGACATCGCCGAGATCCGCAATCTCCCCGAGGCGGAGCTCATCGAGCTGCTGCCCGCCGTCGAACCGGAGAAGCTGGCCGCACTGCGTGAGGCGGAAGCTGCTGACGAGAAGTCGCGGCCCGCGGTGATCGAGGCGATCGACAAGGCGATCGCTGCCGCGTCGAAGTCCGGCCAGCGCACCGACACCGAAACCGCCGCGGCCAACGCCGGCAAGCCGCTGACGAAGGCGCAGCGCCAGGCCGCAGAGCGCGCCGCAGCGGAGCAGCGGAAGCGCGACGCATCGCCGCCGGCTGAACCTGCAGCCGAGGCGCCTGCGAGCGCAGATGCGCCGCCCGCGTGGCAGGCCGACAACTACGACGGCCCGATCACGATTCCGCAGGCCGAGTGGCGCCGCGCGAACCTCAAGCCGGCCCGGGCGGTGCGCGAGAAGTGACGGGCACGACGCGCCATAAATCGCTGTCGCTGCGCATCAAGTCGGCCGGTGCGCCGAGCGATGCGCAGTTGGCGGCGATCGCGTCGTACACGCTGGCCGAGATTCCGGCCGAAAAGCTGTACGTGCGCACGTTCGCGCTGGCGCACAACGGCATCGACCGCGACAAGGAATGCTTCGACGAAGCGCTGCTGGCGAACTTCGCCGACACGCTGCCGGGCAAGGGGCTTTTCATCAAGCATCCGTCGGGCTGGGACGGCGACAGCGGTCCGGGCAAGGGTCGCTGGTTCGGCGCGCAGCTGGACCGGATGAGCTTGGACGAAGCCCGCACGCTGCTGCGCGCGCCGAACCTGCAGTTTCCGCCTGGCGTTGAAACCGCCGTGCTGCTGATGGCCGACGCCTACCTGATCCGCACGGCCGGCAATGCCGGCCTGCTGGACGAAATCGACGCCGGCATCGTCGGCGATGTGTCGATCGGCTGCACGGTCAAGGACGCCGAGCGCGTCGTGGACGCCAACGGCGTCGAACTGAATGTCTGGCGCCTGCTGGGCCCAGGCGAGGCGCTGGAAGCCTCGCTGGTCTGGCTGGGCGCGCAACCCGGCGCACGCGCCATCAAGAACGCACCCCGCAACGAGGACAACCCCGTGGATCTCGAACAGCTGAAGGCCGCGAAGGCCGCATCCGACCAGAAGGCCACCGCGCTGCAGGCGGAACTGGACCAGGCGAAGCCCTCGCACGACATCGTGCTGGGACTGCGCAAGGCGCTGGGCGACCAGGCGTCGCTGATCGACAAGCCCGACGACCTGGCCGCATCGGTCAAGGCTGCCGCGGTGTATCGCGACGAGCTGGTCGAGACCATCGTCAAGCAGGAACGCCAGCTGGGCCTGTGCGACGACGACGACGAATCGGTGACCGCTGCCAAGGCGATCTACGCCGGCGACCCGCTCACGCGCCTGCAGGACCGCGCCAAGCGCCTCGAAGCGCAGGCGACGAAGGGCGGCCGCATGCAGTCGTCCGACGCGCACCGCGGCCAGGCGCCGGCGCCCACCGGCGAGTTCGCAGAGAACCCCGCGTTCGGCTGATCGCCGAACGCCTTTCCTCATTCCGGAGACACCGCAATGCGCCTCAACATCGCCAGCCCCAGCGAACTGGTCAAGTCGATCGGCTTCGCGCACACCGCGGCCACCGTCGCGCGCACGCCGCTCGCGATCGGCGGCAAGCTGATGATCCCCGTCAACACGGCGGCGGCGAACGTGCACAACGCGTTCGTCTACGAGACGGAAGTCAACGACGCCACCGCCACCACGGAAGCGTGGGCCGTCAACGACCCGATCTATTACACCGCGGCCAACGGCGGCGCGCTGACCAAGACGGCAGCGGGCGGCACGTTCTTCGGCTACGCGTTGCAGCCCAAGCCGGCCGGTTTGCTGGTGAGTCCGCTCGTGTCGTTCAGCACCCACTTCACGCCGCCGGCCTGACCGGCGCGCGCACGCACCCTTTTTCCCGGAGATCGATATGTCCGCTGTCGCCAAGTTCCACGCGCTCGCGAGTCTTCCCACGCAGAGCGACCAGCAGCGCAAGGCACTCGCCGATGCGGTCAACCTCGAGCTGTCACTGGTTGGCATGTTCCTCGACATGGTCGGCGGCAAGGCCGCCAACGATGGCCGAGTCAAGCAGATCTCTGCCGCGCGTCCGGCCATGCCGAGCCTCGATGCAGTGAAGTCCGCGCTGCGGGTGAAGTACCCGACGGCCACCGACACCCCGCAGAGCAGCAACGTGGCGGCACGTATCGATCAGTGGTTCCACACCGGCCTCTCCGAGATCGATCTGGCGTGGACCAACCTGTTCCGCCTGGTGGATATGCGCGGTGGCAACCAGGACGCTTTCGAGATCTACACCGGCGAGTTCGGTGTGCAGTTCAAGCAGCGCGCCCCGGGCCAGAAGATCGAGATCGCGCGCGTGCCGTCCGAGACCGAGCTGCAGGTGAAGTACGTCGAGTACGGCGCCGGCGTGGGTATCCAGGACAACTGGCTGCGCTACAACAAGTGGTGGAGCGTCGAAGAGGTCACGCTGGGATTCAACACCCAGGCGTGGGATCAGAAGGCAAGGAACCACTACGCGCTGTTCACCAGCCTGGGTAGCGGCATCAACTTCCCGCACATCGCCGACGACACCTTCGGTACCGAAACCCTCAACGCCGCCGCGGCGTGGATCTACCGCGCGCAGCAGGGCAAGGGCACCGGCGTCAGTGCATCCACGCCGTTGTGGATCGTCACCAGCCCGGAGAAGCTCGGTTACGTCACGCGCATGCTGGAGGTCACCCGCGGCAGCCTGATTGTCGGCTTCCACGGTGGCGAGCCTTTGATCGCGCAGATCGCCGGCGTCATCTCGACCAGCCATGTCGCTCCGGACGATGCCGGCTACTACCTGGTTCTGCCGGGCCGCAAGAACGCGCGCGGCGTGTGGCAGGACTTGCAGACCGAGCAGAACCGAGACATCTACAAGAAGGCCGACGACATCGTGGGCACGGAGCAGTACAACGCGATCGTGGCTGACACGTCGCAGGTCCGCCGCGTTCTGTTCGGCTGACGGGACAGGCGGCCCCGCAAGGGGCCGCCGCAGCCATGGCGGCCAAGGCAACCATTCAGGACATCACCGACGCTGGTTTCCGCGAGGAGCAGTTCGGCACGCCTGGAGACCGGGACAACGACAGCTGGGTGGAGCCGGGCGGTTACCTCGACCGCCTGCTGGTCCGCGCGTCGGCGTGGGCGCTTGGCCGCTTCGGCGACGGCTACGCGGACGTGCCCACGCACTCCACGATCTTCGAACAGCTGCGCTCGGCGGAACTGTGCTGGGTGTCGTCGCAGCTGTGGAAGCGCCGCGCAGGATTCATCGACAGCAACGCGGTCACCAGTCGCGAAGACATGACCTACCTCAACCGTCGCGAGTACGAGGCCCAGGCCGAGCGCGCGATGGAGTGTGCGGAATCGCACATGTGCCTCGCGCTGGGCGATCGCACGCAGGGCAGTGCGGTGGTGATGACCCACGTGGTCAGCGGCCCGTTCCTCGGCATGCGGGGTGCGCAATGCGGATGACGATCAATGACGGTGGCCTGCGCCGCTGGGGCGCCGATGCCCGCACGCAGATCCCGGCCGCGCGCAAGGCGCTGCTGCGCATCCTCGCCACACGGCTGGAAGGCCACGCGATGGATCTGTCGAAGGGCGGCAGCGAACCCGGCGACTACCCGATTCCCGTGCGCAGCGGCAAGTTCCGCGGCGCGTTCGGCACCCGCGTCAGCGATCGCAGCGCTGCGGTGTTCAACGATTCGAACTACGCCCGCAAGATTCACGAGGGCATTCAGCCCTACGGCAATCCGCATGCCGCGCCCATCGCGCCGCGTCCGTACTTCAGCGATGCCTTCGAACGGCTGGACCTGGACGAAGCGCACGCGGTGTGGGAGCAGCAGTTCATCAATACCAACGGCTTCACCACGAGGCCCGGCCGATGAGCATCGCCGTCATCGCCGCGCTGGAAGCTGCGCTGCAGACCGATCCCGAATTCGTCGCCGACATCCGCGCGCTCGCACTGGGCCGCAAGGCGGACACGGTGCCCAAGGTGCTGGAAGGCAACCGGCCTTTCAGCCAGCTGGGGCAGGAGCACTACCCGTGCTGGCTGGTCGAGCCCGGCGATTCGCAGGGCGCCAGCGCAGCCAACGATGGCGGTGATCCCAGCGGCCTGGTGCTCAACAGCACGCAGCAGGACTGGCTGGACGAGATCGAACTGAGCGTCGTCTGGCACCAGCAGGATTTCGAACGCGCGCTCGCGCAACGCAAGGGCATCGTGCCCGCCGTCGTGCGCCTGCTGCTGCGCAACCCCGGCCTGGGCGAAGCGTCGCTGATCTACGTCGTCGGTGTCGCCAATGACCGCGGCTACCGCCACCCGACCCACGTGCAGACGCTGACGCTGCGCGCCCACACCACCATCCATCGGGACCCCGACTGATGACCAGCACACCCGCCAAGCCGCCGCGCGCCGCGCGCGCCGTTGCGCCCACCGATCAACGCCCTGACGCCGGGAACGTGATCGCCGCAGCGCCTGTCGATCCCACCGTGCGCGTCGTCCTGCCCATCGGCGCCCGTCCGGGCCTGCTGCGCCTGGGCGACTACGTGCCCGGCGTGGTCTACGCCGTCACCCCCGCATCCGCCGAACGCCTGACCGCGCGCGGCTTCCAGATCGCCGCCGACGTCACCGACACCGCCGACTCCGCCGTAGCGGACGGTGCCGGCGGCGGCACCGCTTCCCAGGAGAGCTGAGCATGGGCAAGAACGCCACCGGTGCGCTGACGCGCTTCACCGGTTTCACCCAGTCGGCGTTCGGCGCCGTGCCCGATCCCGCTGCCGGCGAGGTGCTGTACCTCACCGCGCTGAGCTTCGGCGGCGATCCCACGCTGGAGCCGGACCCCACGCTGGGCAGCGGCTACCGCGGCGAGCAGAAGGGCGACGAAGGCCGCTTCGATCCCACCGGTACCGCCACCGCGGTCATCGGCACCAGCATCGGCTTCTGGCTCAAGCACCTGATCGGCACCCCGGTGACCACCGGCGCCGCCGGCGCCTACACGCACACCTTCGCGGTGGGCGAGGGCGCGCAGGCCATTCCGCCCGCGCTGCTGATCGAGCGCGATTTCGGCAGTCGCATTGCCGGGCCTGGCCGCATCGCGCGTGACCAGGACATCCGCATCGGTTCGGCCGCGTTCGCGTTCACCACCGGCGGCCCGCACCAGACGGCGAACTTCAACCTGGTCGGTGCCACCAAGGTGGAGCTGCCGGACGAGCCGCTGGACGACACGCCCGAGGACTACGGCCACAAGGCCTTCACCCTGGCTGGTCTGGAGCTGGTGCTGGACAACGGCGACACGCAGGTCTGCGTCGAGACGCTGAACCTCAACTGGGACAACGACCTCGACACCGACCTGTTCTGCCTCAACAACGGCGGCCAGCGGCACGACCTGCCGGAAGGCCAGGTGCGCATCAGCGGTGACGGCGTGGCGCAGTTCGACACGGCCGCCCTGCTGGTCAAGGCGAAGGCTGACCAGTCGCTGGCGCTGCGCATCCGCTTCCGGCGTGGCACTGGCGCCGGCACCCTCGGCAACGAGGAGCTGACGCTCAACATCCCGCTCAGCGCCCTGGTCGCGCCCGTGCCCGGCGTCACCGGCCCGCGTGGCCTGAAGCAGAACTTCAACTTCCGCGCCTACCGCCCCGAGAACGGCGAAGTGGGCGTGACCGCGGTGCTCAAGTCGCCGCGCGCCATCATCTGACGGAGACGCCATGTTTCGATTCGCACACCTGGGCCGCGTGTGGTGGCCCGTGCAGCTGCCCTACGGCAGCGAGGACGGCGGCGAGCCGGTCACCGTCCACATGCTGTTCCAGCTGATGACCGACGTGGAGCTGGACGCGCGCGAGCAGGCGGCGCTGCAGCACTCGGTCGCCGGGCTTTTCCGGGACCAGGCGGTCACTGTGGATGACGCAGGCACCGTGACGCCGGTGCAGGTCGACGAGGCCGCACAGGTCCGCGCGCAAGCAGACGCAGTGGTCGCGCTGCTCGCGGCCACGCAGACGGCGAAGCTGGAATCCCGCGCCGACCTGCTGACCCGCATCACCGACTGGCGCGACGTGGTGGATGACCACGACCAGCCCGAGCCCTTCGCCCCCGGGAAACTGGAAGCCCTGCTGCAGCACCGGCCGTTCTTCGTCGCGGTGCGCGAGGCGCTGCTGACGGCGAGTCGGGACGGTGTCTCAAAAAACTCGTTGCCTGGGCCCGGTGGATTGCCGGCGCGGGTCCAGGCCTGACGAACGGGGAGCGGCTGTGGGACTTCGAGAACCTGCACGGCGATACGTTCACGTCGGAAGCCTGTCGGTCGTGTCCCTCGGTCTGCGACGACTGCCCGCAGCCGCGATTGTTGCCGCGCTCGCAGCGGCCAGCTGCGGCGTTCGCGGCCTGCATGACGCAGTGGTCGTATGCGCCGAGTGGGATACCTACGGGCCTTCGGTATGCCGACTGTGCGATCGCCCTCAAGCAGATTGGCCGAACCCATGGCATTGCCGCGTCCGACATGCCCGCCGTGTTCGCCGGGGTGCAGGTGATCGAGCGGGCCTTCGTAGCGGCGCACATCGAGTTGCAGGCGCAGGCGCGCCGGGATGAGTAGCCGCACCACCAGCTTCCGGGTGCAGTTCGAGGTCGACGGCGACGGCAAGATGCAGGCCGTCTTCGGCGATGTCGCGCAGCGCAGCGAGCAGGCGCGCAAGGCAGCGGAGGGCGTGGGCCGCGAGCTGCTGCAGGTTGCTGACCGCGTGGACAAGGCAGGCAGCCGAACGCGCCAGTACGCGCGCGATATCGCCGTGCTGGATGCCGCACAGAAGGCGGGGCTGATCAGCCAGAAGGAACACTCCAACCTGCTGAAGCAGGTCAAGGACGACCTCACCGCCACCGACTGGAAGCGCTACCAGGCCGGCGCCGCCGCCGCGGGTGCCGTCATCGGCACGGCGCTGGTGGGCGTGTTGGCCGTGACCATCCGCAACACCATCCAGGCGCAGCAGGAACTGGCGCAGCTGGACGCCATCCTGCAGTCCACCGGTGGCGCCGCGGGCTACAACCGCGAGCAGCTGCTGGGCATGGCCGAGGGCCTGGCCGCGGTCTCCACCTTCAGCGGTGGCGAGATCGTCGAAGCGCAGACGCGCCTGCTGTCGTACAGCGGCATCTTGGGCGAGAACATCCCGCGCGCCATGCAGTCGGTCATCGACCAGTCAGCGCGCCTCGGCATCAGCGTCACGCAGTCCGCAGAGACGATCGGCCGCGCACTCGAGTCGCCGGCCAAGGCCGCAGCGGCGCTGGCGCAGCAGGGCTTCGGCGCGGCGTTCACCACCGAGGTGCGCGCCACGATCGACGCACTGGTGGCTGCGGGTCGCGAGGCCGAAGCGCAGCGCATGATCCTCGACATCCTCGAGGAGTCGTACGGCGGCGCTGCACAGGCGGCGCGCGACACGTTCGGCGGTGCGATGACGGCGCTGAAGAACACGCTGACCGATCTGGTCACCGGCGGCGATGGCAGCCTGGAAGGCGCGCGGAACTCGGTCGAGGATCTGATCACCACGCTCAACTCGCCGGAAGCGCGCGCCGGCTTCCAGGCGATGGTCAGCGGTCTGCTGTGGAGCGTGGACGCCGCGGCGCAGTTGGCTTCCAAGCTCGACCTGGTGGTCAACCGCTACGAGGCCGTCGCGCTGGCGCGCGGCGCCATGACGGTGGGGCAGGCGACAGAGGGCGGCCTGGCGGCGCGCACGCGCATGCTGTCCGACCTGCTGCCCGATCTTGACAAGGCCGCGTCGGGCCGGTGGTCCAATCGCCCGCTGTCCGGCACCGCGCTGTCGAACGTGCGCGCCGTGCGTGGCGACCTGGGCGACAAGCTGACGGCGGGCGACCAGGCACGATTGATCCGCGAAGAACTGGCCGCAATCGGTGTCGAGCAGTCGATGCGCACCGCCGGCACCGCAGCACGCCCACGGGCCACCGCGTCCGCCGCGCGCACCGGAGCGGCGGGTGCGGCTGGCGGCGATCTGGTCAATCCGGATCTGCAGAAGCAGATCGACCAGGTGAAGGATCAGGCCGCCGCGCTGGGCCTGTCGCGCACTGCGCTGGCCGAGCTCAACCGCGAGAAGGCGCTGGCCGCGGCCACCAACGACACCGAGCGCGCCGCGATCAACGGCGCCTACGACGCGCTGGTCAAGCGCATCGGCGCCGACGAGTCCGCCACCAAGGGCGCGCAGGCTGCCAAGCGCGCCCGCGATGAGCAGCGCCGGTCGGAGGAGCAGCTGACGCAGCTGTTCGAACGCACCACCGCGACCTATCGCGAACAGATCGCGTTGCAGCACGACGCCACCGACGCGGCGCGCATCCGCTACTCGATCGAGAACGGCGCGCTGGCAGCGATGTCGGAGCCGCGCCAGCGCGAGATCCTGCAGCTGGCCGAAGCGCGCGACGCGCAGCAGCGCCTGGACGCCGCGCGCCGGGAAGGCCTCGCGCTCACCGAGTCGCTGTACAGCCCGCTCGAGCGCATGCGCGCCGCGCAGGACGAGTACACCGCCGCGCTGGCGCGTGGTTCGATCGACCAAGAGACCTGGAACCAGTTGATCGCGCGATCGCGCGAGGAACTGGACGCGGCGGAGGAAACTGCCCGCCGCAACTTCCCCAGCATGGGAATGCTGGTACGCGACTTCTCGGAAGGCGCGCAGATGCGCATGGGCGACGACCTGTTCGACGTCTTCAGCGGCAACGCCGATCGCATCCAGGACCGCTGGAAGTCACTGTTGCTGCAGATGGCGGCCGACCTGGTTGCCAGCAAGCTGATGGAGGGCTTCGGCAGCGCGGCGGGCGGCGGCGGGGGCGGCACCGGCTTCTGGGGTTCGCTGATCTCGTCATTTATGGGTGGTCGCGCCACCGGCGGCGGCGTGCGCCGCGACGGCCTCTACGAAGTGACCGAACAGGGCCGGCCCGAGTTGCTGCGGCAGGGCACCAAGACCTATCTGATGCCCGGTGCTGATGGCGTCGTGGTGCCTGCGCATGCAGCCGCGGCGGGCGGCGGTGCGATGGGCGGCTCGGCGCCCGCACAGATCCAGATCAACAACTACGGCAGCGATCGCGTCGAAGCGCGCGAGCAGACCAGCACGGGTGCCAACGGGGAACTGATGCGCAAGTACGTCATCGACATCGGCCGCGAGGCGCTGAACGGTGGTTCGTGGTCCAGCGATCTCAAGAATCGGTTCGACCTGCGGGAGCGCGTCTGATGCCCACGCTGCCGGCCGATGTGCAGATCCTCTTCCAGGGCTTCGGTGAGGCCTTCGATCCGTCGGTGGAGCGCACCGAGATGGAGCGAGGCAAGCCGAAGCATCGCGTGCTGAATTCCCAGGTGCTGATGCAGGTCAACGCGACGCTGCTGTTCACCAGCAAGGCATCGACCGCCGACTTCGAGGACTGGTACTTCGACACGATCAAGCGCATCGGCGAGTTCGATTTCGTGCATCCGCGTACCGGCGCGACGCATCGCGGCCGTTTCCGTGGCGGGGACATCGGCACGCTGACTCCACGCAACCCGCGCTACAGCCGCGCGACGCGTGACGTGGTGCTGGAGTACCTGCGGTGAGCACCTTCACCGAGCGTCGCCAGCGGGTGACCGATACGGCTGGCGAACTGCTTCTGCTGGAGATCAGCGCGCCGTCGATCCCCGAAACCCTGCGTCTCGTCAACGACACGCAGAACTGGACGAGCAACGGTGTCGAGTACATCGCATGCCCGTTCGGATTCAAGCTGCCCGCCGACACTCCCGGCCAGACGCCGCGCGCACAGCTGGTGATCGACAACGTGGGCCTGGGTATGACGCAGGACCTCGAGGCGCTGCAGCCGAACGAGTCGGTGATGTGCATCCTGCGCCTGACCGACCGGTCGAATCCCAACGTCTACGAGCGGACCTACCGCCTGCCGATGACCACCGTCTCGGCCGGCACCGGCCAGGTCACCGCGCAGCTGGGCGTCGACTTCCTGATGCGCCAGCAGGCCGTGCGCCTGCGCTACAACCCGCATACCGCGCCGGGGCTGTTCTGATGCGTCTCGCCGAGGTGGAGCGCTACACCGAGATCCCGTACTGCGAGGACACGCTGGACTGCGCCGACTTCGTGGTGCTGGTGCAGCGCGAGCTGTTCGGGCGCGATGTGCAGCTGCCGAACGGCCGTCCGCGGGGCACGCGCGGGCAGGTGGCGCTGGGGGAACTGTCCAAGCCCTACGGCGTGCGCACCGACGCCCCGCGCGATGGCGATCTGGTTCTCATGTCTGAGCACGGCCGCGCTGCACACGTCGGCATCTACTTCTGGTTGGCGCACGAGGCCTATGTGCTGCATTCCAACGAACGCACCGGCTGCAGCGTGCTGCACCGCGCGCGTGACCTGCCGGAATTTGGCGCCCCGATCGAAGGGTTCTACACATGGGTCTGATGGCATGCCCCGCCGGCCACGGCCAGCTGATCACCACGCCGCACCCGGTCACGCTGGAAGGGCAGACCAACATCGCGGCGGAACTGATCCCCGGCGAGACGCTGGGCGCGTTCCTGAGACGCTCGGTACCGGACTGGACCGGCGATGCGTGGGAGGTCCGCATCAATGGCGTGCTGGTCCCGGTCGAGGTGATGGACCGCGTGCGCCCGAAGGACCGCACGGTCATCGAGGTGCGCGGCGTGGTGCGCAAGCAGGCGCTCTACATCGTCGCGATGATCGCGCTGACCTACTTCACGATGGGCGCGGGCGCCGCATGGGCCGGCGCGCTGGGCGCAACCGGCATGGCGGCCACTGCCGTGTACGCTGCGGCGTTCGTCGCCGGCTCCGTGCTGATCAACAAGGTGCTGGGTCCGAAGCCGGCCAGTGCCACCGGCCAAGCGCAGCAGCAGACGGTCTACAACATCGGTGCCGGCCGCAATCAGGCGCGGCCATATCAGCCGCTCCCGCTGGTGTTCGGTCGCGTCAAGTTCGCGCCGGACATCATCAGCGCGCCCTACACCTGGTACGAGGGCGACGACCAGTACGTCGGCATGGTGCTGACGCCTGGACTCAACGTGCACCGCGTCGAGGAACTCTATCTGGGCGACGCACTTCTGTCGGCATTCCAGGGCGTGCGGGCCTACTACAGCGGCTTCTCCGGAATGCCCGAGCAGCCCATCCCGCTGTTCGGCGATGCCGATACCGTTCAGGGCGGCGAGCTCAACAAGAACCAGACCTGGGTGCAGCGCGCCACGCCGGCCCGCACGGTCCGTATCCAGATCAACCTCGAGTACTACCTCGGCGACCAGGACAGCAAGCAGCGCCCCTATCCAAATCGGGAAACGGTTGACGTGCAGTATCGACGCGTCGGCACGTCGACCTGGGCGACCCTGCTTTCGCGCACCTTCGTCAACAGCAGTTACGACCAGAAGCGCGCGACGCTGTCCCGCGATGTCGCGGAAGGGCAGTACGACGTACGTGTCCGCATCTGGGGCACAGCGATGGACGGCGGCGGGTCCAACGGTCGTGCGCAATTCCAGTGGTCGACGATGGTGGCCGTGCAGGCGGATACGGCCACCTACGCCGGCATTCCGCGCATTGCCGTCATCATGAAGGCGTCGGGCCAGTTGCAAAGCGCGCCGGACGAGATCCGCTGCGTGGCCGTTTCGAAACCGGTGCCCGTGTGGCGCAATGGCGCTTGGGTCACAGAGGAGACCAGCAACCCGGGCGCGAACATCCTGGCCTATGCACGCGGCATCACTGACCAGAACGGCGATCGGATCGGCGGCATCGGTCTGACGGATGACATGGCCGACATCGCGAGCCTGCAGGCGTTCATGCCGCATTGCGCTGCCAACGGCTTCGAGTACAACTTCGTCATCAAGGACGCGCGAAACCACGACGAGATGCTCAGCGCGCTCGCGGCGGCCGGCTTCGGCCAGGTGACATGGGCCAGCGGTCGGCTGTCGGTGGTCTGGGCCTCGGACGAGCAGCCGCTGTCCGGCGTGGTCAATATGGCCACGATCAAGAAGGGCGAGTTCCAGGTCGATTACACCCTGGCGAACGCCGCCGACGGCATCGAGTACAGCTACTACGACGCCGAGGACTGGTCGACGAAGACCATCCGCGTGCCGGCGCCGGGCGTGACCACGATGCTCAACCCGGCCACGCTGACGGGCGAGGGCGTCACCAGCGAGGCGCACGCGGCGATGCTGGCCCGCTGGCATCTGGCGCAGAGCCTGTACCAGTACAAGGACATCAGCTTCGCGACCGACATTGAGCACCTGAGCTACCAGCGCCTCTCGCTGCTGTCGCTCTCGCACGACCTCACGCAGTGGGGCTTCAGTGGTCGGCTGGTCGGTGCGTCCATCGTGGGCGGCGTGGTGTCGCTGGCGCTGGATGAGCCCGTGCCCGCGCCACCGCCGGGCGGCGCCTACATCGGCCTGCGCATTCCGGGTGAGCGCACCTACCGCGTGTTCCCGGTCCAGCCGTTCGCGGGCAGCAGCAGCACGCTGACGCTCGCCGGCGCCTGGCCGGCGGATGCGCCGCTGCCCGGCAACAGCGACGGCAACCCGGCGCACGACACCATCTGGTGCTACGACTTCAAGGCCACGCCGGGCTACCGCGTGCGCGTGGTCGCGATCGAGCCGGAGAGCGACCTCAAGGGCGCGCGCGTCGCCGTGGTGCCGGAGAGTCCGGAGTACTGGCACTACGTGCGCACGGGCCAGTACATCCCGGCGCCGAACGATAGCCTGCTGCAGACGCGGCCGATCGCCTCCAACCTGGTCATCTCCGAACGCCAGGTGCCGCAGGGGGACACGGTGTTCACCGAACTGGTCGCCACCTACGACATCACTGGCCCGGTCGGCGATGTCGTGGTGCAGATGTCGAACGAGAACGGCGAGCTGGAGGAAGTCGCCCGCACCACCACGCGCACCGCGGTCTGGCGTATCCCGCGCGCCGGCACCTACCAGATCGTTGTGCGTCCGTTCTCGCCGGACGGTCAGCCCGGCATCGCCGTCGCCACGATCTACAGCACCATCGGCGCCGACGCGCCGCCTGTGCTGGTCGATCTGTTCGACGTCCAGGAGCGCAGCGGCGGCGTGCGCCTCTATACCTGGGGCTGGCTGACGGGCACCACGCAGTCGGCGGATTTCGCGGGCGTCGAGATTCGCTACATGCCTGGCGCCGAGCCTAATCCGAACTGGGCAGCTATGACGCCGGTCGGTGAAGACGGCTATCACACGGCGCCGTTCGAAGCGGTCATCCCCGAGTCCGGCCAATGGACGTTCGCTGCGCGATCGCGCAACACCAGCGGCACGCTGTCGATCAGCATGCGGGTGGTCACCAAGGCGCTGGGCAAGAACCTCGGCGAGCAGATCGGGGACATCAACGATGAGACCGACATCCTGCGCGGTGAGCTAGCGCAGGAGATCATCGACCGGTTTAACGCCAACGCGGCGCTTGCGGCTGCTGCGGCTCAGGACGCAACGGACAAGGCCAACGCTGCTCGGGATGCGGCGTTCGACGCGGTGAACGCGTTGGCCGCCGAGGTTGCCGAGATTGCCGGCGCGCCGGAGTGGACAGCTGACTTCGAGTTCAAGGCTGGCTTCCTGGCCAAGGAGGACGGGCAGCTCTACCGGGCGCTCGTCGACAGCACGGGCCTGCGGCCCAGCGAGAACCCGGCGGCGTGGGAGCTGCTGGGCCAGTACTCGAGCGTCGCCGATGTCGCGGCGGCCGCGCTGCAGCTGGCGCAGACGAATGCATCGGACATCGCGGCGGAAGCGCAGCGGCTGGACGTGCTCTACGCCCGCATGCCGGTCGGTGCTGGAGAACTCGCCACGGCGGATGCGCTCGATCTCACGATCGCGCGGATCGAGAACAACGAAGGCGACATCTCCGCGCTCGCGCAGCGCACGGGCGTGGTCGAGGCGACGCTGCCGGATCTGGCGACGCAATCGAGCATCACGAACCTGCAGCAGGCTCTGGCCTCGGCCGAGCAGCAGTTCGCGGCAGACATCACCACGGTGGAGGGAACCGCCGGTGATGCCCAGGGAGCGGCACTCCAAGCATTGCAGGTTGCGAACGGCCAGGCTTCAGCAATCACGCAGGTTCGCCAGCAGCAGGGCGGCAGCGGCAACCTCTTGCCGAACGCTGATTTCGGTCGCGGTCTGGAAGGTGTGGGCTTGTTCTTCAACCCTTCGGGTGCGAACAGCTATCCGATCGTTCTTCAAGCCTCTGCAGGCTACCCGCAGACCGTTCTCGGTGTTCAGACGACCAGCGCGCCTACTAACCCCGGCAGCACGATTTGGTATCGCATTGCCACGGTTCTAGGCATCGAAGCCGGCAAGCGGTACGCCGCGAGTGTGCGATATGGTGGTTCACGTTCCGCATTCGTCGGCCTCCGCTTCGTCAACGCGTCTGGCGGGATGCTCTCCGAGCATTACGGCAACACTACTGCAGGGGCGACAGGTTCCACGCTATCGCCCGCCAACTACGGCACGAGCGCCACCGGTCCGCTCGTGGCACCGCTCGGGTCAGCACGGATTGACGTCATCGTTGTCATGACGGCGAATTTGAATGGCGACTTCGGCATCTTCGTTCGGCCGCAGCTTGAAGAGTTCCGCGAAGATCAAGCCGTCATGTCGCCTTGGTCGGTTGGTGCCGCAGGGCTTTCGCAGGTCACTCAGGTGTTGCAAGCCGGACTGAACACGAAAGCCGGGATGTACTTCGACGTCAACGGGCTCATTTCCGGCTGGGAGTCGAACAACAACGGTGTGACATCCGATTTCAATATCAATGTCAACACGTTCCGACTCACCAGCCCCACCGGGGGGGCGCGAGCGGAGTTCAGCAACGGACACCATCGTGTGTACTACGCCAACGGTGTCCTCGCTGTCCGCATGGGTGTGTGGCCGTAATGGGCGCCGGTATTGAGGTATTCCGTGAAGATGGAACATTACTGTTCGATGCGACGTCGCGCCTCTACCGCGTGTTAAGCGTTGCAAATGCAGGCAGCGGCGGAAGCTTCACCCACCCAGAGCTGCTGCGTTCGACCGCTGCGCTTGCGGTTGCTCCGTCCGACCCAGGCAAGGTCAGGCCCACATTCACTGTATCGGGTGACACCCTGACGTGGGGGTTTTCCGGAAGCAGCGGTGAGGGCGGACCTGACACGGATGCCCTCCTCTACGTGATGGCGTACTGACGTGGGCGTCGGGCTCGAAGTGATCAATGCACACGGCACGATCCAGATCAGCGCGGATTCCGTTTCGCTAGGCTGCATTGGACGTTACAACCCCAGCAGCTACATTTCGAACGGCTTCTATTTCGACATCGGCTTGCAGCACGAGATCCCGATGGTCGCCGTCAGCTCAGGCCCATGGTGCTCGCAGTCTTACATGCAAAACACAGGTGCATCCCGGCGCCTTTATTTCAACACGTCTGTCGGTTCGCCCATCGCGATGCCTGAGCGCGCGGTCTACATGTTCGACCGGATTTCGCCTACTGGCGGGAAGGCCGGTCTGCAGGTCTTCGACAGAAACGGGCGCCTGTGTTTCGACGCAACGCAGCTTCCCGGCCGTATCGTCGAAGTCCTAACCGGAGGGCAGGGGATTCTCACACTCACGCCCGGCCGCAAGTACGCCGTAGCCACGGCCAGTGCGCGGAACCGGGGAGTGTTCGGCGTTGAGGATGGCCTGTTGTTCTCGACGTACTACCAATCCCAGTTTCGTGTTGATGGGCACGTTATCCACTACGACTCGGATCGCCAGATTGCGGCCAACTCGGTCCCATACCCCGGTTCCACGCCGGCCAACTACTCCAACGGCTCACCTATCTACCTGGTCCTCGATGTGACCGGCTACTTTCCATGAGAGGCAACGCATGTTTGAGACTCCAAGGCGAGAGGATCTCGGTCCCGGCTACCATCGTGAGCTGAAATGTCGCCGCATGGTCAGTCTGTTCATACCGAACGAAGACGGCAGTGATTCGACGACTGGCTCTATCGAATGGCATACCGAGTGGTGGTACTACCTCAACGGATCACGCGTTGGCGGCACTGTCGTGGGGCCCATCATGACGCGGTCGTTCGCAGCGCTTCTTCAAGAGCAGGTCGGGACCATGCAGGCCGTGCAGGCCGGCGAAGTGCCGGTCTACGGCATCGACATGCTGCTGCAGAACAAAGGACTGTTCGAGCGGGTCGCCGATGAGGACCTTGCGCCGCGGGCTGCCCCCGGCTCGCCGATGGCGCCTATGGGCGTTTCGTGAAGTGTTCACTGCTTCAGCGCTGACCACATTGGCGCGCCTGAAGATTCGGGGCTCGTTGATTAGAAGAGGCGCTCTTCCATTCTGTGGGGCAGCGCAAGTTTCACCGGCACTCTCACGGCTATGTTCGTGCTGCGGCAAGCCGCCGCCAAGAACGCAAGGGAGAATGCAGTTATGAAGCACGCTATCGCAGCAGTAATCGCAGTTGCAGCCCTGTCTCTGGCTCCAAAGATCGCCAGCGCCCAGTCCATCAGCATCGCGTGTGAAGCAAGTAACTTCTGCTTCTCCGACGCATCGGGCGTCTCGTACGACACGATCTCTTGGTCGGCGAACACCTTTCAGACCAACGCAATTTTCCCCGCTAACTGCACCAACCAGGAATTTTGCCGTTTCTACTGTCCCACTCGCGAGGGCTGGATCAGCATGACGGTGAACTACAGCATCGGCGGGCAGGTCGTTGGGTCTGCGTCCTCACAGGTGCGCTGCACAGCGCAGGACATCTAGCAGTTGTGGTAGCGGCATGGCCCGCTCGTTGTGCAGAGCGGGTCGTGCCACTTTCGCCGGGTGTGCTGTGAGGAAAACCTGACATTCACCACAGGTATGGCCCTACTGACACTTGTCGTGATGGCCCTACGATTGTCGTACAGCACGTGCGCGCGCCGCAGCCCTACACCTCCTAGGGATGTCGCTTCGGACGCCGGTTTACGCCCAGCGCACGTGCTGCCTTCTTCAAGCCTGCGGAGAATGCGGCGAGGCTATTCCTCCATCGGATCGTCTAGTTGCCGAGGCGGCACGCGGATCTTCGGGTCGTAACCGAAATGCGCAATCAGGTCGGCGACGATCGACACTTCGTCGCGGAAGTCTGGAGGCAAATCTGGCGACGCGAGCAGCGTGTTGAAGGGCAACGCCGCCGTCGCATATTCGCGCTGGAAATCGCGGTAGGTCTTCCCGGCCCGGTTGTAGGCGGTGATCCAGCCTGTGAGGTCCATGGCCAGGCGATGCAGCTCGGCGCGCCGACGATATGCCGTCACGAGGTCGCGGGCAGTGTTCTCGCTCGTTGTTGCGCTGCTGCGGGGGATGCGCGATGAAGGTGCAGGAAGACGTACGAAGCCGTGCGCGTCCGCCATGGTGAACAGGCGGTCGAATGCAGCCTCCACCAGTGCGTCATCGCCGGGCCGCACCATCGCCTCGATGGCGTTTTCGCGCTCTACCCAGTACGACCAGAATTCTTCGTGGGACGGATCGGTAGTGAGGAACAGCGCGAGCTCGCGTTCCCAGCATTCGAAGCGGTGAGTCAGATTCATCGCACAACGTTTACAGGCAATTGAGGTCTGCTGCAGTAGAAATAAAAGCGATGACGTTGGAACCGATGAGGGGCGGGTGGGAATTCTAGAGCGGATCGAGGCCGAGATTATGGAGATGCACGCCGCCGGAACAAAGCCGCGTCGAATACTGGTGCCCGTAGCGAAGTCGGACGAGTTGCGCGAAGGCCTGATGCGATCACGCCGTGGGCGAATGGACGATCAAGCGCCGATCCATATCCTCGGCATCCCGTATTTCATAGAAGGCGACACGTTCACCATCGAATGCGATTGACGCCCGCACGCGTCTACAGCGGCGGAGGGATCTGGATCAGTTCGTCGAGAGCGCGCGCCGGCGATTGGCAATTCGGATCGAACCCTCGGAGCAGTGCGATATCGTGGATCATCGTCGCGTTCTGCAGCACGCGTTTCGGCAATCCGTCACGTTTCAAAAAGGCGTCGAACTGAGCGGAAGCGATTGCCTGCGCGTCCCAGAATTGCCGGTATGTTTTTCCATGCGGGTCGAAATTCCAAGTCCAGTCCGCTAGGGTTTCCCCCAGCCTGCGTCCCTCCGCTAGCAACTCGGGTTCTGACATATCGCCGGTCGGCGGCGAATCGGAATAGAGACGCTCAAGATAGGCCCGTTGGTCGGCCGGCGAGTGATCCTGCGTCAGATCCTGCTCGTGGCGATACAGGCCGGCTGAATCGGCATCTGATGCCACCATGTTGAATCGGTCTCGCACGAGCGCCGCATGTTCGCCGCCGGCGTCCGCGTAGGCCAGCATGCCCCCCACAATGTGCTCAAGCTCTGCATTGAACTCGCGGAAGCTACGGGTGCGATCGAAGGTGCGCACCATCAGCTCGAATCGGTGCGTGACCTCGTAGATTTCGTCGGGAGTCATGCCGCCTCCCGATGCTCGTAGAACGGGTGCCGCTTGTCGTCGAAGATCGCGTACAGCGCGGCGAGGTTGCCTGGGTCCGGGTTGAGCCAGGCGTCGAGATGCTCGGGCCGGATGTTGATGATCGTGCGGTCGTGGCCGGCCGCGGCCACCTCGGGCTCCGGCTCGTCGGTGATCGCGGCGAACGACAGCAAGTCCGGCTCCACGCCCTTCGGGTCCACCCAGTGCGACCACAGGCACGCAATCAGCATCGGCTCACCGGTGCGCGGCACGAACTCGAGCACGCGGTTGCGGCCGTCGACACCTTCGACGTTCTCGTAGAACCGGTCGGCGATCATGATTCCGTGGGTGTAGCCGAACTGGCGCCGCCAGAAACCCTCCAGGCTGTCGCGCCGGGCGTTGTACGTGCCGGGCCGCTCGATGTCGAACTTCGGCGGCAGCCCCGCCGGCCTGCACTGGTAGCGCATGGGCTTCACCACGCGCTGGCCGTTCTCCACGACCATCACCGGGCAGTAGATGCCGGGGTAGATGCGCGAGTCCTCGGGCAACATCGCAGTGCGCTTCAGCATGTCCATGCGCTTCCGGGCCTGCGCAACCTTGTTCCCGCCGATACGCACGTCGTCGCGGGCCTTCTTCGTTTCCTTGGTGAGCAGCTTCCGCTCGGCGTCAGCCACGCGCTTGCGCTGGGCGAACATCTCCTGCTCCAGCTGCGCGATCGCCTCCGTGTCCGCGGCCCGCAGCGTCGCCTGCAGGTCGGGCGTGCCGATCTCCATCAGCTCCCGGATCATCGCGCGCGGCGCCTTGGCGATCGGGTTCAGGCCGCGATCCCACCAGAACGTCTTTACGTAGGCGTTGAGGTCCATCACCACATTGGGGAATGCCCGTTTGAAGTCCTTGAACTCGGCATGGACCTGGGCGGAATAGCACATTGGGGACACTCCGGCGGGGGCGACACTGCGGACGCTAAGCCTCGGTGGTGGCTGTCGCAGTGAATGAGACCGTGCGCCGTACGATCCGCCGCATGCGCTGGACCAAGATCGAGAACCACCCGGAACGCCACCCCACCGTGCTGACATTGGAGGGCGTGGCCGTCGCGCGCCTGATCGACCGCATCGACGGCACCTGGTTCGTGCTGCTGGACTACCACCTGGCGCCGGAACGACACCGCCGGCGCGACTGCACCAGCTTCGAGGCGGGCAGGACCGGGGCGGAAATCTGGGCCCGTCGCCATATCGCGCGTCTGTTGCATGAGGCCGCCGAGCGCCGCGCCCGCTGGCAGGTCCTGCGAACGCCATCGCCCGAAGAGCGCGCCACTCGGCCGCCGCACGTCGAGCAACCGTACCCGCCGCATCCGGGCCGGCCACGGTCCAGGCGCCGCGACAACCGCTGAGGGCGGCCGTCAGCACAGGGGGCGACGCCAGCAGGGTGGGGCGCTGCAATGCCCGCATCTTCCGTTGGATGCGGCGATGTCGATCTCCCAGGTGCAGCAGATGCTCGTCGACGCCGGGTTCGACCCGGGCAAGGTCGACGGCGTATGGGGCCACGCCACGCGTACAGCGCTGGCCGCCGCGCTAAATCTGGCGCGCGGCGTGCGGCCGGTCCCGCCGGTCTCCGATGCGCTGCGCAATGCCATAGCCGTAGACCGCATCCTCGGTGACGGCCTGCAGCTGCTGGCCCCGACCATCCGTGACACCGAGGAAGCGCGCGTCCTGCTGATCGCCTACAGCGGGCAGGAAGCCGACTTCACGCACCGCTGGCAGGTGTTCGACCGCGCCCGCCCCGACGCCATGGGCGCCGCGCGTGGCCTGTGGCAGTTCGAACGCGGCGGCGGCGTGCGCGGAGTCCTCACCCACGCCAGCACGCGCACGCTGGCCGCCCAGGTCTGTCGCATGCGCGGCCTGCCGGCGACGATCGATGCCGTCTACAGCGCGCTGCACCGCGACGACATCTTGGCCGCCGCATTCGCGCGCCTGAATCTGTGGTGGCACCCCAAGCCGCTGCCCGCCATCGGCAACGTCGAGGCGGCGTGGAAGCTCTACGTCGACGTCTGGCGCCCCGGCGCCTACTGGAACGGCAACACCGCCCAGCGCGAAGGCCTGCGGCGCAAGTTCGATCGCTACTACGCCATCGCCCTCGAAGCCCGGAAGGCCGCATGACCCCCGCGCCCATCGGCGAGTCCGAAACGGCGGTCGCACTGGCGGTCACCGCCAACGCCGTGGCCGCCGATCCCACGGCCATGCTGCTGTGGCAGCACCTGGACGTGGGCGCGCCGGTCAACGTCATCTTCTGGGTGATCGTGGGCGCCGGCGCCGGCGTGTGGAACAAGCGCATCAAGCACAAGGGCAACCTGGCCGGCGCGTTCTTCGCCTCGTTCGCGCTGACCATCGGCGTGATCGTCGGCATCCCCTACGTCAGCGGGTGGCAGTGGGATAACGCCGGCCTGCAGGCCGCCATGGGCCTGCTGCTGGCCTTCACCTCGCAGAACTGGGGGCCGCGCTTCCTGCGCGCCGTCGACAAGGGCAGCGTGCGGGATGTCCGCGGGCTGCTGGCCGACTGGATCAGCCCGTCGCACCGGAGAGATACCGATGATCCTTGATGACCTGCCGACCCTCCTGGGCGTGCCGGCACTGTGGTCGTATCTGACCATCCCGGCCCTGTCGGTGATCTGGACCACCGCGCTGTTCGGCCTCAACGACGTGCGTGCCCAACCGATGGCGAACGTCTGCACGCGTGCGGGCGTCGCCGAGTTCGGGCTGGGCCTGTCGTTCTTCCTGATGTTCGTGTTCTCCACGCTGATGCTGATCGCCTGCCTGATGGGCGCGCAGCTCTACACCTGGCGCGGCGCCGGGCTGATGTGTGGCATCGCCGGCGTCTTCGCGTTCGTCGGCCTGTTCGCCCCGTGGCGCCTGTGGATCAGGACGCTGGCCGTGCGCAGCCAGCTCGCGCTGCTGGACCGCGCGTGAGCCCGGCCGAGGACTTCGGCCACCGGGTCACCGTGGAGACCCAGCGCGCCGCGCAGCAGGCCGCGCTGATCATCAAGAGGCACTTCGACATGCAGGCATTCCCGAAGGTCGACCAGCACGGCACCAGCCGAATCGGATGGAATCACCCGTTCGAGAAACGGCCCATGCCGCCCAACGTGGCCGACCTGCTGTTGCGCAGCAGCCTGCAGCAGGCCCGCACCGTCCTGCAGGAGCGCGTACTCACCGCGCTGGCGAAGGGCGAGATCGGCACCCTGCGCCTGGCCGCGCTTTACGCGCTGGCCGAGACCATCGGACCGGAACGCGTGCGCGACATGCCCGAGCTGTGGGCCGCGCTCGAGGCGGGCCGCTGGGCGGACGTCGGCGTCCACGTCATCAACTGCAACTGGACCGGCCTGGTCGGCAGCAGCGACAGCCACAAGCAGATGTTCTCCTGGCTGCTGGTGGCGCTGACCACCGGCACCGAGCCGCAGGGCCAGCCATCTTGAACGCGGTGCTGGGCTGGGTGGTCGCCGGCGCGCTGGTGCTGGCCGGCGCGGCCGGCGGCATCGGCTACTGGGCGGGGCAGGGCGCCGAGCGCACCCGCTGCCAGCGCGACACCGCCACCGCCGCCATCGCGCCGGCGCAGAAACTCGCCAAGCGCGATGCCGCGATCGATGCCATCGGCGACGACACCGCCACCCAGCGCGCCACCGGCGCCTACGCCATCACGAGCCGAAGCCATGAAGTCATCGAACGCATCCGCACTGTCGAAGTGCCTGGCGATTGCACTGCTGTGCCTGACGACATCGTGCGCGAGCACACGGCCACCCGCGCCCACGTCAACGCCCAGATCCGAGGCGGCGTGCGACCCGCCGCCGCTGGCCCCGGTACCGCCGGTTCCGGCGACGCACCCTGAGTACAGCGCGTGGGTGGAAGGGCTGCTGTGGCTTTACGGTCTCGCGGCTCTCCATGATCGGGTGAGCATGGAGTGCCGGGAACGAGTGAGGGCGGAGAACCTCACTCCATCCATGTCGCGAGAAGCAGGTAGTACCCCGCGAGCGAGACAATGATCTGAGCGGAAGATAGCCAGAGCGCTTTGAAGTACTGCTTTGTGGCACGACGAGACTTTCTGTAACGAGATGGAAGCTGACCAGACTGGCGCTTGCGAATGCGGAGCCACATCCACTTGACGTGTGCCTGTCTAATCGACCGTCGAACAAGCTTCAGTGAGATATCGCCCCTGACGTCCAATTCGTTCATGAAAGTATCGAAAGCGCGCTCCGCTTTGACGGTTGATCCTATCCACCGCACGTAAGCGCCGATCAAAATGGCTGTAAAAAAAAGCGCAACTGCCATACGAACTATCGATGGATCGACGACCTCGGCAATGCTGCCGATGTTGGAAACCATCAGCCCGAGAGTTGCTCCTAACGCGACTGTCACCCACTGGCTGAACTCCGCCACCCGAATAGCGTCCTGCTGATACCTCTCCGCGATGGCATCGCTCGCGGCTTTCTGTGCCGCCATCACAGAAGGAGCCTCAGGCCATTCTCGGGTTGAGACCTCCGCCGACTCTTTGCGAATCCGCCATCTATAGAAGCGCGATAGCATCAGTAGCACTCAGATTTCGGCATGGACGGCAGGCGCTCACATCGCCAACGCCACCGCGCCAGATTGGTGTAGGTGTTCTGCCGATACGCCGCGATCTCACTATCGACCTGCGCATCCGTCATCGGCAACGCACGCGGCGCCGCGGCGGCGCTGTCCCAGAAGTGCACGAAGCAATGCGTCTTGCCGGCGCAGATCGACGCAACGGCCTGGTGGAACTGCGCTTGGCTGTCGTGCGGCGGCTCGACGACCACGAAGTTCATGTCGCCTTGGCCACCAACGCGCGTCCAGCGGTTCGGCTCGGCACGTTCTGCTGACGTCGGGGCCTGGGCTGCCGCCTTTTCAGTCGCGGCGTCTGCCAACGGTGCCGGCGTGACCACCCGATAGCAGCCATAGCCGATCAGCACCATGATCAAACCACCGATCAGGATGCCGAAACTCGACGGCGAATGTGTCGACCGGGGCGTGGCCGTTGGCGCGGCTGGCGCAGCCGCAACAGTGCGCGGCACACCGCAGTGCGGACACGCCGGTGCGCGGTCGCTGATCGCGCGGCCGCATTCTTCGCATTTCGTCAGTGCCATGCCTCCTCCTTGGCCTTGGCGCCTACCACAAGGTCGTTCAGCCGGTCAGAAAGAAATCGGGTCGAGCGAAGGGCCAGCGTTCGGATTAATCGACAACCGGAAGCGCTTTTCCTCGCCCTCGGCCAGGCGCACCGAAGTCTCGCGTCGCACACGCTCCGCGCCCAAGCCGCACAAGCCCCGACCCCGAGGCAGTACGCCCACTAGGTGCTCGCCTGCCGGCAGGAACAGTGAAACGCGCTCTCCCGTCTCTAGATGCGCAGCATCCTTGCCGCCGACCGTTATTGCCGCAGCGCATCCACCACCGCTCATGCCCACATCGCGTAGGACCACGATTTTGCCGCCGCCGTTTATGGCCTCGCGATGCAGGAACTGACGCTCTGCTGGGACGTCGACGGACTGCGCCAACGAAACGGGCTTTGTCATGCAACCGGTCAATGCAACAACTGCGATCAAACCGACCATCGGAAGAACTTTCATGGTGCCCCCATCCATGTTGCGCGCACCGAGTGCGCAGGTGCCACCAGGCGTCAGCCCAGCAGCTTCAATAACGCCGTTCGCTTCCCGGCATCCAACGACCGCCACAACCGCAGCAGCCGCGTCTCCTCTGGGGAGATCACCGCCTTGCTGTCCGGCTTGTAGTCTGGCCGCTGACCTTCCGCGATCGCCTTGGCCTGTTGCGCGAGCCGGGCGGCGGCGGCATCGCCGCAGATCAGCTCGTCCAGGCTGATTTCCAGGGCCGCACGCAGGCGCGGCAGCTTGTCGAAGCCGGGCTTCTCGCGGTTCGTTTCCCACGCGGAGACCGCAGACTTCGTGACCTCGATCTCGTCGGCGATCACGTCCTGCGTCTTGCCGAGCGCCTTGCGCGCAGCCCGCATTCGATCGCCAAAGGTGTTCATGGCGAAAGTCTGGCACCCCTGTACTTCCGACGTGTACGGCAATGCTTGACAGTTGAAGTACAGCAATGCTGTACTTGGTCCATGGACACCGTACAGACCTCCCTGATCCGCGTCGCCCGCCTCAAGAAAGGCCTCACCCAGCGCCAGCTGGGTGACCGCCTTGGCGTCACCGTGGCATCTGTTTCCGGGTGGGAGCAGGGCGACGCGCTGCCCGACAGCCGCAAGCTCGCTGGGCTGACCGCAGCCCTGCGTCCCCATTTCAAGCTGACCGCCTACCTGCAGCAGATCGCCACCGAAGCAGGGCAGGCCGCCTGATGCGCGCCCTCGGCTACATCCGCGTCAGCACGGCGGAGCAGGCGGCCACCGGCCACAGCCTTCAGCAGCAGCGCGAGCGCATTGCCGCGTGGTGCGTGGCGAAGGACATGACGCTGGTCGATCTGGTGATCGACGAAGGCGTCAGCGCCGGCAAGCCGCTGGCGAAGCGGAAGGGTGGGGCGGTGCTGCTCGATCGCATGCGCGCCGACGTCGCCGACGTGGTGGTGGCCGTCTCCCTGGACCGCCTGTTCCGCGACACGCAGGACGGGCTGAACACCCTGATTGGCCTCGACGGCCAGCCCGGCATGCGCATGCAGTCGGTCACCGAGATGCTGGACAGCACCACGGCGATGGGCCGTTTCATCCTCACCGTATGGCTGGGCCGCGCGCAGCTGGAACGCGAGCAGAGTTGCGAACGCACCCTTGCCATCAGCCGTGGCCTGCGCGCCGCCGGCAAGCCGAACGGCAACACGCCCTATGGCTGTGTCGTGCGCGACGGCCAGATGTATCGCTGCCCGCAGTTGTGGCCGCAGCGCGAACGCATCGTCGATTTCGCCCAGCGCGGGATGAGCCTGCAGACCATCGTCGACGCGCTGTGCGCCGACGCCATCGTCGCCCCGAAGGGCGGCGCCGTTTGGACACGCAAGGCGGTGAGCAGGGTGGTGGGTTCGCATGACGGACTCAAGCATCTGCCGCCGCTCCCCGCCGCACCAGAACCGCCGGTTTCGGAGGCGGCGGACGCATGAACACTCTCGATGGCAACACCCGCGACGTCGTCGCCAACCTCTGCGCCCGCATCGGCCTCGCCGCACGCCCGCACATGCCGGCCGAACACATGGCGCGCTGCAGCCACCTGCATGCCGAGATCGGTGCGCTGGCCGACGCCCGCGCCTGCGCCACCGCCGGCGACGCATCCACCATCTACGCCCGTATCGACGGCCTCATCGACGAACGCCAGGCCGCGCTGCAGCAGTTGCAGCAGGGCGGTGGGCTTTGAACGTCACCTGGTCGGTGCTGACGCCGCGCCTCGGGCAATCCCCGGCATCGCCGGCTTCGGTTCGGGCGGCGCTCAGGGCTGAGACCGCGCCGCCGAAGGCGCCTCTCGAATTCGACCTGACGCCCGCAGACCGACTCGCCGCACAACGGGCAATGCAGGAACTCCGCCGACAGCGTGAGTTGCGTAACTCGGCCGACACTTCACGCGCGCTCGGTGTCGCGCTGGAGCAGGTGGCATGAGCACCCAGCCCACCCGCAGCCAACTGATCGGCGAGATCGTCGTGGCGGCCATCAACGCCACGCGCCTCACCTGGAACGCCTACGTCGAAGCGGTGGTCGCGCACTACCACGCGCATACCGAAGTGGCGGACCGCGTGCTGCAGTTCCACGTCGCCAGCACCGCCGACGAAGTGGAGCCGGCCGCGCGCCTCAACACCCAGACCATCAAGCGCATGTTGATCGGCGAGCACAAGCTGGTCGCCGACATCGAGGACGCGCTGATTGCCGCGCTGCCCGAGGACTGGCGCTGCCGCCTGCTCACCGCGCTGCTCGATCGCCACGGCCTGCTGCTGGCCCGTAAGCCGCCCGCGCTGGACGACTCGGCCGGCCAGATCACCACCGCCTGCGCGCTGATGCGCAAGACCGCGGGCGCGGTGCAGGCCATCGCCCCGATTCTGGAAAACGGCACCGTCGACGCCGCCGACGCACCGCACCTGGTGCCCGCGCTCGACGCGGTGAACAAGGTCATGGGCGCCTGCGTGACCATCAGCACGCAGCTGACCACCGCCATCGGCATGTACGCGCCGCCGGCGAGGGCGCACTGATGGCCGCGCGCCTGCTGGCCCAGCCCGTCAACCCGCACGCCGATCGCTTCGATCGCTGGTTCGCCGCGTCCGTACCGGGCGGCACCCGCTGGCGCCTCGTGCGCTACGCCCGTCTCGACGCCGACGGCAAGCCCGTCGGCATGCCCGACGTGTTCCACAGCAACACCCGGCCTGATCAGGTCGTCACCTTCGCCACCGAAGCCGACGCCACGCGCGTGGCCCGCTTCGTCAACGACGAGCAGTACCCCGCAAACGAGGAAGCCACCGGCGCAGCAACGCCAGTGGCTTCGTGATCCCAACCTGGAGGAAAGAGATCGTGGAAGAGGAAAACACAACCCCGCGTCAGCGGCAAGTCGCTGACCGCCTGGACACCATCGTCGTCATCGTCGCCGCCGTGCTGGCGCTGCTGATCGCCACCGGCCGCGTGCCGCAGTTCATCACCGAGCACCAGGACCGCGCGGTCGCGGCGCAGGCCGTGGCAGAGCAGGGGAGGGCGCACTGATGGATGCTCAACAGCTTTTCGATGCAGCTCGTTTGCCCGAGCGCGACGCGGATGGCCGGCTTACGCATCCAGACTTTGCGGGCCTCATGTTCGTCGACGATGAGATCAGCGTTGAGCCGTTCTTCAACGCTGCCGGTCTCGAATTCAAGGCCGTCACGTATGAGTGGCCGGACGACGACACCAACGACGGGTGTGACCATCGCTGGATCACGCCGGAGGTGCCGGAGGGTGATGGCTGGCGGCTCGTCTGCATCGACAGCAACGAAGACGGCGAAGGGCTCGTGTGGTGGTGCCGGTACATCGGCCAGATCGAGCTGATGAAGCAGATCAGGGCGAAGCACGCGGGCCGGGCCGACGAAACCCAGGCACTTGCCGACTTCACCGAATACTTCGTGCGCAACTACCCCGGGCCGGACACGATCATCGGTGACCCCCACTGGCACGCGCCGCGGATCTTCCGTGCCGCAAAGGGTGCGCTCTTTCCGCACGTCTCGCGCGCAGGGGAGGGCTAAGCCATGTTCTTCCGCAACGTCACACTGTTCGCGTTCCCCGCCGCGCTGGACCTGTCCGAGCTCGCCGCGCGCCTGGCGGAGTTCCCGCTCAAGCCCGTCGGTCCGCTGGAACTCTCAAGCACCGGTTTCATCCCGCCGCTCGGTCGCGATGCCGATGCACTGACGCACGCGCACGACGACTCCATCTGGATCACCGTCGGCAGCGAAGAGAAGATCCTGCCGGGCCCGGTGGTCAATGAGGCACTCGCGCGCCGCATCGAGGACTTCGAGAAGGCGCAGGGCCGCAAGCCCGGCGGCAAGCTGCGCAAGCAGATGAAGGACGACCTGCTGCAGGAACTGCTGCCGCGCGCCCTGGTGAAGCCGGGCCGCATCGATGCCCTCATCGACACGCGCCTGGGCGTGATCGCCGTCAACACCGCCAGCCGCAAGGCCGCCGAAGGCGTGGTGTCCGCGGTGCGCATGGCGCTGGGCAGCTTCCCCGCGCTGCCGCTCAATGCCGAAGTCTCGCCGCGTCGCGTGCTGACCGGCTGGGTGGCGGGCGAACCGCTGCCCGACGGCGTGACCCTCGGCGAAGACTGCGTGCTCAAGGACCCCAGCGACCACGGCGCCACCGTGCGCTGCACCGATCAGGACCTGCACAGCGATGAGATCACCCGCCACCTCGACGCCGGCAAGCAGGCCACGCGCCTCGCGCTCAACGTCGACGACCACGTGTCGTTCGATCTCGGCGAAGACCTGGTGCTGCGCAAGTTCCGTCTGCTCGACGGCGCGCTCGATTCGCTCGAGCACACCGACAACGAAAACCTGCGCGCCGAACTCGACGCCCGCTTCGCGCTGATGACCGGTGAACTGCGGCGGGTGTTCGGGGTGCTGTCGGCGGCGCTGAAGCTGTCGGAGGTGGAGTGATGGCCGAGATCGGAACCCTGCACATCGGTGGCGTCGAGCAGGATGCCCAGAGATGCCTGCGTTGCGGCTCGCCGCATCTCGACACCGGTTGGGAGTGCACTGACTGCGGCTACGACAACCTGCCGCACTACTCAACGCCCGACGACGCCCCGCAGCCGGCCACAGGGGAGGGCACCTGATGTCCATCACCCAGTTCCCGCGCCGCGCACAGCCCATCCCCGGCGATCTCGCCACCCTGCAGACCGAATGGCTGGACCACCGCCGCGCACGCGGCGCCAGCGGCAACACGCTGTCGGCCTACGGCGCGGACCTCAATCACTTCCGCGGTTTCCTCGACCTGCTCGACATCACCCTGGTGCAGTTGGTCAGCGAGCAGCAGATCAACCGCTGGCTCGACGACGGCGTGCTGCATCTGGGCTGGAGCCGGCGCACCGCGGCGCGCAAGTCCAGCAGCGTGCGCACGTTCTTCGCGTGGGTGGAGGCGATGGGCTACATCCGCCACAACCCGTCCAGCGAAGTGCGCATCAAGTTCCGCCCGCGGCGCGTGATCGCCCCGGAAATGGACGCGCTGGTGCCGGTGATCGAAGCCATCGGCACCGACGCACCGGTGGACCTGCGCGACCGCGCCATGCTGATGCTGCTGCTCGACGCCGCGCTGCGCGCCGGCGAGGTGGTGGGCCTGGACATCCCGGACCGCCCGCGCGCTAACGCGCGCGCGCCGCTCTACACCGTGCAGGTCAACAGCCTGCGCGTGCACGTGCGGCCCAAGGGCGACAGCGACGGCAGCGTGGAGACCGTCGGCATCGAACCGCAGACCGTCGAAGCCGTGCGCATCTGGCTGCACGCGCGGCCCAGGCTGGCGAAGCACGCGGGCGAACACGCCCTGTTCCTCAACGGTCGCGGCGATCGCGTCTCCCGGCACCTGCTCTACACCATCGTCCGCCGCCGCGGCGCCGCAGTCGGCATGCCCGAACTGCATCCGCACCTGTTCCGCCACCGCCGCGTCGGCGACGTGGTGGAGAAGCTGGGGCTCGACGTCGGCAGCGCAATGGCGCGGCACGCCTGCAAGGCCACCACCGTCAACGTCTACGGCGCCCACGCCGCGGAAGTGCAGCGGCAGGCCGTGCGCAACGGGGCATCGCTGCCCGAGGTGCGGGCATGACTCTTACCCGACAGATCTACGATGCTGTGGCCGCACTGCAGCCCACCACGTTCGGGCCGATCGCGCAGGCACTCACCGGCGCCGGCGCATCCCGCCGTAGCCTGTCGCAATCGCTGTGCGAATTGCAGCGAAAAGGTTGGATCACCAGCGAAGGCAAGCACGGCGCGCGGCTCTACCGCACCGGTATCGGTGCACCGCCCATCATCGCGCCGCGTCGCTGCACCCAGGCGGCCAGAACGCCTGTGCGGAACCGCACGCACACCGGCAACCCGCGCGACAGCGTCGACACCACTCCCGCACTGCAACCCATCTGGCCCGCCGTCGCCGGCGCGCCCATCGGAGGGCTACGCCCATGCATCGCATGATCGAAACGCTTCCTGCCACCGACGCCTGCCGCCAGGGCCACGCCGCGCGCCTGATGCAGGACCTGCGCGGCCCGCAGTTCGGCGGCGGCCACTTCGTGGAGTGCGCCTGCACGCGCACCAACGTCTGCAGCCACCGCAACCGCGCCGTCACCGAGTGGCGCCGCAGCAACGGACTGGCCGATGCCGCCGCGGCACCGGTGAAGCTGCGGAGGGTGCGCTGATGGCACGCGCCAATCCCCAGCACGGCCGCGTGCTCGCCGCGCTGCGTGCCGGCCCGTGCACCGCCGCCGACCTCTGGCAGCAGCACGGCATCATGCGCGCCGCCGCGCGCGTGCACGAGCTGCGCACCATCGGCCACGACATCCGCAGCCGCGAGATCACCGTGCGCAACCGCGACGGCGGCACCAGTCGCGTCGCGCAGTACAGCCTGGGAGAAGCCCAGCTGACGTTGATCCCGCAGTGCCCGGGCCGCGGTCAGATGACCGACCAGGCGGTGCGCGCATGAGCGGGCGTCTGTCCGCGGCCGCGTGGCGCCTCGTAGCGCACATCGTCTCGCGGCCGGCGGTGGCCGGCTGGATCATCCGCCGCGCGATGCGCACCCCGTACTTCCACCTCGAGGGCTACATGCGCCGTTGGTGGGTGTTCAATGCCTACGCCAGCGACACCAGCATCGAAGACGCGTTGCGGGGCAGGGCGAAGCCGTGGCCCTGGCTGCCTTCGATCCGAGTTCATCACATCCAGCGCGAGGATCTGGCCGCGCACCCGCACGATCACCCGTGGAACGCGCGCACCATCCTGCTCGACGGTTGGTACGTCGAGCGCCGCGAGCACCAGTCGCCCCGCGTCCTGCGTGCCGGCGACACCGCGGCGATCGCGTTCGGCGAATACCACCACATCGAACGCGTCAGCGATGGCGGCGTCTGGACGCTGTTCTTCACCTGGCAGTACGGCGGCACGTGGGGCTTTCGCGTCGACGGCGAGAAGGTGCCGTGGCGGGTCTACGTGGCCCAGAACCCGGAGCGCAGCTGATGGCCCGCACATGCCCTGCCTGCGGCACGGAGACCAGCGACCGCACCTGCTGTGGACTGGACCTCGCCGCCCCATTCGCGATGACGAAGGTCCGCGTCGGCGCGCTGCGCCGCTACGTCCACGGCCGGAAAGGCCTGGACGAACCCACCTACCGGCTGCACCTGCGCGCCGTCGGCGCCGACAGCACGCTGCACCTCACCCGACAGCAATACGACGAGCTGCTCGCGCGGCTGCGGCCGCTCCCGGACCGCAAGCGTCCGCCCAATCCAAGAACGGAGACTCGCGCCCATGGCTGATGGATCACAGGGCAGGTTCCATCTGCCCATGCTCAAGGCGACATCGCGTCTGCGCGATGGCGAAATCGTGGTGGATCTGTTCGCCGGTGGTGGCGGTGCCAGCACTGCGCTGGAACAGGCGCTCGGCCGGCCCGTCGACATCGCCATCAACCACAACCCGTGGGCCGTCAGCATGCACGCGGCGAACCACCCGTACACGCGACACCTGTGCGAGGACGTGTGGCAGGCCGATCCGAAGCGCGAAGTCGCAGGCCGCAAAGTCGGCTGGCTGCATGCTTCACCGGACTGCACGCACTTCAGCCAGGCCAAGGGCGGACAGCCGCGGAACGGTAAGGTGCGGGCGCTGTCGTGGTGCGTGCTGAAGTGGGCCGGCAAGGCGCGACCGCGCATCATCAGCCTCGAGAACGTGCACCAGATCCTGAAGTGGTGCCCGCTGGTCGCAAAGCGCTGCAAGGCGACTGGCCGCGTAATGAAGCTGGATGGCACCGTCGCCGCGCGCGGCGAGCGCGTGCCGGTCGAGCATCAGTTCCTGATCCCCGACAAGCGCCGCGAGGGCAGCACCTGGCGCCAGTTCGTCGGCGCGCTGCGCGGCCTTGGCTATACGGTCGAATGGAGGCGCATCAAGGCCTGCGATTTCGGCGCCGGCACCAGCCGTGAGCGCCTGTTCCTGCTGGCGCGTCGAGACGGTCAGCCGATCATCTGGCCGCAGCCGACACACGGCCCCGGGCGTGCTCAACCGTTCGTGACCGCGGCTGATTGCATCGACTGGTCGATCGCATGCCCGTCGATCTTCACCCGCAGCAAGCCGCTCGCCGATGCGACGCTGCGACGGATCGCGCGTGGCATCCGTCGCTATGTACTGGACGCGGCCGAACCTTTCATCGTGCCGAACAACACCAACAACAGCCCGAAGTCTGTGCGCGAACCACTGCCGGCGGTGACCACGTGCCAAGGTCGCAATCTGGTGATCTCGCCCGCCATCGTTCAGTGCGCCAATGCATCAGCAAACGGCGTCGCCGATGGTGGCGAGCCCCTGGGCACGGTGACGGCCTGGCCGAAGGGTGGATCGCATGCGGTGGCTGCAGCGATGCTGGTGCAGGCCGCGCATGGCGAGGGCCGCCCCGGGGGTGTGCAGCGGTGGGGAAGTGGCGTCAGGTCAGTGGACGGCCCAGCTGGCACAGTCACGGCCTCAGGGAGCGGAGGCTATGCCGTGGCAGCGGCGACGCTGATCCAGACTGGCTACGGCGAACGCCCGGGCCAAGCGCCCCGCGTTCCGGGACTCGATAAGCCGGTTGGCACGCTCGTCGATGGACAGAAGCACGCTGTCGTGACCGCATTCCTCGAACAGGCCGCCGGCGGACCAAACAGCAACACGTCGCGCCCGCGCTCTGCGAGCGAGCCGGTTTCTACTATCTCGACTAAGGGCAGCCAGCAGCGTCTGTGCACAGCGCACCTCGCGGCGATGGCGCAGAACGTCAACGGTATTGATCCGGAGCAGCCGCTGCCGACGGTGCTGGCCGGGGCCACGCGCTTCGGTGTCGTGGAGTGCCAGTTGAGCCCCGAGCACGAGGCAGGTGCGCTCCAGGTCGCCGCGTTCCTGCTGCGCTACTACGGCGAGGGCGGGCAGTGGGGCAGCCTGACCGATCCGGCGCATGCCATCACCACGAAGGATCGACTTGCGCTGGTCACGGTGACCATCCGCGGAACCCCCTATGTGATCGTCGACATCGGCCTGCGCATGCTCCAGCGCCACGAGCTGTTCCGCGCGCAGGGATTCCCGGCCGATTACATCATCGACCGCACCGCTGATGGTCGGGCGCTTTCGGTCAGCCGCAGCGTTGCGATGGTGGGCAACAGCGTGAGTCCGCCGCCGCACCGCGCGCTCGTGGAGGCCAACTGCGAGCCCGCGGACGTGCCCGTGCGGATTGCAGCATGAGCGGCCACCAGAAGTTCATCGCCACCGGTCACCTGGGCGCCGACCCGTCGGTCAAGGTCGCCGGCGGCGGCACGTGCGCCGAAATGCGCATCGCAGTCACCGACGTCTGGCGCGACCGCGCGGGCGAACGTGTCGAGCACACCGAATGGCTGCGCATCAAGGCCTTCGGCCGCGACGCGGAGAACGCCGGCAAGTTCCTGAAGACGGGCCGGCTGATCACCGTCGAAGGCAAGTTGCGCACCGAGAAGTGGCAGGCGAGCGACGGCAGCGATCGCTACTCGACGTGGATCTATGCCGAGCCCGGCGGCATCACCTGGCACGGCGGGCGCGAGCACGCCGACACCCGACCCGAGCACCGGGGCAGGGGAGCGACATCCGATGACGCCGCGCCGGCAGGCGCGGCCCACCCGTCCAAGCTCGAGCAGCAGTTCAATGACAACAACATCCCGTTCTAGCCGGCGATCACTCGCTGACGCGGCGCGCGCGCGGATGGTGGGCGGCGGCCGTTCGCAGATGCGCCAGGTCGACGCCCAGATAGCGCGTGGTGGTCTCGGCGTTCTCGTGGCCCAGCATCTGCGCGATGGCGAAGATGTCGAGCCCGTTCTTCATCAGCTCGGTGGCGAACGATGCGCGCAGCAGGTGCGGGTAGTGGCCCTGCCAGGGCCGACCGGCACCGTAGGCCTCAACCCGCGAGTAGCCGCAGCCGAGGCCGAGCGCGCGCCGCGCGTATCGGTTCACGATCACCCAGACGCTGCGGCCATCCCGCAGCGGTCGGCCACGCCGGGTCACGAACAGCGCCGCGCGCTTGCCCGGTTTCACCGTGGCGCGCTTCTGCAGGTACGTCTGCAGCAGCCCATGCCACGGGCCACCGAACGGCACCAGCCGATGCTTGCCGCCTTTGCCACGCACGTGCAGCAGCCCATCCAGCAGCACGTCGCCCAGTTCAAGGGCGGCCAGTTCGCTGGCGCGCAGCCCGCACTGGTAGAGCGTCGCCATGATCAGGTGGTCGCGCAGGCCCACGAACGTCGACAGATCCGGCGCGGCCAGCAGTACGCCCATCTCGTGGTCACTGAGCGCGCGCACCAGGCGCGTCGGCGGCCGGCGCATGCGCGGGTAGCCGGACGGCTGCCATTCGGCCGGATCGACCATGTGCCGCCACGCGAACCAGGACCGCAGCGCCGAGATCTCCAGATTCACGGAGTTCGGACCCAGGTGGGCGGACCGCGCACGCAAGTAGCGCCGCACCGGATCGTCCGTGCTGCCATCGTCCTGCACAGGCAAGAAGCGCGCGACCACCGCGGCGTACGCCAGCACCGTCTTCGGCGACCGCCCGCAGACCCGTAGGAACGTGGCGTAGCGGTCCAGAAGCTCAACATAAATCGGTTTTAGTGACACCAACGGTAAACACCCCGCGAACACAACAGGGCGAAACGCTTTGCAGATCAGTTGTTTAGGGCGCCCCTGTCGTGGACTGCCCCAAACATTACATAATGTACATTATGCGAAGTCCTGGATAGGTGCCCAGGCAATCCCACAGGCTTCAAACCTGCTTTGACTTGCCCTTCTGCTCGCCGCCGAGTGCCTTTGCCCTGCACGCCTCCAGGATCTCATCCGCCAGCGGCGAATCGTCCGGGCATGCACGCGACAGCACCAGCGCGCCGACAAGGCGCGCCATCATGTCCAGCGTGTCGGCGCGCGACGCCTGGGCGATGTTCTTTGATCCCGCGTCTTCGCCGCCGGCGCTGCGGATATCGGTCAGCAGCCGTTCGATGCCCTCGGCGAACGTCGCTCTGACGGCCTCCGGCTGGCGGGCTGCATCGGCGCCGAGCGCGGCCATGGTGCAGCCGCTCCCGCGATCATCGCGGTGTTCGCGCGACAGGTAGTGCGCGACGAACTCTGCCGGCGTCCCGGCTTCGGCGCGCTGCGCGGCCTGGGCGAATCCGCATTCCGCCGCTTCGGCCATCAGGTCGGCTTTGGACCGGAACTGCTTGTAGAAACCGCCGTGGGTGAAGCCGGCGGCCGCCATCAGGTCGGCTACGCCCACGCCGTCGTAGCCACGCTCCCGGAACAGCGCCGCGGCGGTGTCCACCACGTGTGCCCGGTTCGCCGCTGCCTGCGCCTTAGTGACTCGCATTGCCCGACCTCGCCTCGAATTCGAGGGGCCAGCATACATGGATGTCGATCGTCATCAAAACCATTGACTTCAAAGATTACGATCATCATCATTGACCGCGAACACGCACTGCCTGCGCCTGCGCAGGCTCGCGACTGGCCCTTTCGAGTCACCCACCCGAGTCCGAATCCAATGAACAAGCTTCCCGCTGCCCTGATCACCGGCGCCTCCAGCGGCATCGGCGCCGTCTATGCCGAACGCTTCGCACAGCGCGGGCACGATGTTGTCCTGGTCGCGCGCGACCAGGCGCGCCTCGAGGCACTGGCGGCACGCCTGCGTGCGGAGACCGGTGTCGAGGTCGATGTGCTGCGCGCCGATCTCACCCACGCCGAGGATCTGGCGGCCGTTTCCGAGCGGCTGCGCACGGACGACCGTATCGGCATCCTGATCAACAACGCCGGCGCGGGCCAGGCGGGCGGCTTTCTGGAACAGTTCAGCGACAGCGTCGCGCGCCTGATCGCGCTCAATACGACAGCGCCCACGCAGCTGGCCGCCGCCATTGCACCGCGCCTCGCGCAGGCAGGCACCGGTGCGATCGTGAACATCGGATCCGTGGTGGGCTTCGCACCGGAGTTCGGCGCGCTGGTCTACGGCGCGACCAAGGCCTTCCTGCTCTATCTGTCGCAGGGCCTGCGTCTGGAACTGGAACCGAAGGGCGTCTACGTCCAGGCTGTGCTCCCCGCCGGCACCCGCACCGAGCTCTGGGCGCGGGCGGGCATCGATCCTGACACCCTGCCCGATCTCATGGACACCGCCGAACTGGTGGATGCTGCGCTGGTGGGTTTCGACCGTCGCGAAGCCGTGACCATTCCGCCGCTGCACGTGGCCGAACGCTGGGATGCACTGGACGCCGCGCGCCTGGGCCTGATGTCGGATCTGCGCCAGGCGCATGCCGCCGAGCGGTACCACGCCACGCGCTGATCCACTTCAGACTCGGCCGGGCGCATTGCGAACGGCCAGACCCACGCAAGTTCAAGGACGCACCACGATGCAGGCACTCACGTTCAAGCGCTACGGCAAGTCGCCGGACATCGGTTTCAGCGATGTGCCGCGTCCGGTCCCGGGCCCAGACGAACTGCTGGTCCAGATCCACGCGGTGGGTCTGAATCCGATCGACAACGTGATTCCGACAGGCGCCTTCAAAGCGGTGCTGAAGTTCGATCTGCCGGCGACGCTGGGCAGCGATCTGGCCGGTATCGTGGTCGAAGTCGGCCGGAACGTGACGCGCTTCAAGCCGGGCGATGCGGTCTACGCGAGTCTGTTCGATCTGGGCAACGGATCACTCGCGGAGTTCGCAGCGGTGCCCGAGCGCGTCGCGGCCCACAAACCGGCCAATCTCGATTTCGTGCAGGCCGCGTCGATCCCGATGGTCGGCCTGACCGCCTGGCAGGCACTGCGCGAGCGCGCGAATCTCGCACCTGGCGAGAAGGTGTTCGTACCGGCCGGCTCTGGCGGCATCGGCACGTTCGCGATCCAGCTGGCGAAGCATCTGGGCGCATACGTCGGCACGACCACCAGCACCGGCAATGTGTCGCTGGTGCGTGACCTGGGCGCGGATAAAGTCGTCGATTACACGCAGGACACCTTCGACACGGTGCTGCGCGATTACGACGTCGTACTCGGCACGCTGCGTGGCGACGTGATCGAACAGTCCGTCGGCATCCTGAAACCCGGTGGCCGCATCGTCTCGCTGGTCGGGCCGCTCGACCCGGCGTTCGCTCGTGCGCGCAAGCTCAATGGTCTGCTGGCGCTGGTGTTCGGATGGATGAGCCGGAAAATCCGGCGCCTCGCGAAACAGCGTGACCTCTCCTATTCCTTTCTGTTCGTGCGTCCGGATGGCGCGCAACTCGCGGAGATCGCCACGCTGCTCGAATCCGGCCGGATCCGGCCCGTCATCGACCGGGTGTTTCCGTTCGATCAGGCGCACGAAGCGCTCGTCCATCTGGGCAAGGGCCGCGCCAGAGGCAAGGTCGTCGTGCAGGTGAAACCGGACTGACGGGGCATCCGCACAGTTGCCGTCTCGCGGCACGACACGATTGAAGGCGGCCGTCGACTGCCCGCGCGTCAGTCCCGATCCAGCTCCGGACATCGGCGTTCCATGGACGAAGGCTGGATTGCTCCACGGCTGCGCCTGTTGCGAGCGAGCGTGCCGACTTCGCGGACTTTCAGCCGCCCGGGCCGCGCGTGTGATTGCAATGCGCGGAGCGCAGCCTTGCATCCCCCGCGAGTGTTTCGATGTTCCGGTAACGCCGGTGGCCACTGGTCGCTGCGGTCACGACACCGCACAGCGCATCCGACTTGTAACTGCCATCGGCGTTCTGCGGGCTGCCGTAGCGCCGCGACAATCCGGGATCGTTCGCGGACGTGCTGGGTACGAAGTTGCGGACGACGCGGCCGTCGACCTCGATCTCGCGGTTCGTGTCGTAGACGCGATCGATCCGGTCGCGATCACTGCAACGCTCTGACTGGTAGGTCACCGCGCCTTGCCAGTTGACGCATTTGTAGACCTGCTGGGCCGCGACCGGACTGGACCACACAAGCGCGTACGCCAGCAGCGCGAGCCGCTTCGACATCGAATCCATTCGTTGAAACTCCATCCCCTGAGCGTCGGATTCTAGGGCAACGCTGAAAAATGTCGTCATTACCGCGAAGGCGGGAGTCCAAGCTCTCAAGCCATTGAAAACGATGGCACTGGATTCCCGCCTTCGCGGGAATGACGAACACGGCCAGATTTAATCAGCGTTGCCCTGGGGCAGCGCAGACGTTTTCGATCCCGCGCGTGACGGTATCCCGAAGCGGGGTTTCCGCTCCACGGATGCCCGTCATCCGTTCCAGGTTCGGGGGTTGCAAAGCCCGATACCGGAACGCGACAGACCGTATCGCCACCGCGCGGGACTTGCGCCACGTGAGGCTCTACTCTGCAGCCCCCCAACGACCCGTACGTCCGGCACACCCGCCCGGCCGCGGTGGTCAGCGGATCTCTGCTGCCACCCGCCGCTGCGCGACGCCGGAATGCAAGCGCATCCGATGTCCGATCCCGCCCCCGTCCCTGCCGCCGCGACCGCTCCGGCCACCGATCTCTCCCACCCGCCCCAGGGCTTCGCGATCCGCGTCGTCGGTGCGGCAGCGTTCGCGCATCTGCTCAACGATCTGATCCAGGCGATGCTGCCGGCGATCTTCCCGATGCTGAAGGGGGATTTCGATCTGGATTTCGGCCAGATCGGCGTGATCGCGCTGGTCTACCAGATCACCGCGTCGCTGCTGCAGCCTTGGATCGGCCTGTACACCGACAAGCGTCCCCTGCCCTTGCTGTTGCCGGCCGGCGTGGCGGTGACGTTCGTGGGCATTGCCGTGCTGGCAATGGCGCACAGCTATTCGACGCTGCTCGTCGCCGCGGCGATCGTCGGCGTGGGCTCGGCGACCTTCCATCCCGAAGCCTCGCGCGTGGCGCGGATGGGTTCGGGCGGACGCTTCGGCACGGCGCAGTCGACATTCCAGGTCGGCGGTAACACGGGTTCGGCGATCGGCCCATTGCTGGCCGCGGCCATCGTGATTCCACACGGGCAGTCCGCCATCGCGTGGTTCCTGCTGGTCGCCGCGCTCGCCGTGTTCGTGCTGCTGCGGCTGACGAAATGGACGGTGCTGCATGGCCAGGCGCGGCTGACGCGTCTCGCCGTCACCCGCGGCACCGGCCTGCCGCGCGGCAAGATCGTGCAGGCGATTGCGGTGGTGTCGGTGCTGATGTTCGCGAAGTTCGTCTACATCGCCTCGTTCACCAACTACTTCACGTTCTATCTGATCCAGCGCTTCGGCGTGAGCGTGCAGCAGAGCCAGGTCTATCTGTTTCTGTTCCTGGGCGCGATCGCGCTGGGCACGTTCGCAGGCGGCCCCATTGGTGATCGCATCGGTCGCAAGGCCGTGATCTGGATTTCCTTTCTTGGCGTCGCACCGTTCGCGCTCGCCCTGCCCCACGTCGGCCTGGCGATGACGGCCGTACTCTCGGTAATCATCGGTCTGGTGATGTCCTCGGCCTTCGCCGCGCTGGTCGTCTACGCACAGGAAGCTGTGCCCGGCCGTGTCGGCATGGTGTCCGGCCTGATGTTCGGACTTATGTTCGGAATCGGCGGCATCGGCGCGGCCGCACTCGGCCAGCTTGCCGATGCACGCGGCATCGTCTGGGTCTACCAGGTCACCGCGTTCCTGCCGCTGTTGGGACTGGCGACCGCGCTGCTGCCGATGGCAAAGCGGCGCGACGCCTGAATCTGCCCGCGCGCGGGCACGCCAGACGCCTGCCGCCCGCTCGCCTGCAGCATCCCGCGCCCGCATGACCCACGGCGGCGCGTGTCCCTCGCGTCCCACCCGATACGCAGCTCGCACTTGAATGCGCCTGTGCCGCTCGTCGGATTGCTGCAGCGCAGGATTGCGTCCCTTTCATAATTATGGAGTAATTAATCCATCATCACGAGAGACCGTCATGGCGCAGCCCAGCTGGGACCACCGCGAACGCAGCCGCCGCACCCGTCTGGAGCGGGCGTCCGAGTGGACGACCGGACACGAGGTCGCCGCGGCCGATATCGGGCATCTGCTCCACGCGATCCTCGAACCGGGCGATAAGGTCTGCCTCGAAGGCAATAACCAGAAGCAGGCGGATTTCCTCGCCCGGTCGCTCGCCGATCTCGACCCCGCCCGCATCCACGATCTGCACATGGTGCAATCGGTGCTGTCGCTGCCGTCGCACCTCGACGTGTTCGAACGCGGCATCGCATCGAAGCTCGATTTCTCGTTTTCCGGTCCGCAGGCCGTGCGGCTGGCGAACCTGGTCGCCGAAGGCCGCATCCAGATCGGCGCGATCCACACCTATCTGGAACTGTTCGGCCGCTACTTCATCGATCTCACGCCGGGCGTCGCGCTGGTCGCCGCGCAGGCGGCCGATCGCCACGGCAATCTCTACACCGGCCCGAATACCGAAGACACACCGGTGATCGTCGAAGCCACCGCGTTCGGCGGCGGCATCGTGATCGCCCAGGTCAACGAGATCGTCGACACCCTCCCCCGCGTCGACATTCCCGGTGACTGGGTGAACTTCGTCGTGCAGGCGCCGAAGCCGAACCACATCGAACCGCTGTTCACCCGCGACCCCGCGCAGATCTCCGAAATCCAGGTGCTGATGGCGATGATGGCCATCAAGGGCATCTACGCCGAGTACGGCGTCAACCGGCTCAATCACGGCATCGGCTTCGACACCGCGGCGATTGAACTGCTGCTGCCCACGTATGCCGAATCGCTGGGGCTTAAGGGCAGGATCTGCCAGCACTGGGCGCTCAATCCGCATCCGGCGCTGATTCCGGCGATCGAATCGGGCTTCGTGAAATCCGTGCATTCCTTCGGCTCCGAACTCGGCATGGAGCAGTACATCGCCGCGCGCGGGGATGTGTTCTTCACCGGTGCAGACGGCTCGATGCGTTCGAACCGCGCGTTCTCGCAGACCGCCGGTCTCTATGCCTGCGACATGTTCATCGGCTCGACGCTGCAGATCGATCTGCAGGGCAACAGTTCGACCGCGACGCGCGACCGCATCGCCGGCTTCGGCGGCGCGCCCAACATGGGCTCGGACGCACGCGGCCGTCGCCACGCCAGCGAGGCCTGGCTCAAGGCCGGACAACAGGCCGCGCGCCCCGGCGAAATGCCACGTGGCCGCAAGCTGGTCGTACAGATGGTCGAAACCTTCCGCGAACATATGGCCCCGGCCTTCGTCGATCGCCTTGATGCCTGGGAACTCGCCGAACGCGCGTCGATGCCACTGCCGCCGGTGATGATCTACGGCGACGACGTCAGCCACGTGCTGACCGAGGAAGGCATCGCCAACCTGCTGCTGTGCCGTACGCCGGAGGAGCGCGAACAGGCGATCCGCGGCGTCGCCGGCTACACGGCCGTGGGTCTCGGGCGCGATCGCGCGATGGTCGAGAACCTGCGCGACCGCGGCGTGATCCGCCGTCCAGAGGACCTCGGCATCAACGTGCGCGATGCCAGCCGCGACCTGCTGGCCGCGCGCTCGGTCAAGGATCTCGTGCGCTGGTCCGGCGGTCTGTACGACCCGCCCAAACGCTTCCGTAACTGGTAAGGGCCTGCGATGGAAACCCTCGATTATCGATTCGATGGCACGACGTCCGTGTGCTTCGCCGGCGATGCGGTGCTGGTCGGCGTGCTCGCCTCGGGCAATCTCGAAGTGCTGCTGGAACCGGCGCTGCAGGACGGGCAATTGACCGTGCGCATCGTCACCGCGGCGCAAGGCTTCGGCACGATCTGGCAGGCGGTGATTGCCGACTTCGCCCAGCGCCATCCGCTGCGCGACGTGCGCGTGTCGATCAACGATGCCGGCGCCACGCCTGCCGTCGTGAGCCTGCGTCTCGACCAGGCAGTCAAAACCCTGCGCGCCGGGAGCCGCGCATGAGCCTCGCGCACCGACACAGCTTCTACGAGGCCGATGCACGCGAGCGGATTGCGGGTCTGCTGGACGCCGATTCGTTCGTCGAGTTTCTCGGGCCGACGCATCGCGCGATGAGTCCACATCTCGCGCAGCTCGACCAGCCGGCGGCCTTCGATGACGGCATCGTCGTCGGCGCGGGCCGCTTGCGCGGCAAGTCCGTGCTGGTCGCCGCGCAGCAGGGTGAATTCATGGGTGGCGGCGTCGGCGAAGTGCATGGCGCCAAGCTCACCGGCCTGCTGCGTCGTGCGGCTGCGCAGAAGCCGGATGGCGTGTTGCTGCTGCTCGATACCGGCGGCGTGCGTCTGCATGAAGCCAACGCGGGGCTGATCGCGATTTCCGAAATCATGCGTGCCACCCTCGCCGCGCGTGCGGCCGGCGTGCCGGTGGTCGCCCTGATCGGCAGTGGCAACGGCGCATTCGGCGGCATGGGCATCGTCGCCCGCTGCTGCACGACGGTGATCATGTCCGAGGAAGGCCGGCTGTCGCTGTCCGGCCCGGAAGTGATCGAGACGGTGCGCGGCGTGGAGGAATTCGACTCGCGCGACCGCGCCCTGGTCTGGCGGGTCACGGGCGGCAAGCACCGCTATCTGATCGATCAGGCGCAAGTGCTGGTGCCCGATGCGATCGAGGCGTTCGCGCAGGCGGCGTTCGATGCGCTGCAGCCGGACACACCCAGCATCGACACCGACGATGCACTCGCCGCATTGCAGGCACGCCACACCGCGCTGAAAGCACGCGCGCAGGCCTGGGGCGAGTGCCGCGATGGGCTGGAAATCTGGACGCTGCAGGGCATCGCCGATCCGGACCGCCTGCCGCTGCTCGAGACCGACGCCTTCCTCGCTGCCACCGCGAACCGGAGCCTGCCATGACCGCGCCGCTCGACACCCTGCTCGATGCGCTGTTTCCACGCGGTCATGCGATCGACATCAACGATTCCGTGCTCACCGGCAGCGCGACCACGGACGACGGCGAGGTCACCGTCATCGGCACGACCGACAAGATCGAAGTCGGCGTGGATCACGCACTCGCGCTCGCCGACACCGTACTCGCCAGCACCGCCGCGCATCCGCAGCGACCGATCGTGATGCTGGTCGACACCGCCGGCCAGCGTCTCGCGCGCCGCGACGAACTGCTGGGCATCAACGGCTACTTCGCACATCTGGCACAGACGCTGGATCTCGCGCGGCGACGTGGTGCGACGCTGGTGACCCTGGTCTACGGCGAATCGGTCAGCGGCGGCTTCCTGTCGTTCGGGCTGATGGCCGATCACATCCACGCCCTGCCCGATGCGCAGGTGCGCGTCATGGATCTGCGCGCGATGGCGCGCGTGACCAAACAGCCGCTGGAAAAACTGCAGGCACTGAGCCGTACCTCGCCGGTGTTCGCGCCCGGTGTGGAGAACTACGTGGCGATGGGCGCGGTGCAATCGGTATGGAACGGCGATCTCGCGCAGGCGCTGCTGCAGGCCTTGCACACGCCGGCTGACGGCGATCGCCGCGCGACCTTGGGCGCCGAACGTGGCGGGCGCACGCTTTCGGCCCGCGTGGCAGCCGCGGTGGCCAACGGCGATGCCTGAGCGGCTCGCCCGCCACACGCTGGTCTGGCTGTCGGCGGAGGCCGACTGGCAGGCCGACGTGGCCGCACACGATAAGCGCCTGACGGCGTGGTTCGCGCGCGGATTCCCCGCGGTCGTCGCGCGGCGCACAGCGAGCGATCCCGATCCGCGCGTGCGCCTCGGCGTGCCGCTGCCGCCCGATGAAGGCAAGCAGCGCCTGTCGCTGCGCGTGCCGATGCAGCATGTGGTCTGGCACCAGTCGCCGCTGGGCTTGCGCGATGTCATCACGCGACTGGATGCGCACCTGCCCGACGACTGGCGCGACGCCCTGACCGCACTCGACACCATCCGCCCGGCACGCGTGTTCGGCGCGTTCGCCTGGCAGGCGCTGACCGGTCTGCCCTACGTGCATGCACGCTCGGACATCGATCTGCTGTGGACGGTGGACGACGCCGCGCAGGCCGATGCATTCGTCGCACGTCTGCTGGCCTGGGAATCGAAAACCGGCAAACGTGTCGACGGCGAGCTGTGTCTGGCCGATGGCGGCGCCGTGCACTGGCGCGAATACGCCGGCGACACGCGCCAGGTGCTGGTCAAGCGCATCGACGGCGCGATGCTGGAATATCGCGATCGTCTGTTCGCCGCGCAGGACGTGGCCGCATGAACGCCGTCGCGCATAGCGTTTCCACGCCCCGCGTCGACATCGACAGCGCACGCCTGGGCCGGCTCGCGATCGTCAGCTTGCACGCCGAACTCGCCTGCGATCTGAAACCCGGACTGGTCACGCCATTCAATACCGGCAGCCACGACGACATGGACGCCGGCACCTTCCTGCGCAGTCTGTTCGCGTTGCGGCATTACTTCCGCGCGATTGCATCCGCAGGCGCGCGCGGCGACGACTTCGAGGTGCTACGGCAGCACGGCATCGCCGCCGAGACTGCGATGCTGCGCGCGACCGGTGGCGTCAACACGCATCGCGGCGCGATCTTCAGTCTCGGCCTGCTGGTCGCCTCCGCTGCGTCGCATCGACAGACCTCCGGCACGACACCGACCGGCGAGCAGGTCTGCGCTGGCGTGCGGCAGTGGGCGCATGCGCTCGATGCCGCGCCGCTCGATCTGCACAGCCCCGGCCAGCGCGCACGTGCGCGGCATAACGTTGCCGGTGTGCGCGAACAGGCGGCGGCCGGCTATCCGGTCCTGCGCACGCTCGCGCTGCCGACCTTGCGTCATGCACTGGGTGCCGGTCTGTCGCGGGAAGCGGCGCTGTGCCACACCCTGATGCAGCTCATCGCCCACGTCGACGATCTCAACCTGCTGCATCGTGGCGGCGCCGAAGGCCTGCGCTGGGCGCGCGAACAGGCGACTGGATTCATCGATGACGGCGGCGCGTTCGCGCCCGCTTGGCGCCCGCGTCTGCAGACCATCTGCAACGCATTCGCCGCGCGCCGGCTCAGCCCCGGCGGCAGCGCCGACCTGCTGGCCTGCAGCTGGTTTCTGCTGCAGCAGGAGGCCGTATGAGCCTCGCCCTGCTCTGCCCCGGTCAGGGCGCGCAGCACGCCGGGATGTTCGATCGCGTACGTGACGTGGCCGAAGCGCAGTCGATTCTCGACGCGGCTGCGGATGTCCTCGGCCGCACCGCAGACCAAGCCGCTGCATCCGAAGACCGCTTCGACAACGCCAATGCGCAGCCCCTGCTGTGCGCGGCCAGCCTCTCCCACTGGCAAGGCCTGCGCGACCGTGTGCCGCCGCCGCTGCTGGTCGCCGGTTACAGCATCGGCGAGCTGGCCGCGCATGCGATCGCCGGTAGCTTCGATGCTTCGACCTGTCTCACACTGTCGACGCAGCGCGCACGGCTGATGGACGAGGCGAGTCCCTCGGATTCCGGCATGCAAGCCGTACTCGGCCTGGAACGCGATCCTTTGCAGGCCCTGTGCACGGCGCACGAGGTGCACATCGCCATCGCCAACGGATCCGATCACTTCGTCGTCGGCGGACGGCTCGATGCGCTGCGGGCACTGGCCGATGTTGCAACCAGAAGCGGCGCCGAGGTGCGTCCGCTGCCGGTGCATGTGCCGGCACATACGCAGCTGCTCGCAGACGCCGCGCGCGGATTTGCGCAGGTGCTCGCCGAAACTTCGATAAAGGTACCGACGCTGCCGGTGCTCGCCGGCATTGATGCACGCCCCGTGCGCGATCGCGCCGCCGTCGAACGCACGCTGTCGCTTCAGCTCGCGCAGACCGTCGAGTGGGCGCAGGTCATGCGCCAGGCGTTCGAGCGCGGCGCGCGCGTGTTCCTGCAACTGGGGCCCGGCAATGCGCTCGCGCGCATGGTCGCGCCCGCCTATCCGTGCTGCGAAGTTCGCGCGGTCGAAGAGTTCCGGAGTCTGGACGGTGCTGCCGATTGGGTGCACGCCGCGCTGGGCCGGACGCAATGAGTGTGCGGCACCGCAAGTAGGAGTGTTGACCCGGGATGGCGGGCTTCCATCCGTGATGTCGCCGAGTCAGGTGTCTGGGAGGGCGCATGAGTCCACAAATCGCAACGATCATCGGTCTGGTGATCATGTTCATCGTCGCCACCGCATTGCCCATCAACATGGGTGCGGTCGCGTTCGCGCTCGCCTTCATCATCGGCGGCCTGTTCGTCGGGATGGAAGGCAAGGAAGTGCTCGCCGGTTTTCCGGGCGATCTGTTCCTCACGCTCGTCGGCATCACGTATCTCTTCGCCATCGCACAGAAGAACGGCACCATCGATCTGCTGGTGCACTGGGCGGTACGTGCGGTGCGCGGGCGCATCGTCGCCATTCCGTGGGTGATGTTCGTGGTCACTGCGGTGCTCACCGCGTTCGGTGCGCTGGGTCCGGCAGCGGTCGCCATCATCGGTCCGGTCGCGCTGCGCTTTGCCAAGCAGTACAAGATCAATCCGCTGATGATGGGTCTGCTGGTGATCCATGGCGCGCAGGCCGGCGGTTTCTCGCCGATCAGCGTCTACGGCAGCATCACCAACGGCGTCGTGCAGAAGGCCGGACTCGAGGTCACCGAGATGGCGGTGTTCCTGACCAGCCTCGGCTTCAACCTGATGATGGGCGTGATCTGCTTCTTCGCCTTCGGCGGCATCTCGCTGCTGCGCCGCGGTTCGGTGACGATGGCGGCGAGCGCAGGCGGTGGCGAGTTCGCGGTCGCGGGCGGCCCGCAGGCTTCGTCGCGACAGTTCGCGATCGAAGGCCACGGTGCACTGCTGTCGGCCGGCGGCGGCACGCTGTCGAACGATCCCGACGCGCTCGAAGCCGTCGGCATGACCCGCGAGCGACTGTTCACCCTGATCGGTCTTGCAGGTCTCGGTGTCGGCGCGTTGATCTACGACCTCAATGTCGGTCTGGTGTCGATCACCGTCGCCGTGGTGCTCGCCCTGCTCTCGCCCAACAGCCAGAAGGGCGCGGTCGACGGCATCAGCTGGTCGACGGTGCTGCTGATCTCCGGCGTGGTGACCTAGATCGGTGTGCTGCAGAACGCGGGCGCGGTCGATTTCGTCGGCCATGGCGTTTCGAGCATCGGCATTCCGCTGTTGGGCGCGCTGCTGGTCTGCTACGTCGGCGGCATCGTGTCGGCGTTCGCCTCGTCCGCTGCGGTGCTGGGCGCGACGATTCCGCTGGCCGTGCCGTTCCTGATGCAGGGCCATCTGAGCGCGGCCGGCGTGATCTGCGCGCTGGCGGTGTCGTCGACGGTCGTCGATGTGAGCCCGTTCTCGACCAACGGCGCGCTGGTCGTGGCCTCGGCCGCGAAGGAAGAACGCGAAGCGCTGTTCCGCCGGTTCCTGATCTACAGCGGTCTCGTGGTGGCGTTCGCCCCGCTGCTGGCCTGGTTGATCTTCGTCGTGCCGGGCTGGATGTAAGCCTGTTCCACGCGGCGCCCGGTCTGTCGCCCCTCCGCGGCAGGCCGGGTCGTCCGCACACCAACCCCGATACACTGCAACGTCCTGGATTTCCGCTCAGATCATGGCCATCGGCTCCACACCTACGCGCAAACGTGCACCGCTCTACGAAGAAGTCGCCGAGCAGGTGCGCGAGCTGATCTACGACTATCAGCTGCCGCCGGGCGAATGGATCGACGAGCCGGATCTGTGCGAACGCCTCGGCATCAGCCGCACGCCGCTGCGCGAAGCGCTGAAGCTGCTGGCCGCTGAAGGCCTGGTGCAGATCGATGCGGGCCGCGGCAGTCGCGTGACCCGGCTGACGCTTGAGGATCTCAACCAGCTGTTTCCGGTGATGGCGATGCTCGAAGGGCGTTGCGCGCACGAGGCGGTGCGCAACATCGACGACGCTGGGCTGGCGCTGCTGGAAAGTCTGCACGCGGCGATGGAATCCGCGGTCGAGACCGGCAACATCGCCGAGTACTACCGCAACAACTACGTCATCCACGAGACCGTGCAGCGCTACGCCGGCAACCCGTGGCTGATCCGCATCACCCACGACCTGCACCGGATCCTGAAGATGCACCGCGGCCGGCAGTTGCTGACCCCTGGCCGCACGGCGCAGTCGCTGTCCGAACACCGCGCCCTGATGGACTGCTTCCGCACGCGCGATGCGGAGGCCGCCGGCCGCACGATGGAACAGCATCTGCTGAGCCAGGGCCAGGCGCTCGCCGCCTACGTCGCCTCGGGCGGCCAGCTCAACGTGCCTGCCCCGCTGCCGACCTCCGGGTCGATCTGATACACACGCCGCCGTCAGATCCTGCGTGCTCCGATGCGCGCCTGATGGCCGCCGCGTTGCCCGAACCCCACTGAGGACGTGTCACCGATGATGGAATTGATTACCGACCCGCAGGTCTGGATCCTGCTGATCACGCTCAGTGCGATCGAGATCGTGCTCGGCATCGACAACCTGGTCTTCATCTCGATCGCGGTGGCCAAGCTGCCGGTCGAGCAGCGCGAGTTCGCGCGCAAGTTCGGTATCGCGGTGGCGTGCATCACGCGCATCGGCCTGCTGCTGATGCTGGCCTGGCTGGCCGGCCTGACCGAGCCGCTGTTCGAACTCTTCGGCCGCGGCGTGTCGGTCCGCGATCTGGTGCTGATCCTCGGCGGCCTGTTCCTGATCGTGAAGGGCGCGATGGAGATCCGTGAGCAGCTCAAGGGCGAAGACGGCGAAGCGCACGGCACGGTCGGCAAGGCGACCGCCTCGTTCGGCGCGGTGATCGCGCAGATCGCGGTCATCGACATCGTGTTCTCGCTGGACTCGGTGATCGCCGCCGTCGGCATGGCCGGCGACTACGTCCCGGTGATGGTCTGCGCGATCCTGCTGGCGGTCGCGGTGATGCTGCTGGCGGCGCAGCCGCTGGGCAAGTTCATCGACGCGAACCCGACGGTGAAGATGCTGGCGCTGACCTTCATCGTGCTGATCGGCATGTATCTGCTGCTTGATGGCTTCGGTGTGCACATTCCGAAGGGCTACATCTACGGTTCGATGGGCTTCTCGGCTGCGGTCGAGATGCTGAACCTGTGGGCCAAGCGCAATGCGATGCGCGTGCGCGGCGAAGCCACGCCGCCGGTGGACGAGCCGACCCACCCGCTGCCGCGCTGAGGACGCGTGGCCGACCGCGTGCAGCGCGTCGGATGTCCACCCGGATGTCCGTCGCGCTGACCGGGAAGCGGAGCCGCTCGGTTGAGCCGCGGGACGCCGTCCTGGCGAATGCGGGTTACGTCCGGCACGTCGGGCAACTGGGACGATGGATGGGGCGCACGTGCGCCCCTTTTTCATGACCTGCCGCGGTGGTTGCAGACCGCCGATACGCGCTCGTTGAGCCGGCGCAGGTCGTCGTACTTTCGGCGATGACCGAGCTTCTGGAGCGCGCTGTCGCGGCTGGCGCGTGCAGCCAAGCACCGGGCGTGCTGATCGTCACGGCGGGCCGGCGCGGCCGAAGCGGCTTCCCGGGTCCGGCGCGACGTCGAAGCCTGTTGTGGACGCTCGGGTGGACGGATGTTGGCGACCGTGGGTGTCGACGTCGACGCGGGATCCGGGACCGCCTCCCAGGTGCGTAGCGATTCACCCTGCGGGCAGGCCTGCGACTGGTAGACGTGCCCGCCCCGGCCATCGGCGCATTTGTGGACCGACTGGGCAGCCGCCGGCGCCGTCAGGCACAGGCACAGGCACAGGCACAGCAGGAGCAGACCGCGCATCCGCATCTCCATCCGGGATCATGCGGTGCAGCGTTCCGCGGGATGCAATGCGACGGTATCGCCGATCGGCGTGTCGAAGAGACGCACACGGCCCAGTCCGGCGTCAGGAAATCGGCGTGGCTTCAGTCGTTGCCAGCGTCGCCGGCGCGGCGCACGGCTTCCGCGCGCGCGGCGCGCAGTGCATCCAGCTTGTCCTTGAGCTTGAGCTCCATGCCGCGCGCGACGGGCTGGTAGTAGACCCGCTCGCCCATCGCATCCGGAAACCCGGTCTGGTCGAGCGCGATGCCGCCTTCGGCGTCGTGGTCGTACTGGTAGCCGGTGCCGTAGCCGAGTTCCTTCATCAGCTTGGTCGGCGCGTTGCGGATGTGCAGCGGCACGTCCTGCGTGCCGTACTCGCGCACGTCGCGCTTGGCCTGGTTGAAGGCCATGTAGGCAGCGTTGGATTTCGCGGTGCTGGCCAGATAGATCACCAGCTGCGCCAGTGCGAGATCGCCTTCCGGACTGCCCAGACGGTCATAGGTGTCCCAGGCGTCCACCGCCATCTGCAGGGCACGCGGATCGGCCAGGCCGATGTCCTCGACCGCCATGCGGGTCATGCGCCGGGCGAGATAACCGGGATCGCAACCGCCATCGAGCATCCGCGCCAGCCAGTACAGCGCGGCATCGGGATTCGAACTGCGCACGCATTTGTGCAGGGCCGAGATCTGGTCGTAGAACTGCTCTCCGCCCTTGTCGAACCGGCGCGTGCGGTCGGCCAGTACCTGCTCGATCGTGCTGGCGGTGACTTCACCGCCCTCGCCCGCCAGTTCGGCGGCGATCTCCAGCAGGGTCAATGCGCGACGCACGTCGCCATCGGCGGCCACTGCGATCAGGCGCAGCAGATCCTCTGCGATCCGCAGGCCCCGATCGCCGAGACCGCGCTCGGCATCGGCCAGCGCACGGTGCAACGATTCGAGGATGTCGTCGGGCGACACCGACTCCAGCACGTGCACGCGGCACCGCGACAGCAGCGCGGAATTGAGTTCGAACGACGGGTTTTCGGTGGTCGCGCCGACGAACACGATGGTGCCGCGCTCGATGTGCGGCAGGAAGGCATCCTGCTGGGTCTTGTTGAAGCGGTGCACCTCGTCGACGAACAGCACCGTGCGGCGCCCGCCATCGAAGCGGTGTGCGGCCTCGGCCAGGACCTGGCGGACCTCCGGCAGACCGGACAGCACGGCCGAGATCGCCTTGAACTCGGCATCCGCGTAATGCGCCAGCAACAGCGCCAGCGTGGTCTTGCCGCAGCCCGGTGGTCCCCACAGCACCATCGAGTGCACCTTGCCGGCTTCGACTGCCGTGCGCAGTGCGGTGCCTTCGGTCAGCAGACGACGCTGGCCGACCATCTCGTCGAGTGTCGCCGGGCGCATGCGCTCGGCCAGCGGACGCATGGCGCTGCGGTCGACCTGCAGCAGGTCGCCGCCGTCGGCGCGGGATGTGCGGGAACGGGGCACGCGATTAACCTGTGACCTAGGGCTGCAACGGAGTGCCGGGATGACGATATTGCGACACGCAGCCGTGATCACAACCGCAAGACGGCCATTGGCCCGCCTGGCATGCGCCCTGCTGTGGCTGGCCGCGTCGACCACCGTGGCCGCGGATTGGCGCGGCGATGCGGTGGACACGCTGGTCCGGGAAAGCGCCGGGCATCGGCTGGTCGTGCTCGGTGAACTGCACGGCACGCGCGAAGTGCCGCTGCTGGCCGGCGATCTGGTCGAACACTGGAGTACAGCCGAACCCGTATTGCTTGCGCTCGAAATCCCGGTGGGCGAGCACGCCGCCGTGCGGGATGCGGTGTCGGGCGTGGATGCGGCGATCGATGCTCTGCGCCAGCGCCCGTGGTGGCGCGTCGCGGCGGCGGACAATGACGGGCGCCGCAGCGAGGATGTGATCGCGCTGGTCGAGCGCATCGCCCGGCTGCGCCGGGCGGGTCGCGATGTCGCCATCCTGCCCTTCGATCCGCGTGGTCGCCGTTGCTTCGAACGCGGCACCTGCGAAGCGGCAATGGCGCATGTGCTCCGTCGAGCGCACGCAGCGCTGCCGCGCGGACGCATCGTCGTCGTCACCGGCAATGTCCACGCAATGCGGCAGCGCCCACACGATGCGCCGGCCCTGTTGCCGCAGTTGCCCATGACCGCGCACCTGCGCGATCTAGGTCCGCTGTCGGTCGATATCACCGCGCACCGCGGCGAATTCTGGGCCTGCATGGAGATCGACCACTGCGGCCCGGCGCCGGTCACCTCGCCACGCGAAGGCGGCCGTCAGCCGGACGCCGCCGCATTCGATTACCAGCTCGTGCTGCCTGCATTCACGCCGATGCGGCAGGTCGGTGAAGCGCTTGCACACTGAAGACGGACGCAAACCACATTGCGCCGCGATCCCTGCGAGAGCAGGGTTTTCAACGGACCCGTGTCCGGTCATCCAGCGACTCTCAACCATTGAAAGTAAGGGCACTGGATGACCGGATACGCGTCCCCTGACCAGCCGTTCGGCCGTTAAGAGCCGCGGGAATGACGGGCTTTGCATGCAACGCCTGTGGCGACGACGCCTGACCCTGGAAGCGCGAACGGCCGCCTGAAGGCGGCCGTTCGATACGGGGTCTCGCGAATCCTGTCGCGCGGGACGCGACGAACCTATTCCTCCCCGACCACGTCCACACCAGCCGGCGGCGTGTAGCGGAACGTATCCGCCGCGAAGCTCGGATTGCGGGTCCAGCCGGTAAAGCTGATCGTCGTGCGCTGGCCCAGGGTGTCGTGGATTTCCATCCGCGACAGGCTGCCGTCGGTGCCGAACCCCAGCCGGGCACGCTCGAACGAGGCGCCGTCGGCCTGCTTCGGTCGCAGCTGCAGCCAGGACAGGCCATTGGCCGCAGGCGCGTTCTCAACCTGGAAATCGCGGTCGAGCTTCGAGGGGTCGATCAGCGCCGCGAGCGGGCTGTCCTGTTCCTCGCTGCCCTGCGAGCGGCGCGTGACCTGCTGCAGATCGGGGTCGTAGACCCACACCGTGCGGCCGTCGGCCACGATCAGCTGCGGATACGGCTTGACGTATTCCCAGCGGAACAGACGCGGCGCGGACAGCGCAACGCTGCCGCTGGAGCTCTCGCGGACGCGACCGTTGCCGTCGGTGACCTGCTGGGTGAACTGGCCCTGCAGCCCCTTGAGGCCGCGGGTGAACTGGTCGAGCTGCGCGCGGGCATCGGAGGCCTGGGCCAGACCGGCGACGGTCAGGACGGCGGCAGCGAGCAACCAGCGGGAATGACGGATCATCGGACGCATCCTCGGGACCTCGGGTTCGGTGGGGAATGACAGGAGTGTGCGAATCATTGCCTGAATGCGGCGATGCTGCCGTGGATCGACCGGCCCGGCCTGGGCCGTCGATTCATGCAGTGCTGCTTCCGAGGCGCCTGTATCAGCGCGGCGGCGGTGGCGGCGCGAGCACGCTGCGGTCGCCGTTGTGCTCGGGCGGCGTCACCACGCCGGCCGCTTCCATCGCTTCGACCAGGCGCGCGGCGCGGTTGTAGCCGATCTTCAACCGGCGCTGCACGCCGGAAATCGAGGCGCGGCGGGTTTCGGTGACGATCTTGACCGCTTCGTCGTACAGCGGATCGCTCTCGTCGCCGCCGCTGCTGCTCGCTTCCGGCAGACCGGTCGCGCCGACGACGGTGCCGTCGCCCATGGTCTGCACTTCGTCGAGCACGCCGGTGATGTAGTCGGCCCGGCCGCTCTGCTTGAGGTGTTCGACGACGCGGTGCACTTCCTCGTCGGAGACGAACGCGCCGTGCACGCGCTCGGGCATTGCCGTGCCGGGCGGCAGGTACAGCATGTCGCCGTTGCCGAGCAGCGTTTCCGCGCCGGACTGGTCGAGGATGGTGCGCGAATCGATCTTGGAGCTGACCTGGAACGCGATGCGGGTCGGGATGTTGGCCTTGATCAGGCCGGTGATCACGTCCACCGACGGGCGCTGCGTGGCGAGGATCAGGTGGATGCCGGCCGCACGCGCCTTCTGCGCCAGACGCGCGATGAGTTCTTCGACCTTCTTGCCGACGATCATCATCATGTCGGCGAATTCGTCGATGAAGATGACGATGTAGGGCAGCGGCTCGAGCAGTTCGGCGACGTCGCTCGATTCCGGATTCGGCCGGAACAGCGGATCGGACATGGGCTGTCCGGCGTCCTGCGCGTCCTTGACCTTCTTGTTGAAGCCGGCCAGGTTGCGCACGCCGACCGCGCTCATCAACTTGTAGCGGCGCTCCATCTCCGCCACGCACCAGCGCAGGCCGTTCGCGGCCTCCTTCATGTCGGTGACCACCGGCGCCAGCAGATGCGGAATGCCCTCGTAGACGCTGAGCTCCAGCATCTTCGGGTCGATCATCAGCATGCGCAGTTCTTTCGGGCTGGCCTTGAACAGCAGGCTCAGCACCATCGAGTTGACCGCGACCGACTTGCCCGAGCCGGTGGTACCGGCGACCAGCAGATGCGGCATGCGCGCCAGATCGGCGACCACCGACTGACCGCTGATGCCCTTGCCCAGCGCCAGCGTCAGCGGGCTCGGCGACTTGTCATATTCCTTGGAGCGCAGCAGCTCGGAGAGATAGATCATCTCCCGGCGCACGTTCGGGATTTCCAAGCCGATCACCGACTTGCCCGGAATCACGTCGACCACGCGGACCGATTTGACCGACAGACCGCGGGCGATGTCCTTGTCCAGCGAACTGATCTGGCTGACCTTGACGCCCGGCGCGGGCTCCATCTCGAAGCGCGTGATCACCGGACCCGGCTGCGCTTCCTTGACCTCCACATCGATGCGGAAGTCCTTGAGCTTGAACTCGATCTGCCGCGACAGGGTTTCCAGCGTCTCCTCGTCGTAGCCCTTGGGCTGCGGCTTGGGATCGTCGAGCAGCGACAGCGGCGGCAGGTCCGAGCCGTTGGCGTTGACGCCATGGAACATCGGGATCTGCTGCTCGCGCTTGGCGCGTTCGCTTTTCTCGACCACCGGCGGGGTCGGCGGCACTTCGATCTTCACCGGTGCGCGCTTGGCCCGCAGTTCGGTGTCGACCTTGCGTGCCTCGGTGCGCTCTTCGCGATGTTCGCGGGCTTCCTTCCAGTCGGTCGCCTGCTTGCTGCCGCGGCGGAACAGCACCGGCAGGCGCATGACCCAGCCGCCGATCCGGTCCATCAGCGCGAACCACGACAGGCCCGTCGCCAGCGTCACCGACACCAGGAACAGCGCGAGCAGGAACAGGTTGCCGCCGACCGGGCCGAAGCCGCCGTACAGCGCATTGCCGATCAGACGGCCCAGGATGCCGCCGCCGCCCGCGGACAGGTTCTCCACCGCAGGCAGGCGCAGATACAGCAGGCCGGTGGACGACACCAGGAATCCGACGATGCCGACCAGTCGCAGCGCCGGGCCGAAATCGGCCTGGCGCTCGGGATCACGCTCGATGCCGAACAGCGCGATCCAGGCGATCGCGCCGAGGATCAGGGGCAACACATAGGCCACGTAGCCGCACAGGTGCAGCAGCACGTCCGCGATCCACGCGCCGACCGGACCGCCCACGTTGTTGAGCGGCGTGGTCACGCTGCCGGCATTGGTCCAGCCCGGATCCGTATGCGAATACGTGAACAGGCAGGCCAGCAGATACAGCAGGAACGGCGCGATGACGATCAGTGCGATATCGCGCACCAGCCGTTGCCGACGCGGATTGGGCGCAGCGGCCGACGCCGGCGTACCGGCGTCCTTGCCGGGACTGCGCGAGCGCTTGGCGCGATCGGAAAGCGGACGTGCCACCGTATGTAATTACCTGAAGAAAGGGGCCCAGGTGGTTGATCTTACGTCAAAGTTTCATGCCCTGCAGCGCAGGATGCACGAGCTTGCCGCCTTCGACGTTGATGCCGCGGACCAGGGCCGGGTTGTCGCGCCACTGGCCCGAGGCCAGCTTGTTGACCCACGGCAAAATCGCCGCGCAGATCGCTTGCGACGAGGTCTGCGGCACGGCGCCGGGCATGTTGGTCACGCAGAAATGGGTGACGCCCTCTTCCACGTAGACCGGCTCTTTCCAGGTCGTGCCGCGCGAGGTCTCGAAGCAGCCGCCCTGGTCGATCGAGATGTCGACGAGCACGCTGCCGTCCTCCATCGACTTGATCATCTCGCGGGTGACCACGTGCGGTGCGACTGCGCCGGTGACCAGCACGGCGCCGATCACCAGATCCGCCGAGGCGACCTCACGGGCGACGACGTCGTCGTAGGGATACAGCGCGGTGACGTTGTTGCCCAGACGCATCATCTGTTCCATGCGGTCCTGGCGCTTCTCGAACACCACGACGTTGGCGCCGCCGGCCGCGGCCAGCGCTGCCGATGCGCCACCGGCCACGCCGGCGCCGAACACCACGACCTTGCCGCGCTCGGTCGACGGCAGGCCGCCGAGCAACTTGCCCTTGCCGCCCAGCGGCTGATGCAGGTAATGCGTGCCGATCTGTACGGCGATCTTGCCGGCGATCACCGACATCGGCGCCAGCAGCGGCAGCTCGCCGTTGTCGAGCTCGACGGTCTCGAACGCGACGCCCGTCAGGCCGATGTCGAGCAGACGCTTGGTCAGCTCCGGCAGCGGCGCCAGGTGCAGATAGCAGAACAGCAGATGGTCTTTACGCAGCAGCGCGAGGTCGCCCTCGATCGGCTCCTTGACCTTGACGATCAGTTCGCCCTTCTCGTACAGCGCGGCCGCATCCGGCGCGATGTGCACGCCCAGACGGGTGTAGGCCTCGTCGCTGAAGCCGGACTTCAGGCCAGCGCCCTGCTGCACCCACACCTCGTGACCGCGGTTGACCAGATCGCCTGCCGCCTCGGGCACCAGGGCCACGCGGCCTTCGAGGGTCTTGGTCTCACTCGGGATACCGATACGCATGTCGCCGACTCCTGCACAAAAAAACGCCGCTTTCGGCGGCGTGTCGCGGATGGATTGTTCCGGTCGGCTGACGTGGCCGAACCTTGTTTTGCGGGGGGCGCACCGCCAAGCTATGGGTCACGTCAGGCCGCAGTGCCGTAGTCCGCGAGTATACATGAGCGTTTCTTCCGCCAGCCCCCGCCACATCCGTCTTCTGATCCTCGGTTCCGGTCCCGCCGGCTGGACCGCCGCCGTCTACGCCGCGCGCGCCAACCTGAAACCGGTGGTCATCACCGGCATGCAGATGGGCGGCCAGCTGATGACGACCACCGAGGTCGACAACTGGCCGGGCGACGCGCACGGGTTGATGGGTCCGGACCTGATGGCGCGCATGCAGGCGCATGCCGAGCGCTTCGACACCGAGACCATCTTCGACCACATCCACACTGCCGACCTGTCACAGCGTCCGTTCCGCCTCAAGGGCGACAGCGGCGAGTACACCGCCGACGCGATCATCATCGCGACCGGCGCGACCGCGAAGTACCTCGGCCTGCCGTCGGAGGACGCGTTCAAGGGTCGCGGCGTCTCCGCCTGCGCCACCTGTGACGGCTTCTTCTACAAGGACCAGGACGTGGCCGTGGTCGGCGGCGGCAACACCGCCGTCGAGGAAGCGCTGTACCTGTCGAACATCGCCAAGACCGTCTATCTGGTCCATCGCCGCGACACGCTGCGCGCCGAGAAGATCATGCAGGACAAGCTCAACGCGAAGATCCAGGCCGGCAAGATCGTGCCGATGTGGCACCACACCGTCGACGAAGTGCTGGGCAACGAGGCCGGCGTGACCGGTCTGCGCCTGAAGTCCGTACAGGACGACAGCACCCGCGAGATCGCCGTGCACGGCTTCTTCGTCGCGATCGGCCACACGCCGAACACGACGCTGTTCGAAGGCCAATTGGCGATGAACAACGGCTACCTCGAGATCCGCTCGGGCATCGACGGCAATGCGACCTCGACCAACGTGGCCGGCGTGTTTGCCGCCGGCGACGTGACCGACCAGCATTACCGTCAGGCGATCACTTCGGCCGGCTTCGGCTGCATGGCCGCGCTCGACGCCGAACGCTTCCTCGACCAGCAGGGCTGAGTCCCGATGCCAGGCGCATGCGTTCCGGCCCCGCGCGCGGGACGCTGCGCATGACCCTGGCGCAACTGCGATTGATCCTGCGCCGGGAATCCCGGCGCATGTGGGTGCGCGCGACGATCTACTGCGGGCTGGCGATCGTCACCGCGCTGGTCGGCGCCCTGGTCAAGACCTGGATTCCGGAATCGCTGGCCGGGCGCATCGGCGCGGATTCGGTCGGCAACCTCCTCGGCATCCTCGCCGCGTCGATGCTGGCGGTGACGACGTTCTCGCTGTCGACGATGGTCTCGGCCTACAGCTCGGCATCGACCAGCGCCACGCCGCGCGCGACGCGGTTGCTGATCGCCGACAGCGGCGCCCAGGGCGCGCTGGCGACCTTCATCGGTGCGTTCCTGTTCGCGGTCGTCGGCCTGATCGCGCTGAGCACCGGCATCTACGGCGACAGCGGTCGCGTCGTGCTGTTCGCCTCCACCGTGCTGGTGATCGTGCTGATCACCCTGACCCTGCTGCGCTGGATCGAACAGCTGTCGAGCTTCGGCCGGCTCGGCGCGACGATCAATCTGGTCGAGGACGTGACCCGGCGCGCGATCCGCCAGTACACGGCCGATCCCTATCTCGGCGCGGCGCCCTCGCCCGGTGTGCCGGCAGATGCAACGCCGTTCGAGGCCCAGGACATCGGCTACGTCGAGCACATCGATGTCGCGCTGCTGGCGGTGATCGCGGCCGAACATGACGGCGAGATCCACGTGATGTCGCTGCCAGGCGTGTTCGCTGCGCCCGGTCGTGCGCTGGTCGCGGCGCGCGGTCTGCCCGCAACCAATGCGGTTGTCGAACGCGTGCGTAGCGCGTTCACCATCAGCGACGAACGCAGCTTCGAGCAGGACCCGCGCTACGGCTTCGTCGTTCTGACCGAGATCGGCAGCCGCGCACTGTCGGCCAGCATCAACGATGCCGGCACCGCGATCGACATCATCGGCACCGTGACCCGGCTGATGTGCGAATGGGCGCGGCTGGGCGTACCGGCAGCTGCAACCGAAATCCGCCATGCGCGCGTGTTCGTGCCCGCGATCGACATCGACGACGTCTTCAGCGATCTCTATCCCTCGCTGGCACGCGACGGCGCCGGTCTGGTGGAAATCGGCATCCGCATGCAGAAGGGACTGGCGGCGATCGCCGCGTCCGGCGATCCCGCATTCGCTGCGGCCGCGAGTCGTCATGCCGGCCTGGCGATGGCGCGCGCGATGACCGCACTGACGTTCGAGCCTGATCGCGAGCTGTTGCGGCGCACCGTCATCGAAGCCGGCGACAGCGTCGACGGACGCAGCGGATGACCGTGCTGCGCGTGTTGTCGCAGCTGTCGGATGTGGCGGCGGCGGAATGGGATGCCCTGCACGACGGCAATCCATTCGTCAGCCATGCGTTTCTCTCGGGGTTGGAGCAGCACGGCTGCCTGCGCGCCGAATGGGGCTGGACGCCGCAGCATCTGACGCTGTGGGACGGCGATACGCTGATTGCCGCCGCGCCGGCCTACCGCAAGACCAACTCGCATGGCGAGTTCGTGTTCGACCACGCCTGGGCGCGTGCCTATGCGCAGTACGGCCATGACTATTTCCCGAAGCTGCTGGTCGCCTCGCCCTACTCGCCGGTGACCGGCCCACGTCTGCTGGCACGCGACGCCGATGCGCGGACCGCGCTGTGCGTCGCCATCGAACGCGCAACTGGCGATGCGGGCTGGTCGTCCGCCCACGTCAATTTCCATACCGCAGCCGAAGCGGATGCCTTCGACGCCGCCTGGCTGCCCCGCATCGACGTGCAGTACCACTGGCGCAATCCCGGCGACTGGTCGACGTTCGACGATTACCTCGGCGCGATGGACCACAAGCACCGCAAGAACATCCGTCAGGAACGCGCCAAGGTCGCGCGCGCCGGGGTGACCTTCCGCGTGCTGCACGGCGACGAGGCCAGCGACGACGATCTCGCGACGATGTACCGCTTCTACCTGCAGACCTTCGCCGAGTACGGCAACTCGCCCGCGCTGACGCTCGATTTCCTGAGGCATCTCGCCGCGACGATGCCGCGCCAGCTGGTCCTGGTGCTAGCCGATCTCGGCGACGTGCCGGCCGCTGGCGCGCTGTGCCTCCGCAGCGGCGACACGTTGTACGGGCGCTACTGGGGCGCGATCGCCACCCTGCCCGGCCTGCATTTCGAGACCTGCTACTACCAGGGCATCGATTACTGCCTGCGCGAGGGCCTGCGCCATTTCGAACCCGGCGCGCAGGGCGAACACAAGCTCGCGCGCGGTTTCCTGCCGACGCTGGTGCACAGCCGGCACTGGATTGCCGATCCCGCATTCCGCCAAGCGCTGGGCGACTGGTGCGACCAGGAAGCGCAGTCGATCCGCGGGTACGCCGCGACGCTCGCGGCCAGCAGTCCATTCCGGCAGCCCACGCCGTGAGCCTGCATCTGCCGCGCCTCGGCGTGGAGCCGGACGCGCCGTTTCCGCCAGTCGACAGCGCGCTGCGCCGTCCCGATGGTCTGCTCGCATTCGGTGGCGATCTGTCAGTGCCGCGGCTGCGCAACGCCTATCGCCAAGGCGTGTTTCCGTGGTTCTCCGAAGGCCAGCCGATCCTGTGGTGGTCGCCGGATCCGCGCACGGTGTTTGAAACCGCGACGCTGCGTCCCAACCGCCGGTTCGCGCGTGCCCTGCGCAGCAGCGGCTGGATGCTGCGCGCCGACACCGCATTTGCCGAGGTGGTCGGTGCCTGTGCGCGGGCGCCGCGTCCCGGCCAGGACGGCACCTGGATCACCGACGCCATGCGCGACGCCTACACGGCGCTGCACGCGGCAGGTTTCGCCCACAGCGTGGAAGTGTTCGACGGCGAAGACCTGGTCGGCGGCATCTATGGCGTGTCGATCGGCCGGATGTTCTTCGGCGAGAGCATGTTCAGCGCCCGCACCGGCGCGTCCAAGGCCGCCCTGTTCGCGCTCGCCCGGCAGATGCGACGCTGGGACATGCCGCTGATCGATGCCCAGGTGGGCAATCCGCATCTCGACTCGCTGGGCGCCGCCAGCTGGCCGCGGGACCGGTTTATTGCAGCGGTCGACGCTTTGGCCGACGCGCCCGCGCCACTTGTAGGCCCATGGGCGGATGCATTCGGCGAAACGCCTGCCGCCAGGCTCGGCGAGCCGGTCTGAATTCCAGCAGGCGGGTTTTTGCATCGCCCGCAGCCGCGTGCGACAATACCCCGCTTTGTTGGCGCGAGCTCAAAATCATTTGAGCCGCGCGCCGCATCCCTAACGACGGATATTCCAGACGAATGGCGAAAGACGACGTCATCGAGTTCGAAGGCGCGGTCTCCGAGACCCTCCCGAACACCATGTTCCGGGTGAAGCTCGAGAACGGCCACGAAATCATTGCGCACATCTCCGGACGTATGCGCAAGAACTACATCCGCATTCTGACCGGTGACCGGGTCAAGGTGGAAATGACGCCCTACGATCTGACCAAGGGCCGCATCACCTACCGCATGAAGTGATCGCGTACGCGATCCGCGTCCTGGACGCGCAGTAGGCACAAAAGGCAGCGCAGGCTGCCTTTTTGCGTTGGCGCGGCAGATGGGCGCGGGCCGCGGGCATCGCCGCTCCCAGACGCCGCTACCCGAATGCCGACAATAGAAAGGCGCCCGAAGGCGCCTTCTGCAGATCCGACGGCCCGATTACTCCACCGTGGCCGGCAACAGTTTCTCCGGCTCGGCAAAGGTCTCCACGGTCAGCTCGCCGTCCTTGACGTCCACCAGCACGCGGCCACCGCCGGCCAGCTTGCCGAACAGCAGCTCGTCGGCCAGGCGACGCTTGACCTTGTCCTGGATGACGCGCGACATCGGACGCGCACCCATCTGCGGATCGAAGCCGTGCTGGGCCAGCCAGTCGCGCGCGGCCGGCGTGGCCGACAGCGAGACGTTCTTGTCGTGCAGCTGCGACTCCAGTTCGATCATGAACTTGTCGACCACGCGCAGGATGTGCTCGAAACCCAGCGACTGGAACTGCACCACCGCATCGAGGCGGTTGCGGAACTCCGGCGTGAAGCTCTTGCGGATCACTTCCATCGCATCGCTGCTGTGGTCCTGACGCATGAAGCCGATCGAACGACGCGCGGCCTGAGTGGCGCCGGCGTTGGTCGTCATCACCAGGATCACGTTGCGGAAGTTCGCCTCGCGGCCGTTGGTATCGGTTAGCACGCCGCGGTCCATTACCTGCAACAGGATGTTGAAGATGTCCGGGTGCGCCTTTTCCACCTCGTCGAGCAGCAGCACGCAGTGCGGCGTCTTGACGATCTTCTCGGTCAGCAGACCGCCCTGGTCGAAACCGACGTAGCCCGGGGGCGCGCCGATCAGGCGGCTGACCGAATGCGACTCCATGTACTCGGACATGTCGAAGCGCACGAGTTCGATGCCGAGCTGCAGTGCCAGCTGGCGCGTGACCTCGGTCTTGCCGACACCGGTGGGACCAGAGAACAGGAAATTGCCGATCGGCTTGTCCGGGCTGCCGAGGCCCGAACGCGCCAGCTTGATCGCCGACGTCAGCATTTCGATCGCCGGGTCCTGCCCGAAGATCACCATCTTGAGATTGCGTTCCAGATGCTCCAGCACGTCCTTGTCGGTCGCGCTGACCTGCTTGGCCGGAATGCGCGCCATCTTGGCGACGATGGTCTCGACTTCCTCGACGTCGATCAGCGCCTTGCGCAGGCCTTCGGGCAGCAGACGCTGACGCGCGCCGGCTTCGTCGATGACGTCGATGGCCTTGTCGGGGAGCAGACGGTCGGCGATGTGCTTCACCGACAGATCCACCGCCGCCTGCAACGCATCGTCGGCGTAGGTCACGTCGTGATGCGCCTCGTAGCGTGGCTTGAGGCCCTGCAGGATCTGATAGGTCTCGCTGACCGTCGGCTCGACGATGTCGATCTTCTGGAAGCGACGCGCCAGCGCACGGTCCTTCTCGAAGATGCCGCGGTACTCCTGGAACGTGGTCGAGCCGATGCAGCGCAGCTCGCCCGACGACAGCGCCGGCTTGATCAGGTTGGACGCGTCCATCGTGCCGCCCGACGCCGAGCCGGCGCCGATGATGGTGTGGATCTCGTCGATGAAGAGAATCGCGCCCGGGTGCTTCTTGATCGCGCTCAGTACCGCCTTCAGGCGCTTCTCGAAGTCACCGCGGTACTTGGTGCCCGCCACCAGCGCGCCGAGATCGAGCGAATAGATCGTCGCCTCGCTGAGGACCTCGGGCACCTCGCCGTCGACGATGCGCTTGGCCAGACCTTCGGCGATCGCGGTCTTGCCGACGCCGGCCTCGCCCACGTACAGCGGATTGTTCTTGCGGCGGCGGCAGAGCACCTGGATCGTGCGCTCCACTTCCTCGGCGCGGCCGACCAGTGGATCGATCCGGCCTTCGCGCGCGGCGGCGTTGAGATCGGCGGCGTATTCCGCCAGCGCATCGCCCTTGGCTTCGCCCTCGCCCTCACGGGCGGGCGTGGCGTCCTCGGGGCTGCCCTCGCTCTCTTCGCCACCGGTCTTCGCAATGCCATGCGACAGATAGTTGACGACGTCGAGACGGGTCACGTCCTGCTGGTTGAGGTGGTAGACCGCGTGCGAGTCCTTCTCGCCGAAGATCGCCACCAACACGTTGGCGCCGCTGACTTCCTTCTTGCCCGAGGACTGCACGTGGTAGACGGCACGCTGCAGCACGCGCTGGAAGCCCAGCGTGGGCTGGGTGTCGCGCGTGTCTTCGTCGGCGAGCTTGGTCACCGAGGTCAGGATGGCCTGTTCCAGATCTGCGCGCAGTCGCAGGAAATCCGTGCCGGACGCCTTGAGCACCGATTCCGCGGACGGATTTTCGAGCAGGGCCAGCAGCAGGTGTTCAACGGTCATGTACTCGTCGCGGGCCTCGCGGGCGCGCTTGTAGCACTGGCCGATGGTGAACTCGAGATCTTTGCTGAACATGGGGCTTTTGCCTCCGGCTTCACTGCAACCCTTGATGGGGGGCCGGATGCGGCTTTTCCATCCCCAGCCCCGGACCTGTTTAGGCCTTTTCCATCGTGCAGAGCAAGGGGTGAAGATTGAGTCGCGCGTATTCGTTCACCTGGGCCACTTTCGACTCGGCCACCTCGCGGCTGTAGACCCCACAGACACCGCGTCCGCGGGTGTGGACGTGCAGCATGACCTGGGTGGCGCGCTCGATGTCCAGCGCGAAGAACCGGGTGAGGATTTCCACCACGAAATCCATCGGCGTGTAGTCGTCGTTGAGCAGCAGCACCGAGTACAACGGCGGCGGCGCGACTTCGGGGCGGCTGGGGGCGACGGCAATGCCGTGTTCGTGGTCGTGTTCGTGCTTGCGGCTCATGGACCGATTATAAGGCGCCACCCGCCCGCGCCGTGGATGGACGCATGCAGGGGTGCCCGTAGAATGCGGCGATGTTCCGTGTCCGGTCATCCGCCATGCAGTCCCCACTCAGCCGCCTGCCGCTGGCGCTCGCGTTGCTGGCCGTCTCCGGCCTGTCGACTGCCGCGCCGCCGGCCCTCGTCATGCCGCCATCCGGCACGGTCTCGGAGGCGGTCGAACCTGTGGCCGCTTCGGACGCGACCGTCGCCGCGCGTCTGGATGCCCAGGGCGTGGGGTACGAACGCGACGAGGACGGTGATTTCCGCGTCGTGTTCGCCTGGCAGGAGGAACAGCGCTCGCAGATCGCCTTCGTGGCCGGCCGGGCGCACGTCTTCGGCGACAGCGCGGTACGCGAGGTCTTCTCGCCGGCGGCGCGTGTGCCCGAGGGCGGCTTCGACGCCGAGCGCAGCGACATGATCCTGCGCGACAGCCAGAGCAACATCCTGGGTGCGTGGGAGATTGCCGGCGACGTGCTGTTCTACGTCATCAAGCTGCACGACGACGCCGACGGCGCGCGCCTCGAACAGGCGCTGGAAGCCGCGGCGCAGCTGGCCGACGACATGGAGCAGCGCCTGACCGGAGAGGACGCGCTGTGACCGTGCGCGATGGCCGGTTCTGGCAGCCCGACGTCACCGTGGCCACGGTGGTGATCGGCGATGGCCGCGTGCTCTGCGTCGAGGAACGCGTCGAAGGACGCCTCGTGCTGAACCAGCCGGCCGGCCATCTGGAGCCGGACGAATCCCTGGTGGAGGCGGCCGTACGCGAAACGCTGGAGGAGACCGGCTGGACCGTCGAACTCACCGGCTTCGTCGGGGCCTACCAGTGGACCGCCCCGCCCCGGCCTTCGGAGCCGGACGGACGCCACTTCCTGCGGTTCGCCTTCGTGGCCCGTCCGGTCTCGCACGACCCGGCGCGGACGCTGGACGACGGGATCGAGCGCGCGATCTGGCTGACGCCCGCCGAGTTGCGCGACGCCGCTGAGCGCCACCGCAGTCCGCTGGTGTGGAAGGTGGTCGCGGACTGTCTCGCCGGCCAGCGCTTTCCGCTGGCGCTGCTGCAGCAGATGGCATGAGCACGCCAGACGTCGTCGTCGGGCTGTCGGGCGGAGTCGACTCTTCCGTCGCCGCTCTGCTGTTGCGCGATTCCGGCGTGTCGCTGGCCGGACTCTTCATGCAGAACTGGGCCGACGACGGCAGCGGCGACTGCCGTGCCGAAGACGACCGCCGTGACGCGGTCGCCGTGGCCGGCCGGCTGGGCATCCCGATCCAGTTCCGTGATTTCTCACGCGAGTACTGGGATGGCGTGTTCGCGCATTTCATCGAGGAGTACGCCGCCGGCCGCACGCCCAATCCGGACGTGCTGTGCAACCGCGAAATCAAGTTCAAGCATTTCCTCGACGCGGCGCAGGCCCTGGGCGCGGCGCGCATCGCCACCGGCCACTACGCCCGTGTCGACCGGGTCGGCGACCGCTGGCGGCTGCTGCGGGCACGCGACGGCAGCAAGGACCAGAGCTACTTCCTGCACCAGCTGGGCCAGCATCAGCTGGCGGCCACCCTGTTCCCGCTGGGCGAACTGCCCAAGTCCGATGTGCGCGCGATGGCGCGCCAGGCGGGCCTGCAGACCGCGGAGAAGAAGGACTCGACCGGCATCTGCTTCATCGGGGAGCGCGACTTCCGCAGCTTCCTCGCCCAGTATCTGCCCGCCCGCGAGGGCGAGATCCGCACCCCGGACGAGCGTGTGGTCGGGCGGCATCCCGGCGTCTTCTATTTCACCCTCGGCCAGCGCGAAGGCCTGCAACTGGGCGGCGTGCGCGGTTTCGAAGCGGCGCCCTGGTACGTGGTCGACAAGCGCGTGGACGAGAACGTGCTGGTGGTCGATCAGCTGCGGGACAGCCCATGGCTGCTGTCGCACACCACGTGGACGGGCCAGGCGCACTGGATCGCCGGCGCGCCGCCCGCGGCGCGGTTCGAGGCTCTCGCACAGACGCGTTATCGCCAGCCGGCGGAAGCCTGCACGGTGGACGTGCGCGACGACGGCACGCTGGCTGTGCGGTTCGTGCGACCGCAACGCGCGGTGACGCCGGGCCAGTCGCTGGTGCTGTACGACGGCGACGTCTGCCTCGGCGGCGCGGTCATCGAGGCCACCGATGCGCCGCCGACCGGCGGATCCTCGCGTTCGGGCAGCGCCGGCGCGGGCCCCGATCCGCGGGCAGCGGTTAAACTGTCCGCATGAGCCATTCCCTCGATGATCGGGTCCTCGCGCTGGCCGCGCTGGCCCAGGCCCTGCAGCAGGTCCGCACCACCGCCGAATCCGGACAGTCCCGCAGCGATCCCGCCGAAGCGGTGATCGCCAGCGTGTTCCGCTTCGATGCCGATTCCGTCGCCGATGTCTATGGCGGCGTGCCGCGTCTCCACCCGGGCCTCCGCCTGCTGCGCGACATCCTCACCCGCCAGCAGTCCGACGACGGCGTGGCCAAGCTGGCGATGTCGGTGATCCGGCTGGAACGCCGGTTCTCGACCGAACCCGACGTGGTCGATGCGGTCACCGAGGGCCTGGAGCGCATCGCGCCCCGCGCCGAGGCCGACGGCGCCAGCCATCCCGAGGTGTTGGGTGCGCTGGGCGCGCTGTACGCCGAAACGATCAGCCAGCTGCGTCCGCGGGTGATGGTCCAGGGCGCGCCGCATTACCTGGGCCAGGCCAACGTGGTTGCCGAGATCCGCGCCCTGCTGCTGGCCGCCGTCCGCTCCGCGGTGCTGTGGCGCCAGCTGGGCGGCACCCAGTGGGAGTTGCTGCTGGGCCGTGGCCGCATGCTCGAGTCGATCAACCGGATGCTGCCGTGAGCCGTCGGCGCGCGTTCGACACACGGACGCGCGCGCCGCGCTAAAGCCGCGCGGCAGGGTGCCGATACCGGGGACGTGAGTAACCCCCTGAGAGCGCCCATGTACGCACGCATTCTGATCCGCCTCGCCGCGCCGCTGGCGCTGACCCTGCTGCTGCCGCTGGCATTCGCCCTCGGCTGGGCCGCGCCGGTGATCTGGGCGATCCTGATCACCCTGACCGCGAGCTGGATCGTGACCGCGTTCCTGCTGGTCCGGCGCGATACCCGTCCGACGCCCGAGCACACCCGTGCGATGAAGGAACAGGACGAACTGCTGACCGAGCTGCGCCAGTTCGTCGGCTCCGAGATCGAAGGCTCGCGCATCGAGGTCGAACGTGCCCGCGAACTGATCCGTCAGGCGGTCAGCGGCCTTGGCAGCAGCTTCGACGCGATGAACCGCAAGTCGCGCCAGCAGTCGCAGGCCATGAGCCGGCTGCTCGATCGCACGGGCGACCAGGACGGCATGGGCGGCGCCGACGTCGCACGCTTCGCACAGCACGCCAGCAGCCGCATGGAACAGCTGGTCGAGGCGCTGGAACAGGTCAGCGGCCAGAGCGTGACCACGGTGGCGCACATCGACGAGATGGCCGGCCACCTCGACGGCATCTTCGCCCTGCTCGAAGACGTGAAGTCGATCGCCGACCAGACCAACCTGCTGGCACTCAATGCCGCGATCGAGGCCGCCCGCGCGGGTGAAGCCGGCCGAGGTTTCGCGGTGGTCGCCGACGAGGTGCGCAACCTGTCGGAACGCTCGACCGCGTTCAACGAGCAGATCCGCAAGCTGGCGCATTCCTCCAAGGAATCGATCGCCAAGGTGCGCGATACGGTATCGGGCATGGCCTCGCGCGACCTCGACCGTTCGCGTGAAGCGCGCGCCGAAGCCGCCGGCATGCTGGAGCAGGTGGCGACGATCAACCGCTCGCTCGGCGACGGCATGCGCGAGATCTCGGACTGCGGTCGCGCGATCGATGCCAGCGTCACCGAGGCGGTGCGTGCGCTGCAGTTCGAGGACATCGCGACCCAGGCACTGGGCGGCGTGCATTCGCACCTCGAGCGTCTCAACGCGATCAACCGCGAGGCGATCGATCTGCAGGACCTGCTGCGTCGCAACGGCGGCGTGTTCGACGAGGAACTGATGCGTGCACTGCAGCGCATCGGCCAGCGCCTGCGTGACCTGCGCAGCGCCTGGGAGCGTCCGCCGCACAAGCCGGTGACCCAGGAATCCATGGGTGCCGGCACCGTCGAACTCTTCTGACGCAGCCACGTCTTGGATCGGGTCTCCACCAGCGATCACCCCGCGCATGCCCCGGCCCCGTCCGGGGCGTGCGCGTTCGTGACGCCGGAACCGCCCACGGTCCGCCGCATCGGCGGCGATCTGCTCGATCGCATCGAACAGGCAGGCTGTCAGGAACTCGCTGTACTGCTTGCCGCATCCGCCGACCCCGATGCGCCGGGCCACGCGACACCGCTGGATCCTGTCGCGTCGGTGATCGCCTGGGATCTCGCTGCGGGGTTCTGAGCGCTTGTGACGCGGTCTGCGCGGACGTATTCGCGCCCTGCCTTCATCGATCAGATGGTGTCTGCAGCATCCGCAGGCTCGAGTTCCGACCGGGCTACGCGACACGCCTGTCGCCGGGCAAATGGATTCGCGGAGCTTCTGGAACCATCAGGCAATCGGCGTGCCAACGTTCGCACGGCATCATCGCGAAGTCTGACGCCTGACCCCTGACGCTTGACGCCCGACACGCTGCACAGATGCCCGCGGTCTGTAAGGTCCAGCACCGCGCCACAATCCGCGAAACGCCGTCTGTCGCCCGACGTTGGTCTCGCCTTGGATTCCCCGAAGCGTCCTGCGCGACGCGCCTGGACGCAGCTCCCGTCCCTTCAACCATGACTGATCGGTCGCACCTGTTGCCAGTCGTGCGAATCGGTGCCGCCAATGCGTTCGATCGGATCGAACTCGACAGGGCCCTTCTCCGGCGAAGCGCGTGCGTGACAGAGAGGTGCCGCCTCATGGCAACCGGCGTGAGTGCCGGCGTTGCCAACGTGCCCAAGCACACGCGCGAACCTTCGCCTGCATCAATTCGCATCCCGTGCAACCCTGCGAAATCCGTCGATCGAGCGGCTTGCGGCTGACGCGCGTGCACGCACGCCTCGTGCGATCTGTTGGACGCGCAGGACACCTTCGATGTCGCGCGTGTTCGGCATCGCGCCCGTTCGAAGCGCGTTGCGCTGCGGGCGGGTGCTGGACTGTGACAGACCGCGATCGGATCAGGCGTAAACCACGCGCGACGGAAACAAGCGCCCTATCCGACCCGCGATCTCGCCAGATCAGGCCAGATCAAGCCAGCGCCACCTGCGGCTGACTGGCCTGCTGACGCGCCTGCAGCCAGCGCACCATGTCGCGCGGGGGCAGCGGCCGCGAATACAGATAGCCCTGCACTTCGTCGCAGCCGTATTCGCGCAGCAGTTGCTCGTCGGCGGCGGATTCCACGCCCTCGGCCAGCACCTGCATGCGCAGGGCCTTGCCGAGCTGGATGATCGCGCGCGTCACCGCCACCGCGCGTCCTGCGCCGTCGGCGCCGGCGAGATCGGCGATGAAGCTGCGGTCGATCTTGAGGCGGCTCACCGGGAAGCGGCTCAGGTAGCTGAGGCTGGAAAAGCCGGTGCCGAAGTCGTCGACCGCCAGGGCCACGCCTGCCGTCTGCAGAGCGGCGAAGCACGCCCACAAGGGTTCGGTATCGAGCAGCAGGGCCGACTCGGTGAGTTCGAGCTCCAGCCGCGACACCGGCCAGCCGGCATCGGTGCAGGCGGCGAGCACGCGCTGGGCAAAGCCCGGGTCGCGCAGCTGTACCGCCGATACGTTGACCGATATCCGGCCGAATTCCAGGCCTGCCGCATGCCAGGCCGCTGCCTGCCGGCAAGCCTCGCGCAGCACCCATTCGCCGATCGCGACGATGTCGCCGGTGGCTTCGGCGATCTCGATGAATTCGTCCGGGCCGCAGGGACCGAGATCGGAATGGTGCCAGCGCAGCAGCGCTTCCACGCCGGAGACGCGATCGCGCGACAGGTCGACCAGCGGCTGGTAGGCCAGCGAGAACTCTTCGTGTTCCAGGGCGCCGCGCAGGGCGTGTTCGACGTCGAGACGTCGCCGCGCCCTGCGCCAGGCATCGGGACTGTAGAACTCGATGTGGTTGCGCCCGCCCTGCCGCGCGCCGTGCAGGGCCACGCCCGCTGCGCGCAGCAGTTCGTCGAAGCCGACGCCCGGGGGGCGCACGGCGATACCGGCACTGACGCCGAAGCGCAGCATCTCGCCCGCGGCCGGCACCGGATCCGACAGGCCGGTGACGATCCGCTGCGCGGTCGTGGCCACATCCTGGCGTCCGCCGCCCTGCTGCAGCAGCACCGCGAACTCGTCGCCGCCGATACGGCCGAACAGGTCGCCGGCATCGACCAGCATGTGCAGGCGGGCCGCGATGCTCTTGAGCACGAGATCGCCGGCCGCATGGCCATGGGCCTCGTTGATGCCGCCGAATCCGGAGACGTCGAGCAGCAGCAGCGCCTGGTACAGCGCGCTGCCCGATGCGAGGGCGGCCTCGATGTCCTGGCGCAGGCGACTGCGGTTCGGCAGGCCGGTCAGCGCGTCGTAATGCGCCAGGCGCTCAATCCGTTCGCTGGCGGCGCGTTCGCCCGAGATGTCGCGGAACAGCACCAGATAGCGCGGTGGTGTGCCGGGGTCGCGGGCGAAGTCGACCACGGCCTGGGTCCAGACCTGCTCGCCATCGGGACGGTAGAAGCAGAGTTCGAGGGTCTCGGCCGAGGCGCCATCGGCGACCCGGGTCATTGCGGCCTCGAGGGCCTCGCGCGATTCGGTGGTGTAGTGGCGCAGCAGATCCTCGAGCGGCAGCGAGTCGCCCTCGCGCCCGTGCAGGCCCGCGCATTCGCCGGTCCAGTGCAGGGTGCGGGTGTCGGCGTCGATCTCGCAGCCCCCGATACGGCCGAGTTCGGCCACGCGTCGCAGCAGCACGCCGCGGCGCCGGGCTTCGGCATCCGCGCGGCGCTGGCGGGTCACGTCCTGGATCTGCGCCAGCACGCACACCGGCCGGCCGCTCGCGTCGCATTGCGGCGAGGCCCAGACCTGCAGATGGACGGGGCCATCGACACCGTCGACCACAAGTTCGAAGTGCGCCGGTTCCATCCGGTGGCGCAGTTCGCGCCAGGCCCGGCGGAGCGTGTGCACGTGGTCGGGGCGACACCGCCGCAGCCACGCGCGCAGGTCCGCGCCATCGGCCAGGCCGAGCAGCGTGCGCAGCGTGGACGCGCAGCGGACCTCGCCGGTGGCGTGGTCCCAGCGCCAGCTGGCCATGCCGGCCAGGCGCTGGGTGTCCTCGACCAGACCGCGCTGTTCGCGCAGGGTCTGTTCGAGCCGTTTCTGGCTGTCGATGCAGGTCAGTGTGCCGGCCACCTTGGACGGACGGCCCTGGCCGTCGCGCGCCGTGACCCGGCCGCTGTCGCGCACCCAGCGCCAGCCGCCATCGGCGCAGGCGCAGCGGTACTCGCACAGGTACTGCGGCGACGTGCCTTCGAGGTAGCAGGCCAGGGCTTCGCGCATCGCGGCGCGGTCTTCGGGATGGATGCGCTGTTCGATGGTCTGGAACGGCAGCGGCGCCTCCAGTCCGGGCACGCCCACCCATTCGATCCACGCGCCAGAGCCGCGCATCTGGTCGTGGCGCAGGTCCCAGACCCACAGCGCGTGGCCACCGGATTCGGCCGCCTCCAGCCAGTCGTCGAGATCCTCGGACAGGCGGATGCTCAGCGAGAATGCAACCGCGCCTTCTCCTTCGATTTCCACCGTGCGCAGCAGGCCGCGCAGCGGCGTGCCGGTGTCGGGCAGCTCGCAGGCGATCTCGCGCTCGCCGCCCAGCAGGCGGCCGTAGAGGCCCGCGAGCGACGCGGCGTGCCGTTCCACCAGCCGGTCCAGGCCGCGGCGGCGCGCAGCCGGATTGGCCAGCAGGCAGCGCCCGCCCCGATCGAGCAGCAGCACGCCATCCGACACCGGATGCTCGAGAAGGCTGGAAAGGAGGCCGGAATCCATCGTGCTGCGTTCGCTCCGTGGTGCGCGGGCCGTATCGTCCGGAACATCCGGTACGGGGTCCCGACCGTTAACGGCGGCGCCGACATGAAATTGAGTCCGCAGGTAGACTGCGGCGACGCGCATGGGGAGGGTCCGCCTGGAATGGCGTCCGGACAGCACACCATCGACGCCACGCGTCGACATCGCATCCCGCCGGGCCGGCTGGCCGGATTCCGGTGGCAGCTCCCCCTGCTCCACCTCGTACTCGGACTGGTCTGGATCGCCGTGGCCGCGCTGCTGGTCGGCCGCGCCGATGGGGCGTCGACCGTCGCGACGTGGTTTTTGCTCGTTGCAGCACTGCTGGCGACGACTGCGGTCGTCGCGGTGTGGACCCGCTTGCGCCCTGCGCGTCCCGAGGCATCGCCACCGCCCCAAGCCGTGTCCGCCGGGCCGGCGGGTGCCGACGCCCCGGCCGGCACCCGTGGGCAAGAACTGCGCGAGCTGATGCGCCTGTTGCCCGACGGCGTGCTGCTGCTGGTCGAGGACCGCGTGGCCTACGCCAACCCCGCCGGCGAGGCGATGTTCGGCCACGCCGCAGGCGCCCTGGACGGTCAGCCTGCAGGCGGCCTGGTCGACGATGACGACCGCGCGGGCTTCGACACCTGGCTGCGGACGCCGGTGGCCGACGCCGAAGCCCCGCCGGCGGCGCTGCACATGCGTCGCCAGGACGGCTCGATGTTCCGCGCGGCGCTGACCGCGGCGCAGACCGAGCACGAGGCCCGTCCCTGCACCCTGCTCGTGGTGCGCGACATGACCGATGCCGAGCGCATGCGCGACGATCTGGCAGCCGGCAACCGCGAACTGCAGGCGCTGGCGGCGCGCGTATTCACCCTGCAGGAGGACGAGCGCCGGGCGATCTCCCGCGAACTGCACGACGACATCGGCCAGTCGGTCACCGCGATGAAGATGTCGGCGATGTCGGCGCTCGACGAGGCCGACGTGCAGCGTCGCCGCGACGATCTCGAAGACATTCTGGTGCTGGCCGATGCGACCCTGGAGCGCCTGCGCGACATCTCCATCCTGCTGCGCCCGCCGCAGCTCGATGCGCTGGGCCTGGAGGCCGCGCTGCGCTGGCATGCCGAACGCATGCTGCGCAATGCCGGCATCGCCGCCGAACTGGACATCGACGCGCTGCCGCGACGGCCGGATCCCGAAGTCGAGCAGGCCTGTTTCCGCATCGCCCAGGAAGCGCTGACCAATGCGATGCGCCATGCCGGCGCGGCGCGGGTCGAACTTCGGCTGCGCGACGAAGGCGACGGCCTGCGCCTGCGCGTGCACGACGACGGCCGCGGATTTTCGCCGGCCGCGGCGCGTGGCCTGGGCCTGGTGATCATGCGCGAGCGCGCCCACGGCACCGGTGGCCGGGTCGATGTGGCCTCCTCGCCGGGCGCCGGCACCCGCATCGAAGCCTGGCTGCCGTACGCCACATCGGCCGCCGGGCCGCCTGCCGGCGCAAGCGGCCGCTAGAATCGGTCGATGCACATGCCGGTTCCTGTCCCACCCACCTCGCTGCCGCGCCTCGGCGCCGCCCATCCCCGGCTCCAGGCGATGATCCGGGACGCCGCCGAGGGCGGGACGCCGCTGGTGCTGCTGCACATCGACATCGACCACTTCGCGTCGGTGAACCAGAACATGGGCATGGATGTCGGCGACGCGGCGCTGGATGCGGTGGGCCTGCGCCTGCGCGAGCGGCTGCAGGAACGCGGCCGCGTCTGGCGCCACGGCAGCGACGAGTTCGTCGCCGCGGTGCTGCTGCCGGGCGGCGATGCGCAGTCCGCGCAGGCGCTGGCCGAGGAACTGATCGCCGAGGTCGAGCGACCGCTCGAGGTGCTGCCGTACACGCTGTTCCTGGAAGCCAAGATCGGCGTCAGCCTGTGTCCGGATCACGGCGACGATCCGTCTCAGCTGCTGCAGCTGGCCGAGACCGCGGTCCGCCGCGCCTCGCACGCGGTGCACGAGCCGGTGCAGCTGCACACCACCGATGTCGCGGACCGCGCGCACAGCGAAAGCGCGATCGCCCGGCAGATCGTCGATGCGTTGCCCAACGGCGAATTCCGCCTGCGCTACCAGCCGAAGATCAGCGCCCGCGACGGCCGGGTCATCGGCATGGAAGCGCTGGTGCGCTGGCAGTCGCCGGTGCTGGGCCTGCTGCTGCCCGAGCGCTTCCTGCCGACCGCCGAACGCATCGGCGTGATCCTGCAGATCGGCGACTGGATGCTCGAGCGCGTGGTCGCCCAGGTGAAGGCGTGGCGCGAACAGGGCTTCGATGATTTCTTCGTCGGCACCAATGTCACCACGCAGCAGCTGCTGCAGCCGGATTTCGTCGACCGCCTGCTCGGTCGCATGCAGCAGGCCGGCGTGCCGATGTCGGCGATCGTGCTGGAACTCAACGAACGCGCGCTCACCCACAACAGCACCGATGCGGTGTACCGCACGGTTTCGGCGCTGCGTCACGAAGGCATCTGCGTCACGCTGGACAACTTCGGCACCGGCGATGCGAGTCTCGGCGCGCTGGTGCGCTATCCGGCCGACATCCTCAAGATCGACCGCAGCTTCATCAACGCCGCGCCCGCCGGCAGCCGCGAGACCGCGATCGTGCGTGCGCTGATCGCGATGGGCCACCAGTTGGGCATGAAGGTCATCGCCAACGGCGTGGAAACCGAAGCCCAGCTGGGCTTCCTGCGTCGCGCGGACTGCGACTATTTCCAGGGCTATCTGTTCGGCGAACCGATGAGCGCCGAAGCCGCCGGCCAGGCGCTGCGCAGGCGTTATCTGCGCCCGGAACTGTTCACCGCCACCAAGTCCGACCGCACCCTGCTGCTGGTCGATGACGAGCAGAACGTGCTGCGCTCGCTGGTGCGCCTGTTCCGCCGCGACGGCTACCGCATCCTCGCCGCAGGCAACGTGCGCGACGCCTTCGGCCTGCTGGCGACCAACGAGGTGCAGGTGATCCTGTCCGACCAGCGCATGTCGGAAATGGACGGCACCGAATTCCTCGGCCGGGTGAAGATGCTCTACCCCGACACGATCCGTCTGGTGCTGTCGGGCTACACCGATCTGGCCACGGTGACCGAAGCGATCAACCGCGGCGCGATCTACAGGTTCCTGACCAAGCCCTGGGACGACGGCAAGCTGCGCGAGCACATCCGCCAGGCCTTCCAGACCTACGACAGCCAGCGCGGCCGCGAATCCGCGCCCTGACTCAGGCGGCGGCGTCGGGCTGCGGCTGGCGCACCGGCAGGATCACCCGGAACCGGCTGCCGGCCTGCGGCGCGCTGTCGACCTCGATGCGGCCGTGGTGCTTGGCGACGATGCCGTATGAGATCGACAGGCCCAGCCCGGTGCCCTTGCCCACCGCCTTGGTGGTGAAGAAGGGATCGAAGATCCGCTGCTGCACTTCCGGCGCGATGCCGTCGCCGGTATCGCCGACTTCGACCCAGACGTGGCCGCCCGGCTCGTGACCGGTGCGCACGGTGATCGTGCCCTGCTCGTCGATGGCCTGGCCGGCGTTGAGCAACAGGTTCATGAAGACCTGGTTCAACTCCGACTGCAGGCATTCGATCATCGGCAGCGTGCCGTAGTCCTTCTCCAGCGTCGCCTTGTAGCGCAGCTCGTTCCAGACGATGTTGATCGTCGAATCCAGGCCCGCGTGCAGATCGGCCAGACGCCAGGCGTGTTCGCGGTCGGAGCGCGAGAAGTCGCGCAGGTCGCGGACGATCCGGGTCACGCGCTCGATGCCCTGGCGCGATTCGGTCAGCAGCTGCGGCAGGTCGCGGCTGATGAAGTCGACATCGAGCCGCTCGCGGGTGTCGTCGATCTCCGAACGCATCGCATGCGGATCGTGCGCGCGCATCGCGCGTTCGTAGACGTCGATCAGTGCGAACAGGTTGCCCACGTATTCCTGCAGGCTGCCGAGGTTGGAATGGACGTAGCCGATCGGATTGTTGATCTCGTGGGCGACGCCCGCGGCCAGCTGGCCGATCGAGGCCAGCTTTTCCGACTGCAGCAGCTGTTCCTGCGCGGCGTTGAAGCGGACGTTGAGTTCCTCGTGGCGCTGCTGCAGCGCCTGGTCGTCGTCGCTGCGCGCGCTCGGCGCGCCCTTGAGCAGCAGCAGGAAACGGGCGGCCTCGCTGCCCAGCCAGTGCAGATGCGCGTCGAGCTTGCAGCCCGGTGCCAGCACCAGCGGCTCGCACCAGCTGCCGTGCTCGCGTGCATGGGCCATCGCCTGCGGCGGCAGCACGCGATCCAGGCGCCCGGCGCCCTCCTGCCATTGCGGCTGCAGGCGCAGCAGCGCCTCGGCCGCGGGATTGGCGTACATCAGGCGGCCGTCGGCCTCGTGCAGGCAGACGCCTTCGTCGAGCCGGGCCAGCGCGGTGGCGGCGAGCGGCGCCGGCGGTGCGGGAAGTGGGGACAGCGAAGTCACGACGGCGGAATCCGGAAGAACGCGTGGCCCCGGAGTCTAAGCCGTGTGCGCCGGCCGGGGGCCGATCAGGCCACCGCGAGTTCGCGCGGGCGGCTGGTGGTCTCGGCGCGACCGAAGGCGTCGTAGGCCGGCGCGCTTTCCATCCGGCCCATGTGGCGCAGCGCCCAGTTGACCTCGCGCCGGCGTCGCGCCAGCAGGGCGCCATTGGCGCGGTTGAATTCGGCCAGCTCGGCCAGCGGTCCGGACAGCTCGCCGTCCGGATAGGCTTCCAGCTCGCGCAGGGCGACGATCTTGTCGCGCGTGGAGCGCATCAGCGCGTCCACGTCGTGACCGATCAGCGCCTCGCGCTCGTCGGCGAGCGCGGTCGCGAGACGCTCCAGGCTGGCCTGCGCGTCGGACATCAGCCGGCCAGCCGGGCGTCCAGGTCGAGCATGCGCGAGGCGATGGCCTCGGCGTCGATCTTGTAGCTGCCGGACGCGATCGACTCGCGCAACGCCTGGACGCGCGCTTCGTCGAACGCCGGACGGGCAGCGACATCGCGCTGCACGGCCTGCAGATTGGCGGCCTCGCCGGTCAGGCGCAGGCTGTCGCCACCGGCGGCGGCTTCGATCGCCTTGTCGCGGGGATCACCGGCGCGGGCGACCTGGGTGCTGGTCACCGGGCTGATGGCGCGGGCGACCGGAGCAGCGGGTCCTTCGATCTTCTGGGTCATGTCGGGGGTCCTGACACGCGGAATTTGATGGGAGTCATGGCCGGTATCGGCCGCTGGGCGCCAGGCTTTAGGGCGAATGTCATGTGGATGTCACCGGCCGACGATCACGTTGCCGTCCGCGTCCACCGTGCCCTGCACCACCCGGCGCGACGACAGGTTCTCGACGCTGACCCGTTCGCTGGCACCGGCGTCGCCCAGTGCCTTGCCGGCCATCCGCACCTCGATCCCGGACTGGCGCGAGACCAGGGCGATGGTATCGCCGCGGCGGACGAGCCGGGGCGCGACCAGATCGTTGGCGGTCAGCACGCTGCCGGCGACCAGGGTACGACGGGCACTGCGACCGACGGCCTCGGCCGGACTGGCGATGGCGGCACCGGCGATGCGACTGGCGTCGCGCTGCTCGGCAGTGAAGACATCGGCCGTGATCGTCTCGCCTGAAGCGACGCTGCGCGACAGCACCAGCACGGTCTGGCTGCGGCGCACGCGCACGGGCACGAACAAGCGCCAGCCGGACGGACAGGCCACCTCGACCGTCGCGGCCGCGGTGCGCCTCGCCTCCAGCGGCTGGGCGCACTGCGGCATGCGCAGCGCCGGGTCCAGGTTGGCCTCGGCCTCTTCGCCTTCGACGGACACGGAGAGTGCCGCGGCGCGGATCGATTCCACCGGCTGGAAGCTGGACGCCGCCACCGTGGACGACGCCAGCACCATCAGAAGCGCACACACGACAGACCGCAGCGCACGGGGGCGCCGGGGTGGCTGGATGCGGGGCAACAGGGACATGGCGGCTTCCGGCAACGGGATCGCTGCCTGCGATGCAAATCGCGTGCCGCAAGGGCCATGGCGCCTGCTGGGCACGCCAGAAGGCGACGCATGGCCGTACGCCTCAAGTCGCCGGGGTGGACGCCGATACCGGGACCATGTCGCAAGATCTGCTCGACCGCATCGACCAGCGCACCCGCCTCGCCGGCCACAACCGGTTGGCGCTGTTGCTGTTCCGTCTCGGGGGGCGCCAGGTTTTTGGCGTCAACGTCTTCAAGGTGCAGGAAGTGCTGCGCCGGCCGCACCTGTTCCGGGTGCCCGGCCTGCCCGCCCAGTTCGCCGGCGTGGCCGACGTGCGCGGTCGCAGCGTGCCGGTACTGGACCTGGGGCTCGCGATCGGCCATCCCGAACGCGGCGACGATGACCTGCCCGGCTACCTGGTGGTCACCGAGTTCAACCGCTCGGTGCAGGGCTTCCTGGTCAGCGAGGTCGAGCGGATCGTCAACATCGCGGTCACCGACATCCAGCCGCCGCCCGACCTCGGCGCCGACGGCGGCTATCTGACGGCGGTGACGCGTTTCCAGGGCGAATTGATCCAGGTCATCGACGTGGAAAGCGTGCTCGCCGACATCTCGCAGGCGCGGATGGACGCCGAGCTGTCGCCCGAGTACGCCCTGCCCGAAGGCGCGCCGCCGATGCAGGTGCTGGTGGTCGACGACTCGCGCGTGGCCCGCCAGCAGATCCGCAGCGTGCTCGACCAGCTGGGCGTCGGCGTGACCCTGCTGTCGGACGGCCGCCAGGCCCTGGACCATCTGCTGCAGCTGCACGCCGCCGGCGAACCGCCGTCGCAGCGCTACGCCCTGGTGGTGTCGGACATCGAGATGCCGGCGATGGACGGCTACACCCTGACGACGGAAATCCGTCGCCACCCCGGCCTGGCCGACCTGTTCGTGCTGCTGCACACCTCGTTATCGGGCGTGTTCAACACCTCGATGGTGCAGAGCGTCGGCGCCGACGCCTTCGTCGCCAAGTACAGCCCGCACGACCTGGCCGACGAAGTGCTCAAGCGTCTGCATGAAGTCGCCGAGGCCGCGGGCGGGCAACTGGTCGGCTGACGGCGCAGCGCCGCGAGCTCGGGCCTCGCTGTTGTAGGAGCGCGCTTGCGCGCGAGGGCGCATCCCCCACGAAGTGCCCACCAGCGCCCTTGTTCGAGCGCGCGCCGGCAGCGGCACCCGTTGCGTTGCGAGGCGGGCCGCTGATCCGCCGCATGGTCCCGAGATGAGGCGTTCCCGTTGAGGAGCCCCTGAACGAGTCCGTGATTCCCGCAAAAGCGGATGTGCTTTTTCACAGCCGAAAGGCTGGTCGATCCAGCGTCTTCAAGTTGTTTTAAGCAAAGGCACTGGATTCCCGCTTTCGCGGGAATGACGAAAGAGAGCGGATGTGTTCGGAGCCTTCTGAGGTCCATCGCGCGCAGACGCGCTCCTAGGGCCGCGTGGGTCAGCGAGGCTGCTGGGCCACGGATGAACTGCCCCGGCCGACGTTCGGGCGCTGCGACATCCAATAGCAACGCGCTCGCGCGCGTGAGAAGGCCGCTGGTCCCGCAACGGGCGCCAAGGCCCGCCATCGCTGTGGGCGAATCCCGTCCCGCCGCGTTCTGGCACGCCGCTTGCACCCTCCCCGGCACAGGTCCGCCGGAGGCGTGCGATGTCCAATCCGATTTCGTCCTATCTGGGCTTCCAGCTCGATGCGCTGCCGTTGCGCGAGCAGCGCATGAAGCTCATCGCCAGCAATCTGGCGAACGCCGACACGCCCGGCTTCCAGGCCCGCGACCTGGACTTCAACGCCGCGCTGGCCAATGCCGCCCGCGTTCGCGAAGCCGGTCCGGCGACGATGCGCGAAACCGCGTCCAACCACATTCCTCTGGCGGGCGAAGACGGCCTGAATCCGTTTTCCGTCGCCCGCATCGCCGCGCAGGCCAGCCTCGACGGCAACAGCGTCGATCCCGATGCCGAACGTGCCGCTTACGGCCGCGCCGCGCTCGAGTACCGCGCCTCGTTGAGCTTCCTCGAGTCGAAGGTGCGCACCCTCCTGACCGCCATCACGGGACAGTAAATCCATGAGCAACCTGCCGATCTTCGATGTCGCCGGCTCCGCCCTCCAGGCGCAGTCCGTGCGCCTGAGCACGCTGGCCAGCAACCTGGCCAATGCCGATTCGGTCGCCGGCTCGCCGGACCAGGTCTACAGGCCGCTCGAACCGATCTTCCGCGCGACCGCGCACGCCACTGATCCGGCGCTCACCAACGTCCAGGTTGCCGGCATCGTCGAGCGCGACACGCCGCCGATCCAGCGTTACGAACCCGGCCATCCGCTGGCCGACGAGCAGGGCTACATCTACGCGCCCGACGTCGACCCGGTCTCGCAGATGGTCAACATGATTTCCGCCTCGCGCAGCTACCAGGCCGGCGTGGAGATGCTCAACACCGCCAAGGAACTGGCGGTCGCCACCCTCAGCATGGGCCGCTGAGGCCTGCGCGCTGCCGACACGAGCCCCCACCCGATGAGCATCCTTCGATGAGCACCATCGCCAACGACGTCTACAGCAGCCTCGGTCTGGGCGGCACGCCGAAAGCCGCGGCCGGCAAGAACGCCGAATCGCTGGGCCAGGCGGATTTCCTGCGCCTGATGACCGAACAGCTGAAGCACCAGGACCCGCTGAATCCGATGGAGAACAGCGCGTTCCTCGGCCAGCTGGCGCAGTTCTCCACCGTGCAGGGCATCCAGAGCCTCAACGCCTCGGTCGACGGCTTTGCCGGCGCGATGAACAGTGATCAGCTGCTGCGCGGCGCGACGATGGTGGGCCGCGAAGTGCTGCTGCCTTCGTCCAAGATGGCGCTGCCGGCCGATGGCAGCACCAGCGGCATCGTCGCCGCGCCCGGACCGGGCCTCGTCACCATCGAAGTCACCGACGCCAACGGCCAGGCGGTGCGCCAGTTCACCGTGCCAGCCGCCGCTGCGGGCGAAGTGCCCTTCGCCTGGGACGGCACCGATGCGTCGGGGCAGCGTCTGCCCGAAGGCGCCTATGGCGTCACCGCGAAACACGTCACCGAAACCGGCGCCACGACCAGCCTGAGCACCTACGTGCGCGGCAAGGTCGAAAGCGTCTCGGTCGGCAGCGACGGGCTCTACCTCGATATCGAAGGCCTCGGCACCGCGCCGCTCGGCCACGTGCTGCGCGTCGGCTGACGCGTTCTTCCTTTCCCGTTTTCCCGCGCACGACCTCTCGGAGTCCGCCATGAGCTTCAACACCTCGCTGTCCGGCATCAACGCGGCCAACGCCAATCTCAACGTCACCGCGAACAACATCGCCAACGTCAACACGACGGGCTTCAAGGAGTCGCGCGCCGAGTTCGCCGACCTGTTCTCCAACAGCGCCTACGGCCTGTCGCGCAATGCGGTCGGCTCGGGCGTGAAGCTGAGCAACGTCGCCCAGCAGTTCTCGCAGGGCAACATCGATCCCACCGGGCGCAGCCTGGACATGGCGATCGACGGCGAAGGCTTCTTTACCCTGAGCAAGAACGGTGCTCGCACCTTCAGCCGCGCCGGCAACTTCCAGACCGACGCCCAGGGCTTCGTCGGCACGCCCGATGGCGCGCGCCTGCAGGTCTATCCGCCCCGCACCAATGCGGACGGCTTCGACGTCGGCCGCGTGACCGACCTGCAGCTGCTCACCACCGACAGCCCGCCGCAGCCCAGCAGCCGCGTCAACCTGATGTTCACCCTGCCCGGTAACGCATCGCCGCCGACGATGGCGACCTTCGATCCGACCGAGCCCAACAGCTACAACCACTCCACCGGCGGCATCACGGTGTTCGATTCGCTGGGCGTCGGCCACGTGCAGACCTCCTACCTGGTCAAGACCGCGAATCCGAACGAGTGGCAGGTGCACAACTACGTCGACGGCCAGAGCGTTGGCAACCCGACGACGTTGCAGTTCTCGGACAGCGGCGCGCTGCTCTCGCCGACCGATGGCCGCATCGCGCTGGATCCGTTCACCCCGTCCAATGGCGCCGGCGTGCTGGAACTCGGCCTCGACCTCAACGGCTCCACCCAGTACGGCGAGCGCTTCCAGCTGCGCGACACCCGCCAGGACGGCTACGCGGCCGGCAAGCTCAACGAGATCAGCATCTCGGCCGAGGGCGTGGTGTTCGCGCGCTATTCCAACGGCGCCGACCAGCCGCTGGGCCAGATCGCCCTGACCACCTTCGTCAATCCGCAGGGCCTGCAGCCGCAGGGCAACAACATGTGGGCCGAGACCTACGGCTCGGGCGCGGGCCGCACCGGTGCGCCGGACAGCTCGGACTTCGGCCAGATCCAGGCCGGCGCGCTGGAATCGTCGACGGTCGACCTGACCGAACAGCTGGTCAACATGATCGTCGCGCAGCGCAACTTCCAGGCCAACGCGCAGATGATCTCGACCCAGGATCAGGTCACGCAGACGGTCATCAACATTCGTTGATGACGGCGTGATTGGTGATTCGTGATTGGTGATTGGAAAGGGCGGCCACCCCGCGAGGTTGCCGCCCGTCCGCATCCCTCCGAACGCCAGCCAAACCGCTCTTCCGAATCACGAATCACCAATTACCAATAACGGCCCCCATGGACAAAGCCCTCTACGTCGCGATGACCGGCGCCCGCGCCACGCTGCAGGCGCAGGGCACGGTGTCGCACAACCTCGCCAATGCCGACACCGCGGGTTTCAAGGCGGCGCTGGCCAATACCCAGGCCTATCGCGTCCCGGGCGGCACGCATGCCTCGCGCATCGATGCGATGCATGTCGACCAGGGCTTCAACAGCCGCATGGGCGCCCAGCGCGTCACCGGCAATCCGCTCGACGTCTCGCTGCGGCCCGACCGCTGGCTAGCGGTGCAGTCGCCGGACGGCGGCGAGGCCTATACCCGCGCCGGAAACCTGTCGCTCACGCCGAACGGCCAGCTAGTCACCAGCAGTGGCCATCCGCTGGTCGACGACAACGGCATGCCGTTCGCGCTGCCGCCGCATCAGGCCCTGGATATCGGCCATGACGGCACCGTGTCGATCATTCCGCTCGGCGAAGGCCCGCAGACGATGGCCGTGCTCGGCCGGCTGCGCGTGGTCGATGCCACGCCCGACAGGCTGGCCCGCGGTCTCGACGGCCTGATGCGCAACACCGATCCCGAGCGTCCGCTGGCCCAGGCCCCCGGCGAGGTCATGGCCACCGGCGCGCTGGAAGCCAGCAACGTCGACGCCGCCGGCGCCCTCGTGCAGATGATCCAGCTGCAGCGCCAGTTCGAGATGCAGGTCAAGCTGATCCAGCGCGGCGACGACAACGCCCAGGCCGCGAACAGCCTGCTGCGTCTGGGCGGCTGAGGCGCGCGCGCCTTGCGCGCGCGTAATTTGTGATTCGTGATTCGTGATTGGACAAGGCGCTTTCCCGCCAGCGTCCAGGTCGCAGCGTCCCACCCTTTCAAGTCACCAATCAAGGCGCGTGAGAGGCGCCAGACGCCGTGATTTGCGCCCGGTCCTTCGTGTTGGACAACGCGCTTTGCCGCCGGCGTCCGGGTCGCAGCACCCCGCTTTTTCGAATCACCGATCCCGAATTACCAATCACCGCCCCACTGGCACACCGATTGCATCAACCCGGGCGACGGCGCGGCGTGCGCCCGGACCGAGGAACAACCGATGAACCAGGCTCTGTGGGTGGCGAAGACCGGACTGGATGCGCAGCAGACGCGCATGTCGGTCGTGTCCAACAATCTCGCCAACACCAACACCACCGGTTTCAAGCGCGACCGGGCGAATTTCGAAGATCTGCTGTACCAGCAGGTGCGTCAGCCGGGCGGCGCGAGTTCCGCGCAGACCCAGCTGCCGACCGGCCTGCAGCTGGGTACCGGCGTCCGCGTGGTCTCGACGTCGAAGGACTTCCAGCAGGGCAACCCCCAGCAGACCGGCCGCGCGCTCGACGTCATGGTCAACGGCCGTGGTTTCTTCGAGGTGCTGATGCCCGACGGCACGCCGGCCTACACGCGCGACGGCAGTTTCCAGATCAACGCCCAGGGCGAACTGGTCACCAGCAGCGGCTTTCCGGTGCAGCCCGGCATCCAGGTGCCCGAAGGCGCGCAGTCGATGACCATCGGCAAGGACGGCACGATCAGCGTGCAGATGGCCGGCGAAGGCCAGGGCCTGGAAATCGGCTCGCTCACCGTCACCGACTTCATCAATCCGGCGGGCCTGCAGGCGCGCGGCGAGAACCTCTATCTCGAGACCACGGCATCGGGTCCGGCGCAGAACGGCACGCCCGGCCTCAATGGCCTCGGCATGATCGAACAGGGGTCGCTGGAAGGCAGCAACGTCAACGTGGTCGAGGAGCTGGTCAGCATGATCGAGACCCAGCGCGCCTACGAGATGAACGCCAAGGCGATCTCGACCACCGACTCGATGCTCGGCTACCTCAACAACAACGTCTGAGCACCGCGATGATCCGTGCCCACTCCTTCCGCCGCGTCGCCGTGCTGGCCCTGCCCGCCCTGCTGGGCGGCTGCGTCGTCGCCGGCGACGTGCGTCCCTATCCGCCGATGGCGCCGATCCAGCCGGTCATCGCCGCGCCTGCCTACGCCACGCCCGGTGCGATCTACCAGGCCGGCGGCGGCAGCGGCCTGTCGCTGTTCGCCGACAAGCGCGCGCGCGACGTCGGTGATCTGCTGACGATCCAGCTGGTCGAGAACACCACCGCGCAGACCAATGCCAGTACCCAGGTCGGCAAGGAAAGCAGCCTCGACATCAGCGCGCCCAGCATCTTCGGCGCACCGGTCACGCTCAACGGCCGCGATGTGCTGAGCGCGTCGGCCAGCGGCAGCCGCGATTTCGACGGCAGCGGCCGCAGCGCGCAGAGCAACCGTCTGCAGGGCAACGTGACCGTGACCGTGGTCCAGCGCCTGCCCAACGGCAACCTGGTCGTCGAAGGCAGCAAGGAGATCCGCCTCAACCAGGGCAACGAACTGGTGCAGGTGCAGGGCATCGTGCGTCCGGCCGACATCGGCCCGGACAACAGCGTGATGTCGAGCCGTGTGGGCGATGCGCGCATCGTCTACGGCGGCCGCGGCGCGATCGCGCAATCCAACGCGATGGGCTGGCTCGGCCGGTTCTTCCATTCGCGTCTCTATCCCTACTGAGTTTCCACGGGCCATCGCCATGCTGCGTACTTCCCTGCTCCGCCTGATGCCACTTGCCCTGCTGGCCGTCGCCACGCTGGCCGCGCCCGTGTACGCGCAGGAGCGCATCAAGGATCTCGCCACCGTCGGCGGCGTGCGCGGCAACGCGCTGGTCGGTTACGGCCTGGTCGTCGGCCTCGACGGCAGCGGCGACCGCACCAGCCAGTCGCCCTTCACCGTGCAGAGCCTGCGCAACATGCTCAACGAACTGGGCGTCACCGTGCCGGCCAACGTCAATCCGCAGCTCAAGAACGTGGCGGCCGTGGCGATCCATGCCGAGCTGCCGCCCTTCGCCAAGCCCGGCCAGACGATCGACATCACCGTGTCCTCGATCGCCAACGCGGTCTCGCTGCGCGGCGGCACCCTGCTGATGGCGCCGCTCAAGGGCGCCGACGGCCAGGTGTACGCGATCGGCCAGGGCAGTCTGGTCGTCGGCGGTTTCGGTGCGCAGGGCAGCGACGGCTCGCGCGTGTCGGTAAACGTGCCGAGCGTCGGCCGCATTCCCAACGGCGCGATGGTCGAGCGCGCGGTCGACGGCGGCTTCGGCGACAGCGGCGAGCTGACCCTCAATCTCAACCGCGGCGACTTCAGCACGATCTCCAACATGGTGGCCGCGCTCGACGCGCGCTTCGGTCCCGGCACCGCGCGTGCGGTCGACGGCGTGACGGTGGCGGTGCGTGCGCCGTTCGATCCGGGCGCGCGCATCGGCTTCCTGGCCGAGTTGGAAAACGTCCAGCTTTCGCCCGGCGCCGCGCCGGCCAAGGTCATCGTCAATTCGCGCACCGGCACCGTGGTCATGGGCGCGCTGGTCAAGGTGATGCCCGCCGCCATCGCGCACGGCTCGCTCAGCGTGACCATCACCGAGAGCCTGGGCGTGAGCCAGCCCGAGCCTTTCGGCCGCGGCAATACGGTGATCACGCCGCAGTCCGACATCTCGGTAAACCAGGACGGCAGCCGTATGTTCAAGTTCGCCGGCGGTACGTCGTTGGACGAGATCGTGCGTGCGGTAAATGCCGTCGGCGCCGCACCGGGCGATCTGATCGCGATCCTCGAAGCGCTCAAGCAGGCCGGTGCACTGCGCGCGGAGCTCGAGGTGATCTGACATGCGCATCGCGTCCACGCCCGTCGAACTCAATCCCGTCCAACGCCCCGATGCCGCGCGCATCGACAAGGCTGCGCGCGAGTTCGAAGGCGTGTTCGCGCAGATGCTGATCAAGAGCATGCGCGACGCCAGCATGGGCGACTCGCTGTTTCCCGGGGAGAACCAGCTGTATCGCGATCTCTACGACCAGCGACTGGCGAAATCCATGACCGAGGGCAATGGTCTGGGCCTCGCCAAGGTGATCGCCCGCCAGCTCGGCGGCGGCGATGCCGCCGCGCCGGCGCTGGATACGCGCCTCGCCGGCGATCCGGCCGGACAGGCACTCGATCTGCAGGAACACACCGGCATCGGCGCCCTGCCCGAAGCGCTGGGCGCGCAGACGCTGGACCTCATCGCAGGCCGTCCGGTCAGCAGCGCCAGCGCCTCCACGTCCGACACGCAATCGCCGATGGACGGCTTCATCGACCAGTTGATGGCACGTGCGCGGCCGGCGGTCGAGGCCGTGACCGGCGCGGCCACCCGGGTCAGCGCGGCCGTGGGCCAGGTACCGGCCGCGCTGGAACAGGCCTCGCGCGCCGCGGCCGAATCCTTTGCGCCGCGCTCGCCCGAGCGGTTCGTCGCGTCGATCTGGTCGCACGCCCAGCAGGCCGCGCGCGAGCTGGGCGTCGATGCGCGCGCCCTGGTCGCGCAGGCGGCGCTGGAAACCGGCTGGGGCCGCCGCACCATCCAGCGCGGCGACGGCGGTACCGCCCACAACCTGTTCGGCATCAAGGCGACCGGCTGGAAGGGCGACCGCGCCGCGGCGACCACGCACGAGTACACCAACGGCGTGCGCCATACCGAGCGTGCCGAATTCCGCGCCTACGACTCGCCGGCCGAAAGCTTCGCCGACTACGTGCGCCTGCTCAAATCGAATCCGCGCTACCGCCAGGCGCTGGAATCCGGCGGCGACGTGCGCCGTTTTGCCACTTCACTGCAGCAGGCCGGCTACGCCACCGACCCGCGCTACGCCGACAAGCTCAGCGCGATCGCCAATGGCCCCACGCTGGACCGTGCCCTGTCGACGATCTCGCAGTTCGCGCGCGCCGGCAGCGCCGCGGCGCAACCGCTGAACGCGGTGGCCCCGGCCACGCCCGTCAACACTGTTGCCGAGGCCGCCGAACGCGCGGTCCAGGCCCTCCTTCGTCGCTGAGTCCGCCCATGGCCAACATCCTTTCCACCGGCACCAGCGCCCTGCTCGCCTTCCAGCGGGCGCTGTCGACGGTCAGCCACAACGTCGCCAACATCAAGACGCCCGGCTACAGCCGCCAGACGGTCGACTTCGAGGCGCGCTCGCCGCAGATGATCGGTGCCGGCTATATCGGCCGCGGCACCCAGATCAGCGACGTGCGCCGGGTCGCCGACGATCTCGCCAATGCGCGCCTGATCGACAGCGGCGGCGAACTCGCGCGGCTGGAGCAGCTGGCCTCGCTGTCCGGTCGCGTCGACAGCCTGATGTCCGAATCCACCACCGGTATCGCCGGTCTGTGGTCGAACTTCTTCGATTCGGTCAGCGCGCTCTCGTCCAGCGCCTCGGCCCCGGCCGAGCGGCAGAACGTGCTGGGCCAGGCCAATGCGCTGACCACCCGCTTCCAGCAGTTGCAGGGCCAGTTCGACCGCCTGTCGACCGAGGTCGACAGTGGACTTGCCGCCAGCGCAGGCGAGGTCAACCGGCTGGCCAGCGAGATCGCCCAGCTCAACGGGCGCATCGGCAGTGCGCAGAATGCATCGCCCGATCTGCTCGACCGCCGCGACCAGATGATCCGCGACCTCGTCTCGCTGACCGGCGGCACCGCCGTCCAGCAGGACGGCGGTGCGATGAACGTGTTTTCGGCCGGGGGCCAGGCGCTGGTGGTCGGCGTGCAGGCCTCGCAGCTGACCCTGGTCGCCGACCCGTATCGTCCGGAGCGCCAGCAGCTGGCGCTGCAGACCCAGGGTCAGACGGTCCGCCTCGACGAGCGCGTGATGGGCGGCAAGATCGGCGGCCTGCTGGAATTCCGCGCCCAGGTGCTCGATCCCACCCAGGCCGAGCTGGGGCGCATCGCGCTCGCCTTCGGCACCGCCTTCAATGCCGGCCACGCCGCCGGCGTCGACCAGTACGGCGACATGGGCGGCGCATTCTTCAATGTGCCTGCGCCCGCGGTCACCGGCCATGCGGCCAACAACGGCACGGCGCGCCTCTCGGCCAGTGTCGGGGATCTCGGCGCGATCGATGGCCGCAATCTGGTGCTGCAGTTCCAGGGCGGCGCGTGGACCGCGACCGATGCGCTCACCGGCGCGGGTGTGGCAGTGACGGGCTCCGGCGCAGCCGGCGATCCCCTGCGCGTGGGCGGGGTCGCTCTCGCACTCGATGGCGCGCCGCAGGACGGCGACCGCTTCCTGCTCCAGCCCACGGCGCAGGCCGCGCGCGGTCTGTCCGTGGCGATCACCGATCCCGGTCGCATCGCCGCGGCGTCGCCAGTGCAGGTGCAAAGCGCGCTGGGCAATGTCGGCAGCGCCAAGCCGGGCACGGTGCGCATCGGCGACGCGTCCGATCCGGCGCTGCGCACGCCGTCCACGGTCGAATTCCTCGACGGCAACGAGTACATGATCGATGGCGATGGGCCCTTCGCCTATACGCCCGGCGACACGATCAGCGCCAACGGCTGGTCGTTCGTGCTCGACGGCATTCCGGCGGCCGGCGACAGCTTCACCATGGCGCCGACGGCGCCGGGTTCGAGCAACAACGGCAACGCGGCGCTGCTGGCCGGCTTCGACGATGCCAAGGCCCTCAACGGCGGCTCGCTGAGCCTCAACGGCGCGATCTCGGGCCTGACCACCGCGGTGGGCTCCGCCGCGCGCCACGCGGGTTACGCGGCCGAAGCGCAGGCCACGCTGCACGAGCAGGCCTACGCCGCCCGCGAGAGCATCTCCGGCGTCAATCTCGATGAGGAAGCGGCCAACATGCTGCGTCTGCAGCAGGCCTACCAGGCCGCCGCGCAGATCATCTCCACCGCCGACACCCTGTTCCAGTCCCTGCTCGGAGCCGTCCGCCGATGACCCGCATCTCCACCGGCATGCTGTACCAGCAGTCGATCTCGACGTTGCAGTCCAAGCAGGCATCGCTGGCGCGCATCCAGAACGAGCTGAGCACCGGCAAGAAACTGCTGACCGCCAAGGACGATCCCGTCGGCGCCGGCGCAGCCGTCGCACTGGACCGCTCGAAAGCCGAGCTGGAACGCTTCGGCAAGAATGCCGATGCGGTCGGCCATCGGCTCGGCATGCAGGAGGCGGCGCTGACCCAGGCCGGCGGTGTCATGGGCCGCATCACCGAACTCACCGTGCGCGCCAACAGCGCGTCGCTGTCGGATGAGGACCGCAAGGCGATCGCCACTGAAGTCACCAGCCTGCGCGCCAGCCTGCTCGACATCGCCAACAGTCCCGACGGTGCCGGGCGCTATCTGTTCGGCGGCACGCAGGACGGTTCGCCGCCGTTCGCCAAGGCCGGCGGCGGTGTCGCCTACGCCGGCGACCAGACGCGCCGCCAGGTCGAGATCGCGCCGCAGATGTTCGTTGCCGACACCATGCCCGGCAGCGAAGTCTTCCTGCGCGTGCGCACCGGCGACGGACGTATCGATGTGAGCGCCGATGCCGCGAATACCGGCACCGCTCGTATCGGCACCTTCGGCCTGACCGACTCCGGGCAATGGGATGGCGGCAGCTATCGCATCACATTCGGCGAGGACGGCGCTTACGACGTCAGCAATGCGGACGGCGATGTCGTCGCCAGCGGCGTGCATACGGCAGGCGACGCCATCACCGTCGCCGGTGCGCGCGTGGTGATCGACGGCGCGCCTGCAGATGGCGACGGGTTTTCCCTGGGACCGGCGGGCACGCGCGACGTGTTCGCCACGATCGACAATCTGCTCGGCGCCCTGACGATGGCGCCGACCACGGATGCCCAGCGCGCCGCGCAGCAGAATGCGCTGCAGGGTTCCATGCGCGACATCTCGACCGCGATGGATCACTTCATCGACGTGCGCGCGAACGGCGGCGCGCAACTCGCCGCGATCGAAAACGCCGCGTCGCTGCGCGATGCGCACACCTTGACCATCGAGACCACGCTGTCGGGCCTGCGCGATCTCGATTACGCCGATGCGATCAGCCGCTTCAATCTCGAGAAGGTCGCGCTGGAAGCGGCCCAGATGAGCTTCGTGCAGATGCAGCGCCTGTCGCTGTTCGATCTGCTGCGCTGATCTGATCAGTTCGTCCTTGTAGACGCGCGCTTGCGCGCGAACGGCTTTCCAGGCAAAGCGCCGTCGCACGCAAGCGCGCGCCTACAGACGAAATCCGGTCGCGTCGGCTGGGTTTCCTGCAGATGCAGCGCCTGTCGCTGTTCCATCTGTCGTGCAGATGTCATCAGCCTGGTCTTTTCGAAGGAGCGCGCTTGCGCGCGAAAGGCTTTCCAGAGAAATCGCCATCGCGTGCAAGCGCGCGCCAACAGAAGCGATCCGATTGCATCGGCTGCACCTCGTGCAGATGCAGCGCCTGTCGCTGTTCGATCTTCGTTGATGTCATCCGCGTGGGCCTTTGGCAGGCGCGCGCTCGCGCGCGCAGGGCTCTACAGAGAAACCGCCATCGTGCGCACGCGCAGCGATACGAGTGCATTGACTCATCAATGCGCGGACGCGAGGTCTGCGTCCGCGGCATCGATCGCCGCGTGTGTCTGCGTGCTTTCCTTCGACTGCCTCGGTCTGCACGCCGTCTTCCGATCGACATTCCCGCGACGCTTTGATCACCGAACGGCAGGTCAGGCAAGCGTTTTAGTCGAATGGCGCGTCTTCCAGCGCCTCGAATCCCGACAGATTGAAGCCGTCGTCTAGTCTGCTGAAGCATCGCTCGTTGCGCGCTGGAGAGATGACGTCAGGTCCTCGAACCCGTCTCTGACCGGATCGACGCGGAATGCACGGTCATCGCCCTGCCTCTCGGTACGGCCTGTGCCGTCAACGCATCCGAGGCTCAACCTCCCGGCCCACCTGCCGTTAATGGGAACGGTCCGGCAACGGGCTGCGAATCGCCGGCAAAACAGCATTAAAGCTTGACGACGAGACGCCGTTATTGGTTACAGCAGAGGACAGGGCCGACACCGGCAACCCCCTGCGGAGCCACCGGCCAGGCCCTGTTCCCGTGCCGGATTCCCCATACCAGGAGACCTGCATCATGTCCGTCATCAACACCAACACCATCTCGCTCAACGCCCAGCGCAACCTGGCCACCAACAGCGCCAGCCTGTCGACCTCGATCCAGCGCCTGTCGTCGGGCCAGCGCATCAACAGCGCCAAGGACGACGCCGCCGGTCTCGCGATCTCCGAGCGCTTCACCACCCAGATCCGCGGCATGAACCAGGCCGCCCGCAATGCCAACGACGGCATCTCGCTGGCACAGACCGCCGAAGGCGCGCTGGGCGAGATCGGCAACAACCTGCAGCGCATCCGTGAGCTGGCCGTGCAGTCGCGCAACGCCACCAACTCCGAGTCCGACCGTCAGGCGCTGAATGCTGAAGTCACGCAGCTGAAGGAAGAGATCCAGCGCGTTTCGCAGCAGACCTCGTTCAACGACACCAAGCTGCTCGACGGCTCGTTCACCGCCAAGGCCTTCCAGGTCGGCGCGAATCAGGGCCAGACGATCTCGATCGCCTCGATCGCCAACGCAAACATCGATCAGCTGGGTAGCTACGAGTCGGTCCGAGTGGTCGGCGCTGCTGCGACCGAGTTCGCTGCGGCTGATCCAGGCGATCCGACCGGCACTCCGCCTGTCGATCCTACTGACGCCACCGGCGGTTTCGCTGCCGGCGATCTGAAGATCAACGGCATCGATATCGGAGTGGTCGCCGCCGGCAGCGGCTCTGCGACGGCACAGGGCGCCGCCGTGGCAGCCGCGATCAACGCGGCCACTGGCCAGACCGGCGTGACCGCTACGGTCAACGACACCACCGGAGCGGTCACGCTGAGCAACAACGATGGCAAGGAGATCGAGATTGAGCTGTCCGGCGACGCATCGACTGCCAACACGGGCCTCACTGCAGACACGTATGACACCGTCACGAACAATGTTGGCTTCGAGAACGAGACGGTCCTGACCGCCGAAGCCGCCGACCGCATGATCCTGGCGATGGACGCCGCCCTGAAGGACGTGAACTCCTCGCGCGCCGACCTGGGTGCCGTGCAGAACCGCTTCAGCTCGGTCGTCGCGAACCTGCAGACCTCGTCGGAGAACCTGTCCGCCTCGCGCAGCCGCATCATGGACACCGACTTCGCCAAGGAAACCGCCGAGCTGTCGCGTACGCAGGTCCTGCAGCAGGCCGGTACCGCCATGCTGGCCCAGGCTAACCAGCTGCCGAACAACGTGCTCAGCCTGCTGCGCTGAGTTCGACGGCACCGCAGGAGACCGGCAACGGTCTCCTGCGTGTTCGAAGACCTCCGGCTCCGGCCGGGGGTTTTTTTTGTTTGGGGGAGTCGGCCAAGCGGCTCTGGCGTGACGTGACCAGCGCATTCCAGCCCGCCCGCGGACGAGCGGAATCGACCAGCCGTCACTGCGGACGTTGTCCATGTGGGAGCGCGCTTGCGCGCGATAGGCGTTCCCGGACAAGCGCCTTCGCGCGCAAGCGCGCTCCCACAGAGATGCGGGCCTTGTGCGGTACGGCGCGACCCGTCAGGCACACATCTTGCAGCCCTCAAGAAGCGCGGCATGGGGCCGTTACAGCATCAGGTCGCCGTGTGCGGCCCGCCCGGGGCAGTTCCCGGCCAGGAGAGAGAGCATGGCGGATTACTCATTCGGTTACGGAGGCATTGGCTCCGGACTGAACATCAGCGACATCGTCAACCAGCTGGTCGCGGCCGACCGCGCACCGCAGAACGCGCGTCTCAACACGCTGGAATCCACCACCAAGTTCAAGCTGTCCGGGCTGGGCACCGTCAATTCCGCATTCGACTCGCTGAAGACCGCACTCGATGCGCTGCAGAAAGCGGATGCGCTGGGGGCCCGCACCGTCAGTTCGACGATGCTGTCCGTCGCATCCGGTGCCGCGCCGCCGAACGCGTCGAGCGATCCCGTCCTGACCCCGACCGCCGGACGCAACACGCCGGTCGGCAGCTACCAGGTCGAGGTGTTGTCGCTGGCCACCGCACACAAGATGCTCGGCGACGGTGTCGAGGTCGGCACGAAGTTCGGCGCGGGCACGTTGCGCGTTGCGATTGGCGAACACACGGTCGACGTCGCGGTGAAGGCGGATTCGACGCTGGCCGATATCCGCGGCGCCATCAACGACGCCGCGGGCAAGCACGGCGTGCAGGCGGCCCTGCTGACGTCCGACGGCGGGCACCATCTGTCGGTCGGCAGCGCGAAGACCGGCACCGCGAACGCCGTCTCCATCCAGGTCCTCGACGGTGGCAGTGATCTGCAGGGACTGGTGGGTGGCCTGCGCGACCAGTCACCGGCCGCCGATGCCCGCGTCTCGATCGACGGTCTGGTCACCACGTCGCCGACCAATACCGTCAAGGATGCCGTCCCCGGCATGAGTCTGGTGCTCAAGCAGGCGGGTACGAGCCGGGTCGATGTCAGTGCCGATCCCTCCGGCAGCCGCGCTGCGGTCGACAATTTCGTCAAGGCCTACAACGCCGCGCTCAAGGCGATCGGCACCGCCACCACATACAACGCCGAGACCAAAACGCCGTCCTCCCTGACGGGCGATGCGCAGATGCGCGGCGCCGCGGCGCAACTGCGCAACGTCATGAACGATCTGCTGGGCGGCCTGGCCGAACAGGGTCTCGATGCGAAGACACTCGGCCTGCAGACCCAAGGCTTTCCAAATCCGGACGGCACCCTGGTGCTCGACGCCACCAAATTCAATGACGCGATGGCGGCCAATTCGGCCCAGGTCATCGCCGCGTTCACCGGCGAGAACGGCCTCGCGGCCAAGCTCAACAGTGTGGTCAAGGGCTATGTCGGCACGGACGGCGCGATCACGCTGCGCACCAAGGGCCTCAACGACCAGCTGAAGGACGTGACCCGTCAGCGCGAAGCCCTGGACGTTCGCATGGACGCGGCGGCCAAGCGCTACCGCACCCAGTTCGTGGCCCTCGATTCCCTGATGGCCCAGATGACCACCACCAGCTCCGCGTTGGCACAGCAGCTTGCCAACCTGTCGACACAAACGAGATAAGCGGGAAGGACACACCCATGATGCAGCGCCATTACGCCCAGCAGTACCGCCAGAGCCAGCTCGAAGGCGCTGTCATGGACGCCGATCCGCACAAGCTGGTGGCCCTGTTGCTGTCGGGTGCCTGCGAGCGCATCCGTCTGGCGGAAGCCTGCATGGAACGCGGCGATCCCGCGCGCAAGGGCAAGGCGATCGGCGAGGCCTGCGCGATCGTCGGCCATCTCAGTGGCTCGCTGGACCACGAGGCCGGTGGCGAGATCGCCGCCAACCTGTCGTCGCTGTATGACTACGTGCTGCGCCGCCTGACCGAGGCCAACCTCCACAACGATCCGGACGCGTTGCGCGAAAGCCTGTCGCTGCTGGGCGAGATCGACGCGGCCTGGACCGCGATCCGTCCCGGCGCAGTCGCAGCCGCCGACACCGCCGGAGCGCTGGCGTGAACCCGATGGTCCGCCAGGACCTTTACGACCGGCTCGAAGCGCTGGGCGCCGCGGTCGATGCGGGCGAGCTGGACACGGCCGCGCAGCGCATGACCGATTACGACGCGGCGCTGCGCAGCTACATCGAGGCCACCACCCCGGACACACCGCTCGACGTGCTGCGCGACCTGCTCGCGATCCAGAACGCCCTGGTGTTGCGCATGCGCGAGCGCCAGACGGTGATCGGCGACGCGCTGCGCCAGGCGCACCGGCAGGACAGCGCCTCCCGTGCCTACGCCAACGTCGAGGTCGCGCTGTGAACGAACTCGAGGCCCCGCTCGATACGCCCGCCGACCAGGCCCTGTTCGGCGACCAGCTCGATTGCTCGCTGGTGTTGCCGGTCGCGGTGACCGCAGGCGCCGGTCCCGGCCGCCAGTCGCAGGCGATCACGCTGCTGCACGGACTCGCCCAGATCGAGGATCTGCGCAAGGAAGACGGCGGCGAGGAACACGGCGACCTGCCGCTGCTCGCGCAGCGCATGGACGCCAAGCTCGACCTGATCCTGGCGCTCGTCGGTCGCCTGGCGATGCACGCCGACGGCCTGCCCGAGCGTCCGCTGCGCTGGTCGCGTTCTGGCCTGCGCATGGACCTGGACACCGCGGACGGACTCGCCCCGGAGTCACGCGTGCTCGTGCGCCTGCAGCCGGTCGAATGGCTGCCCGATCATCTGGAACTGCCTGCAACCGTCATCGCCCGCGAGGCGCTCGATCACGGCACGCGCGTGTGGCTGGCCTTCGCCGAGCTGACGCCGGGCCTGGTCGAAGCACTCGACCGGCATCTGTTCCGTCTGCATCGCCGCCAGGTCGCGGAACAGCGCCGCCGGTGAGGCTGCGCGGTCTCGCGTATCCTGCGGTCACCGGGGCGGCCCGGCGGTAAGGGAGAAACCGGCTGGTGCGAGTACTGATCGTCGACGACCACACCCTCGTACGCGCGGGCCTGGCCCGTCTGCTGCAGGGGTTCGGCGGCGTCGATGTCTGCGCCGAAGCCAGCCGCGCCGACGAGGCGCTCGACCTCGCGCTGATCCACCGCCCGGACGTGGTCCTGATGGACCTGTCCCTGCCCGGGCGCAGCGGCATCGAGGCGATGGGCGCGATCCATGCCGAGCTGCCCGCCACCCGCGTGTTGATCATGTCGATGCACGACGATGCCCAGCACGTGCGCAGCGCGCTCGAACGCGGCGCCGCGGGATTCGTGGTCAAGGACGCCGCGCCGCTGGAACTGGAACTGGCGCTGCGCACCGCGCAGGCCGGTGAAGTCTTTCTCAGCCCGCGGCTGTCGTCGCGGATGATGGCGCCCCTGCTCGGCCGGCCCAAGGCCGCGGGCGTCGATTCGCTGTCCAACCGGCAGCGGCAGATTCTCGACATGATCGGCAATGGCCTGAGCAGCAAGGAAATCGCGGTCGAGTTGGGCATCAGCGTCAAGACCGTCGAAACCCACCGCGCCCGCATGATGGAAGCGCTGGGCTGTCGCCGCGCGAACGAACTGGTGCTGCTGGCTGCCCGCCGCAGCCGCGATCCCGACTGATCGCCCGACCGTCGCAGGCCTGAGCCCCGACGGAGATCCGACACGGCCGTGACTGCCCAACTGTCAGGGAAACCCCGACACAGGTGGGGCGAACCCCGTGCGCTGTCGGAAACGCCCCGATACCGGAACCGTCGCGACGGCTTCACGATGCTTTCACGGGCGCGGGGAGCGCCGCGACGGGAATCCGGCGACGATGAAAACGAGTGCCACCACCTCGATGCAGCTGGGCCAGGGGCTGCATATGACGCCCCAGCTGTTGCAGTCGATTCGGCTGCTGCAGCTCGACGGCCTGCAGCTCGATCTCGAAATCCGCCGCGTGCTCGAGCAGAACCCGCTGCTCGAACTCGACGAAGAGCCTGTTGCAAGTCCGGTGCCGGAACGCGCCGAAGCGGCGACCGATGTCGCGGCATTCGACGAACTGCCCGAATCCTCGATGTGGGACGTGCGCGGCGCCGCCTGGAGCGGCGACGACGAAGACGGCCTGCAGCGCATCGCCGCCGGTGAATCGAGCGATCCGCACCTGCGCATCCTGCAGCGTCTGGCATCGGAACTCGATGCCGGCGATCTGGAGATCGCCGCGTTCTGGCTCACACATTGCGACGACGCCGGCTATCTCGCGGCGCCGCACGGCGATCTACTGCGCGACGCCGCCGAGCGGTTCGGCCGCGCGCCCGCCGAGATCGAAGCCGTGCGCCAGCAGCTGCTGGCCGGCGACCCGGCCGGCGTGGCCGCGCGCGACCTGCGCGAATGCCTGCTGGCCCAGCTGGCCGCACTGCCCGGCCGCGTCGCCGGACGCACCCTCGCCCGTCGCCTGATCGACACCGCGCTGGATCTGCTGGCCGGGCACGACATCGCCGCACTGGCCAAGCATCTGCAGCGCGACGAAGCGGACGTGCACGAGGCCGTGCGTGTGGTGCTGTCGCTGGACCCGCGTCCGGCGCAGGCCGGCGCGCCGGTCGAGGCCACCGCAGTGGTGCCCGACGTCGTTGTCTGGCACGCCGACGCCGGCTGGCGCGTCGCGCTGAATCCGGCCGCTGCGCCGCGCGTGTCGATCAACGCCGGCTACGAACGCGCCCTGTCCAATGGCGAAGGCAGTGCACCGATGCGCGACATGCTGCAGGAAGCGCGCTGGTTCACCCGCGGTCTGTCGATGCGCTACGACACCCTGCTGCGCACCGCCCGCGTGATCGTCGAGCGCCAGGCCGCATTCCTGGAACGCGGCGAGGAATCCATGGCGCCGCTGACGCTCAAGGACGTGGCGGACGCGATCGGCATGCACGAATCCACCGTCTCGCGCATCACCACCGGAAAGTTCCTGCAGACGCCGCGCGGCACGATCGAAATGAAGCGTTTCTTCGCCGTGCGACTCGACGGTGCCAACGTTTCCGGCGCCGCGGTCAAGGCGATGGTGCGTCGCCTGATCGACGCCGAACCGGCGCAGCGCCCGCTGGCTGACGAAGCCATCGCCGCGCTGCTGGCGCGCCAGGGCGTGCACATCGCGCGCCGCACCGTCGCCAAGTACCGCGAACAGCTCGACATCGCCCCGGCGCGGACGCGCCGTCGTGGTGCCCGCCCCACCCTGCTCGCCCGTGCGGGCTGAGGACATCGGAATGCAGACCATCCACGTGCTCCTGGTCGACGACCACGAGGGCTTCATCAACGCCGCCCAGCGCCACTTCCGCAAGATCGACTGGCTGGACGTGGTCGGCACCGCTGCCAACGGCCTCGAGGCGATCGCCCAGTCCGAGGCGCTGCGCCCGGACGTGGTGCTGATGGATCTGGCGATGCCGGAGATGGGCGGCCTGCAGGCCACGCGCCTGATCAAGGCCCAGGACGCGCCGCCGTATGTGGTGATCGCCAGCCATTTCGACGATGCCGAACACCGCGAGCACGCCACGCGCGCCGGCGCCGACAACTTCGTCAGCAAGCTGTCCTACATCCAGGACGTCATGCAGATCCTCGAATCCCTGCATGCGGCCGCGCCGCGTGATGGAGCCGTGTCATGAGTGAGCCCCGCATCCTGGTCCTCGACAGCAACGGCGAACGCGCCGAACGCCTGTGCACGCTGCTCGAGTTCATGGACCTGCGTCCGCGCTGGGTGTCCGAGCCGGGCGAAGTCTCGGCCGCGCGCAACCGTCCCAGCGACTGGGTGGCGGTGCTGGTCGGCAGCCTCGACGACGCGGCCGCCGCGCGCAGCTTCTTCACCTGGCTGGGCCAGGCCGGCATCGCACCGCCGGTGCTGCTGCTGGACGACGAACCGGCCGCCTTCGCCGCCGCGCACGCCCTCCACGAAGCCGGCGTCTGGGCACTGGAATCCCCGCTGCGCCATGCACAGCTGGAAAACCTGCTGCGCATGGCCAGCCTCAAGCGCATCGACGCCGACACCCAGGCCACGGCCGATCAGGGCGGCGGCCCCACCGGCACCAGCGAACCAGTGCAGACGCTGCGCCGGATGATCGACCAGGTCGCCCCGTTCGACACCACCGTGCTCGTGCTGGGCGAATCGGGGACCGGCAAGGAAGTCGCCGCGCGCGCGATCCACCAGCGCTCGGACCGTCGCGACGGCCCGTTCGTGGCGATTAACTGCGGCGCGATCCCGGCCGAACTGCTGGAAAGCGAACTCTTCGGCCACGAGAAGGGCGCGTTCACCGGCGCCCTGTCGGCGCGCAAGGGCCGCTTCGAAATGGCCGAGGGCGGCACCCTGCTGCTCGACGAAATCGGTGACATGAGCCTGCCGATGCAGGTCAAGCTGCTGCGTGTGCTGCAGGAACGCTGCTTCGAGCGCGTCGGCGGCAACCAGAGCATCAAGTGCGACGTGCGCGTCATCGCCGCGACCCACCGCGACCTGGAAGCGCGCATCGGCGACGGCCAGTTCCGCGAAGACCTGTTCTATCGCCTCAACGTGTTCCCGATCGACATGCCGTCGCTGCGCGAGCGTCGTGACGACCTGCCGGAACTGGTGCGCACCATCGCCGGCCAGCTGGCCCGCAACGGCCGCGGCGAGATCCGCTTCGCCGCCGACACCCTCGATGCGCTGGCCGGCTATGCCTGGCCGGGCAACGTGCGCGAGCTGAGCAACCTGGTCGAGCGTCTGGCCGTCCTCAATCCGGGCGGTCTGGTCCGGGTGCAGGACCTGCCGCACCGCTATCGCGAGCATCTGCTCATCGACGCGCCGGTGGCGATCGCTGAACCGGCGGCCGCGACACCGGTCGTCACAGCGCCTGCGGCTGCAGTAGTCGCCAGCGTCGCGCCGGCCGCAGTCGCCGAAGACGAAACCGCGCACCTGCCCGAAGACGGCATGGACCTTCGCGACCATATGGCCCGCATCGAACTGGGCCTGATCCGCGAAGCGCTGGAGCGCAGCGACGGCGTCGTCGCCCACGCCGCGCAGCTGCTGGGTCTTCGCCGCACGACGCTGGCCGAGAAGCTGCGCAAGTACGGCATCGAGCGCGACCTGGCGGCCTGACGGTTTCTGGCGGCGGGTTGAGGGACGTTTGGGGGACTGACCAGCCCCGATGGGACCGGGCGATGTGTGTGGGAGCGCGCTTGCGCGCGACGAGGCTTTACCGGGACCGCGCCATCGCGCGCAAGCGCGCTCCCACGGCGGTCCGCCGGTGCAGGCGCGCGGGAATGATGGTTGCGAAGACTGTGGAAGGCGTCGCTCCGCCACAGGGCGCCGCCGGATTTCCGGCACCCCTGCCCCGCGGTTCCGGCACACGTTTTGCATGAGGGAGAACGGCTTCCTCCTCGATCGTTCCCATGACGCACTCGGTCAACTCGATCCTCTCGCAGATCCGCAGCTACCAGGGCCAGGTCGGCCAGGCGCGGCAGATGACCGCGGCCGACGTACCGCGCAGCGACGCGATCGCGGTCCAGGGTGGGATCGGTGGACTGCAGGGTGTCGGCGGCACGACCGGGGTGGCGGCGCCGAGTTTCGGGGCGACGCTGCGCAACGCGATCGAGGGCGTCAACGGCGCCCAGCAGCGGTCGGGAGAACTGGTCCGCGCGTTCGAGCTCGGTGAGCCCGGCGCGGATCTCGCCAAGGTGATGGTTGCGGCCCAGCAGTCGCAGGTCGCGTTCCGGGCCACCGTGGAAGTGCGCAATCGACTGGTACAGGCGTACCAGGACGTCATGAACATGCCGCTGTGATGCGGCCCGGCCAGGAATAACCCAGCACCATGGCGATCTCGCTGTCCAAGGACGCACTCAATACCGACGCGGCCAGCCGCAAGGCGGTCGATGTGCTCGACCGTCTGGAAAAGATGCAGCTGGCCGGCCGGCTGGCCAAGATGGCCCTGCTCGCGGTCGCCATCGCGGTCGGCCTGATGGTCTTTTTCTGGGCGCAGAAGCCCGGCTACGTGCCGCTGTACGCCGGGCTCGACGCCAAGGCCACGGCCGAGGCCAGCGACCTGCTGCGCGCGGCGCAGATCCCCTTCAAGATCGACCAGGCCTCCGGCGCGATCTCGGTCCCCGAAGCCAACATCCACGATGCGCGGCTGAAGCTCGCCGGCTCGGGCCTGGGCGAATCGGGCCGCATCGGTTTCGAACTGATGGAGCGTGACCCGGGCTTCGGCGTCAGCCAGTTCGTCGAGAACGCGCGCTATCAGCACGCACTGGAAACCGAGCTGGTGCGCACCATCGCCGCGCTGCGCCCGGTGCGCGATGCGCGTGTGCATCTGGCGATTCCCAAGCCGTCGGCATTCACCCGCCAGCGCGAGGCCGCCAGTGCCTCCGTCGTGCTCGAACTGCGCGGCGGTGCGACGCTGGAACGCGGCCAGGTCGATGCGATCGTGCATCTGGTCGCGTCCAGCATTCCCGATCTCGCCCCCGACCGCGTGACCGTGGTCGACCAGAACGGCCGCCTGCTCAGCAACGACGCCCAGGACCCGGCCGCTGCGCTGAGCGCGATCCAGTTCGAGCAGGTCCGCCGCCAGGAAACCTCGTTCAACCAGCGCATCCGCGAGCTGCTCGAGCCGATGGCCGGCGCCGGGCGGGTCAATGCCGAAGTCACCGTCGACATGGATTTCTCCGTCAGCGAAGAGGCGCGCGAGCTGTACAACGCCGAGCCGCCGAAGCTGCGCAGCGAGCAGACCAGCGAATCCGCATCGCGCGACAGCGGCCCACAGGGCATTCCCGGCGCGACCAGCAACCTGCCCGACACCGCGGTCAATCCGGCGCCGGTCGATGCCCAGGTCGCGGCCGCCGCGACCGGCGCCGCGGGCGATTCCTCGCGCAGCGCCACGCGCAACTACGAGCTCGACCGCACGCTCAGCCACACCCGCCAGCCGCCGGGCCGCATCCGCCGGGTCAGCGCCGCGGTGCTGGTCGACCATGTGCCGCGCGCCGGCACCGATGGCGCGACCTCGGCGCAGCCGCTGACCGCCGCCGAACTGCAGCGCGTCGAGGCGCTGGTGCGCCAGGCCGTGGGCTTCGACGAAAGCCGTGGCGACACGGTGTCGGTGATGAACACCCCGTTCGTGCGCGAACAGTCGGAAGGCTTCGAGGCACCGCCCTGGTGGCAGCAGCCGATGATGCGCGACATCGCGCGCCTGGTCCTGGGTGCCCTGGTGGTGCTGGCGCTGCTGTTCGGCGTCGTGCGCCCCGCCGTCCGCCAGATCGCCGGGCCGTCGAAAGCACCTGCGCCCAAGACACCGGCCGTGGCCGAGGTGACCCTGCTCGACGATCCGATGCCCGAACTGGCCGACGACACGGCGCGCATCGCGGCACTGGCCGATGCACGTGCACCGATCGCATTGCCGTCGGATGCTTACGAGGACCGCCTGCGCACGGCGCGCGAGGCGGTGAAGACGGATTCCAAGCGCGTGGCGCAGGTGGTCAAGGGATGGTTGGACGATGAAGCGGCCGCCTGATCTCAACGCACTCAACGGCGTCCAGCGCGCCGCCGTGCTGCTGCTCTCGCTCGGCGAGGTGGACGCGGCCGAGGTGCTCAAGCACATGGACGCCAAGGAAGTGCAGAAGCTCGGCCTGGCGATGGCGACGATGGGCGCGGTCAGCCGCGAACAGGTCGCCACCGTCATGGACGACTTCACCGGCGCGCTCGACCGCCAGACCTCGCTCGGCGTCGGCGCCGACGATTACATCCGCGCGGTGCTGGTGCAGGCGCTGGGCGCGGACAAGGCCGGCAGCCTGATCGACCGCATCCTGCTGGGCCGCAACACCACCGGCCTCGACACGCTGAAGTGGATGGACCCGCGCGCGATCTCCGATCTCGTACGCCACGAACATCCGCAGATCATCGCCATCGTGCTGTCGCATCTCGACGCCGACCAGGCCGCCGAAACGCTGAAGCTGCTGCCCGAGCGCACCCGCGCCGACGTGCTGCTGCGTATCGCCACCCTCGACGGCATTCCGCCGAACGCGCTCAACGAACTCAACGAGATCATGGAGCGCCAGTTCGCCGGCAACCAGAACCTCAAGTCGTCGGCCGTGGGCGGCATCAAGGTGGCAGCCAACATCCTCAACTTCATGGACACCGGCCAGGACCAGAGCCTGCTGGGCGCGATCCGCAAGGTCGACGAGCAGCTGGGCCAGCGTATCCAGGACCTGATGTTCGTGTTCGACGACCTGATCGAACTCGACGACCGCGAGCTGCAGGCGGTGCTGCGCGAAGTGTCCGGCGACCGCCTCGGCGTGGCGCTGCGCGGCGCCGATCCCAAGGTGCGCGACAAGATCACCCGCAACATGTCGCAGCGTGCGGCCGAGATCCTGCTCGAGGACATGGAGGCCCGCGGTCCGGTGCGCCTGTCCGACGTGGAAACCGCGCAGAAGGAAATCCTCACCCTGGTGCGGCGTCTCGCCGATGAGGGCACGATCACGCTGGGCGGCGGCAATGCCGAGGAACTGGTATGAGCGAGGCCGTGCGCTGGTACGCCCCGTCGCTGGAAGACACGCAACGTGCCGTCGTCCAGGACGAGCCCGTCGAGATGCCGCGTCCGCCGTCGCTGGAGGAGATCCAGCAGATCCGCGACGACGCCCAGCGCGAAGGCTATGAAGAAGGACTGGCCCAGGGCCGCGCCGAAGGCATGGCGGCCGGCCAGAGCGAAATGCGCCGGCTGACCGCGCAGATCGAGGGCATTCTCGACAACTTCTCCCGTCCCCTCGCCCGCCTCGAGAACGAGGTCGTGGCCTCGCTCGGCGAACTGGCCGTGCGCATCGCCGGTGGCCTGGTGGGCCGCGCCTACCAGGCCGAACCGGATCTGCTGGCCGAACTGGTCGACGAAGCCGTGGTCGCGGTCGGCGGCGCGGCGCGTGAAGTCGAGGTGCGCCTGCATCCCGACGACATCGCCGCCCTGACGCCGCTGCTGTCGCTGGGCGACGCCACGCGGCTGGTCGCTGACCCGGCGCTCGCCCGTGGCGACCTGCGCGTGCATGCCGAAAGTGTGCGCATCGACGGCAGTCTCGACGCGCGTCTGCGCGGCGCGCTGGATGTCGTCCTGCGCCGCGCCGGGGCGCGCGCATGAGCGCCGTGCACCTGCCCAGCGCCGATCCGGCCGACTGGCTGACCGCGCGCAACCTGCGCCTGGCGACGCGCCTCGATGCGACCGGGCCCGACCCGGCTGCCGGCCGCGGCCTGATCCGCGAAGGCATCCTGCGTCGCGCCATCGGGCTGACCGTCGAAGCTGTCGGCTGCGAGGCGCCGATGGGCGCCACCTGCAAGGTCGAGGTCGACGGCGGCTGGGTCGAGGCCGAAGTCGTCGGCTTCGCCGGCGACCGCACCTCGCTGATGCCCAGCGCCGAACTGCACGGCCTGCTGCCGAACGCGCGCGTTGTGCCGTTGCACCGCCGCGGCGGCGTCGAGATCGGCGAGGGCCTGCTGGGCCGGGTCATCGATTCCGACGGCGTGCCGCTGGACGGCAAGGGCCCGATCCGCGCCGAAGGCAGCGTCGGCATGGCCGGCGTGTCGATCAATCCGCTGGCGCGCGAACCCATCATCCAGCCGCTGGACGTCGGCGTGCGCGCGATCAATGCGCTGCTGCCGATCGGCCGCGGCCAGCGCGTGGGCCTGTTCGCGGGTTCGGGCGTCGGCAAGTCGACGCTGCTCGGCATGATGACCCGCTTCACCGAGGCCGACGTCATCGTCGTCGGCCTGATCGGCGAACGTGGCCGCGAAGTGCGCGATTTCGTCGAGAGCACGCTGGGCGAGGAAGGCCTGCGCCGCGCGGTCGTCGTGGCCGCCCCTGCCGACCGCCCGCCGCTGGCGCGGTTGCATGGCGCCTACCGCGCGACCGCGATCGCCGAGTGGTTCCGCGACCAGGGCCTCAACGTCCTGCTGCTGATGGATTCGCTGACCCGCTTCGCCCAGGCGCAGCGCGAGATCGGCCTGTCGGTCGGCGAGCCGCCGACCACCCGCGGCTATCCGCCGTCGGTGTTCGCCAAGCTGCCGGCACTGGTCGAACGCGCCGGCAACGGCGCCGCCGGGCGCGGCTCGATCACCGCCTTCTACACCGTGCTGACCGAAGGCGACGATCCGCAGGATCCCATCGCCGATGCCGCACGCGCGATTCTCGACGGCCACATCCTGCTGTCCCGGCGTATCGCTGACGCCGGCCTGTATCCGGCGATCGACGTCGAATCGTCGGTCAGCCGCGTGGTCACCGAAATCGCCGACGACACCTGGCGCGAGCGCATCCGCTCGTTGAAGCGGCTGATCTCGGCCTACAACGCCAACCGCGACCTGATCGCCATCGGCGCCTACCAGCGCGGCGCCGATCCGGCGGTCGACGAGGCCCTGGCGCGCTGGCCGGAAATCGTCGCGTTCCTCGGGCAGGACATCGCCCGCGCCGCCGACCTGCACCACAGCCGCGAGGCGCTCGAACGCCTGCTGCATCCCGAGGAAGCCACCGCATGAAGCAGTCCCGCCGCATCGATCCCCTGCTCAACCGTGCCCAGGAAACCGAGGACGCAGCGGCGCGCGTGCTGGCCGACCGGCAGAGCACGCTGGCGCAGCACGAAGCGCAACTGGTCGAGCTGCGCCGCTACGCGGACGAATACGGCAACAGCCAGCTGGCGGCGACCAGCCCTGCGCAGCTGGCCAACCGCCGCGCCTTTCTCGACCGCCTGCAGTCGGCGGTGGAGCAACAGTCGCGCGCGGTCGACAACAGCCGGCAGACGGTCGAGGTCGAACGCGGCCGCCTGCTGCTGGCCAGCCGCGACAAGCAGGTGCTCGAACAGCTGGCCGCCAGCTATCGCGCGCAGGAACGTCAGGTCGACGAGCGCCGCTCGCAGCGCGAACTCGACGATCTGGGCGCACGCCGCGTGCGGCTCAACGCCATGGCCGCCGATGGAGCCGATGCATGACGCCGCTGTCCGCTGCGTCCTCGGCACCGCCCGCGCCGGCACCGGGCGCCCGCAGCGACAAGGCCGCGCCCGGCACCGGTGAAGGCAACGCCTTCGCGCAGGCGCTGGAACGCCGGCAGGGCCCTCGCGCCGGTGCCGATGCGCCGCGCGCGCAGACGACCGGCGATGCGGCAGCCGAAGCCAGCACGGCCGATGCAGCCCTGGAATCCACGACCTTGCCGGGTGCGGGTGACCGTCCCGACCAGGACACCATCGAATCGCCGGCGACGGCGATCGTCGACGTGCAGCAGCCGGCGCCCGTATGGCCACCGATCGGCCTCGCCGGCCTGCTCGGCTTCGCCGCCGACGCCGCGCCGGCCGCAGCACCCGCGCCCGAGGATCCCGAAGCCGAGCTGCGTCCGCTGACGCCGGGTGGCGTCCTGACACCCGCGGCCACCTCGATGCCGGGCGCCGCGACGCAGGCGGCGATCGCATTGCCCGAGGCCGCGCGTCCCGACGCTGACGCCGCGTTGCCGATGCCCGCGCTCGCGGTCGACACCGCGGCGCCGGACGAAGGCGGCGAGCCCATGCCGGTGACGTTCGCACTGCCGGCGACCGCGGCCCTGCGCGAACCCGCGCCGATGCTCGCCGCGCCGCTGCCGACTCCCGAGGTCGGCGCCGAGGACTTCGAAGCGCGCTTCGGCGCCCAGCTCGAATGGATGGCCGAGCAGAAGATCGGCCACGCACGCATCCGCGTGACCCCGCACGACCTGGGCCCGGTCGAAGTGCGCCTGCACATGGACGGCGACCGGATCCGCGCCGAATTCGTCGCGCCGCAGGCCGATACCCGGCAGGCGCTCGAGCAGGGCCTGCCGCGCCTGCGCGATCTGCTCGGCGAACACGGCTTCCAGCTGGCGCATGCCGGCGTCGGCAGCGGCCACGCCGATGGACGCGACGGAGATCCGTCGCCGACGCCGTCAACCGGCACGGCGTCGTCCGATGGGCAGGACAGCGGCAGCCAGACCCTCGATCTCGCGCCGCGCCCCATGAGCCTCGGCCTGCTCGACGCCTACGCCTGATCCGGTCGCCCGGCATCGCGCCGGGCGATTGGCGCCTGATGGGTGACGAACGGCCAGGCGCTTCGCGCTGGCGGATCGCGCTCCATCGGCACGTCGTCCTTCGTCGTTGAGGCCGGGCGGCGTGGCCTGCCCCGCTGCGGCATCTCGCATCACTCGCAGGCCTTGCACAGCACGCCTGGCTCGGATGACCGCTGCGCGCAGCAATGGAGATGGCAGGGGCTGCGCCTGTCGCACATCGCGCGACAACGCAGTCCCGGATCGCATTGCTGCCCGCGTGCCGCCGACAATCGCGAACGGGCCGAACTCGACACCGCAGGGCGCTCTCGTTTGCGTCAGAGCCGCCGGTCACATCGTCCGGTTCTGCCAGCGAACACACGGCTGACCGCCCGCCCGTTCCGCGCCTTCGATGCGCCTGACATCCGGCGTCGACACAGCGTGCGATCCCGACCGCAGCCGCCCCGACGGAATTCCGACGCGCGAACGGCACGGCGTTTGCATCTCCCTGCGTGGATTCACTCAGGTACCGTCACGTGGCCGCTGTCGCCCAATCGCCCCGTCCTCCCTCGTCCAAGCGCCGCCTGCTGGTGGTGTTCGGCGCGCTCGTCGTCCTGCTGGGCGCCGGCGGTGCCGGCTGGTTCCTCTACAACCACAGCCCCGAGCCGGCATCGAAACTGCCCGCGCCGGCCCAGTACCTGCCGATGGTGCCGGCCTTCGTCGTCAACCTCGACGAAACCCCGATGGGGCCGCGCTACCTGCAGGTGGAAGTGCAGCTCGTCACGCGCGATCCGCTGGCGGTCGCCCAGCTGCAGCAGCACGAACCGGCCCTGCGCGCGCGCCTGCTGATGCTGTTCGCGCAGCAGACCTACGATGGCGTCGCCACCCGCGAGGGCAAGGAAGCGCTGCAGGCCAAGGCACTGGAAGAGGTGCGCGCCCTGATGGTCGAAGAGACCGGCAAGCCGATCGCCGAAGCGCTGCTGTTCACCAGCTTCGTGACCCAGTGAGCAGGCGTCGATGAGCAACGACCTGCTCTCCCAGGACGAGATCGACGCGCTGCTGCACGGCGTCGATTCCGGCGCCGTGGATACCGAGCCGGCGCCCGATCCGGGTGTCGCCCGGACCTACGACTTCGCCAGCCAGGACCGCATCATCCGCGGCCGCATGCCGACGCTGGAGATGGTCAACGAGCGTTTCGTGCGCCTGTGGCGGATCGGCCTGTTCAACCTGATCCGGCGCTCGGCCGACCTGTCGGTGCGCGGCATCGACCTGATCAAGTTCGGCGACTACCTGCACCAGCTCTACGTGCCGACCAACCTCAACCTGATCAAGTTCAAGCCGCTGCGCGGCACCGGCCTGATCGTGTTCGAACCGAAGCTGGTGTTCGCCGTCGTCGACAACTTCTTCGGCGGTGACGGCCGCTACCCCACCCGTATCGAAGGCCGCGAGTTCACGGCCACCGAGATGCGCGTGATCCAGCTGATGCTCAAGCAGACCTTCGCCGATCTGGCCGAAGCCTGGGCGCCGGTGCTGGATGTGGAGTGCGAATACATCAACTCCGAGATCAACCCGCACTTCGCCAACATCGTCACCCCGCGCGAGTACGTGGTGGTCAGCCGCTTCCACGTCGAACTCGAAGGCGGCGGCGGCGAGATCCACGTGACCCTGCCGTACTCGATGCTCGAGCCGATCCGCGAGCTCCTCGATGCCGGCATCCAGAGCGACCGCGTGGACCGCGACGAGAGCTGGAACATCTCGATGCGCGAGCAGCTGATGACTTCGGAAGTCTCGGTATCGAGCGTGCTGGCCAAGCGCAGCATCGATCTGCGCCAGCTCACCCGGTTGAAGGTCGGCGACATCCTGCCGATCGACCTGCCCGCCGAAGTGCCGGTCTGCGTCGAGGGCGTTCCGGTCTTCACCGGACGCTTCGGCACCGCCGGTGGCTACAACGTCGTGAAGATCACCGAGACACACCCGCCGGGCACCACGCCCGCGCGCCGCACAGAACCCCAGGATCTGCCCGTATGAATCCCCAGGACAATCCCTTCCAGGACGCCGTCTCGCCGGCCAAGTTCGACGACCTGCGCGCCGACGGCCCGCTGGATGCGAGCGACCTCAACCTCGACGTCATCCTCGACGTGCCGGTGGCGCTGTCGCTGGAAGTCGGACGCACGCGCATGCCGATCCGCAACCTGCTGCAGCTCAACCGCGGCTCGGTGATCGAACTCGAACGCGGCGCCGGCGAACCGCTGGACGTCTACGTCAACGGCACCCTGATCGCGCATGGCGAAGTCGTGGTCATCAACGACCGCTTCGGCGTGCGCCTGACCGACGTCGTCAGCCCGAGCGAACGGATCCGGAGACTCCGGTGATCGTGACGAGTGCCCTGCCGGTGGCTACGGCCGCCGCGCCGACGGCTGCGCGCGATGTCGACGGCCGGGCCGTCGATACGCGCGACGCTGGTGACACCACGGTCCAGACGCCGGCACCGTCGGCCGACGGGAAGGCTCCGGTGGACGCATCCGACGCGGCGCCCGGCGCCATGGACACCGTGATGGCCGCTGCGGCTGCCGACACCACCGATTTTTCCGCGGTCATCGCCACGACCAGCGCGCCTGTGCGCGCGATTCCACTGATGGTCCAGCCGACGACACCGATGCAGATCGGCGCGCATGCGCCGCAGGGTCCGGGCCTCGGCGGCGCGTTCCTCGCGCTGGTGCTGGTGCTGGGCCTGATCCTCGGCCTGGCCTGGCTGCTCAAGCGCCTGCCGGGCAGCGGCTTCCGCCAGGCCGACGGCCTGCGCGTGGTCGCCAGCATTTCGCTGGGCGCCAAGGAACGGGCGGCGGTGGTGCAGGTCGGCGGCGAACAGCTGCTGCTGGGTATCGGCGCCGGCGGGGTACGGACGTTGCATGTGCTGCCGCAGCCCCTGCCCGAAGCCGCGCCCGCGCAGATGCCCACGCTCAAGAACCTGCCCGATTTCAAACAGCTGCTCGCGCAACGCCTGCGCAAGGACACCTGATCATGCACCGCCGTCTCCGCCCGCAGCGCTGGCTCGCCCTCGCCGCGTTCGCGCTCGGCCTGATGCTGCCGACGCTGGCCCTGGCCGCCGCCGGCGCGCCGCAGCTGCCGGCGCTGCCCGACGTCACCGTGGGCCAGATCGGCAATGCGCCGGTCAGCCTGCCGCTGCAGACGTTGCTGCTGATGACGGCGATCACGCTGATCCCGTCGATGCTGCTGGTGCTGACCGCGTTCACCCGGATCATCGTCGTGCTGGCCCTGCTGCGGCAGGCGCTGGGCACAGGACAGACCCCGTCGAACCAGGTACTGGTCGGCCTCGCGCTGTTCCTGACCGCGCTGGTGATGACGCCCGTGTGGGAAGCCGCGTGGAACAACGGCTTCGGCCCCTACCTCGACGGCCGCATCGACTTCCGCACCGCCTGGGATCTCGGGACCGCCCCGCTGCGCGGCTTCATGCTGGCCCAGGTGCGCGAGACGGACCTGATGACCTTCGCCGGTCTCGCCGGGCACTCGACCTATGCCGGTCCGGACGACGTGCCGTTCCAGGTGCTGGTGGCCTCGTTCGTCACCAGCGAACTGAAGACCGCCTTCGAGATCGGATTCCTGATCTTCATTCCTTTCATCATCATCGACCTGGTCGTGGCCAGCGTGCTGATGTCGATGGGCATGATGATGCTCTCGCCGATGCTGGTCTCCGCGCCGTTCAAGATCCTGCTGTTCGTCCTGGTCGACGGCTGGGTGCTGACGGTGGGCACGTTGGCGGCCAGTTTCAACGTTTGAAGCCGGGATTGGGGATGACCGGACATTCGTCCGTTGAAAGCCGGGATTGGGGATTCGAAAGAGCACCAGCACCAGCAACTGCACCGTCATTCCCGCCTTCGCGGGAATGACGGCCTGAAAAAAATCGGCTACCTCGATCTTTCGCAAAGCCCGCTCTTCCGAATCACCAATCACGAATCCCCAATCCCGGCCCTCCCCCCATGTCCCCAGAAACCGCCCTCACCGAACTGCGCCGTGGCCTTGAAGTCGCGTTGTGGGTCGGTGGCCCGCTGCTGGTGACCGTGCTCGTGGTCGGTGTCGTCGTCGGCATCGTGCAGGCCGCGACCCAGATCAACGAGCCGACGATCGCCTTCGTCGCCAAGGCCGCCGCGCTGACCGCCGCGCTGTTCGCGCTGGGCGCGATGCTGCTGTCGTATCTGGTCGACTACACGACCACGCTGTTCCGCAGCATCCCGCACCTGATCGGCTGAGCATGCGCGCGCGTGGAGGCTACCGCTGATGGATGCCGCCACGCAGATGGCGCTCGACGGCCAGCAGGCCTTCGGCATGATCGGCACGCTGTTGTGGACCGCGCTGCGCGTCGGCGCGCTGCTGATGGCGATGCCGTTGATCGGCACGCGCGCCCTGCCTGCACGCATCCGGGTGATCGCCGCGCTCGCGCTGAGCCTGGCGCTGGCGCCGCTGCTGCCTGCGCCGCCGGCATGGACCGGTTTCGACGCCGCGACCGTGCTGTCGATCGCACGCGAACTCGCGGTCGGCGTGGCCATGGGCTTCATGCTGCGCCTGGTGTTCGAAGCCGGCGCGCTGGCGGGTGAACTGATCTCGCAGGGCTCCGGCCTGTCGTTCGCGCAGATGAGCGATCCGCTGCGCGGTGTGCAGTCCGGCGTCGTCGGCCAGTGGTTCTATCTCGCCTTCGGTCTGCTGTTCTTCGCCGCCAACGGGCACCTGGCGATGGTCGCGCTGCTGGTGCACAGCTACGAGGCGCTGCCGATCGGGACCGCGCTGCCCGATGTCGAAGCGACGCTCCGCATCGCGCCGGAATTCTTCTCCGTGGTGCTGCGCGGCGGCGTGACCCTGGCGCTGCCGGTGATGGTCGCGCTGCTGGCGGTGAACCTGGCGTTCGGCGTGCTGTCGCGCGCGGCGCCGGCGCTCAATCCCATCCAGCTCGGCCTGCCGATCTCGGTGCTGGTCGGCCTGTTCCTGATTGCGATGCTGGCCGGCGAACTCGGTCCGCCGGTGCAGCGTCTCTACGACGCCGCGTTCGACGCCGCCGGGCGCGTCCCGCTGGGGCGTTGAGCCCGCTGTTCGGCAGGTTCGGTGCCGGTGGGTGGGCGCTGCGCGACAAGCGTTCCGTCTGCACCGTTGCGTTTCGGCCTGAAATCCGTCGGAGCCAGGGCTGAGGCCCTGCGCCGCTTCTGCACGCGTGCGATCGCGCGCATAGACATTCTTGGCGCTCCCCTTTTCTTGCGCGTGAATCCGTGTGACTGCGCGAGAAGCGCAAGCGACTGACCGCCATCGCGCGCAAGCGCGCTCCACACCTGCTTCCACACCTGCCGCCATCGCGCGCCATCCCGCCGCATTCGCGCGGGCACGCAGCTTGCAGCAGCCCGGGCATCTCCCACCGGGCCCGCGGCAATGGCCGAGAACGAAGACGGTCAGGAAAAGACCGAAGAACCCAGTCAGAAACGGTTGCAGGACGCACGCGAGAAGGGCAACGTCCCCCGCTCGCGCGAACTGGCAACCGTGGCTGTGTTCGGCGCCGGTGTCGCATCGCTGCTGGCGATGGGCGGCGGCATCACCGCGCGCGCCAAGGACTGGATGCGCGGGGCGTTGACGCCCGATGTCGCACTGCTGGAATCGCCGCAGAAGATGTTCGGCCACACCGGTGAGCTGATGCTCGGCTTCCTGTGGATCCTGGCGCCGCTGATGGTGGCCACGTTGCTGGCCTGCTTTTTGGCGCCGGCGGTCATGGGCGGTTTCAACTTCTCCAGCAAGGGCCTGGTGCCCGACCTCAAGAAGCTCGATCCGCTGGCCGGCATGAAGCGCATCTACGGCCCCGAGGGTCTGGCCGAACTGCTGAAATCGCTGCTGCGCGTGCTGCTGGTCGGCGGCGCGGCCGCGCTGTTCCTGTGGCCGGCGATGCCGCGGCTGCGCGCGATGATCAACCAGCCGCTGGAGCAGGCCGCCGCCGGTGGCCTGAAGTTCGCGCTGTGGATGCTGATGGCGACGGCCGGCGCCCTGCTGCTGCTGGCCCTGCTGGACGCGCCCTACCAGAAGTGGAACTGGCGCCGGAAGCTGAAGATGACGCGCCAGGAAATGCGCGAGGAAATGAAGGAGAGCGAAGGCCGGCCCGAGGTCAAGGGCCGCATCCGCCAGCTGCAGCAGGAGATGTCGCAGCGCCGGATGATGGAGGACGTGCCGACCGCCGACGTGATCGTGGTCAATCCGACCCACTACGCGGTCGCGCTGAAGTACGACGGTGGCGCGATGCGCGCCCCGCGCGTGGTCGCCAAGGGCGTCGACGAACTGGCCCTGCGCATCCGCGAACTCGCCGCCCAGCACCGCATCACCCTGGTCGAAGCGCCGCCTTTGGCACGCGTCTTGTATCGGGAGGCGGACATCGGCCAGGAAATCCCCGTGAAGCTCTACGCTGCCGTCGCCCAGGTGCTGTCCTACGTCTACCAGCTGCGCAGCTGGCGGGCGGGCACGCCGCAGCCGCAGCTCGCCGATCTCGACATCGATGAAGGCGACACCACCGGAGGCCGCCGGTGAGTGCGGTGATGGCGGCGGGCCCGAAGCGGGTCTTCGACGCGCTGCGCAACGGCCTGGGAGCACCCCTGCTGGTGCTGGCCCTGCTGGCGATGGTGGTGGTGCCGCTGCCGCCGACGATCCTCGACATTCTTTTCAGCTTCAACATCGCGATCTCGCTGGTCGTGCTGCTCGCGGTGATCTACGTCCAGCGCCCGCTGGACTTCAGCATTTTCCCGATCGTGCTGCTGGTCACCACGATGCTGCGCCTGGCGCTCAACGTGGCATCCACGCGCGTGATCCTGCTGCACGGCCAGGACGGCCCGGGCGCAGCCGGCAAGGTCATCGAATCTTTCGGCGAGTTCGTCGTCGGCGGCAACTTCGCGGTCGGCATCGTCGCCTTCGCCATCCTGACCATCATCAACTTCGTGGTGATCACCAAGGGTGCGGGCCGCGTGTCGGAAGTGACCGCGCGCTTCATCCTCGATGCCATGCCCGGCAAGCAGATGGCGATCGACGCCGATCTCAACGCCGGCATGCTCACCCGCGACGAGGCCAAGGTCCGTCGCGAGGAAGTCCGCCAGGAAGCCGACTTCTATGGCGCGATGGACGGCGCCAGCAAGTTCATCCGCGGCGACGCGATCGCCGGCATCCTGATCCTGTTCGTCACCATCTTCGGCGGCTTGGCGATCGGCGTGCTGCAGCACGGCATGCCGATGGGCGAAGCGGCCGCGACCTACACCCTGCTGTCGATCGGCGACGGCCTGGTCTCCCAGCTGCCGGCGCTGCTGGTTTCATCGGCGGTCGCGCTGCTGGTCACCCGCGCCTCGCGCAACCAGGACATGGGCGGCGCCGTCACCGGCCAGGTGTTCGGCCAGCACAAGGCGCTGACCATCGCCGCCAGCATCCTGCTGGTCGTCGGTCTGGTGCCGGGCATGCCGAACTTCGCGTTTCTCAGCCTGGCGGCGATCGTCGGTTACGCCGCCTGGGTGATGCGCAAGCGCAGCCTCGAAGCCGAACGCGTCGCAGCCGATCCCGAGGCCGGCGCGCTGCCCGCGCCGGAACAGGCCGCGAATGCCGAACTCGGCTGGGACGATCTCCGCCCGGTCGATCCGCTGGGGCTGGAAGTCGGCTACCGGCTGATCCCGCTGGTCGACAAGGCCCAGGGCGGCGAACTGATGGCGCGCATCAAGGCCGTGCGCCGCAAGCTCACCCAGGACGTCGGCTTCCTCATTCCGCCGGTGCACATCCGCGACAACCTCGAGCTGTCGCCCACCGCCTACCGCCTGCTGGTGCACGGCGTGCCGGTGGCGACCGCCGAAGTCCATCCCGACCGCCTGCTGGCGCTCGATCCAGGTGGCGCCTTGCATCCGATCGAGGGCATCCCCGGCAAGGACCCGGCGTTCGGACTCGACGCGCTGTGGATCCTGCCGCTGCACCGCGCCCAGGCCGAGGCCGCCGGCTACACCGTGGTCGATCCAGCCACCGTCGTCGCCACGCATCTCTCGCACCTGGTGCGCGAACAGGCGCCCGAACTGCTGGGCCACGAGGAAGTGCAGCAGCTGCTGGCCACCCTCGCCCGCAGCGCACCCAAGCTGTCCGAAGACCTCACCCCGAAGGCGCTGCCGCTGGCGGTCGTGGTGCGCGTGCTGCAGAACCTGCTGGTCGAGCGCATTCCGGTGCGTCAGCTGCGCCGCATCGCCGAGGCGCTGGTCGAGCACGCCGCGCACACCCAGGACCCGGCCCAGCTGACCGCCGCCGTGCGCACCGCGCTCGGCCGTTTCATCGTCCAGGAAATCGCCGGCCCCTCGGCCGAATTGCCGGTCTACACGCTGGCGCCGAATCTGGAACGCGTCTTGCAGGATTCCGCGCAGGGCGCCGGTGCGGCACTGGAACCGGGCCTGGCCGAACGCCTGCAGCAGAGTCTCGCCGACTGTGCCAGCCAGCAGGAAGCCAGGAACGAACCGGCGGTGGTGCTGGTGCCCGGACAGGTCCGCGCCGCGCTGGCGCGTCTGGTCCGGCACAGCGTGCCGGGGCTGTCGGTCCTGTCCTACACCGAAGTGCCGGAAGACAAGCGCCTGAAGTTGCTGGGCACGATCAATTGAAAGCCGGGATGCGGGATTGGGGAGTGGGGATTCGTGAGAGCGGATCCCGCCAACGCGGAGAGAGTGCGATGCAAGCGATGAGACCCAGACAGACCACACGCGCAACACCCCCGACACCGATGCCTGCTGTTTCCAATCCCCATTCCCCAATTCCGAATCCCTGCTCATGAAAATCCGCCGCTTCGTCGCCGCCGACATGCGCAGTGCCCTGCAGCTGGTGCGCCAGGCGCATGGTCCCGATGCCGTGATCCTGTCCAACCGTCGCATCGACGAGGGCGTGGAGATCGTCGCTGCCAGCAATTACGACGAGGGCTACGTGCAGCGCGCCATCGAGGACGCGCAGCGCGAGACGCCTGTGGCCTCGGCCGCGATGCCGGCGGCCGCCGGTCCGATGGAAACTGGTCTGGCGCCGTCCGAGCGCTGGCTGCGTGAGCTCGCGCCGCAGGCCGATGCCGCCGCCCAGACCGAACCCGCACCTGCGCGTGCTGCAGCGCCTGCGCGGACTGCAGCCCCCGATGCCGCGGTCGCCGCGCTGGCCGCCCGTGCCCGTGCGTCGTCCGAGCCGGCGACCTTCGACATCGATGGCCCGACCTTCGCCCAGTTGCTGGCCGCCGGCCATCGCGACGACACGCCGCAGGTCGAAAAAGTCGCGGTCGCCCCGCCGGTGCGCGACGAGATTCCGTCGCCGCCGGTGCCTGCGCCGGTCGCGCCCGTCGTTCTGGCCGCCGTGCCGACCCCGCAGGCGCCTGCCAGCGACGGAGAACTGGCGCAGATGCGCGACGAGCTGTCGCAGATGCGATCGATGATCGAGCGCGAGATGGCGCGCCTCACCGACGAGCGCCTGCGCGGTTCGCCGGCGCGCGCCCAGGCGATGGAACTGATGGAGGACTACGGCTTCGATGCAGGCATCACCCGCGACACCGTGCTGCAGATCCCCGCCGACACCCCGGATGCCCGCGTCCGCGGCCTGATGCTGGCGCTGCTGTCCAAGCGCCTGCCGATCTGCCCGATCGACCCGCTGGCCGAAGCCGGCGTGATCGCCCTCGTCGGTCCCACCGGCGCCGGCAAGACCACCACCATCGCCAAGCTGGCCGCGCTGTACGCCGCCCAGCACCAGCCGCGCGACGTTGCCCTGATCACCACCGACACCTCGCGCGTCGGCGGCCGCGAACAGCTGCACAGCTACGGCCGCCAGCTCGGCATCGCCGTGCACGAGGCCGACAGCGAGACCGGCCTGATCCAGCTGCTGCAGAAGCTGCAGGACTACCGCCTGGTGCTGGTCGACACCGCCGGCCTAAGCCAGCGCGACCGCGCCCTCGCCGGCCAGCTCAACTGGCTGCGTGCCGCGCGCCAGGTGCGCACCTTGCTGGTGCTGCCGGCCAACACCCATTTCGCGGACCTGGACGAAGTGGTGCGCCGGTTCGAGAACGCCCGCCCGCAGGGCGTGGTGCTGACCAAGCTGGACGAAACCGGCCGCCTGGGCAGCGCCCTGTCGGTGGCGGTCGACCACCAGCTGCCGCTGACCTGGGTGACCGACGGCCAGCGCATTCCCGAAGACCTGCACCGGGCCAATGCCGCCCATCTGGTGCTCCGCCTTGAAGATCTCCGCCGCGATGCCGATAAGCCGATTGTCCCGGAGCACGCATTCCGGAATCACGACCATGCCGTCGCCTGAGCGCCTGCCGATGTCCGCCACCCCATTCCAGCCTGTCCGCACCCTCGCCGTCACCGGTGGCAAGGGCGGCGTGGGCAAGACCAACGTCTCGGCCAACCTGTCGGTCGCGCTGTCGGGCATGGGCCAGCGCACGCTGCTGCTGGACGCCGACCTGGGCCTGGCCAATGTGGACGTGCTGCTGGGCCTGTCGCCGCAGCGCACGCTGGCCGACCTGGTCGCCGGCCGCTGCTCGCTCGACGAAGTGATCATCGAAGGACCCGGCGGCGTGCTGGTGGTCCCGGCGGCGTCCGGCCGCCGGCACATGGCCGAACTGCGTCCGGCCGAACATGCCGGTCTGGTCAACGTCTTCAACGACCTGCAGCGTGAGCTCGACCTGCTGGTCGTCGATACCGCCGCCGGCATCACCGATTCGGTGCTGACCTTCTGCCAGGCCGCACAGGACGCGATCGTCGTGGTCTGCGACGAACCCGCCTCGATCACCGACGCCTACGCACTGATCAAGGTGCTGGCGCGCGAGCGCGGCGTGGACCGCGTGCAGGTGGTGGCCAACATGGTCCGCAGCCCGCAGGAAGGCCGCAATCTGCACGAGAAGCTTTCGCGCGTGTGCGAGCGCTTCATCGGCGACGTGTCGCTGAACTACCTCGGCGCGGTGCCGCAGTGCGACTGGCTGCGCATGGCCGTGCAGCGCCAGCAGGCCGTGGTGCTGGCCTATCCCGGCAGTCCGTCCGCGCGTGCGCTGATCGAGATCGCCCGTCGCATCTCGCGCTGGCAGGCGCCGACCGCGCCGCGCGGCCACGTCGAGTTCTTCGTCGAGCGCATGCTGCGCCAGGGAGCGACCGCATGAACCTCGCCGCTCGCCAGTACCAGGCGGTGCAACGCACGGCCACGGTCGATCCGCTGGTCCAGCACGCCGAACTGGTCCGCCGCATCGCCCATCACCTGGCCGCGCGACTGCCGGCCAGCGTCGAGATCGACGATCTGGTGCAGGCCGGCATGATCGGCCTGTTCGAGGCCTCGCGCAGCTACGACGCCGAACAGGGCGCGTCGTTCGAGACCTATGCCTCGATCCGCATCCGCGGCTCGATGATCGACGAGATCCGCCGTGGCGACTGGGTGCCGCGCTCCGTGCACCGGCGCGCCCGCGAAGCCGCTGCCGCGATCCGCGAGATCGAACAGAGCACCGGCCGCGCCGCCAGCGCGCACGAGGTCGCAGCGAAACTCGACCTGCCGCTGGGCGAATACCAGCGCCTGCTGGAAGACGCCGCGCGCGGCCAGGTGCTGAGTCTGGATTCGCACATCGAAGACCACGGCGAGGTCGAGCCGGTCAACCGTCGCGGCGGCCCGACGCCGCAGGAAGCGCTGGTGCGCGGCGAGTTCGGTCGCGAGCTGATGGGCGCGATCGGCCACCTGCCCGAGCGCGAGCAGCTGGTGCTGTCGCTGTACTACGAGCAGGAACTGAATCTGAAGGAGATCGGCGCGGTGCTCGGCGTCAGCGAATCGCGCGTCTGCCAGATCCATGGCCAGGCCGTGGTCCGCCTGCGCGGCCGCCTCACCGCTTTCGAACTTGCGGACACCGGCTTCGGTGCCGACGACTGACCTCCGGGGCCCGTGCCCCACCCCGTATCGCAGCACGCTTTTTTCGAGGAACACGTTTTGAACAAGAACATCCGCATCCTGATCGTCGACGATTTCTCGACGATGCGCCGGATCGTCAAGAACCTGCTGTCCGATCTGGGCTTCAACAACACGGTCGAGGCGGAAGACGGCCACAGTGCGCTGGCCGTGCTGCGCCAGGATGCGGTGGAGCTGGTGGTGACCGACTGGAACATGCCCGGCATGACCGGCATCGAGCTGCTGCGCGAGATCCGCGCCGATCCCAGGTTCCGCGCGTTGCCGGTGCTGATGGTGACCGCCGAAGCCAAGCGCGAGCAGATCATCGAGGCCGCGCAGAACGGCGTGAACGGCTACATCATCAAGCCGTTCACCGCGCAGACCCTGGAAGAGAAGCTCGGCAAGATCTTCGAGCGCCTGGGGACCGCGGCATGACGACGCCCGACATCGAACGCACCCGTCTGGCCAACCTGCTGCACGACGCGCTGGAAGCGCTGGAGCGCGGCGACGAGGACGGCTGGCGCCGGCAGGTCGACGCGCTGGCCAATGCGCGCGCGCGCACCCTGGTCACCGGCCTCGGCCGGCTCGCCCGCGAACTGTCGCAGGCGCTGGACACCCTGCCGCCCACGCCCGCCGAAGGCAGCGGTCTGGATGATGCCTGCGCGCGTCTGGACCACGTGGTCGAGATGACCGAACAGGCCACACACCGCACGCTGGACCTGATCGACGAAAGCCGCGCGCTCGTCGCCCGGCTCAAGGAAGGTCCGCTCGACGAGACCCAGATCGCCACCGTCGAATCGCTGCGCGAGAACCTGCGCGAGATGGCGCTGGCGCAGAGCCACCAGGACCTCGGCGGCCAGATCATCCGCCGCGTCGCCGGCATCGTCCGCGGCGTGCACGAGGGCTTCGGTGCCCTCGGTCTGCCGCCGAAGGAAGACAACCAGCGCGGCAACGGACCGTCGGTTTCCGGCCTCGACCGCAACACGGTCGGCCAGAGCGACGCGGACGATCTGCTGTCGCATCTGGGGCTCTGAAGATCTCACCACGCGGTTGGAACAGACCGCGCCGCGTCCCCTCGCGCGCGCGGCAGGAACGGGAATGCTGATGTCGAAACACGAACGCCTGATCACGCCGCTGCGCGCGCACGCCTGTGCTGCCGGACGGGCGGACGTGTGCACCGGCGGCGCTGCGATCGCCCGGTCCACCGGCGCGGGTCGACGCTGATGCAGTCGCCCGACATCGTTGCCGACTTCGTCCTCGAAGCCCGCGAACTGCTCGACGACCTCGGCGGCCAGCTGGTCGGTCTGGAACAGACGCCCGACGACCGCGAGCGTCTCAACGCGGTCTTCCGCGCATTCCACACGCTCAAGGGCGGCGCCGGCTTCCTCGGCGCGACGCCGCTGGTCGAGCTGTGCCACGCGGCCGAGGAAACCCTGGGCATGGTGCGTGCCGGCCAGACCGCGCTGCTGCCGCGCCATTTCGACGCCGCGCAGCAGTCGCTGGACTGGCTGCAGGCGATGGTCGACGCGATCGAGACCGACGACACCGTGCCGAGCGCGCCGGCCGAACTGATCGCGGGCTTCGCGCCTGCCGATGCGCCTGCAGCGGCGCCGGTGCGTGCAGCCGCGCCCGTGGTCGCTGCTGCCGGCGACGACATGATTTCCGACGACGAATTCGAAGCCCTGCTCGACCAGTTGCATGGTGACGGGGTGCCGGGCACGCAGGCGACTGCCGCGCCGGCGATGATCGACGACGACGAGTTCGAGGCCCTGCTCGACCAGCTGCATGGTGGCGCCGCGCCCGGCGTGGCCGCGCCTGCAGGGAACGCGGCCAAGCCCGTCGCCGACATGATCGACGACGACGAATTCGAAGCCCTGCTCGACCAGTTGCACGGCGGCGCCGCGCCGGGCACGCAGACACCTGCGCCGGCTGCAGCGGCACCCGCGCCGGCGGCCATTCCGCGACCGGCGCCGCGCACCGCACCGCCCGCCGCAGCGCCGAAGACATCCGCCGCGCCGTCCGAACGCGAACAGACCGTGCGCGTCGACACCAAGCGGCTCGACGTCATCGTCGACCTGGTCGGCGAACTCGTGCTGGCGCGCAACCGGCTGAAGACCCTGCGCGCACGGCTGCGCGACGAGGATCTCGACCGCGCGGTCACCACGCTCGACAACGCCACCGCGCGTCTGCAGGGCGCCGTCATGCGCACGCGCATGCAGCCGGTCGGCAAGGTGTTCTCGCGCTTTCCCAAGCTCGCCCGCGACGTCGCCCGCGCGCTCGACAAGGAAGTGGATCTCGACCTCGTCGGCGCGGAGACCGAACTCGACCGCAACCTCGTCGAGGCACTGGCCGATCCGCTGATTCATCTGGTGCGCAATGCGATCGACCACGGCATCGAGATGCCCGCCTTACGAGAGGCGACCGGCAAGCCACGTGCCGGCCGCGTGCGCCTGATCGCGCAGCAGCAGGGCGATTACGTCGGCATCGAGATCCACGACGACGGCGCCGGCATCGATCCCGAACGGCTGCGCGCCAAGGCCCGCGACAAGGGCCTGATCGACGCCGAATCCGCCGCGCGCCTCAACGCCGAGGAATGTCTCAACCTGATCTTCCTCGCCGGCTTCTCCACCCGCGACGAGGTCAGCGACATCTCCGGCCGTGGCGTGGGCATGGACGTCGTGCAGTCGCGCATCCGCGAACTCGGTGGCCAGATCCAGGTGCAGTCGGAACTGGGACGCGGCAGCCGCTTCTCGCTGCGCGTGCCGCTGACGCTCGCCATCCTGCCGACGCTGCTGGTCCACGCCGCCGACGACTGCTACGCGCTGCCACTGGCGCGCGTGCAGGAAGTGCTGCACGCACCTGCGCGCACGGTGAACTGGTTCGACGGCCGCGCCGCACTCGACCGCCGGTCGCACACGCTGTCGTTGCTCGACCTGCGCCACTGGCTGGGCCAGCCGGCGCAGGACACGACCCTGCTGACCATCGTCGTCCTGCAGCGCGGCGACAGCCGCTTCGGCCTGGTCGTCGACGAAGTCCGCGGCCGCGAGGAAGTCGTCATCAAACCGCTGCCGCGTGCGCTGCGCGGCCTGCCCGGTTATGCGGGCGCGACGCTGATCGGCGACGGCAGGCTGGCGCTGATTCTCGATGTGGATGCGTTGAAGCGGTGATGGGGGGGGTGATTCGTCATTCGTCATTCGTGATTGGTGATGACCGGACATGCGTCCGTTGAAAGCGGTGATTCGGAACAGCCGCTGCTTCCTCATTGCCCCGGCTTCAGGGAAGCGGACGGCTGGTCTGGCAGACCTCGCCAGATCCCGGATCCGTCATCCACCGTCATCCCCGCGCAGGCGGGGATCCAGGGACGTTGGCGCCAAGAGGATTGACGTCCATGGATGACCAGCCGTTCGGCTGTTAAAAGCCCCGCCTGCGCGGGAATGACGGGTCCATCCCACGATTCTGAAAGCTCGCAACGCCCGGGAACGGCACGGCTGCTGCTCTTTCGAATCACCAATCACGAATCCCGAATCACCAATCCCCAATCCCCGCCCTTCCTCAAGTCCCCTCCCCCCCCGCCGATACCAACGTCATGGATATTTTCAGCGTCGCCGGAATCGTGCTTGCCGTGGTCGCCCTGTTGGGCGGCAGCGTGCTCAAGGGCGCCGGTCTCGGTGCCCTGTGGTCGCCGGCCGCCTTCCTGATCGTCATGGTCGGCACGGTCGCCTCGATCCTGCTGCACACGCCGGCGCCGGTGTTCAAGCATGCGATGCACATCGCCGGCTGGGTGATCAAGCCGCCGGTCTCCGACCGCGCCGCGCTGATCGCGCAGCTGCTGGAGTGGAGCAACGTATCGCGCAAGCAGGGGCTGCTGGGACTGGAAAGCCACGTCGAGGCGCAGACCGATCCGTTCCTGAAGAAGGGCCTGCAGATGCTGGTCGACGGCGTCGAGCCCGAGGCGATCCGGCACATGCTGGAAATCGACCTGCAGGGCGAGGAACACAATGATCTGGCCGCCGCCAAGGTGTTCGAGGGCATGGGCATCTATGCGCCGACGCTCGGCATCGTCGGCGCGGTACTGGGTCTGATCGCGGTGATGAAGAACCTCGCCGATCCGAGCAAGCTCGGCGTCGGCATCGCCGCCGCGTTCACCGCGACGATCTACGGCATCGCCTCGGCCAACCTGTTCTTCCTGCCGATGGCGGCCAAGCTCAAGAGCGTGATCGGCCGCCGCAGCGGCGAGCGCGAGCTGGCGATCGAAGGGCTGATCGCGATCGCCCAGGGCGAGAATCCGCGCAACATCGAGGCGCGGCTCGCCGGCTTCCTGCACTGACCTGTCATGGCCCGCAAAAAGCCCCACGAGGATCACGTCAACCACGAAGCCTGGGCCATTCCCTACGGCGACCTGGTGACGCTGCTGCTCGCCTTTTTCGTGGTGATGTACGCGGTGTCCTCGCTCAACGAGGGCAAGTACCGCGCGGTCGCGGCGTCGCTGGCCAGCGCGTTCAACGCGCCGCCGCGCGCGATCGAGCCGATCCAGATGGGCGACAACCAGCGCAGCGAGGCCATGGTGGGGCGGCCGATGCCGACGCCGCGCGGCTCGCACAGCGGCCCCAGCCAGGCGCCGCTGCTCGATTCGCCGCTGGCGCCGATGCTGGAATCGAAGATGCGCGCCGACCGGATGGGCGACGGCGGTGCCGACGCCGCCTCGCTTGCGGCCTCGCGTGAGCAGCTGGCGCGGATCGCGCTGCAGCTCGAGGACACGCTGTCGGAAATGGTCCGCGCGCGGCTGATCACGGTGCGCCGTTCGGATCTGTGGCTCGAGGTCGAGATCAACAGCGACATCCTCTTCCAGAGCGGCTCGGCCGGTCTGGATTTCGGCGCGCAGGAACTGCTGGGCCGCCTGGCCGGCGTGCTGCGCGACCTGCCCAATCCGATCCGGATCGAGGGGTACACCGACGACCGCCCGATCGCGACCGCGCAGTTCCCGTCGAACTGGGAACTGTCGGCCGCACGTGCGGCGAGCGTGGTGCATCTGTTCGTGCGTGAGCGCTTTGCGCCCGAGCGTTTGGTGATGGTCGGCTACGGCGAATATCGCCCCAAGGCCGAGAACGACACCGACGCCGGGCGCAACGCCAACCGGCGCGTGGTGCTGATGGTGCTGGCCACGCCCGATACCGGCGCGCCCGGTCCGCAGCAGCCGTCGCCCGAACCGCCGATGCCGTCGTATCCGGCCGCGCCCGTGCCCGCGGTGGCCGGTGTCGCCGCACCCCGCCCCCCTGCTTCCCCCCCACCCCCGCAAGGAGACAGCTGATGCGCGTCTGGGCGATCGCCAACCAGAAGGGAGGCGTGGGCAAGACCACGACCTCGCTCGCCCTCGGACGCGCGATGGTCGCGCGCGGCTTGCGTGTGCTGCTGGTCGATCTCGACCCGCATGCATCGCTGACGCGCGCGTTCGGCGTGCCGAGCGACCCGCAACCGCCGGGCGTCGTCGACCTGTTCGGCACGCCGCCGCCGACACTGGCGTCGCTGATGAAACCCTCGCCGACCGAGGGTCTGGATTTCGTCTGTGCGCAAACGGCGCTGGCCACGCTGGAACGTCGCAGCGCGACCCAGCCCGGCCTCGGCCTTGCGCTGTCGCAGGCGATCACCCGGCACGCCGGCGGTCACGACGCCGTGCTGCTGGACTGCCCGCCCACGCTGGGCCTGCTGATGGTCAACGCGCTGGCCGCGGCCGACCGCCTGATCGTGCCCACCCAGTGCGAACCGCTGGCGCTGTACGGGCTGGCCGGCATGGTGCGCACCGGCGAGATGGTCGAGCGCTCGCGCCAGCGGCCGCTGCCGGTGTCGATCATCCCGACGATGTACGACCGCCGCACGCGCATCGGCCGCGACACGCTGGCCCAGCTGCAGAGCGAGTACGCCGGCCGCATCTGGAGCGAAGCCGTGCCGGTCGACACCCAGCTCAGCAATGCCGATGCGCTGGCCTGCCAGGTGTTCAGTGGCGATCCGCCCGGCCGGGCCCTGGCCGCGTATACGCGTGCGCTGGACTGGGTGCTGGCCGAAGACCAGGCCATGGAGCAGGCGGCATGACGCCGGCCGGGGTCGTCGACGACTACCTCGGCATGCTGTTGTCGACGGCGACCGATGCGGCGCCGGCGCAGCCCCCGGCTGCGCGTGCAGCACCGCCGGCCTTGGTCGAAGCACCTGCCATCGCGACACCTGCGCCCGTGCGCGCCGTCGTCGCGCCCGTGGCCGCTGCGCCGGTCGCAGTCGCGCCAGCACCGGCGGCTGCAGTGGCCGCACCGGTGCCGGCACCTGCGCCGCCGCCGGCCCCTGCCAGCCGGCCGCCAAGTCCCGTGCCTGCGTCCGCCAAGGTCGCCTTCGCCGCGCCGCCGCGCACGGCCGCCACTGCATCCGCGTTGTCCACCGTGCCTCCGCAGCAGCGCCGCGCCGCCGATCGCATGGCGCGCTGGCTGCGTCTGCGCTGCGGCGCGCAGACCTATGCGATCGAGCTGCTGAAGATCCGCGAGGTCGTGCTGCCGGCGCCCTTGCTGGCGCTGCGTGGCGCGGCGCCGTGCCTGGCCGGGGTGATGAACCTGCGCGGCCAGGTGGTGCCGGTGGTCGACCTCGGCCTGCAGCTGGGCGACGAGGCGGTGGCGGAAACGGCATCGACGCGGATCATCGTGCTCGAGGATGCCGGCGATGTGCTCGGACTGCGGGTGACTGCGGTCGAGGACGTGATACTGATCGGCGATGCGCAGATCGAGGGCACGCATACCTCGCGTCTGGCCCCGGTCGGCGACCACCGCATCCGCGGCGTCGCGCGCCTGGCCGGCGCGATGATGCTGCTGCTCGACGCCAACCGGCTGATGGCGATCCCGCTGTTTCCGCCGCGCTGACCGCGAGCGCGCGCCCGCGCTAAAGAACCGCCGGGCGCTGCCGCTATTCCTGTCCGAACCCCCTTTTTGTGGAAGACGCGATGGACACCGTGCCTCTAGGCGATGACCTCGGCATCGAGACCAGTACCGGTCTGAAGGAACGGCTCGCGCCGTACCTGACGCAGGCCGATGCGGTGGTGCTCGACGGCACCGAGGTGCGGCGGGTGCATACCGCCGGCCTGCAGGTGTTGTGCGCGTTCTTCGCCAGCCGCGACGGCACCGGTCACAAGACCGAGCTGCGCGGCTGCAGCGACGCACTACGCGATGCCACCCGCCTGCTCGGCCTCGATGCCGCGCTGGGGCTCGACGGCGATACTTCCGATCCTTCAAACGCAACAGACGCAAGCACAGTGGAGAACGCCGCATGAGCGCACGCATTCTTGTAGTAGACGATTCGGCCTCGATGCGCCAGATGGTGTCCTTCGCCCTGACTTCGGCCGGCTTCGACGTCGACGAGGCCGAAGACGGCCAGGTCGCGCTGGGCCGTGCCCAGGGCCAGCGCTTCAACGCCGTGGTGACCGACGTCAACATGCCGAACATGGACGGCATCTCGCTGATCCGTGCGCTGCGCGGCCTGCCGGACTACAAGTTCACTCCGATGCTGATGCTGACCACCGAGTCGGCGGCCGACAAGAAGGCTGAAGGCAAGGCCGCCGGTGCGACCGGCTGGCTGGTCAAGCCGTTCAACCCGGATCAGCTGGTCGCCACCGTCCAGAAGGTCCTGGGCTGACGCCCGTCCGCCCTTCCGCATCCAGATCGCAGGCCGAGTTCCCATGAGCATGGACATGCAGCGTTTTCACGCCACTTTCTTCGAAGAAAGCCGGGAGGGGCTGGAAGCGATGGAAGCGGGCCTGCTGCAGCTCGAACAGGGCGACCGCGATCCGGAGCTGATCAATTCGATCTTCCGCGCGGCGCACTCGATCAAGGGCGGCGCGGCCACGTTCGGTTTCGACGCGGTCGCCGCGCTGACCCACGTGCTGGAAACCCTGCTCGACGAACTGCGCGCCGGCAAGCGCGCGGTCACCGGCGCATCGATCGACGCGATGCTCGCCTCGGTCGACGTGCTGCGCGCCCTGCTCGCCGAAGCCGAGACCGGCCATCCGGCCGATCCGCAGGCCTCGCAGGCGGTGCAGGCGCGGCTCAACGCCGTGCTGGCCGGCAGCGAGGCGCCGGCACCGGTCGCCGCGAAGCCGGTCACGGCAGAAGCCGAGCCCGCGGGCTGGCGCATCGGCTTCACCCCGGCGCCGTCGCTGTTCATGAGCGGCAACGATCCGCTGCGCATCATCCGCGAGCTCGACCGTCTCGGTCCGCTCGAAGTCGCCGTGCGCACCGAGCGCCTGCCCGGCTTCGACCAGCTCGATCCGCTGGAAGCCTATCTGGCCTGGGACTTGGGCCTGCTCGGCAGCGTGCCGCGCGCCGCCGTCGACGAGGCCTTCTCCTGGGTCGAGGACGACTGCGAGCTCGACGTGCAGCCGATCCTGCCCGAGCCCGTCGAAGTCATCGACGCGATCATCGACAACGTCGTCGAAGGCGGTTTCACCGCCGCGGCGCCGGCCGCGTCCGGCGGCACGACGGATGCCGCCGAAAGTTCGATCCGCGTCAGCACCGACAAGATCGACGGCCTGATCAATCTGGTCGGCGAACTGGTCATCACCCAGGCGATGCTCAAGCAGGTCAGCGGCAATCTGGATCCGGCCGTGGCCGAGCGCCTGTTCGAAGGTCTCGACCTCTTGGAGCGCAATACCCGCGATCTGCAGGAAGCCGTGATCGGCGTGCGCATGCTGCCGGTCGAAGCGGTGTTCCGTCGCTTCCCGCGTCTGGTGCGCGACCTGTCCGCGCGCCTCGGCAAGCAGGTCCGCCTGCGCACGCTGGGCGAAGGCACCGAGCTCGACAAAGGCCTGATCGAGAAGATCGCCGATCCGCTGGTGCACCTGGTGCGCAACTCGATCGACCACGGTCTGGAACTGCCCGATGCGCGCGTCGCCGCGGGCAAGGACGGCACCGGCACGATCACCCTCGCCGCCTCGCACCAGGGCGGCCACATCGTCATCGAAGTCGCCGACGACGGCCGCGGCCTCGACCGCGAACGCATCCTCGCTAAGGCCCTGGAACGCGGCCTTCCGGTGCCGGAAAAACCCACCGATTCGCAGGTGTGGGACCTGATCTTCCAGCCCGGCTTCTCCACCGCCGATGCGGTGACCGATCTGTCGGGCCGTGGCGTCGGCATGGACGTGGTCCGCCGCAACATCCAGGCGCTGGGCGGCGAAGTGCAGCTGGAAAGCGCGCTCGGCAAGGGCACCCGCGTCGTCATCCGCTTGCCGCTGACGCTGGCGATCCTCGACGGCATGACCGTCTCGGTCGGCGACGAAACCCTGATCCTGCCGCTGTCGCACGTGATCGAGGCCCTGCAGCCGCTGGCCGAGGATGTGCGCAGCGTGGCCGGCGACGGCCGCGTGCTGCGCGTGCGCGGCGAGTACCTGCCGCTGGTCTCGCTCAACAGCTATTACCGCTATGGCCACGCCCGCCGCGACGACGCGCTGGTGGTGGTGGTCGAAGGCGAAGGCCAGAAGCTGGCGCTGGAAGTCGACGAGCTGCTGGGCCAGCAGCAGGTCGTGGTCAAGAATCTCGAGAACAACTACCGCCGCGTGGACGGCGTGTCGGGGGCCACGATCCTCGGCGATGGCCGGGTGGCCCTGATCGTCGATGTCGGCGGTCTGGTGCGCTCGCTGCGCGTGCCGCAGGCGGCCTGAATCGGCCCACGCCGGGAATTCACGCCGCATCCACCTAGCTTTCTGCGATGTGAATCACAGTCTGGAATTGGCCGCCATCGCGTTCAGAGCGCGATGGCGGTGCCGTTAGAGGGGTTCGACCACACTGCCCGATATCGCCGGATCTGCTGCGCGAGGGGCTGACAGGAAGGACCCCACATGCACTTCGGCAATCTCCGTATCGGACAGCGGCTCGCTGTCGGCTTTTCGCTCGTCATGCTGCTCATGCTGGTACTCACTGCGGTGGGGATCCAGCGCGTCGACCGCATCGGCGACACGCTGCACACGATCAACGACCTCAACAGCGTCAAGCAGCGCCACGCGATCGACTTCCGCGGCAGCGTGCACGACCGCGCCATCGCGCTGCGCGACGTGGTGCTGGCAGACGACAGTGAAGCGGTGACGGCCGCCGAAACGCGGATCGACACCTTGGCCGCGATGTACGCCGCCTCGGCGACGCCGCTGCGCGAGCTGGTCGAGGCGTCGACCGATGCCCGCGAAGCCGCCATGCTGGCCGACATCGAAGCCGTCGAAGCGCGGACCCTGCCGCTGGTCGGCCAGGTCCGCGCCCTGCGCGATGCGGGCGACACCGAGGCCGCGCGGCAGCTGCTGATGGTCGAGGCCGCGCCTGCCTTCGTGGACTGGCTGGCACGCGTCAACGCCTTCATCGATCTGCAGGCCGACAAGAATCGCGACGCTGCCGTCGCGTCGATGGCCAGCGCCGACGGCTTCGCGCTGTGGATGCTGACGCTGGCCGGCGTCGCGCTGATCGCGGCCGGCGTGATCGCCTGGCTGCTGACGCGCGGCATCACCCGTCCGCTGCGCACCGCGCTGGCGGCGGCAGACCGCGTCAGCCGCGGCGAGCTGGACGCCGACATCGATGCCGGACGGCGCGACGAGGTCGGCGACGTGCTCGCGGCGATGCAGCGCATGCAGACGCAGCTGCGTGCGGTGATCAGCGCCCAGCGCGAGATGGCCCGACAGCACGAGGCCGGCACGATCAGCCACCGCATGGACGCCGCGGCGTTCCCGGGCGACTACGGCGTGATGGTCGCCGGCACCAACGATCTCGTCGCCGCGCACATCGCGGTGAAGATGCGGCTGGTCGACGTCGTGAAGCGTTACGCCGTCGGCGACCTGTCGCAGGACATGGACCGCCTGCCCGGCGAGAAGGCGGTGATCACCGACACCATGGATACCGCCAAGGCCAACCTGACCGCGATCAACGGCGAGATCCGGCGCCTGGTCGCAGCCGCAGCCGAAGGCGACTTCGCCGTGCGCGGCGATGCCGACCGCTTCGAATACGACTTCCACCAGATGGTCGACGGCCTCAACCGGCTGATGCGCACGGCCGACAGCAACCTCGCCGACCTGTCGTCGCTGCTGCGTTCGATCGCCCGCGGCGACCTCACCGCACGCATGGACGGCGAGTTCCAGGGCGTGTTCGCCACGATGCGCGACGATGCCAACGCCACCGTGTCCCAGCTCACCGGCATCGTCACCCGGATCCAGACCGCGTCCGGCTCGATCGGCGACGCTTCGTCGGAGATCGCCGCCGGCAACCACGATCTGTCGCGCCGCACCGAGCAGCAGGCCGCGAACCTCGAGGAAACCGCCGCGGCGATGGAGGAACTGACCTCCACCGTGCGCCAGAACGCCGAACACGCGCACCAGGCCAACCAGCTGGCGATCGGCGCCGCCGCCGTCGCGGCCGAGGGTGGCGACGTGGTCGGCCGCGTGGTGACCACGATGGGCGAGATCGAACGGTCGTCGCGCCGCATCGGCGACATCATCTCGGTCATCGACGGCATCGCCTTCCAGACCAACATCCTGGCGCTCAATGCCGCGGTCGAAGCCGCGCGCGCCGGCGAACAGGGCCGCGGCTTCGCGGTCGTCGCCACCGAGGTGCGCACCCTCGCCCAGCGCAGCGCCACCGCCGCCCGCGAGATCAAGCAGCTGATCGACGATTCCACCGGCAAGGTCGCCGACGGTGCGGCGCTGGCCGCCCAGGCCGGCGACACCATGGGCGAGATCGTCGCTTCGGTGCAGCGGGTGACCGACATCATGGCGGAGATCTCGACCGCCTCGCAGGAGCAGGCGTCCGGCATCGAGCAGGTGCACCAGACGATCACGCAGATGGACGAGACCACCCAGCAGAACGCGGCGCTGGTGGAGGAAGCCTCGGCCGCGGCGCGCGCGATGGAAGACCAGGCAACCGGTCTGGCGCATACCGTCGCCGTGTTCCGGGTCGATGCCACGACCGCACTGCTGCAGTCCATGGCCGCGTCGCAGCCCGAACCCGCGGCGGTCTGATCGCGGACGGACGCCCGCGCGGCTCAATTTCGCGCGGGCGCGGCCGATATCCCAGCGACTGGACCTTTCCCGCGCTGGACGATGCCTGCCGCCGACGACCTTCTGCACCCGCTGGACGACGCGCATTCGCAATACGCGCTGCACGAGCCGCGCGAGATCGCCCAGGTGCTGCGCGCCCTGGTCGACGCCCGGGCGATGATCACCGCGAATCTCGTCCCCGGTGGCCACAGCTGTCCCACGGCGTTGCTGGCCGTGCGCGACGACGGCAGCCTGGTGCTGGACGGCAACCGGCAGGAAGCGACCAACCGGCGCATGGCGGCCGCCAGCCGTCTGGTCTGCAGTACGCAGCTGGACCTGGTGCCGATCAGCTTTCGCCTGCCCACACCCGAGCGCATCACCTGGGAAGGCTATCCCGCGTTCTCCGTGCCCTGGCCGGAGTCGCTGTTGCGCCTGCAGCGGCGCGAGATGTTCCGCCTGCAGGTTTCGCCGGCGGCGCCGGTAACGGTGCATGTCGGCAGCGCCGACGCCGCGCCGGACGCCACGCTGGACGGCCTGCGCGCGCTCGACATCAGCGGCGGCGGCATGGCGATCTCGGTGCCCGACGGCCAGGAAAGCCGGTTCACGGTGCACACCCGCCTGCCGCCCAGCCTGCTGCGCCTGGCCGATGCCGATCCGGTACCGGTGACGCTGGAAGTCGCGCATCTGGCGCGTTACGACGTGCGCGGCGTACCGCACTGGCGTGCGGGCTGCCGCTTCGTCGGCATGCCGCGCGCGTTCGAGCAGCGGATCCTGCAATACATCTTCCAGATCGAACGCCAGCGCAACGCACGCCAGCGTCGCGGCGGTTGAACGGCGCGGCCCTAAAGTTGCGCCGCCACCGGCCGATCTCCTGCACGTCACCCTTCGCCGCGCCATCCGCGGCTTTGCAGCAGGAGCGCACCGCATGACCAGTTCCACCCCGAGCGCCGCCGGCGAGTATCTGACCTTCACGCTTGGCGACGAGCACTACGGCGTCGACATCCTCAAGGTCCAGGAGATCCGCGGCTACGACGCGGTGACCCGTCTGCCGGATGCGCCCGACTACATCAAGGGCGTCATCAACCTGCGCGGCACCATCGTGCCGGTGATCGACCTGCGCCTGAAGCTGCGTCTGGCCGAAGCGCGCTACGACGACTTCACCGTGATGATCGTGCTCAACGTCGAAGACCGCGTGGTCGGCATCGTCGTCGACGGCGTGTCCGACGTGGTGCCGCTGGCCGAAGACCAGGTCCGCTCGACACCCGAGTTCGGCGCCGCGGTCGATACCCGCTTCATCGCCGGCATCGGCACGGTCGACGACAACATGCTGATCCTGCTCGACATCGAGACGCTGCTCGACAGCGCCGACCTCGTCGACGCGCCGACCCTCGAAGTCGCCGCCTGAGATTGTTCGTGCGCGCGGCCTAAAGTTCGGCCACGCGATGCCGCTAGTGGGGCGACGGGCGCATGAAACGGTGCCCCATGACCCCTGAACTGGAGTAGATCGCAATGCCCCCGAAGACCACGACCCGCCTCCTGGCCGCGCTGCTGCTGAGCGGCTGCGCCACCGCCGCACTCGCACAGGACGCCATCCGTCCCGACCAGGCCACCCGCTTCGTCGGCCAGAACGGCATGGTCTGCGGCAAGGTCGAAAAGACCCGATATGCAGAGAATTCCGAAGGCCAGCCGACCTTCCTGCACATGGGCGGCGCGTTCCCGCGTCACACGTTCTCGGCGCGCATCCCGCAGGACCAGCGCGACAAGTTCCGTCCGACGCCGGAAGAACTCGAAGGCCGTGACGTCTGCGTGGTCGGCACCATCTCCCGCGACGCCAGCCGCGCCGAGATCGCGATCCGCTCGCCCAACGACGTCAAGCTCGCCACGATCAAGTGATGTACCGGCCCGGCCGCACGCAGCGTGACCGGGCCGTTCTCCATCCTGTCCAAGGGAAGTAGCCCCATGCAGTGGTACTCGAATCTCAAGCTCGCGCCCAAACTGATGCTGGCCTTCGGCGTCGTCCTGCTCATCATGCTCATCCAGGGCGTCGGTGCCTACACGGGTCTGCGTTCCATGGAACGGGTCACCAGTGACCTCGCGACCGACGTGCTGCCCAGCGTAACCCTGGTCGGCGAGACGCGCGCCCTGCTGGGTGAGTTCCGCACGTCCTCCTACCGGGGTCTGGTGCGCGCCAGCGAGGCATCCAAGCAGGCGGCCCGCGAACGTGCGACGGCCATCGACGCGCAGCTCGCGAAGAATTTCGAGAACTACGCCCAGTTCGCCCAGTCGCCGGAAGAGAAGCGACTGCTCGACGAACTGGTCGTTGCCTGGGACAAGGCGCGTTCGTCGTACGCCGCCGTCAACGAGATGCTGGATCTCGACCTCCCCGACGACGCCACCGACACCTTCATCGGCGAGACCAGCGATCTGCACAACGCGACCAGCGCCGCGCTGGCCGCCTTGGCCGACGAAGCCAGGCGCGTCGCGGACGAGTCCCGCGTTGAGGCCGAAAGTGCCTACTCCGCATCGACGCTGATGCTGGCGATCCTGCTGCTGGCCGGCATCGGCGGCGGACTGGTCGTCGCCTGGCTGATGGCGCGCAACCTGACCGGCTCCGTCCGCGAGGCCGCGACCGTCGCCCAGGACGTCGCCAACGGCAAGCTCGACAGCCACATCGACACCCGCCGGGCCGACGAGATCGGCGACCTGCTGAAGTCGATGCAGCGCATGCAGCGCGACCTGCGCGAGCGCATCGAACGCGACCAGGCGATCGCCGGCGAGAACCTGCGCATCCGCACCGCGCTCGACAGCTCGGGCACCAGCGTCATGATCGCCGACCCGTCGCGCACCATCATCTACGCCAACGGCGCGGTCACCCAGCTGCTGCAGCAGTACGACGCACAGATCCACGAAACCCTGCCGGACTTCGACATCGAAGGTCTGGTCGGCAGCCGCATCGATGCCTACCAGCCGGACCCGGACCGCATGGCCGGCGTGCTCGACCAGCTGCAGGGCGCGCACCACGACGAACTGACGATGGGCGGCGCGCATTTCGGCCAGACCGTCGCACGCGTCGACGATGCCGAGGGCACCCTGCTCGGCTACGTCATCGAATGGCGCGACCGCACGCAGCAGGTCCACGTCGAAGTGGAACTGGCGCGCGTCATCCAGGCCGCCGCCGCAGGCGACCTGTCGCACCGCATCGGTCTGGAAGGCAAGCAGGGCTTCTATCTGCAGCTGGCCAGCCAGCTCAACGGCCTGCTCGATGCCAACGCCAGCAGCCTGGACCAGGTGTCCACGGTGCTGACCGCCCTGGCCGACGGCGACCTGACCGTGCGCATGGACGGCGAATACCAGGGCGTCTTCGCGACCATGCGCGACAACGCCAACGCCACCGTCGCCCAGCTGACCGGCATCGTCGCGCGCATCCAGGACGCCTCCGGCGCCATCGGCACCGCATCGTCGGAAATCGCCGCCGGCAACAACGACCTGTCGCGTCGTACCGAGCAGCAGGCCGCGAACCTCGAAGAAACCGCGGCGTCGATGGAGGAACTGACCTCCACTGTGCGCCAGAACGCCGACCATGCGCGCCAGGCCAACCAGCTGGCGATCGGCGCGGCTTCGGTCGCCTCGCAGGGCGGCGAAGTGGTCGGCCAGGTCGTCACCACGATGGCCGACATCGAACGTGCCTCGCGCAAGATCGGCGACATCATCTCGGTCATCGACGGCATCGCGTTCCAGACCAACATCCTGGCGTTGAACGCTGCGGTCGAAGCGGCCCGCGCCGGCGAGCAGGGTCGCGGCTTCGCGGTTGTCGCCTCGGAAGTCCGCACGCTGGCCCAGCGCAGTGCCAATGCCGCGAAGGAGATCAAGCAGCTGATCGACGATTCGACCGGCAAGGTCTCCGACGGCGCGGCACTGGCCGGCCAGGCCGGCAAGACCATGGGCGAGATCGTCGCCTCGGTGCAGCGCGTAACCGACATCATGGCCGAGATCTCGGCGGCCTCGCAGGAGCAGGCCTCGGGCATCGACCAGGTCAACCAGACCATCACCCAGATGGACGAGACCACCCAGCAGAACGCCGCGCTGGTGGAAGAAGCCTCGGCCGCCGCACGCGCGATGGAAGAACAGGCCGCCGGCCTGGCGCAGACGGTCTCGGTCTTCCGGATCGAAGCCGCGCAGGCCTCGGTGCAGGCCGTGCTGGCCGCGCACCAGGCACCTGCCCGTTCGGCACCGCCGGCGCGCCGGGCGGCCACCCCGGCACGCCCGCCGGCCAAGCCGGCTGCCGTCGCCGAGGCCGACTGGGCCGAGTTCTGATCCAGCGCGCCACCGTGTGATGCGATACGACGCCCCGGTCATCGACCGGGGCGTTTTGCATTGGAGGCGCTGACGGCCTCGGCGCGCCCTGCATCCGGATCGAAGATTGATGCGCATCACGGATCGACACGCGCGAAGGTCGCGTGATGCGCATCTGCCTTCAGAACCGCAGATCGCACGTCGATAGGGAAATACCGGGGCGCACGACAGCCAGGGAGATGGCGATGCCGGCAGGGAAGACACACGCAGCGGTACGCTTCTGGTGCGGCATCGCCGCGCTGGGGCTCTGGCTCGGCTGGACGGCCTCGACCTTCGCGGCGCTGTCCGTCGAGCCCCACCACGACGCCGCCGCGACCGACGACATCGCCGCCTCGATCGCGGCGCGACTCGCGCGCGCGGGCGTGCACGCAGAGACGGTGCGCGGCGCGACGGCTTACGTACTGACCGACCCGGAGTGCGCCTGCAGCGCAGTCAGCGCGACGGATCGCGAAGCGGCGGTCGACACCACCGCGCTCGCCGATGCGCTGCATGCGCTGGATGTGCCACTGGTCGATCTGCGCACCGGCGCCGACGCACGCACCGGGTCCTACACCGTCGCCCTGTTCGATGCGCACGGCGCCCTGCGCTACGCCGGACCGCCCGGCTTTTCCCTGGGCTGCATGCGCGGCGCCATCGCTTCGTCCGCCACGATCGCGCGACTGCTGCAGGGCAGCCAGGCCGTGCTGGTTCCCGCCGTTCCATGTGCCTGCTGACCGTCATCCGGAGCCCTGTCATGTCGATCACCCGCCTTGTTCGCCCCCGGTCGCTGTCCGCGGATGCCACCGCGCCGGGCGCGCTGTCCTATCTGCAGTCGCTGTCTGCGGTCACCGACCGCATGCTGGTCGGCGTCGCCTGCGTGCTCGGCCTGGTGTCGGCCGGCATCGCGATGCACCAGGGCCGCTGGACGCCCGTGTTCGCGCTCGCCCTGCCCGCGGTCGTGCTGTGTCTGGTGCAGCTGCGTCTAGCCTCGGGCACGCGCCTCGCGTCGTGCAGCATCGCGCTCGGGCTGATGGCGTTGAGCGCGGTCCTGATCCACCAGCTCAACGGACTGACCGAAGCGCACTTCGCCGTGATCCTGCTGCTCGCGCTGCTGCTGCCGTACCGCGACTGGCTGCCGATCGTGGTGGCGGCCGTGGCGATCGCGCTGCATCACGTCGTGCTGTTCTGGCTGCAGACGCACGACATTCCGATCATGGTGTTCCTGCCCGGCAGCGGCATCGGCACGCTGGTGATCCATGCGTCCTACGTGGTCGCCGAGACCGTGATCCTGGTGCTGCTGGCGATGCAGATGCGCCGCCAGTTGCTGGCCGTCGGCCATGACCCCGGACACCTCGCGGTGCTGGCCCATGCACTGGCGCGCGACGAGCCGCTGCCGGCGTCGATCGATCGCGCCGAATTCGCGCCCGACTCCCTGGCCGCGGCGATGGTCGCGATGAGCCGAGAAATCGCGACGCGCCGGGTGGCGCTCGAACGCGACGCCTGCGAGAACCGGCGCATCCGCACCGCGCTCGACAGCGTGACCGCGAACGTGATGATCGCCGACACCGCGCGCGACATCCTCTACGTCAACCGCCCCCTGCAGGAGATGCTGGCCGAGGCCCAGGAGGATCTGCGCCGCGACCTGCCGAGCTTCGATGCCGCCGTGCTGGTCGGCCGCAACATCGACGCCTTCCACAAGGCGCCCGCACACCAGGCCGCGATGCTGGCGAAGCTGCGCGATACGCATCGCGCGCAGATCCGGGTCGGCGGTCGCACGATGCTGCTGATCATCAACCCGGTGCTCGGCGACGACGGACGGACCGAAGGCTTCGTCGTCGAATGGGCCGATCGCACCGCCGAAGTCGCCGTCGAAGCCGAGATGTCGGGCATCGTCGCCGCCGCGGCGGCGGGTGATCTGTCCGGCCGCATCCGCACCGACGACAAGCGCGGTTTCCTGCGCCAGCTGGCCCAGCAGCTCAACGGCCTGCTCGATGCCAACGCGACCAGCCTGGACCAGGTGTCGACCCTGCTCACCGCGCTGGCCGACGGCGACCTGACCGTGCGCATGGATGGCGATTACCAGGGCGTGTTCGCGACCATGCGCGACAATGCCAATGCCACCGTTGCCCAGCTCACCGGCATCGTCGCGCGCATCCAGGACGCCTCCGGCGCGATCGGCGCGGCGTCTTCGCAGATCGCCGCCGGCAACGACGATCTCTCGCAGCGGACCGAGCAGCAGGCGGCCAATCTCGAAGAAACCGCGGCCTCGATGGAGGAGCTGACCTCCACCGTGCGCCAGAACGCGGACCACGCCCGTCAGGCCAACCAGCTGGCGATCGGCGCGGCGACCGTGGCCTCGCAGGGCGGCGAGGTGGTCGGTCAGGTCGTCACCACGATGGCCGACATCGAGCGCGCCTCGCGCCGCATCGGCGACATCATCTCGGTCATCGACGGCATCGCGTTCCAGACCAACATCCTGGCCTTGAACGCCGCAGTTGAAGCCGCCCGTGCCGGCGAGCAGGGTCGCGGCTTCGCCGTCGTCGCCACCGAAGTCCGCACGCTGGCCCAGCGCAGCGCGACCGCGGCGAAGGAGATCAAGCAGCTCATCGACGATTCCGGCAGCAAGGTGTCGGATGGCGCCGCGCTGGCCGCACAGGCCGGCAAGACGATGGGCGAAATCGTCGCCTCGGTGCAGCGCGTGACCGACATCATGGCCGAGATCGCGTCCGCCTCGCAGGAACAGGCCTCGGGCATCGACCAGGTCAACCGCACCATCGTGCGCATGGACGAGACCACCCAGCAGAACGCCGCGCTGGTGGAGGAAGCCTCGGCCGCCGCCCAGGCGATGGAAGCGCAGGCCGCAGGACTGGCGCAGACGGTCTCGGTGTTCCGGATCGAGGCGGCGCAGGCCTCCGTGCATGCGCTGCTGGCAACCCATCAGCGGCCGACGGGGCGGGCGGGCGCCCTGCCCTGAGCCCCGCACCAGGCCGCCTGGAAAACTGAGGACGCCGTCACGCTCAAGCCCGGATTTCACCCGCCGATAACGGGGTACATCCGAAATGCGATCCCCACGGGATCGGAGCGAACGTCATGACCCGTTTCCTGCACCGCGCCTCGATCGGCACCAAGCTGTCGATCGCTGCGGCCGTCGCCGCCGGCCTCTGCCTGCTGCTGCTCGCAATCGTCGTCTACCGCGATTCCGCCAGCGCCTACGAACGGGAAGCCGGTCTGGCCCTGGCCGATGCCGCGGACGCGATGCGCGAAAGCGTCGCCCTGTACGAGCGCACGCTCGCCGACAACACCGAGCGTCTCGGCAGCGCTTTCGCCGCCGTGCTGCCGGCCGACGCGCCCGAGCTCGATCCGGAGCGCACCGTGCAGGTCGCCGAGCGCGACACGCCGCGCCTGACCTTCGGCGACCACGTGCTCAATCTCGACTTCGACGTCGTCGACCGTTTCACCGACCACACCGGCGCGGTGGCGACGGTGTTCGCGCGCGACGCGGACGACTTCGTCCGGGTGACCACGTCGCTGAAGAACGACAGCGGCGACCGCGTGATCGGCACCGTGCTCGACCCGGGCCACAACGCCTATGCGCGCCTGATCGCCGGCGAGTCCTACACCGGCCGTGCGCGCCTGTTCGGCCGCGATTACATGACCCATTACCGCCCGTTGCGCGACGCGACGGGTGAGGTGATCGGCAGCCTCTTCATCGGCCTGGACTACACCGAAGGCCTGGCGGCGCTGACCACGCGCCTGCGCGAGACCCGCATCGGCGGTGACGGCTATTTCGTCGTCGTCGATCGCAGCGGTGACGCCGAGACCCTGGTGTCGCATCCCGCCGGCATGCAGGGCGACGCGCTGGAACTGGCCGCGCCCGAGGCACGTGACGCCCTGACGGCGCTGCTGGCCGGTACCGATGGAGATGCGCGCCTCGCGATCTCGGCCGATGGCACGAGCGCGCCGGGCGCCGCCGACGTGCACGCGGCGGCCTTCGCGCCGTGGAACTGGATGCTGCTGGCGGTCAAGCCGCGTCAGCACGCGGAGGCCGCACTGGCCGCGATGCGCTGGACGATTGCCGGCGTGTCCCTGCTGGCGCTGGTCGCGCTGGTGATCGCGATCGTCGTGGTCAGCCGCCATCTCGTCTCGCGTCCGCTGTCGCGTGCGATCGCGATCGCCGACCGCGTCGCTGCCGGCGATCTCGATACCAGCATCACCTCCACCGGCCAGGACGAAACCGCGCAGCTGCTGCAGGCACTGGCGCGCATGCAGGACGGCCTGCGCCAGCGCGCCGAACGCGACCAGGCCAGCGCCCGGGAAAGCCTGCGCATCCGTACGGCGCTCGACAACGTCACCACGCACGTGATGATCGCCGACACCGCGCGCGACATCCTCTACGTCAACCGGCCGCTGCAGGAGATGCTGGCCGAGGCCCAGGCCGACCTGCGCCGCGACCTGCCGAACTTCGACGCGTCCGCGCTGGTCGGCAGCAACATCGACGTCTTCCACAAGGCGCCCGAACACCAGGCCGCGATGCTGGCCAGACTGCAGTCCACCCATCGTGCACAGATCAAAGTCGGCGGCCGCACGATGCAGCTGATCATCAACCCGGTGGTCGATGCGGACGGCCGTCAGGAAGGCTTCGTCGTCGAATGGGCCGATCGCACATCCGAGGTCGAGGTCGAGGCCGAAGTGTCGCGCATCGTCGCGGCCGCAGCCGCCGGTGATCTGTCCGGCCGCATCCGCACCGAAGACAAGCGGGGCTTCATCCTGCAGCTGGCGACCCAGCTCAACAGTCTGCTCGACGCGAATGCGACGAGTCTCGACCAGGTGTCCACGGTGCTGACCGCACTGGCCGACGGCGACCTGACCGTGCGCATGGACGGCGAGTACCAGGGCGTGTTCGCGACCATGCGCGACAACGCCAATGCCACCGTCGCCCAGCTCACCGGCATCGTCGCGCGCATCCAGGACGCCTCCGGCGCCATCGGTACCGCGTCGTCGGAAATCGCCGCCGGCAACAACGACCTGTCGCGTCGCACCGAGCAGCAGGCCGCGAATCTGGAAGAAACCGCGGCCTCGATGGAGGAACTGACCTCCACCGTGCGCCAGAACGCGAACCATGCCCGTCAGGCCAACCAGCTGGCGATCGGTGCGGCTTCGGTCGCCTCGCAGGGCGGCGAAGTGGTCGGCCAGGTCGTCACCACGATGGCCGACATCGAGCGCGCCTCGCGCAAGATCGGCGACATCATCTCGGTCATCGACGGCATCGCGTTCCAGACCAACATCCTGGCGCTCAACGCCGCGGTCGAAGCGGCCCGCGCCGGCGAGCAGGGTCGCGGCTTCGCGGTCGTCGCCTCGGAAGTCCGCACGCTGGCCCAGCGCAGCGCGAACGCCGCGAAGGAGATCAAGCAGCTGATCGACGACTCGACCGGCAAGGTCTCCGACGGCGCGGCGCTGGCCGGTCAGGCCGGCAAGACCATGGGCGAGATCGTCGCCTCGGTGCAGCGCGTGACCGACATCATGGCCGAGATCTCGGCGGCCTCGCAGGAACAGGCCTCGGGCATCGACCAGGTCAACCAGACCATCACCCAGATGGACGAGACCACGCAGCAGAACGCCGCGCTGGTGGAAGAAGCCTCGGCCGCCGCACGCGCGATGGAAGAACAGGCCGCGGGCCTGGCGCAGACGGTCTCGGTGTTCCGCGTCGATACCGTGCAGCTGGAGACGCCTGCACCGACCGCAGCGCCCGTGCGCCGTGCAGCACCGGTATCGAAGGCCACCGTCGACCGTGCGCCCGCCAAGCATGTGACCCGTCCGGCCTCGCCACGGCCCGCGCCGGCGCTCGCCGAAGCCGACTGGGCCGAGTTCTGATCGTCGCGCTGCACGCGCGCCATCGACGTCCCCGGCGGTCAACTTTCCGCCGCCGGGGTCGATAAGTCTGCTGACACTCCGTTCGAGCGCAATCGGCCCATGGCTGCGACCCACCTGCCCCACCCGCCGATCGGCAAACGCGACTTCGATTTCTCGGAGCGCGACTTCCGTCGCGTCTGCCAACTGATCCACGACCGGGCCGGCATCGCCCTCGTCGACAGCAAGCGCGACATGGTCTACGGCCGGCTGTCGCGGCGCCTGCGCGCGCTCGGCATGAGCGGATTCGGCGCCTATCTCGACCGTCTGGAGCAGGACAGCGACGGCGAGGAATGGCAGGCCTTCACCAATGCCCTGACCACGAACCTCACGGCGTTCTTCCGCGAGCCGCATCACTTCGAGCATCTGCACGCACAGCTGGCCGCCTCCGGCGCGACGGCGCGTGCGCCGCTGACGCTGTGGTCGTGCGCCGCATCGACCGGCGAGGAGCCGTATTCGATCGCGATCACCGCCTGCGAGGCCTTCGGCACGATGACGCCGCCGGTGCGCATCGTCGCCACCGACATCGACACCCAGGTGCTGGCGACCGCGCAGCGCGGCGTCTATCCGGTCGAGCGCGTCGCCGGCATGGACGATGCGCGTCGACGCGCGTTCTTCAAACGCGGCACCGGGCCCAACGAGGGCCAGTGCCGCGTGCATCCGCAGCTGCAGGCGCTGATCGACTTCCGTCCGCTGAATCTGCTCAGCCCCCGCTACGACATCGGCGGTCCGTTCGCGGCGCTGTTCTGCCGCAACGTGATGATCTATTTCGACAAGCCCACCCAGCGCGGCATCCTCTCGCGCCTGGTCACGCACATGGACGCGGACAGCCTGCTCTACACCGGCCACTCGGAAAACTACCTGCACGCCGCCGACCTGATCCAGCCCTGCGGTCGCACGCTGTACCGACGCAATTTCGGGACGGACGCGCGATGAGCCGCGCCGCCGTGCGCGAGGACGACGTCCTGCGCTATCGCGACCCGCACTTCAAGGTGCCGGCCGCCAAGCTGATGCCCACCCAGTATCTGGTGGTCGACGACGGCACGGCCCTGGTCACGGTGCTGGGCTCCTGCGTCGCGGCCTGCGTGCGCGATCCGCTGCTGCAGCTCGGCGGCATGAACCATTTCATGCTGCCCGAGGGCAACGCCGGCGACGGCGCGCCCGCGCGCTACGGCAGCTACGCGATGGAGCTTCTGATCAACGAACTGCTCAAGCGCGGCGCGAACCGCCGGCGTCTGGAGGCCAAGGTGTTCGGCGGCGCCAACGTGCTCAAGGGCTTCACCACCAATCCGGTGGGCACGCGCAATGCGGACTTCGTGCTCGCCTATCTCGATGCGGAGCAGATTCCCGTCGTCGCCGAGGACATGCGCGGCATCCATCCGCGCAAGGTCTGGTTCTTCCCGCAGACCGGACGTGTGATGGTCAACCGGCTTCCGCACGCACACGACGCCGAAGTACTGGCCGCCGAAACCGCGGTGCGTGTGCGCCTGTCGCGCACGCCGGTCAGTGGTGGCGTGGAGCTGTTCGAGTGAGCCGTTGCAAGGTGCTGGTGGTGGACGACTCGGCTGTCGTTCGCCAGCTGCTGAGCGAACTGCTGGCGCGCGATCCGGAGATCGAGGTCGTCGGAACCGCCGCCGATCCGCTGCTGGCACGCGAGAAGATCAAGCGGCTCAATCCCGACGTGCTGACGCTCGACGTCGAAATGCCGCGCATGGATGGCCTCGCCTTCCTCGAGAACCTGATGCGCCTGCGTCCGATGCCGGTGGTGATGGTGTCGTCGCTGACCGAACGCGGCGCCGACATCACGCTGCAGGCGCTGGCGCTGGGCGCAGTGGACTTCGTGACCAAGCCGAAGGTGGGCCTCGCCCAGGGCCTAGGCGACTACGCCGACGAGATCACCGACAAGGTCAAGGCCGCCGCGCGCGCACGCGTGCGTCCGCTGGCCGCCGCGGCAGCGCCGGTCGTCCGCCTCGCGAACGCGCAGGCCGCGCCCGCGGTCGCCAACCGCTTCCGCACCACCGACCGGCTGATCGCGATCGGAGCCTCCGCCGGCGGTACCGAAGCCATCCGCTGCGTGCTGGAACGCATGCCGCCGGACGCACCGGCGATCGTGTTGACCCAGCACATCCCCGCAAGCTTCAGCCGTCCCTTCATCGATCGCCTGGACAAGCACTCGGCGATGCTGGTGCGCGAGGCACGCGACGGCGAGATGATCCTGCCCGGTCACGCCTATCTGCCGCCCGGCGACCATCATCTGCGCGTGGTGCGCGACGGTGCGCGCTGGCGTTGCCGCCTGGATGCCGGCCCGCCGGTCAACCGACACCGCCCTGCGGTCGACGTGCTGTTCCGCTCGGTGGCCCAGGCCGCCGGCAGCAACGCGGTCGGCGCGATTCTGACCGGCATGGGTGAGGACGGCGCGCGCGGCCTGCTCGAACTGCGCCAGGCCGGTGCCCCGACGCTGTTGCAGGACGAGGCCACCAGCGTGGTCTGGGGCATGCCGGGCGCGGCTTTCAAGCTCGGCGCCGCCGAAGAAATGGTGTCGCTGGAGCGGATCGCCGAACGGCTGATGGCGCTGTCGCGCAGTTGAGTCCTGGTCGCGAAGCCCGCGGGCCGTAGCCTTCCTATCCTCCGCGGGACGCCGGCACGGGAACGGCCGCGCGTCCATCCATCCTCAAGGAGTTGCACCATGGCATTACGCCTCCCGTTTCCGCCGGCGCGCCTGCTGGTCGCGCTGATGTTCGTCCCCGCAGCAGCCGGCGCAGCGCGCGTACCCGCCGAGCCCGGGGTGGACGCGGGTGACGCCCCGACCACACCGACCAGCTGGATGGAGCGGGTACAGATCCGCAGCGGCTCCGGCACCGGGCCGGCCCGTGATCGCCCGGCCGACCTTGCCCTGCGCATCGTCTCCCCGGAGGACAGCGAGCGCGACGACACATCGCAGCCCCCCCTGCACGATCACCGGCCCGGCCGCATCGTCGACGGCCATCCGAGCCCGGCCCTCACCGTGATGCCGGCAATGGCCGAGGCGCTGGTGGCCGACTATTTCCGGAATTTCCCCGATGCCCTGCCTGCCGAGGGCAGCAGCCTGCATCTGATGGCGCACGAATGGGCCCTCGTCCATCAGGGCGACCGCCACGGCACCCCGGAGTACCGGCTCGACCACCTCAGCTTCGTCGAACAGCGCCGCGCCGATGGCACGTTCGTCGACGCGGTCAGCTGCAGCGACGGTGACCGCAGCGCGCCGCTGGACCAGTGGCAGGCGGACGACTACGCCCTGCTCAGGCAAGCCTCGGCGTCGATCGCAGAGGCGTGCGTGGGTCGCCTTTCGGCGAGGATGCCGGCGTTCTATCCGTCCGCACTTGCGCAAGCGGCGCCGGATGCCGATGCCGACGGCGTGGTGCCGCCGGCGCGGGTGCGCATCTTCGGTGCCACCGGGCTCGGGATCACCATGTACACCGATGCCACGTGCAGCGAGGAGTATCGCGACGTGATCGAGGTCAGCCGCTCCAACTTCCGGGCCCTCGGCGGCCTGTTTGGCGGCGCGCCGCAGAACGTCACGATCGGCATCCCCGAAACCGACACCGTTCGCAACATGAAGAGCGTGCTGTGGTCCAAGCCCAACTACGAGGAGTACGAGGTGCCCGGCGGCAAGCCGTTGCACTTCGAAGCCCGGATCGAGAACACCGCCGACTACCGGTGTGCGAGAACGCTGTCGGCATGGTTCGTGGCCACGCCGGGCCTGGATTACGAGGTAGAGATGGATATCGCCAATCGGATGTGCCGCCTGCAGGTCCGTCGGGTGCTCACCGATGGCAGCCTGGCGCCGCAGCCGCTGCGTCCAGGCCCCGTGCGCTGCGATCAGTCAGGCCGCGCGCCCGGGCCGGAATCGCCCGAGGCGGGGCCGCCTTCCCTGCCCTGATCGGACTCCGGCAATGCGTGCCGGCCGCCGCTTCCCCTGACTGCATTCCGCCGGCCGGATGACCAGGCCGCGTCTCCGGCACGCGGGCCCGCCGCGCACCGTTGGAAACGCTCGCGCATTGGAAGTCGTTCCCGGCGGAGCTGGGGCGGACACCGCCCCGAAACGCAGAAACCCCGCTTCCGGCGGGGTTCCTGTTTCGAGCGCACCGGGCAACCGGTGATGGCGGCCGGCGCAAGGCCGGCCGTGTCTCAGGCGGCGGTCTTCTCGCCCGCGTCCACGTACTCCGCAATCTGGTCGAAGTTCATGTAGCGGTAGATCTCGGTCGCCGAGGCGTCGAGCACGCCGACGTCGGCCATGTACTCGGCCTTGGTCGGAATGCGGCCGAGACGCGAGCAGATCGCCGCGAGTTCGGCCGACCCCAGATACACGTTCGAGTTGCGGCCCAGACGGTTGGGGAAGTTGCGCGTCGACGTGGAGAACACCGTCGCGCCTTCCTTCACCTGCGCCTGGTTGCCCATGCACAGCGAGCAGCCCGGCATTTCCATGCGCGCACCGGCGGCGCCGAAGGTGCCGTAATGGCCTTCCTTGGTCAGCTCGGCAGCGTCCATCTTCGTCGGCGGCGCGACCCACAGCTTGGTCGGGATGTCGCGCTTGCCTTCCAGCAGCTTGGACGCGGCGCGGAAGTGGCCGATGTTGGTCATGCACGAACCGATGAACACTTCGTCGATCACCGCACCCGACACGTCCGACAGCGTCTTGACGTCGTCCGGATCGTTCGGGCACGCGACGATCGGCTCGTGCACGTCGGCCAGGTCGATTTCGATGACCGCGGCGTACTCGGCATCGGCGTCGCCCTTGAGCAACTGCGGATCAGCGAGCCAGGCTTCCATCTTCTCGATGCGGCGCTGGATCGAACGCGCGTCGGCGTATCCCTCGCTGATCATCCACTTCAGCATGACGATGTTCGAGGTCATGTATTCGATGATCGGCGCCTTGTCGAGGTGCACGGTGCAACCCGCCGCTGACCGCTCGGCCGAGGCATCGGACAGTTCGAACGCCTGCTCCACCTTCAGATCCGGCAGGCCTTCGATCTCGAGGATGCGGCCGGAGAAGATGTTCTGCTTGCCGGCCTTGGCGACGGTCAGCAGACCGGCCTTGATCGCGTACAGCGGAATCGCGTTGACCAGATCGCGCAGGGTCACGCCGGGCTGCAGCTTGCCCTTGAAGCGGACCAGCACCGATTCCGGCATGTCGAGCGGCATGACGCCGGTCGCCGCTGCGAACGCGACCAGACCCGAGCCCGCCGGGAACGAGATGCCGATCGGGAAGCGCGTGTGCGAGTCGCCGCCGGTGCCGACGGTGTCGGGCAGCAGCATGCGGTTGAGCCAGCTGTGAATGATGCCGTCGCCCGGACGCAGCGAGATGCCACCGCGCGTGGAGATGAACTCCGGCAGCGTGTGATGCGTCTTGACGTCGACCGGCTTCGGGTAGGCCGCGGTGTGGCAGAACGACTGCATCACCAGATCGGCAGAGAAGCCGAGGCACGCGAGATCCTTGAGCTCGTCGCGGGTCATCGGACCGGTGGTGTCCTGCGAGCCCACGGACGTCATTTTCGGCTCGCAATAGGTGCCCGGACGCACGCCCTGGCCTTCCGGCAGACCGATCGCACGGCCGACCATCTTCTGCGCCAGCGAGAAGCCCTTGCCGGTGTTGGCCGGCTGCTGCGGCAGGCGGAACAGGTCCAGCGTCGGCAGGCCCAGCGACTCGCGCGCCTTGGCGGTCAGGCCGCGACCGACGATCAGCGGAATGCGGCCGCCGGCGCGCACTTCGTCGAACAGCACTTCGGACTTGACCTGGAATTCGGCGATGACGCTGCCGTTCTTGAGCGCCTTGCCGTCATACGGACGCAGTTCGATGACGTCGCCCTGCTCCATCTGCGACACGTCGAGTTCGATCGGCAGCGCGCCGGCGTCTTCCATCGTGTTGTAGAAGATCGGCGCGATCTTCGAACCCAGACACACGCCGCCGAAGCGCTTGTTCGGAATGAACGGAATGTCCTCGCCGGTCCACCACAGCACGCTGTTGGTGGCCGACTTGCGGCTCGAACCGGTGCCGACCACGTCACCGACGTAGGCGACCAGATGGCCCTTCTCCTTGAGATCGCGGATGGCCTGGATCGGGCCGCGCTTGCCGTCTTCTTCCGGCACGAACGGCGCGTCGTCGCGCCTGTTCTTCAGCATCGCCAGCGCGTGCATCGGGATGTCCGGACGCGTGGTCGCGTCGGGCGCCGGCGACAGGTCGTCGGTGTTGGTCTCGCCCGGCACCTTGAACACCGTCAGCGTCATCGAAGCAGGCACTTCCGGCTTGCTGGTGAACCACTCGGCGTCGGCCCAGCTCTGGATCACGGCCTTGGCATTGGCGTTGCCCGCCTTGGACTTCTCTTCGACGTCATGGAACGCGTCGAACACCAGCAGCGTGTGCTTGAGGCCTTCGGCGGCGATCGCGCCGACTTCGGCGTCGTCGAGCAGGTCGACCAGCGGCTGCACGTTGTAGCCGCCGAGCATCGTGCCCAGCAGTTCGGTGGCGCGCGCGCGGGTGATCAGCGCGCTGCGCTCGGTGCCGAACGCGATCGCGGCGAGATACGAGGCCTTGACCTTGGCGGCGTCGTCGACGCCGGCCGGTACGCGGTGGGTCAGCAGGTCGAGCAGGAATGCGTCCTCACCGGCCGGCGGATTCTTCAGCAGTTCGATGACGGCAGCGGTCTGCTGCGCATCGAGCGGCAGCGGCGGGATTCCCAGCGCTTCGCGCTCGGCAACGTGGTGGCGGTAGGCTTCCAACATGCGGGCAACTCCAGAGTCTTGTTCGTGTAGTACCGGGAAAACCGGTCTCAGGCCGACGGTACGATCAGCTTGAGACCCTTGAAATAGGTGCGGAAAAACGCGTCGTCGCGGGTAATCAGGCCATTGCACTGCAACAGCGCATGCGCCCCGACGAGGAAATCGCGCGACGGGCGACCGGCGATGTCGCCGCGCTGCCAGGAGCGTCGCTGCATCTCGCCGGCGCGCAACGCGGACTTCGCCTCGATCGCCGAGAACCGCACGCCCATGTCCTCGAGCACGGACATGGTGTCGGCGCCGTCATGCAGCGCACCGCAGATCTCGGCCAGTGCGACATCACAGACGACGACCGGGCCCGCGCTCAGGTACTGGCGCAGGCAGGCCTCGGCGGCGTCGGCCTGCGGGCCGTCGGCCAGCAGATCCACCAGCACGGGCGCGTCGACGGCGATCACCGGTCGGCGTCTCCGTCGGGACTGGCGCCGGCTTCAGCGTCAGCGACCGGCTGGCCACGCACGGCGCGCATTGCGGCGTCGGTGTCATCGAAACCTTCGAGCTTGAACCGGCCACGGGCGCGGGAGACGGCGTCGTCCACGCTCTTGCGCAGCACGATCCGGCTGCCTTCCAGCTCGACCTTGAGAATCGTGCCCTTGCTCAGGCCCAGCGCGTCGCGGACCGCCTTGGGCAGCGTGATCTGGCCGCGTTCGGCGACAGTGGCTTCCATGGCGGGCTCCGATTCGGTATGCGCCGATTATACATACCTGACTGCGCATACCCAAGTCGGCATGGCGGCGCGGGACGCCGTCCTGGCGGCTTTCCGGCGGTCAGCGAACGCCCCTGGCGCCAGATCCCTGCAGTGTTCCGGAAACGCAGACGCGCCATCCTTGACCACAATTCCGCCACGTGGATCCGCCTACACTGCTGCGATCGATGCACCGGCGATCCGATGCCGGCGTTGCACCGCATCGACCCCGTCCCCGCACGCCATGACCGCCCCCGGCGTCATCGCCAGCACACCGCGACAGGAGCACCCGCATGACCGATTCCTTCTCCACCCACGCCGAACTCGAGGTCGGCGGCCGCCGCCTGAAGTACGCCAGCCTGCCCGCGCTCGGCAACCGCTTCGACATCGCGCGCCTGCCCTACTCGCTGAAGATCCTGCTGGAGAACCTGCTCCGGCATGAGGACGGCGAAAGTGTCACGGCCCGGCATATCGAAGCGGTCGCGACCTGGAATCCCAAGAACGAGCCCGACACCGAAATCGCCTTCATGCCGGCGCGCGTGGTGCTGCAGGATTTCACCGGTGTGCCCTGCGTTGTCGACCTCGCCGCGATGCGTGACGCCGTGGTCCGCCTCGGCGGTCGCCCGGAGCAGATCAATCCGCTGATTCCGTCGGAACTGGTGATCGACCATTCGGTGCAGGTCGACGTGTTCGGCCGCCCGGATGCGCTGGATCTCAACGGCAAGATCGAATTCCAGCGCAACAAGGAACGCTACGGCTTCCTGCGCTGGGGCCAGAAGGCGTTCGACAACTTCAAGGTCGTCCCGCCCAACACCGGCATCGTCCACCAGGTGAACCTGGAGCATCTCGCCCGCGTGGTGATGACCGCCGAGCGCGAGGACGGCTCGACCTGGGCCTATCCGGACACGGTGTTCGGCACCGATTCGCACACCACGATGATCAACGGCATCGGCGTGCTCGGCTGGGGCGTCGGCGGTATCGAAGCCGAGGCTGCGATGCTCGGCCAGCCGTCGTCGATGCTGATTCCGCAGGTCGTCGGCTTCAAGCTGACGGGCCGACTGCCGGAAGGCGCGACCGCGACCGACCTCGTGCTGACCGTCACCGAGACGCTGCGCAAGCATGGCGTCGTCGGCAAGTTCGTCGAGTTCTTCGGCGAAGGCCTGCAGCATCTGCCGCTGGCCGACCGCGCGACGATCGGCAACATGGCGCCCGAGTACGGCGCGACCTGCGGCATCTTCCCGATCGACCAGGAATCGCTGAATTATCTGCGCCTGTCGGGCCGCAGCGAAGACCAGATCGCACTGGTCGAGGCGTATGCGAAGGCGCAGCAGCTGTGGCACGAACCCGGCGCGCCGGAAGCCGAATACAGCAGCGTGCTGGAACTCGACATGGCCGACGTGCGCCCGTCGCTGGCCGGTCCGAAGCGTCCGCAGGACCGCGTGCTGCTGGAAAAGGTGCAGCAGAATTTCCGCGACAATGTGGGCCCGCTGATCGCCAAGCGCAGCAAGGCCGGCAGCGACGATCCGCAGGTCGACCGCTTCGAGAAGGAAGGCGGCGGACAGCCGCAGGCGGAGCGCCTCGCCGCGCGTCCGGTGTCGAAGATCACGCTCGACGATGGCGAGCACGAACTGACCGACGGCTCGGTGGTCATCGCCGCGATCACGTCGTGCACCAACACCTCGAACCCGGCGGTGATGCTCGGCGCCGGCCTGCTCGCACGTAATGCGGCGGCCAAGGGCCTGAAGGCCGCGCCGTGGGTCAAGACCTCGCTCGGGCCGGGCTCGCTGGTGGTCACCGATTACCTCGAAAAAGCCGGCGTGCTCGACGATCTCGAGAAGCTCGGCTTCTACGTCGTCGGCTACGGCTGCACGACCTGCATCGGCAACTCCGGCCCGCTGCCGGACGCGGTGTCGAAGGGCATCGCCGAGAACGATCTGGCGGTGGCTGCCGTGCTGTCGGGCAACCGCAACTTCGAAGGCCGTATCCACGGCGAAGTGAAGATGAACTATCTCGCTTCGCCGCCGCTGGTCGTCGCCTACGCGATCGCCGGCACGGTCGACATCGACCTGACCCACGATGCGCTGGGCAAGGATGCGGACGGCAATCCCGTGTACCTGCGCGACATCTGGCCGACCAATCAGGAGATCGGCGATTTCATCGCCAAGACGATCGGGCCGGAGATGTTCGCCAAGAACTACGCCGACGTGTTCAAGGGCGACACCCGCTGGAACACGATCGAATCGCCCGATGGCGATCTCTACGAATGGGACGAAGCCTCGACCTACATCAAGAACCCGCCCTACTTCGACGGCATGACAATGGACGTCGGCAGCATCGACGACATCCACGGTGCACGCGTGATGGGCCTGTTCGGCGATTCGATCACCACCGACCACATTTCCCCCGCCGGCAACATCAAGGGCGATTCGCCGGCGGGCCGCTTCCTGCAGGACCGCGGCGTGAAGCCGGTGGACTTCAACAGCTACGGCTCGCGCCGCGGCAACGACGACGTCATGGTGCGCGGCACCTTCGCCAACATCCGCATCAAGAACCTGTTCTTCGGCGGCGAGGAAGGCGGCAATACGCTGTACTTCGGCAAGGGCGAGCCCGAGAAGCTGGCGATCTACGACGCGGCGCAAAAGTACAAGGCCGACGGCGTGCCGCTGGTGGTCTTCGCCGGCAAGGAATACGGCACCGGCTCCTCGCGCGACTGGGCGGCCAAGGGCACCAACCTGCTCGGCATCAAGGCCGTCATCGCCGAAAGCTTCGAGCGCATCCACCGCTCGAACCTTGTCGGCATGGGCGTGCTGCCGTGCCGCTTCCTCAACGACGACAACGCACAGAGCCTGGGCCTCGATGGATCGGAAACCATCGACATCAGCGGACTCGAGGACGGCAAGGCCCGCAACGCCAAGGTCACCGCCACGAAGACCGACGGCAGCACGAAGACCTTCGAGGTCGAAGTGCTGCTGCTGACGCCGAAGGAAGTGGAGTACTTCCGCCACGGCGGCCTGCTGCATTACGTGCTGCGTCAGTTGGCAGCGAAGCAGTAACGAACCGCGTCTTAGAAGAGCGGAACCCCGGCCCGGCGCAGCGCGCCGGGCGTTCGGGTCATCGCGCGGCAATGCCGCGCACGCGATGCCCCTCACCTACCACGGCGGCCTGCTGCATTACGTGCTGCGTCAGTTGGCAGCGAAGCAGTAACGAACCGCGCCTTAGAAGAGCGGAAGCCCGGCCCTGCGCGGCGCGCCGGGCGTTCGGGCCATCGCGCGGCAATGCCGCGCACGAGATGCCTTCACCAATTGCAGCGATTTTGTGCATGACCTGCTGCATCAGCCGACGCCGAAGGTGTCTCCAGAACGCGTCTTCGTAACGCTGGAGCCGAGTTCAGCGCGGCACGCCGATATCGGGCGTCATGGTCACGACGTGACCTGCGCCGGGAAGTGGACTGTCTGGCACGCGAACGCGGATCGCGCCGGCCGGCGCCTCAACCGCCGACCGGCGTCCACTGCAGCGACAGCAAAGTCCAGTCGTCGCCTCGTCGGCGCCATGCGCTTTCGATCCGGTAGGCACGTGCACTGTCGGGCAGCACGGCGCCCGAACTGCCGGTCAATGCCGCGGTCGCACGCACCGTGGCACGGTCGTCCCCCTGCATCTGCACGTCCAGCGGACCGAGGGTCAGGCCGATGCGGCGATGACGCATCAGCATCACCGTGGCCATCTGGCGCGCACCGCGCCGGTCCAGCCCGTCGGGACCGGCGAAGTCGTCGTCGAGCAGGTCCTGCAGACCGGACGCGTCCCGCGCTTCGATGTGCTGCTGCATCAGGGCAACCGTTTCGCGCAGCGCCTCTTCAGGCGGTGTGCGTGTGCAAGCGGCCAACAGTGCGATCACCAGAACGCAGGCCGCGCCGCGCACCACGGCGATTGCGTTCGCGCTGATGCCCGCCGCGATGCGGCGCCGTCCGGATGCGTTGTCGGTCTGTCCTGTCATCGATGCGCTTCCCCGTTTGCGATGCGCGATTATCCGCACTTCGCGCCGGCCCCGCCGCCTTGCCACACCCTGGAGCCTATGCTCCAATCGATTGGAATTGCACAGGTACGGCCACCGCATCGAGTGACGACCTTCAATCTCAGGGAGAGGACTGCATGACCGAACACCGCCCGTGGCTGGCGAACTACCCGGCTGGCGTACCTGCCGAGATCGATCCCGAGGAATACCGCTCGGTCCCCGCAGTCCTCGAAGAAGCGATCGCACAGTTCCGGGACCGCCCCGCGTTCTCCAACATGGGCCGGACGATCACCTACGCCGAGCTCGATGCGCGCAGCCGTGAATTCGCGGCCTATCTGCTCGGCGAACTGAAGCTCAAGAAGGGCGATCGCGTCGCGATCATGATGCCCAACTGTCTGCAGTATCCGATCGCGATCTTCGGCATCCTGCGCGCCGGACTGACGGTGGTGAACACCAATCCGATGTACACCGCGCGCGAGCTGCGGCACCAGCTGGTCGACTCCGGCACGGTGGCGATCCTCGTGCTCGACAATTTCGGCAAGACCGTCCAGGACGTGCTGGCCGACACCCAGATCAAGCAGGTCATCACCACCGGCCTCGGCGACCTGCTCGGTTTTCCGAAGGGCCCGATCGTCAATTTCGTAGTCAAGCACGTCAAGAAGATGGTGCCCGAGTACGCGATCCAGGGCGCGGTCCGCTTCCGCGACACCCTGTCGATCGGTGCGAAGCACGCGCTGCCTGACGTGTCGACGACGCTCGACGACATCGCGTTCCTGCAGTACACCGGCGGCACGACCGGTGTCGCCAAGGGCGCGATGCTGACCCACCGCAACATGGTGGCGAACATGCAGCAGGCCTCGGCCTGGGTGGGTACGAATGCGAAGCCGGGCGAAGAGCTGATCGTCACGGCGTTGCCGCTGTACCACATCTTCGCGTTGACGGCGAACGGCCTGGTCTTCATGAAGTTCGGCAGCCACAACCATCTGATCACCAACCCGCGCGACATGCCCGGCTTCGTCAAGGAGCTCAAGGGCATTCAGATGACGGCGATCACCGGCGTCAACACGCTGTTCAACGGTCTGCTCAATACGCCTGGCTTCGACCAGGTCGACTTCTCGAAGCTGCACCTCACGCTGGGCGGTGGCATGGCGGTGCAGCGCGCCGTTGCCGACCGCTGGAAGCAGGTCACCGGCACCACCCTGATCGAAGCCTACGGCCTGACCGAAACCTCGCCCGCGGCCTGCATCAATCCGATGACACTGGCCGAGTACAACGGCGCGATCGGTCTGCCGGTCCCGTCGACCGAAGCCTGCATCAAGGGCGAAGACGGCGCCGAGGTCCCCAAGGGCGAAGTCGGCGAACTCTGCATCCGCGGCCCGCAGGTGATGAAGGGCTACTGGCAGCGTCCCGAGGACACCGCCCAGGCGATCGATGCCGACGGCTGGTTCCATACCGGCGACATGGCGAAGATGGATGCCGACGGCTTCTTCTACATCGTCGATCGCAAGAAGGACATGATCCTGGTCTCGGGCTTCAACGTGTATCCCAACGAGATCGAGGACGTCATCGCGATGATGCCGGGCGTGCTCGAAGTCGCGGCGATCGGCGTGCCCGACGAACGCTCGGGCGAGGCCGTCAAGGTCGTCATCGTGCGCAAGGATCCGTCGCTGACCGCCGACCAGGTCAAGGCGCATGCGCGCGAACATCTCACCGGCTACAAGCACCCGCGCGTGGTCGAGTTCCGCACCGAGTTGCCGAAAACCAACGTCGGCAAGATCCTGCGCCGCGAACTCCGGGATGAAGCGCCTAAAGCGTGACGCAGGTCCCAGATTGACGTGACGGGCTTGGCATTCAGGTCCAAGCCCGTGGAAGTCCTTGCCCCGATCGCCCGATGAGCGCATAGAAGCGCTCATCGGGCGTATCTGCATTCATCGGGACCCCGTCGGGTGCCCGGCCGACGGGGTCCCTTGCTACAGGGGATTTCCAATGAACAACGTCGAACCGCTGCTCCGTGCCCGTCCGTATCCGACCATGCGTGTCGAATCGGATCCCGCCAATCTGGTCCACCGCATGTACATGCACCGCCATCTGGCGCAGGGCGAACGTCCCTGTTTCCGGCCGGCGCTGATGGACGACATGTGGAGCTTCCTCAACGCGATCACGCTCCGGGAACAGCAGCGCGAGCCGGGACGGCTCCGGCATGTGGTCATTGCCTCGGACGCCGATGCGTTCAACCTTGGCGGCGACCTCGCCCTGTTCGCCCAGCTCATCCGCAGCGGCGATCGCGCCCACCTGCTGGCCTATGCGCGCAAGTGCATCGACGGCGTGCATCACATCCACACCGGCCTCGGCGGCGACGTGCGCATGATCGCGCTGCTGCAGGGCGACGCGCTGGGTGGCGGCTTCGAACTCGCCCTCGCCTGCCAGACCATCGTCGCCGAGGAAGGCGTGCAGATGGGCCTGCCCGAGGTGCTGTTCGGCCTGTTCCCGGGCATGGGTGCGTACTCGTTCCTGAGCAAGCGGCTGCCGGCGCAGCTGGCCGAGCGCATCATTCTCGAAGGCAACCTCTTCAGCAGCGAAGAGATGCACGCCATGGGCGTCGTCGACATCCTCGTGCCCAAGGGCCAGGGCGAGGCGGCAGTCGAGGATCTGATCCGCCGGCAGCAGCGCGCACCGCACGCGCACATCGCGTTGAACGCGGTCCGCGGCATCGCCCAGCCGGTCGGCTACGACGAGCTGATGGGCATCACCGAAGTGTGGGTCGATACCGCACTGGGACTGGGCGATCGTTCGCTGCGGACGATGGACCGCATCGTGAAAGCGCAATCGCGTCGCAGCTACGGCCCCGGCCAGGGCGCCGCGGCGCTCTGACGCCAGGGCGTTTCAGGGCTCCTGGCCCACATCACGCGCGGACACGGGCTGTCCGCGCGTGCGCAATGCGGCGCGGCCGGCTTCGAACTGCAACTGCAGCGTTTCCAGCCGCTGACGCCAGTCGCGGCGCAGTTGCCACTCCGCCACCCGCATGACATCACCACTCGTCGCCGCCAGCTGGATCATGCCCATGTTGCTGGCGACGCCCTTGAGCGCATGCGCGTGGTCGCGCATCTGGCTCCAGTTTTCCTCTGCCCCCGCCTGCCCGATTCCGCGCAGGCAGCTGCGCGCATCGTCCTGGCACTGCACGACGAAACTCGCGACGAAGGTCTCGCCCAGTCCCAGCGACGCCAGTTCGTCCAGCACTTCGGGATCCAGCACGTCGTCACCGATCGGCTCCATCACCGGCGAGGGCGCGAGTTCGGCGACCGGACGCACCCCGGGCAAGGCGATGTCGGCCAGCAGGTCCAGCAGCTTGACCGCCACGACGGGTTTGGCCAGAAACGCATGTGCGCCCGCCTCGCGGCAGCTCGCGATGGATTCCGGGGTCACGTCGGCGCTGAGCACGATCACCGGCGTGCGCGCTCCGCCCGCCTGCATCGCACGGATCTGACGCAGCATGTCCAGCCCGCTCATGCCTGGCATGTGCAGGTCGACGACGATCGCGTCGTGATCTTCAGCCGCGATGATGTCCAGCACCTCTTCGCCGCCGTTGACGCTGGTCACGCTGTGACCGGCCTTCTGCAACAAGCGCTCGAGCACCATCCGGTTGGCCGCATGGTCGTCGGCGATCAGCACCCGCATGCTGCGCACGCGGACGCGGTGGCGCAGGAAGGGATCGCTGAAGGCGATGACGTTGGCCTGGGTGACATTGGCGCGCGCGGACACCGCGCCGATGTCGGCATCGGCCAGCGCGACGGGCGTGGCGGCATCCGCCAGCGCGAACGGCAGTTCGACCCAGAACCGGCTGCCCGCGTTCTCGGTACTTTCGAAGCCGATCGTGCCGCCCATCGCCTCGGTCAGTCGCTTGGCGATGCTCGTGCCGAGGCCGGTGCCGCCGAAACCGCGTGACAGGGTCGTGTCCACCTGTTCGAAGGCCTCGAACAGCCGTGCCCGTGCCGATTCCGGAATGCCGATGCCGGTATCACTGACGGTGAAGGTCAGACGCAGCCCGGTCGACGTCTCCACGGCGCGGCGCACATCGAACCGCACCGAGCCCTGGTGGGTGAACTTGACCGCGTTGCCGACCAGGTTGGTCAGCACCTGGCGCAGGTGCGCCGGATCGCCCAGCAGCAGATCCGGCACGTCGTCGGCAACCTGCGACACGTACTCGAGCCGCTTGGCGCGGGCGCCCGGCTGCAGGACGAGATCGATTCCGGTGACGACCTCGCGCAGCGAGAACGGATGTTCGGCGACCTTGAGCTTGCCCGCCTCGATCGCCGAGATGTCGAGCACGTCCTCGACCAGCGCCAGCAGGCTGCCGGTCGAAGCGCGGATCGTGGCGAGATATTCGCGCTGCTCGGGATCGAGCCGGGTCGTCGCCATCAGCTCGGTCATGCCCGCCAGGCCGTTGAGCGGCGTGCGGAACTCGTGGCTCATGTTCGCCAGAAAGCGGCTCTTGGCCTCACTGGCGCGCATTGCCTCGGTCGTCGCGCGGGTCAGGTCGCGCAGCAGGCCGGACAGGTACAGCGGAATGGCGACCAGCCCGATCAGCAGGCCGATGCCGAGACTCAGGTTCGCCTGCCAGTACGGCGTCGAGGCCAGCACGCCGCCGAAGCTCAGCGCGGCCATGGTCATCGCCGCATACAGATAGCGCGTGCCGAAACGCAGACCGTTGCCCACGGTGACCCAGAGGATCAGCACATAGACCCAGCCGATCGGGCCGCCCATGACGGTCATGGCCGCGCCCATCAGACCGTAGTCGGCCAGCATGCCGATGACCCGGCGCGGATGCGACGTGCCCGGCTGCGCGAGGATCCAGGCGAACAGCGCGGCGCCGATCGAGAAACCGGCGATGACCATCGCCATGACCGCTTCGTAGGCCGGCGGGCGTGCGCCGCTGCGGTCCGTCCACAGCAGGAACAGCAGCACCACGAAGAGAAGCGCGAGGCGGATGAGCGCCTGCCCGTGTTCGCTGTCCGTCCGTCCCGACAGCCGCCCTTTCATCCATGACAGCGCAGCGTTCATCCCATCGTGCTCACTGCAGGACGCCCGGGGGACGCCCGCCGAACCGGGCGCAGATCTCGTGCAGGCGGTCCACGTTCGACAGCATCGCCTCGACGCAGCGCGGGTCGAAGTGCAGCCCGCTGTTCTCGCCGATATAGGCCAGCGCTTCCTCGATCGACCAGGCCCGCTTGTACGGACGCTGCGACATCAGCGCGTCGAATACGTCGGCGATCGCGACGATGCGCGCCTCCAACGGTATCTGGTCGCCCACCAGCCCGTCGGGATACCCGCTGCCGTCGTAACGCTCCTGGTGGCGCAGCGCGATCAGCGCGCTGAGCTGGATGAAGCGGTTCTGGCTGTTGCTCAGCAGGTCGTAGCCGATCTGCGGATGCTGGCGCATCACCGCGGTTTCCTCGGCCGTCAGCGGACCGGGCTTCATCAGGATGGCGTCCGGAATCGCGATCTTGCCGATGTCGTGCAGCGGCGCGGCGAGTTCGATCATCCGCACCTCGTCCTCGAACAGCCCCATCGCGTCGGCCACCATGCCGGCGACCGCGGCCACGCGTTCGAGATTCGCGCTGGTGCTGGCATCGCGATAGGCGATCGCGCGCGCCAGCCGGGTCAGCGTCTCGCGTTCGCGTTCCTCGACCTCGTGCATGCTGCGGAGCAGGCGCTGCTCCAGCGACAGCGCACGCTGCTTGACCGATTCGGACTGCTGACGCAGCTGCAGCAGGTTGCGGCACCGCGCCCGCAGCTCGCGCGGACGCACCGGCTTGACCAGGAAATCGATGACGCCGACATCCAGCGCCGCCTGGCGGATCGGCTCGTCGCCGACCACGGTGACCAGCACGATCGGCACGTCGCGATGCAGCAGCGGACGGCGGAAACGACGCGCGAACTCCAGGCCGTCGACGACCGGCATGCGGTAGTCCAGCAGCAGCAGATCCGGGCGGTTGTCGTCGCACCAGCGCAGCGCGACTTCGGGATCATCGAAATCGAACACTTCCAGCTCGGGACTGATGTCCTCGAGAATGTGCCGCAGCATGGTCCGCGCGGACGTCTGGTCGTCAACGATGACGATATTCATCCCCTGGCTCCTCTCCACCCCTGTCAGACCGCATCATCGCGGCCCATCCCGACTGGAAGCAAGTGCTGCGCCAGACGGGTGTGGCGGTGGTCACGTTCCAGTACGAACGCGGCGCGCGCAGCGGAACGGCCACGCGCGGCGGAGGCGATCGGCGCGTCCGGACAGGCCCGGCCGATCGCCGCCCTCAGGCCTCGTGCTGCGGGCGCATGTACGGGAACAGCAGCACATCGCGGATCGACGAGGAGCCGGTCAGCAGCATGACAAGACGGTCGATGCCGATGCCCAGGCCACCAGTCGGCGGCAGGCCGACTTCGAGCGCGCGGATGTAGTCGGCGTCGTAGTGCATCGCCTCGTCGTCGCCGCCCTCGCGGGCATCGACCTGGGCGCGGAAACGCGCCGCCTGGTCTTCGGGATCGTTGAGCTCGGAGAAGCCGTTGGCGATTTCCTTGCCGCCGATGAAGAGTTCGAAGCGGTCGGTGATGCCGGCTTCGCTGTCGGACTCGCGCGCCAGCGGCGAGACCTCGACCGGGTAATGGGTGATGAAGGTCGGCTGGATCAGCCCGGTCTCGACGGTCTTCTCGAAGATCTCCAGCAGCAGCTTGCCCCAGCCGTAGCCGGCCTTCACGTGCACGCCCAGACGCGCGCAATGCGCGGCCAGCGCTTCGCGGTCACGGCAGTCGGCGACAGAAATCTCGGGGTTGAGTTCGCGCACAGCTTCTTCCAGCTTCCAGCGACGGAAGGCCGGACCGACATCGATCGCGTTGCCGTCCCATTCCAGCGCCGTGGTGCCGACCGCCTGCACCGCGACATCGCGGATCAGAGTCTCGGTCAGGTCCATGACTTCTTCGTAGGCCACGTAGGCCTCGTAGAGTTCGAGCATCGTGAACTCGGGGTTGTGCCGGGTGGACACGCCCTCGTTGCGGAAATTGCGGTTGATCTCGTAGACGCGCTCGAAGCCGCCGACGACCAGACGCTTGAGGTAGAGCTCGGGCGCGACGCGCAGGAACAGGTCGAGATCCAGCGCGTTGTGGTGCGTGGTGAACGGCTTGGCCGCGGCGCCGCCGGCGATGTAATGCATCATCGGCGTCTCGACTTCGAGGAAGTCGCGGGTATCGAGCCACTGCCGGATCGCGCCGACGATGCGCGAACGCTTGACGAACACCGCGCGCGCGTCGGGCGAGACGATCAGATCGACGTAGCGCTGGCGATACCGCTGCTCCACGTCGCTCAGGCCATGCCACTTGTCCGGCAGCGGCCGCAGCGACTTGGTCAGCAGGCGCAGCGACGATGCCTTGACCGACAGCTCGCCGGTCTTGGTGCGCATCAGCGTGCCCTCGGCCGCGACGATGTCGCCGACGTCCCAGCCCTTGAACGCGTCGTAGCGCTCGCCGAGCGTCGCCGACTGCAGGAACAGCTGGATACGGCCGCTGACGTCCTGGACCGTCGCGAACGCCGCCTTGCCCATGATCCGCTTGGCCATCAGACGGCCGGCGACGGCGACCTGCACGCCCTCGGCCTCCAGCGCTTCGCCGCTCCAGCGCTCGGCGTCGCCGTGCGAGCTCTGCAGCGCGCCGGCCTCGTCGCGGCGACGGAAGTCGTTCGGGAACGCCACGCCCTGCCCGCGCAATGCGGCCAGTTTGGCGCGACGCTCGGCGATCAGGGCGTTCTCGTCGGCGGGCGTCTGCGGTGCGGGGGCGTCGGTCATGGCTGCGGTTCGTTCGTATGCGAAGGGGAATCACGCGCGACCGGAGCGGCCGGTCGCGCTGGGCCGACACAATGCGCCGGCGGATGGATCGATCAGACGGCGTCGGTGCGTTTGGAACCGGCCGCCAGACCCGACTTCAGGCTGGCTTCGACGAATTCGTCGAGGTCGCCGTCGAGCACCTTCTGCGTGTCGCTGCGCTCCACGCCCGTGCGCAGATCCTTGATGCGGCTCTGGTCGAGCACGTAGTTGCGGATCTGGCTGCCCCAGCCGATGTCGGATTTGGTGGCTTCCAGCGCGTCCTTCTCGACGTTGCGCTTCTGCACTTCCAGTTCGTAGAGCTTGGCGGCCAGCATCTTCATCGCGGTGTCGCGGTTCTGGTGCTGGCTGCGGCCGGTCTGGCAGGCGACGACGGTATTGGTCGGGATGTGCGTGATGCGCACCGCCGATTCGGTCTTGTTGACGTGCTGGCCACCGGCGCCGGATGCGCGGTACACGTCGGTGCGCAGGTCGGCCGGATTGATGTCGATCTCGATGTTGTCGTCGACTTCCGGGGACACGAACACCGAGGTGAAGCTGGTGTGGCGACGGTTGTCGGAATCGAACGGCGACTTGCGCACCAGCCGGTGCACGCCGATCTCGGTCTTCAGCCAGCCGTAGGCGAACTCGCCCTCGACGCGCACGGTTGCCGACTTGATGCCCGCGACTTCGCCGCCGGAGACTTCCATCAGCTCGGTCTTCCAGCCGCGGGTCTCGGCCCAGCGCAGATACATGCGCAGCATCATCTCGGCCCAGTCCTGGGCCTCGGTGCCGCCGGCGCCGGCCTGGATGTCGACGAAGCAGTTCGCGGAATCGAGCTCGCCGGAGAACATGCGCTGGAATTCCAGCTTGTCGACCTCGACGGCGAAACCTTCGACATCGTCGACGACCGCCTGCGCGGTGTCCTCGTCCTGTTCGGATTCGGCCAGTTCCAGCAGCTCGTTCGCGCCTTCCAGACCTTCGGTCAGATTGCGGATGCCGTTGACGGTCTTGTCGAGCGTCGAGCGCTCGCGTCCCAGCGCCTGTGCGCGCTCGGGATCGTTCCAGATGGTCGGGTCTTCGAGCTCGCGCTCGACTTCCTCTAGACGCTCGCGACGGGCGTCGTAGTCAAAGAAACCCCCTAAGCGCATCCAGCCGACCGCGGAGGTCGACGATGCGCTGGCGAACGGGATTGAGTTCAAGCATGGACATCGGATCCGGCGGAAAACCGGGGATTCTACCAGCCCACCCGGCCCCGGTCGCTGGCATCGGGCATCGCGGATAGACTGCGCCGTCGCCGTTGGGGGCGCTGGCGGGGAATCGGGAATGAGGCGATATTGCGGCGACCTGCGCAGCCTGTGCATCGCGCTGGTGGTCTGGGGCCTGGCGTTGCACGCCGCCGCGGCCACGCCGCTTGCGGGCGCGTCGGCCGTCAACGTGACGGCGCGGATCGATCGCTGTTTCGAACTGCGCGACAACGCGCCCGCCGAGGCGATCGCGCTCGCGCACGGCACGCTGTCCGCATCGACGCTGGCCGCCGACGACGAAATCAAGCTGCTGAGCTGCCTGGCGCGCGCCGCCGCATTGTCGGGCAGGGTCGACGAGGTGATCGTCGCCGCCGACCGGATCGACGCGCTGCTGCTCGCCGCGCCGCAGCCGCCCGAGTTCGCGTTGCGCGCCTTGTCGAACGCGGGCGCGGCCCTGCACCTGATCGGCCACGTGCCGCGCGCGCTCGACCTGTACCGGCGCGCGTTCGAAGCCGCGCAGGCAGGCGAATCCAACCTGGCCCAGGTGAAGATGCTGATCAACGTCGCCAGCATCCACAGCGAACATCTCGACGCCTACGACCTGGCGGAGCGCACCTTCGCCCAGGCCCAGGGCATCGCAGATGCGAACGACGTGATCGACCCCCTGCTGCAGTACAACCGCGGCCTGAACCATCTGCGCGCCGGGCAACGCGACCTCGCCGTTGCGCAGTTCGAGCACGCCCTGCGCCTGGTGCAGGGACAGGGCCTGTCGGTGCTGGAACGGCGCCTGCAGGCCGAACTGGCCGCGCTGGCAGGCGGCGGGGATGCCCTGCGTCGCCTCGACGCACTGGCGCAGGCGCAGCAGGACGAAGACGCGCCGGGCGCCGCGCTGACCCGGCTGCGCATGTCACGGCTCGCACTGGCGGATGGACATCCCGATGTCGCTCTCGCGCATGCCGACGCGGCGCTCGCACTGGGCATTGCCGGCGCATTCGGCAGCGAACGCCGCGAGGCGCTGCGGGCACGCGTCGACGCGCTGCGTGCGGCGGGCAGGATGGCACCCGCGCTCGATGCGCTGGAGCAGATGCGACGGGAGGAACTCGATGCACTGCGTCGGCAGAATCTCGGCGCACTGGCCGATCTGCAAGCGAGGCTGGAAGACGGCCGCAACGCGGTGGAACTGGAGCGTCTGCGCGAAACCCAGCGTATCGACGCCCTGAACGACCGGCATGCCCGGACCCTGCGCGATGTCGGCGCTGCCGCGCTGTTGCTGCTGGTGCTGCTGGCCTCGGCGTTCGCCTGGTACCAGCGCCGTATCAGCCGCCGGCTCTATCGCCTGAGTGCGATCGACAGCCTGACCGGACTGCTCAACCGCCGTGCGGCGGAACGCGCGATGCATCTGTTGCCGCCCTCGCCTGCGCCGGCTCTGCGCCACGTGGTGTTTCTGGTGGACGTAGACCACTTCAAGCACATCAACGACCTGCACGGTCACGGCACCGGCGACGCGATGCTGGTCGAGATCGCCCGTCGCTTCGAGACGGCATGCCGCGTCGACGACCTGGTGGCGCGCTGGGGCGGCGAGGAATTCCTGCTGGTCGGCACCGCGCTCGACCTAGCACAGGCCTGCGAGATCGCCGAGCGCCTGCGCCGGTCGATCACCGAGACGCCGGTGACGACGTCCGGGATCGAGGTCGTCCTGTCGGTGTCGATCGGCTTCGCCTGTCGCAGCGGCGATGCCACGCGCGATGCGTGGCGCGACACGATCGCGCTTGCCGATCGTGCGCTCTATGCGTCCAAGCGCAGCGGTCGCGACGCGTGGACGGGGCTCTGGTTCGACGATGCGCCGACTGCAGCGGCGCGGCAGGACATCCTGCGCGATCCGGCCGGCGCGATCAGCGCCGGCCAGGTGCAATCCGTGAGCAGCCGGACGCCGATCCAGTGGTCCAGCGCGACTGTCACCGGAACGCCGGAACGCGCGGCTGATCCGGGATGACACCACTGCGGGCGGGCGCAGTGCACCCGCCCGCAGCGTTCAAGCCCTGAGGCCTCAGCGGCGCTCCATCGACAGACGGTAGCGACCGGTCTCGCTGCGGCCCACGGCCGTGGACTCGATCGTGTAGGTGCCGGCCTCGAAGCGGCGCGAGATGCGCGCATCGAGGTTGTCGCCGCCATCGTCGTCGCTGGCGATCATCTCCGAGCCGCGCATCACCTTCACGTAGCTGTCGATGTCGCTCGAACGCATGTCGATCACGTAGTCGCCCGCAGCGCGGACGGTCACGGTCCAGCGGTCGGTCATCCCCTGCAGCAGCGTGGCGTCCACCGCGCGGCCGACGGTCAGCGTGCCGCCACCGGCATTGGCCGGCGGGTCTTCGGCGGCCAGCGCGAGCGTGTAGAAGCCCGCGCCCTGGGTCGCGGTATCGGCGCGCAGGGTGTACTCGCCGGCGTCGAGCAGGGTCACGATGCGCGCATTGAGGCCGTCGCCACCGTCGTCGTCGCTCGTGTCCACGCCATTGCCCGACAGGCGCAGCAGCGAATCGATCTCGTCGCTGCGCATGTCGATGCGCACCAGCTGGCGCGCCGGCAACGAGAACGTGTAGCTGTGCGCCGTGCCCTCGTTGAGGCCGGTCACGGTGCTGCCCGGCGTCAGCGCGCCGCCTTCGCGCAGCGGCGTTTCCGGCGTGGAGCGCGCGGCGATCGCGAGGCGGTACATGCCCGACACCCGCTCGCTGCCGTAGCCCGATGCGGTGATGGTGTACTCGCCCGGAGCCAGGCGTGCGCTGATCCGTGCATTGGTGCCGTCGCCGCCATCATCGTTGCTGAGCGCTACGCCGGGGCCGTCGATCTTCAGGAACGCGTCGAAATCGTCCGACAGCATGTCGACGGTGTAGATGCCCGACTCCGCGATGCGCAGCGTCAGGCGACGCGGTGCATCGACCCAGTCGCTGATCGAGTCGCCGACCGACAGCACGCTGCCGTCGTAGGCGTCGACGCCGGTGACGCGCAGGCTGTAGGGGCCGTAGGCGCTGGCATCGATGCCGCTGACGGCGATCGTGTAGCGACCGGCGCGCTTCGCGCGCACCACCAGCGATGCCGCCTGCGCGGTGTCGCCCGAGGTGGCGATCAGCTCATCACCGAGGAACGCCGTCAGCCGGCCGCGCAACGCGCCTTCGATCGTGATCTGCACCACCTGCCCGTCACGCAGCTCCACCGTGTGCAACTGGCTGCGCGAGCCGTCGCGGTAGTTCACCGCGGAGCGGCTGGTGATCTCGCCGCGGCTGGGGGTGTCGATGGTGATCGGCGTGGGGCGCTCGTTGGCCACGGCGTACGCAGTGGGCGCGATCGCCAGCGCGATCGCCAGCACCAGGGGGGACACGGTCTTCAAGGTGAACTCCTAACTGAGATGAGGGCAGCAGGCTGGGCGACGACGCAGGGCCGTCCCTGGCAGGGCGCCATTCTGGCACCCCCATTCACATTTTACCCGCCAGTCAGCCAGCCGGGCATGCTTCCCGGTGTTCGACCAGCAGCTGCACCGCGTCCCCGCCGCGGTAGTCGTCCGGGGCCAGCCGGTAGACCACGTGCTCCCGCGCCGCGGGTGCGACCTCGCGCCAGCCGCCGAAATGGATCGCAGACAGGGTCTGCCGATGTCCATCCAGCCGCAGCGTGAGCTTGAGATGGCGGGCCCCGACGATGCGCCAGTCGACGACCGCGAATTCGCCATCGAACAGCGGCTCCGGAAACGCCTGGCCCCAGGGCCCGGCGTCGCGCAGATGCGCCGCGTGCACGATGTCGAACTCGTGCGGCCCGAGTGGGCCATCGGTGACCAGCTCCGCGCGCAGCAGCGCCGGATCGAGGACCGCCGCGACCTGCACCCGGAACGCTTCGGTGAAGGCGGCGAGCTGATCGGCGTGCAGCGACATGCCGGCGGCCATGGCATGTCCACCGAAGCGCTCGATCAGTCCCGGATGGGCGCTGTCCACGGCCGCGAGTACGTCGCGAATATGCAGGCCGGGAATCGACCGGGCGGAGCCGCGCAACTGGTCGCTACCGGGCTCGGCCGGCGCGAACGCGACGACCGGGCGATGCAGCGCATCCTTCATTTTCGAGGCGACCAGACCGACCACGCCCGGATGCCAGTCGGCGTCATGCAGACAGACACCGGCGCTGTCGGGCGCCGGCGCCGGCAGGCGGGCAACGGCAGCTTCGGCATCGTCGAGCATCGACTGCTGCACCGCGCGCCGCTCTGCGTTGATGTCGTGCAGCGTGCGCGCGAGTTCGCGGGCCTGCGCGGGATCGTCGCTGAGCAGGCATTCGATGCCGATCGCCATGTCCTCGAGCCGTCCGGCGGCATTGAGCCGCGGACCGATCGCGAAGCCGAGGTCGCTGGCGGTCAGACGGTCGATCTGCCGGCCGGACACCTCGGCAAGCGCCAGCAGCCCCGGACAGGCCTGTCCCGCACGCAGACGGCGCAGGCCGGCCGCGACCAGGGCCCGGTTGTTGGTGTCCAGCGGCACCAGGTCGGCGACCGTGCCCACCGCCACCAGGTCGAGCAGCACCGAAAGATCGGGCACAGGACCCTCGAACGCGCCCTGCGCGCGCAACCGCGCCCGCAGCGCCAGCAGGACGTAGAAGATCACGCCGACGCCGGCCAGCATCTTGCTCGGAAACGCATCGCCGGGCAGGTTCGGATTGACGATCGCATCGGCCGTCGGCAAGGCGGTGCCCGGCAGGTGGTGGTCGGTGACCAGCACCTGCCAGCCCTTCGCCTTGGCCGCGGCGATGCCGGCATGGCAGGCGATGCCGTGGTCGACGGTCACCAGCAGGTCCGGCTGCAGCGGGGCCAGCGATTCCACCAGCGACGGCGACAGTCCATAGCCGTGCACGATGCGATGCGGCACTGCGTGGACCACGTCGCGCGCGCCCAGCAGGCGCAGTCCGCGCACGGCGACGGCGCAGGCGGTCGCACCGTCGCAGTCGAAATCGCCAACGACCAGGATGCGCGCGCCGCGCGCGATGGCATCGGCGAGCAGGCCGGTCGCGGCGTCCAGATTCGACAGCCCTTCGGGCGGCAGCAGGCCGGCCAGCCGGGGCTGGGCGGCGTCGAGATCGTGTGCACCGCGCGCGGCGTAGATGCGGCGCAGCAAGGGCGGCACGTGCGTCGGCCAGGCGTCGCCGACGGTGGCCTCGCGGCGACGGATGCGCGGCGACTGGATCATGCGGGGGCGCCCGTCCCGCCGCGTCGCCAGATGCGCAGGCGGTGCCAGCGGCGCAGACGCCACAGATGCCCGTCCTCGTCGTCGATCGCCAGCGCATCGAGTCCGCCTGCGGCGACGGCTGCGATGGCCGGCGCAAGCCAGTCCTGCTGCAGGGCCCGCAGGTCACGCAGCGCGGTCAGATCGAACAGCGCGTCTTCGCCCGCCACGCCGGGCCATGCCGGCGGCAGGGCGTCGGCGCGCACCGCGACCGCGGCCAGCGCACTGCAGGTGGGATCGTCGCTGTACACGCGTGCGGGCCAGCGACTGGACATCGCACCCGCGGCCGGCAAGGCGCCGCCGCCCCAGAACCACAGCGCATTGACCGGCGGGCGGCCCTGTTCCTGGCGCCGTGCGTTCAGAGGATGGTGATGCAGGGTGATCTGCGCCTCGTTGGCGAGCACGCGCCAGCGCCGGACTTCGGCGCCGGCCTCGGCATCGTCGTCCAGATCGGCGAGATCGGTTCCCAGTGCATCAGCGGGATCGTGGAAGCTCGGCAGGCGCGTGCCGGCCGGCACCTGCAGATACCAGCGCGACGGGTGCGGCGCGTCGAGCAGGAAACCGGCATCGCCAAACAGCGGACGCAGCGCCGGCAACAACGCGTCCGCATCCTCGCGTGTCAGGCCCAGACCGTCGCCGTGCGCCATCAGGCGCACACCGTTGATGTCGGGACGCAGCCATGCCGGATCGGCGCGCAGCCAGGCCACACCCGGTGCGTCGGCGTCACCGGCATCGAGCCGGCGCGACAGCGCCGCAAGCGGCCAGCGCCCTGCCGGCAATGCGGCATGGCGCAACAGCTGGGCGCGTCGCCCACCCTCGCCCGCCGGCGGACGATCCGCCCGGGCCAGGGCGCGGACGACATCCACCGTCCAGCGTTGCGCGCCGAAACGCGCCGGCGCCGGCAGCAGGAAGGTCGCCCGCGTCATCGCCTCAGCCGAGATACTCGACGCTGATGATGTCGTATTCGCGCGTGCCGCCGGGCGCATCGATGCTGATGCTGTCGCCCTCGTGCTTGCCGATCATCGCGCGGGCCACAGGCGAGGAAATCGCGATCAGGCCCTGTTTGATGTCGGCCTCGAGGTCGCCGACGATCTGGTAGCGCTTCTCTTCGTCGGTCTCGGTGTCGGCGATCACCACCGTCGCGCCGAACACCACCTTGTCGCCGGCTTTGAGCTTGGCGACATCGATGAGATCGGCATGCGACAGCTCACCTTCGAGCTGCTTGATGCGACCTTCGATGAAGCTCTGCTGCTCGCGCGCGGCGTGGTACTCGGCGTTCTCCTTGAGATCGCCGTGGGCACGCGCTTCGGAGATCGCCTCGATCACCGCCGGACGCTTGACCGACTTCAGTTCTTCCAGCTCTTCGCGCAGGCGCTGGGCGCCGCGCAGGGTCATGGGTGCGCGCATGGGCGTGCCTCCGTCAGTTCGTTGAAGTGGCTGCCGCGCTGCCCTCGAGGCGCGCGTGCAGTTCCTGCAGTGCCCAGACCGGGCCGCTGCCGCGGAATTCCAGAGAATGCAGCAGGGCCTTGGCGCCGGCAACGGTGGTCGAATACGTCACCCGGTGCTGCAGGGCCTCGCGACGGATCGAGAACGAGTCGGAGATCGCCTGCTTGCCCTCGGTCGTGTTGACGATGTACGCAATCTCGCCGTTCTTGATCAGATCGACGATGTGCGGACGGCCTTCGACGACCTTGTTGATCTGCTCGCATTCGATGTCGTGCTCGCGCAGCCACTTGGCGGTGCCGGCGGTGGAGACGATCGTGTAGCCGCGCGCGATGATGTCGCGGGCGACCGGCAGCACGCGCTTCTTGTCGGGATCGCGCACGGACACGAACACCTTGCCGCTGGTCGGCGGGGTCTTGATGCTCGCCGCTTCCTGCGCGCGTGCGAACGCCGCGCCGAAGCTCTCGCCCACGCCCATGACCTCACCGGTGGAGCGCATCTCCGGGCCGAGGATCGGATCGACGCCCTGGAACTTGGCGAACGGGAAGATCGCTTCCTTGACCGAGAAGTACTCCGGCACGATTTCGGTCGTCGCGCCCTGCTCGGCCAGCGTCTTGCCGGCCATGCAGCGGGCCGCGATCTTGGCGAGCGGCATGCCGATCGCCTTGGACACGAACGGCACCGTGCGCGAGGCACGCGGATTCACTTCCAGCAGGAAGATCGTATCAACGCCGTCGTCGTCGGTCTGCACCGCGAACTGGGTGTTCATCAGGCCGATGACCTTGAGCTTGCGCGCCAGGGCGACGACCTGCTCGCGCAGGCGCGCCTGCACGTCCGCCGACAACGAATACGGCGGCAGCGAGCACGAGGAATCACCCGAATGCACGCCGGCTTCCTCGATGTGTTCCATGACGCCGCCGATCAGCACGTTGCCTTCACGATCGGCGATGACGTCGATGTCGACCTCGACCGCGTTGTCGAGGAAGCGGTCGAGCAGCACCGGCGAATCGTTGGACACCTTGACCGCGTCGCGCATGTAGCGCGCGAGATCGCTGTCGGCGTGCACCACTTCCATCGCACGGCCACCGAGCACGTAGCTCGGACGCACGACCAGCGGATAGCCGATCTCGCGCGCCAGCACCAGCGCTTCCTCGGGATTGCGCGCGGTGCGGTTCGGCGGCTGCTTGAGGCCCAGTTCGTCGACCAGCTTCTGGAAGCGCTCGCGGTCTTCGGCCAGATCGATCGAGTCAGGCGACGTGCCGATGATCGGCACACCATTGGCTTCGAGCGCACGCGCGAGCTTGAGCGGGGTCTGGCCGCCGTACTGCACGATCACGCCCTTGGGCTTCTCGACCTCGACGATCTCCAGCACGTCTTCGAGCGTCAGCGGCTCGAAGTACAGGCGGTCGGAAGTGTCGTAATCGGTGGACACGGTTTCCGGGTTGCAGTTGACCATGATGGTCTCGTACCCGTCGTCGCGCAGCGCCAGCGCGGCATGCACGCAGCAGTAGTCGAACTCGATGCCCTGGCCGATGCGGTTGGGACCGCCGCCGAGGATCATGATCTTGTCGCGGCTGGTCGGCTGCGCCTCGCACTCGTCCTCGTAGGTCGAATACAGGTACGCGGTATCGGTGGCGAACTCGGCCGCGCTGGAATCGACACGCTTGTAGACCGGGCGCACGCCGAACGCGCGGCGCAGCGCACGGATCGCCTGCTCATCGGTGCCCAGCAGCTGCGACAGACGCGCATCGGAGAAGCCCATGCGCTTGAGCGCACGCACGCGCGCCTTGTCGAGCGCATCGATACCGGCAGCGGCGACTTCGGCCTCGGTCGTGATCAGCTCTTCGATCTGGTCGAGGAACCAGTGATCGACGTAGGACAGCGCGTAGACGTCCTCGACCGACAGACCGGCGCGGAACGCATCGGCCAGATAGAACAGACGCTCGGGGCCCGGCTCACGCACTTCGCGGCGCAGCGTCGCCATGTCGTCTTCGTCGGTCAGGTCCAGACCGGTGGGATCGAATCCGACCTTGCCCGTTTCCAGGCCGCGCAGCGCCTTCTGCATCGATTCCTGGAAGGTGCGGCCCATCGCCATGACTTCGCCGACCGACTTCATCTGCGTGGTCAGGCGCGCATCGGCCTGCGGGAATTTCTCGAACGCGAAGCGCGGAATCTTGGTGACCACGTAATCGATCGACGGCTCGAACGACGCCGGGGTCTTGCCGCCGGTGATCTCGTTCTTGAGTTCGTCGAGCGTGTAGCCGACGGCCAGCTTGGCCGCGACCTTGGCGATCGGGAAGCCGGTCGCCTTCGACGCCAGCGCCGACGAACGCGACACGCGCGGATTCATCTCGATGACGACCACGCGGCCGTCCTTCGGGTTGATGCCGAACTGCACGTTCGAGCCACCGGTGTCGACGCCGATCTTGCGCAGCACCGCGACAGACGCATTGCGCAGGCGCTGGTATTCCTTGTCGGTCAACGTCTGCGCCGGCGCGACGGTGATCGAGTCGCCGGTGTGCACGCCCATCGGATCGAGGTTCTCGATCGAGCAGACGATGATGCAGTTGTCCGCGGTGTCGCGGACCACTTCCATCTCGAATTCCTTCCAGCCCAGCACCGACTCCTCGACCAGCACTTCGGTCGTCGGCGACAACTCGAGACCGCGGGTCACGATGTCGACGAGTTCCTCGCGGTTGTAGGCGATGCCGCCGCCCGAACCGCCGAGCGTGAAGCTCGGACGGATGATCGTCGGATAGCCGACGCGCGTCTGGATGTCGATCGCTTCCTCGAGCGTGTGCGCCACTTCGGCGCGCGGGCATTCGAGATCGATCTCGCCCATCGCCACGCGGAACAGCTCGCGGTCCTCGGCCATGCGGATCGCTTCGCGCTTGGCGCCGATCAGCTCGACGCCGTACTTCTCGAGCACGCCGTTGTCTGCGAGATCGAGCGCGCAGTTGAGCGCGGTCTGGCCGCCCATCGTCGGCAGCAGCGCGTCGGGCTTTTCCTTGGCGATGATCTTCTCGACCGTCTGCCAGTTGATCGGCTCGATGTAGACCGCGTCGGCCATTTCCGGGTCGGTCATGATCGTCGCGGGATTGCTGTTGACCAGCACCACGCGATAGCCCTCGTCGCGCAGCGCCTTGCACGCCTGCGCGCCGGAGTAATCGAACTCGCAGGCCTGGCCGATGACGATCGGGCCGGCGCCGATGATGAGGATGGTCTGGATATCAGTGCGCTTTGGCATGTCAGCGGCTCTCGGCGTTCTTGTTGTGCATCGACGCGACGAACCGATCGAACAACGGCGCGACATCGTGGGGACCGGGCGAGGCTTCCGGGTGACCCTGGAAGCTGAAAGCAGGCGCATCGGTGAGTTCGATGCCCTGGTTGGTGCCGTCGAACAGCGAACGATGCGTCACGCGCACATTGGCCGGCAGCGAGGCCTCATCGACCGCGAAGCCGTGGTTCTGCGAGGTGATCATCACCTTGCCCGAATCCAGATCCTGCACCGGATGATTCGCGCCGTGATGGCCGTGCGGCATCTTCAACGTCTTCGCACCGGCGGCGAGCGCCAGCAGCTGGTGGCCGAGGCAGATGCCGAACGTCGGCACTTTGGCGTCGATGAAACTGCGGATCGCGTCGATCGCGTAGTCGCAGGGCTCCGGATCGCCGGGGCCGTTCGACAGGAACACGCCATCGGGCTTGAGCGCGAGCACATCGGCGGCGGGCGTCTGCGCCGGCACCACGGTCAGTTCGCAACCGCGCTCGGCCAGCATGCGCAGGATGTTGGTCTTCACGCCGTAGTCGTAGGCCACGACCTTGAACTTCGCAGGCGCGGTGACGAAGGCATTGCTGTCGAGATCAAGCTGGCCATCGGTCCAGCCGTAGCGCTCGGTGGTGCTGACGACCTTCGCCAGATCCATGCCCTTGAGGCCCGGGAACTTGCGCGCGGCTTCAAGCGCCTGTTCGACATTGACGTCACCGGCCATCACCGCACCGTTCATCGATCCGCGGTCGCGCAGCAGGCGCGTCAGCTTGCGGGTGTCGATTTCGGAGATGGCGACGATGCCGCGTGCGCGCAGCCACTCGGGCAGCGACACCTCGCTGCGCCAGCTGCTCGGACGGCGCGGCACGTTGCGCACGATGAGGCCCGACGCCCAGACCTTGGACGCTTCGTCGTCCTGGTCGGTGCAGCCGGTGTTGCCGATATGCGGATAGGTCAGCGTCACCAGCTGGCGCGCGTACGAGGGATCGCTCAGCACTTCCTGGTAGCCGGTCATCGCGGTGTTGAACACCACTTCGCCGACAGAAAGGCCAACGGCGCCCACGGAAACGCCCTCGAATACGGTGCCGTCTTCAAGGACGAGAATTGCGGTATCTGTCACGAGGTCTTCGCCTACGTCAGGTTGCAGGAAACCGCCAGAGCGGTGGAGACCGGTCCGGAGGTTAGGGTTCAGGCGAGCGAGAATTGTACGGGCGCGACCGCCTTCACGCCAGCAGAAATGTGCGCGGGTTCAGGCCGGCGCGTCTGGCGACGGCGCCAGCAGGTCGGTGACCGCATAACGACGCGGCGTGCGTCCGGCCAGGCGCTGGGCCACGTGCAGCGCACCCGCGGCGAAAATGTCGCGGTTGCCGGCGCGGTGGATCAGCTCGATGCGCTCGCCCTGCGTGGTGAACTGCACCAGATGCTCGCCCACGATGTCGCCCGCGCGCAGCGACGCGTAACGGGGCGTGGCGCCCTGCGCCGATGCCGCTTCGCCCAGCGTCAGCGCGGTTCCCGACGGCGCGTCGAGCTTGCGCGTGTGATGCGATTCGACGATGTCGCAGTCCCATCCGGGCAGCAGCGCCGCGGCGCGTTGCACCAGGTCCTGCAGCACCGCGACGCCGAGACTGAAGTTCGAGGCCCAGACCACCGGAATGCGCGCAGCCGCCGCGTCGAGCGTGTCGCACTGCGCTGTCGACAGGCCGGTCGTGCCCGACACGAACGCCGCGCCGCGCCGCTCGCACAACGCGAGAATCGCGTCGAAGCCGCCCGGCAGGCTGAAGTCGATCGCGACGTCGAACGCCGGTACGCCGCCGAGCTCCGCGGCGCCGAAATACGGCACCCCATCGATGACCCGCTGTTTCGGCGCGCTGCCCGAGACCGCGCCGACCAGCTGCAGGTCATCGCGCCCCTGCGCCAGACGCAACAGCGCCTGGCCCATGCGGCCGGAGGCGCCGTGTACCAGGACGCGGACTGGAGCGCTCATCGCAGGGAATTCCGGGGGACGTCAGGCATCGGGCAATCGCAGGCAGGACTCGTCATGGCTGCATTCTAGCGTCGCGCCGTGCGCAGTCGCGCGCGAACGGTCCGGCGGGCGCAGGCCACCACGGCGGCCACGTTGCGCACGGCATGACCGTGACAGATGCGGGAATCAGCGTTCCATCGCCGCGCCCTGTTGCAGGGCGCGCCCGGTATCCCGCCGGTCGGATTGCGCGCGTCAAGTGGCAATACGAAGACGCATGCCGGCACGTGGATAAAGATTGACCAGTCTGTGCGCGCCGCGCTGCGAGCGGTCCAGGCCCGCTTATCCACACGTTTGTCCGCAATCGGTCCACACCCCCTGTGGATGACCGCCGCCCAACGGCCCCGCGCGGACTCGTCAAGCAGGCCTGATTCCGGTGCCGGAATCGGCAGGTTCCCGTCCCGCGCCGATACATGTCGCGCTGCGCGGATCAAGGGCCCATTCGACCCACCTCGCGCGGCGGTGGCGAATTGATGACCACCGGTTTCCGGCCCATTGTGGATGCGGCCTCGCGAGGCTTATCCACACCTTTGTCACCAGTCCATCCACATGTCTTGTGGACAGCTGGACCGTCTAGCGTCGCGCTCCCACCAGGTCAACGGGTTTTTGCAGGGCACATGACGCTGCGCCGCGCCGCAGCGCGGTTCGTCGCCTGCAGTGCCACCGTCCGGCTGAGTCGCGAGTGCCCTGCCGCACTGGAGTTCCACGCGAGCTGCGAGCGCCGTCGCTGCCTGCACACTCGCAGCGCTTATCCACAAGCCTGTCGACAGCCGATACCGGACGCACAACGGACCTGCAGGCCGGCCCCGGCAAGGTCGATGCCGACGCCAGATTCCGGGCGGATTCCGGACTGCAGATACGCGAATGCCCGGTAGATGCCGGGCATTCGGTGGGACGCGCCTATGTGATGCAGATCAGGACGTCATGCGTTCCCAGAAGCCCTTGACCCCATCGATGAACGTGCTCGACCGCGGCGAATGCCGGCGGGCGTTCTCGGCGGTGAACGTGCCTTCGAAACGCTCGAGCAGATCGCGCTGCTCGGCCGTGAGGTTCACCGGTGTTTCCACGACGACCTTGCAATACAGGTCGCCGGCGGCCCGGCTGCGCACGGACTTGACGCCCTTGTCGCGCAGACGGAAGACTTTGCCGGTCTGGGTCTCGGCCGGCACGCGGATCTCCGCTTCGCCGCCCAGCGTGGGCACGCGCACCGTGGAGCCGAGCGCCGCCTGCGAAATGCGCACCGGCACTTCGCAGTGCAGATCGTCGCCATCGCGCTGGAAGATGTCGTGCGGACGCACCCGCACCTCGACGAACAGATCGCCCGGGGGCGCACCCGACGGTCCGGCTTCGCCCTCACCGGTGAGCCGGATGCGGTCGCCCGAATCGACGCCCGCCGGCACCTTCACCGACAGCACCTTCTCGTCTTCCACACGGCCGGCGCCGCGGCAGGTCGTGCACGGATGGGCGATCGTCTGCCCCTGCCCCGCGCAATGCGGACAGGTCTGCTGCATCGTGAAGATGCCGCGCTGCATCCGCACCTGGCCGTGACCCGCACAGGTCGTGCAGGTCTCGCGCTTGCCGTCCTCGGAGCCACTGCCGTCGCAGTCGTCGCACATCGCCAGCGTGGGCAGCTCGATGCGCTTCTCGACACCGGCGACGGCGTCCTCCAGGTCGAGCTCCATCACATATCCGATGTCGGCGCCGCGGCGCGGTCCACCGCCCCGTCCGCCACCGCCGAAGATGTTGCCGAAGATGTCGCCGAAGATGTCGCCCATGTCGGCGCCGCCGCCGAAGCCCGGCCCGGCGTTGCCGCCGCCCATGCCGTGCTCGAACGCCGCGTGGCCGTGCTGGTCGTACATGCGGCGCTTGCCGCCGTCCGACAGCACCTCGTAGGCCTCCTTGCACTCCTTGAAGGCGGCTTCCGCCTCGGCATCGCCCGGATTGCGGTCCGGGTGATGCTTCATCGCGCAGCGCCGGTAGGCCTTCTTCAGCTCCTCTTCGGTGGCGGTGCGTTGCACGCCGAGGACTTCGTAGTAATCGCGTTTGCTCATACGGCAGTCATTCGTAATTCGTGATTGGTGATTCGGAACAGCACGTCGAGTCCGGGACTACGGATGGAAGAAGCGGAGCCAGGGCGCCGCTTCTTCCGATCACGCATCACGAATCCACCAATTACGGCTTCCTCTCGTCGTCCTTGACCTCGGTGAACTCGGCGTCCACCACGTCATCGGACTTCGGCGCTTCGCCCTGGCCGCCGGCATCGCCTGCGCCCGGACCACCGGCCGCGGAGGCCGCCGCGAACAGCTGCTGCGCCGCTTCCTCGAGCTTCTTCGACTTGGCTTCGATCTGCGCCTTGTCGTCGCCCTTCATTGCGGTCTCGACATCGGCGATCGCGGATTCGGCATTGCCGATCACGTCGCCCGGCAGCTTGTCGCCGTTGTCCTTGATCGCGCTGCGGGTGCTGTGCACCAGCGCATCGGCCTGGTTGCGGGCCGCGACGAGTTCCTGGAACTTCTTGTCCTCTTCGCGGTGCGCCTCGGCGTCGGCCACCATCTGCTGGATCTCTTCGTCCGACAGGCCCGAACCGGCCTTGATCTCGACCTTCTGTTCCTTGTTGGTCTTCTTGTCCTTGGCCGACACATGCAGGATGCCGTTGGCGTCGATGTCGAACGACACCTCGACCTGCGGCATGCCACGCGGCGCCGAATCGATCCCGGTCAGGTCGAAGCGGGCCAGCGACTTGTTGAAGCGGGCCTGCTCGCGCTCACCCTGCAGCACGTGCACGGTCACGGCGGACTGGTTGTCCTCGGCGGTCGAGAAGGTCTGAGAGGCCTTGGTCGGGATCGTCGTGTTCTTTTCGATAATCTTGGTGAACACGCCGCCCAGGGTCTCGATGCCGAGGCTCAGCGGGGTCACGTCGAGCAGCAGCACGTCCTTGACGTCACCAGCCAGCACGCCGCCCTGCACGCCCGCGCCGATCGCGACGGCCTCGTCGGGGTTCACGTCCTTGCGCGGTTCCTTGCCGAAGAACTCGGCAACCGCCGCCTGCACCTTGGGCATGCGGGTCTGGCCACCGACGAGGATCACCTCGTTGATGTCCGACGCGCGCAGGCCGGCGTCGTTGAGCGCGGTGCGGCACGGCTCGATCGTCTTGCGCACGAGTTCCTCGACCAGCGACTCGAGCTTGGCGCGGGTCAGCTTGATGTTGAGGTGCTTAGGGCCCGACGCATCGGCGGTGACGTACGGCAGGTTCACTTCGGTCTGCTGCGAGGACGACAGCTCGATCTTCGCGCGCTCGGCCGCGTCCTTCAGACGCTGCAGCGCCAGCGGATCCTTGCGCAGGTCGATGCCCTGGTCCTTGTTGAACTCTTCGACGAGGTAATCGATGACGCGGGCGTCGAAGTCTTCGCCGCCGAGGAAGGTGTCGCCGTTGGTGGCCAGCACTTCGAACTGCTTCTCGCCATCGACTTCCGCGATCTCGATGATCGACACGTCGAAGGTGCCGCCGCCGAGGTCGTACACGGCGATCTTGCGGTCGCCGCCGGACTTGTCGAGGCCGTAGGCCAGCGCGGCCGCGGTCGGCTCGTTGATGATGCGCTTGACGTCGAGACCGGCGATGCGGCCGGCGTCCTTGGTCGCCTGGCGCTGGCTGTCGTTGAAGTACGCCGGCACCGTGATCACGGCTTCGGTGACCTTCTCGCCCAGGTAGTCCTCGGCGGTCTTCTTCATCTTCTCGAGAATGCGCGCGGAGACTTCCTGCGCGGACAGGCGCTTGCCGTCACTGGTCGACACCCAGGCGTCGCCGTTGTCGTGCTCGAGGATCGAATACGGGACCAGACCGATGTCCTTCTGGACCTCGGCATCCTTGAACTTGCGGCCGATCAGGCGCTTCACCGCGAAGAACGTGTTGTGCGGGTTGGTGACGGCCTGACGCTTGGCCGATGCGCCGACCAGCACTTCGCCGTCCTTGGTGTACGCGACGACCGACGGCGTGGTGCGGTCGCCTTCGCTGTTCTCGATGACCTTGGCCTTGCCGCCGTCCATGATCGCCACACACGAGTTCGTCGTGCCGAGATCGATGCCGATGATCTTTGCCATTGCAGTGCTTCCTCTAGGAGATGTTGTGCCGGGACGGCGAGGCCGTCGATGCGGGGTATCTGGGGGCCGCAGCGGGCGCGTTCAAGCGCCGCCGGGCCGGAACACGCGGGTCAGTCGGCCTTGGCCACCACCACCATCGCGGGGCGCAGCAGGCGGTCGTTGAGCAGGTAGCCCTTCTGGAAGACCTGGGCCACGGCGCCCGCGGGCACGCCCGGCGCGTCGATGATGCTCATCGCCTGGTGCTGCTCGGGATTGAAAGCATCGCCCGGCGCGGGCGCCAGGGTGGACAGGCCGCTGGCCTCGGTGGCGCGGGTGAGTTCGCGCAGCGTCAGTTCCACACCGGCGCGCAGCGGGTCCGCTTCGGAGGCGTTGGCCAGGCCGGCCTCGAGCGCATCGAACACCGGCACCAGCGCCGACAGCAGGCGCTCGTTGGCGAAGCGGCGGGCGCTGTCGATCTCGCGGGCGAGACGCTTGCGCTGGTTCTCGAGATCGGCGCGCTCGAGCAGGCTCTGCGCGCGGACCTGCTCGACTTCCGCCTTCAGCAGTTCAACCTGCTCGGCGAGCTGCGCGTCCACACCGTCGATCGACGCCTCGTGGCCGTCGTGCGCGTGGCTGGACTCGGGGTGCTGGGGATCGTGCTGTTCGTGGGTCATATCGGGTTCCGGGGCGGGCGTCTGGCCGCCGACCCGATCCCCTATGGGGTCGCCGGATCCGGATTCAAGGCAGCGCCGAGCAGTCCGGCCGTCGCCTGGACCACCGGAATGATCCGTTCGTAGGCCATCCGGGTGGGCCCGATGACGCCGATCACGCCGAGCGTGCGGCCGCCCGCGGCGTACGGCGCGGTGACCAGGGACATGCCCTCGAGCGGCGCCAGGCCGGTTTCCTCGCCGATGAAGATGCGTACACCCGGCGCGTGAATCGTGCGTTCGAGCAGCTGCAGGATCTCGCGCTTGCGGGCGAAGGCCTCGAACAGCTCGCGCAGGCGGTCGAGGTCCGACAGGTCCTGCACGCCGATCAGCCGGCTCTGGCCCGCCAGCACCATGTCCTCGTCGCCGGGGACCAGGGCCTGTTCGGCCAGCTCGACGGTCTGCGACAGCAGGGCTTCCATCTCGTCGCGCGCGTTGCGCAGGTCGTCGAGCAGCGCAGCGCGGATGTCGGCCAGCGGCCGGCCGGCGCAGTGCTGATTGAGGTAATTGGCGACCCGCTCCAGCTCCTTGGCTTCGAAGCTGCGCCGGGTGTGGAAGATGCGGTTCTGCACCTCGTGATCGGCGAACACGATGATTGCCATCACCCGCTGGCCGTCCAACGGCACGAAATCGATATGCCGGAACGCCAGCTGCTCGCGCCGCGGCACCGAGACCACGCCGACGAAGTGGGTCATCGCCGAGACCAGCTCGGAGGCACTGCCGAGCAGCGACTGCTGCCCGCCGCCCGCACTGAGTTCGCCGCGCAGATGGATCAGCTCCTGCTCCTTCAACGGCTTGATCTGCAGCAGCGAGTCGACGAAGACCCGGTACCCCTGGGTGGTCGGCACCCGCCCGGCGGAGGTATGCGGTGATGCCAGCAGGCCCGCCTCTTCCAGATCGGACAGGATGTTGCGGATCGTCGCCGGGCTCACGTCCAGCCCCGAATGCCGCGCCAGCGTCTGCGAACCGACCGGTCCGCCATCGCGGATATGGCGCGCGATCAGCGTGCGCAGCAGCTGGCGGGCACGCGGATCGAGCGGATGGTCGGCTGGGGACGGCATGGGGGCGGTATACGGTGCACCTACCTGCGATGCAAGCGCCGCATTCTCCTGCCGTGAGACGAAGACGCGATATCTAGCGCAGCCTCGAACGCATATCCGCACACCGATCTACTCGCCCACGCCGCGCCAAGGCACAATCCGCACCCATGCTGACCCACCTCGCCATCCGCAATTTCGCCGTCGCCAGCCAGTCGGACCTCGAGTTCGGCGCAGGCCTGACCGTCATCTCCGGCGAGACCGGCGCCGGCAAGTCCTTGCTGGTCGACGCGCTCGGCTTCCTGTCGGGGCAACGCGCCGACAGTGGCATCGTGCGCCATGGCGCCGAACGCGCCGAACTGCATGCCGAGTTCGCGCTCGACGATGCCGCGCCCGCGCTGCGCTGGCTGCGCGAACACGAACTCGATGACGGCGACACCTGCCAGCTGCGCCGCACCTTGCGCGCCGATGGCGGCTCGCGTGCCTGGATCAATGGCCGGCCGGCGACGATCACCCAGCTCGGCGAACTGGCCGGGCACCTGGTCGAGATCCACGGCCAGCACGAACACCAGGCCCTCCTCGCCCGCGGCAGCCAGCTCGCGCTGCTCGATGCGCAGGCCGGCAACGGCGCCCTGCTTGCCGAGGTGCGTACGACCGCACAGGCCTGGCGCGCGCTGCACGATGAGCGCGATGCGCTGGTCGGCATCGGCGATGTCGCCGAGCGTCGCGACTGGCTGCGTCATCAGCTCGACGAACTCGAAGGCGAATCGCTGGCCGCCGACGCGGTGGCCGATCTGTTCGCCAGCCACCGCCGGCAGGCGAACGCCGCCGGCCTGATCCAGACCTGCGATACGGCGCTCGAGCGCATGCGCGGCGACGACGATCTCGGCCTGCCGCAGGCCCTGCAGACGCTGCGCCACGATCTGGCGCGGATGCGCGCGCACGAGCCGCGATTGGGCGACGTCGACGCGATGCTCGATGCCGCGGCGATCCAGCTCGACGAGGCGACGCTGCTGCTGGGCCAGGTGCGCGACGATCTCGACATCGATCCCGCACAGCTGGAGACGCTGGAACAGCGCCTCGGCCAGCTGCACGAACTTGCGCGCAAGCACCGCGTGACGCCTGAAGAACTCATCGACGTGCAGACGCGCCTCGCGGGCGAACTCGAACAGCTCGATGGCGCTGGCGAACGCCTGAAGCAGCTTGATGGCGAAATCGAAGCTGCGATGGGGCGCTGGCGCACCGCCGCGGATCGTCTTGGTGCGGCGCGCCGCAAGGCTGCCAAGGCGCTGTCGAGCGCGACCACCGCGCTGATCCATGAACTGGGGATGGGCGGCGGGGTGTTCGAAGTCGCGATTGAACCCGTCGAGACCACTCGACCCGATCCGCAGGGCGCCGAGCGCGTGGAATTCATGGTGTCGGCCAATGCCGGCCAGCCGCCGCGTGCGCTGCGAAAGGTCGCGTCGGGCGGCGAACTGTCGCGCATCTCGCTGGCGATCGAAGTCGCCGCGCTCGGCCACGACGCGGTGCCGACGATGGTCTTCGACGAAGTCGATTCCGGCATCGGCGGCGCGGTTGCCGACATCGTCGGCCGCAAGCTGCGCGCGCTCGGCGAGAGCCGTCAGGTGCTGTGCGTGACCCATCTGCCGCAGGTGGCGTCGAAGGGCCACACGCATTACCGCGTGCACAAGTCCAGCGCCGAGGGTGCGACCGAAAGCCGGGTCAGTCTGCTCGACACCGGCGAGCGCACCGAGGAACTCGCACGCATGCTCGGCGGCGTGGACGTCAGCAAAGAAGCGCGCGCCGCGGCCCGCAAGCTGCTGCAGGGCATGGTCTGACGGAATGGACCGCCGCACGGCCAGCTGCGCCTGCGGTCAATTGCGCATCGACGTGTCCGGCGTGCCGGTGCGCGTGTCCGTCTGCCATTGCCTGGACTGCCAGCGCCGCAGCGGCAGTGCGTTCGGCGTGCAGGCGCGGTTTCCGGCTTCGGCCACGCACGTGCACGGCACGCACAGCGAATACGTGCGCATCGGCGACAGCGGAGGTCGCATGTGCGCGTCGTTCTGTCCGCAGTGCGGATCGACGGTCTTCTATGTCGTGGACGCGATGCCCGACCTGATCGCGATTCCGGTCGGCGCATTCGCCGACCCCGGATTTCCCGCGCCGGCAGTCTCGTATTACGAAGAACGCATGCACGCCTGGCTGACGCTCGACGGCGACATGCGGCACGAACACTGACCGCCGCGCGCAGCGCGGCAGCCGGTCCGGAAAACGTCAGCGCTTCTTGCGGACGTACAGCACCAGCGAATGCTCTTCGAGAATGTAGCCGTACTGCTCGGCGATCTGCCGCTGCAGGGCCTCGATCTCTTCGCTCTCGAACTCGATGATCTTGCCGGTATCGACATCGACCATGTGGTCGTGATGACCACCGCGGTCGAGCTCGTACACCGCGTGACCGCCTTCGAAATTGTGCTTGAGCACGAGGCCCGCAGCTTCGAACTGGGTGAGCACGCGATACACCGTCGCCAGACCGATCTCGTCGCCCTGGTCCAGCAGCTGCCGGTAGATGTCTTCGGCGGTGAGGTGCTGGCGCGGGGTGCGCTGCTCCAGCAACGCGAGAATCCGCATCCGCGGATGGGTGACTTTCAGGCCGGCTTTGCGCAGGTCGAGTGTTTCCATCGGGTGTCTCCAGGTCCGGGCCGGCATTCACTGGCGGTTTAGCGCCAGCGTGTCCGGGCGCGGTCGCGGCAGGCGTCAGAGTGTATCATCGGCCCGGTCCCACAGCCCCTCGCCGAGCGCACGTCTCCATGCAGAAATTCCTTCTCGTTCCGGTCATCGCCCTGGCCACCAGTGGATGCGGCCTGCTGTACAAGCAGCCGATCTATCAGGGCAATCTGATCGAGCAGTCCGCCGCGGAACAGCTGCAGGTGGGCATGGGCAAGCCGCAGGTCGAAGCGCTGCTGGGCACGCCGGCCATCGCCGATCCGTTCCACCACCAGCGCTGGGATTACACCGCCAGCGAGCGCGTGGGTCGCAGCGGCCGGACCGACATCAAGAACTTCACCGTGTTCTTCGAGAACGACCAGGTGGTGCGCTGGGAAGGCGACTATTTCCCGAACCGCGACCAGTCGCTGGCCGAGGAAATGCGCAAGTTCGGCAACCTGCCGAGGGAACGCGGCAACAACCGCCGTCGCTGAGTCAGCGCGTCGCGCGTTCTGCGGCACGCCTGCGTCGCGCGTCCTTCGGATCGATCTGCAGGGCGCGCAGCAGTTCCAGCCGGTCCCCGTCGCGCAGCACCGTCTCCGTTTCCACGCGCACGCCGAAGACCGCGTAACCGGCGACGTCGTCCATGAGATCGGCGATTGCAGCCAGCGCATCGGTGACCGTGCTGCCGTCCGCGAGATCCAGGGTCCGCTGCGCATGCACGCGCGGCCAGGCCTTCAGCACTTCGATCTGCATCGACGCCCCTCAGGACTCTTCGGGCTCGCGCTCGGCGACCCGGACGAAATCGTCGACCATGCGGTCGGCCAGTCCACGGAATCCGAGCGTCAGCGCCGGTAGCATGAGCCGGCTCTTGGGTTCGAACTCCAGCACCAGCGAGACCTTGCAGCCGCCGCCGTCGCCGAGCGTGGTGAAGGTCCAGCGACCGTGCAGCGACTTGAATGGCCCATCGCGCAACTGCATGTCAATGGCGTCCGGCGGGGACAGCGTGTTTTCAGTGGTGAACCAGGTCCGCAGGGCGCCGAGCCCCAGATCGAGGCGCGCGACCATGCGCGAGGGCGTGTCTTCCTCGATCACGGCCTCGTCGCACCAGGCGAACCGGCGGGGATAGGCGGCGACATCGTTGACCAGCGCAAACATGCGCTCGGCGGACTGCCCGACCAGGGCGCTACGTTCGATCTTGGGCATGACTCGCCTGGGGGACGTGCTTCGAGGACAATGTGCGGATGAGCAAGAACAGCGGCAAGGACAAGGATAAGGCAAACAGCACCGGCACCATCGCGCTGAACAAGCGCGCGCGCCACGAATACCACCTCGAAGACCGTTACGAGGCGGGTCTGGCGCTGCAGGGATGGGAGCTGAAGGCGATTCGCGCCGGTCGCGCCAACATCGGCGAGAGCTACGCGATGGTCCTGCGGGGCGAAATCTTCCTGATCGGCGCGCAGATCACTCCGCTGATCCAGGCCTCCACCCACGTCGTCGCCGATCCGCACCGCACGCGCAAGCTGCTGCTGCATCGCCGTGAGATCGACGTGCTGATGGGACGCATCCAGCGCGACGGCTACACCGTCGTGCCGACCGCGCTCTACTGGAAAGGCAACAAGATCAAGGCCGAGATCGCGCTCGCCAAGGGCAAGCAGCAGCACGACAAGCGCGATGCGGAGCGCGACCGCGACTGGGCCCGCGACAAGCAGCGGGTTATGCGGCGCCACAACAAGGACGCCTGAGTCCTGCCGCACTACACGTCGCGCGCCTTCGGCGCCGGCGTGCCCACTGGATCGGGATCATCCAGCATCGCGAGCGATCGTGGCGGCTCGCGCCGGACCTGACGCCTGCCCTGCCCGTGTCGCGATTCCGCGCACGCGGTTGAAGATGTCGATGTCCTGGATGCCGAGCCTCGCCACCACGACCCGCCCGCGGGGCGACGTAGGATCGCGGACGTCGACCTAGCCGGCGTCCGGCGCCAGCGTGAAGCGGATGGTGGCGCCCTGCCCCGGCACGCCTTCGGCGCTGATGCTGCCGCCGTGCCGTTCGACGATGCGCTTGACCGAGGCCAGACCGACACCGTGGCCTTTGTACTCGTCCTCGCGATGCAGGCGCTGGAAGGGCCGGAACAGTTTGCCCGCGTATTCCGCATTGAAGCCCGCACCGTTGTCGCGGACCTGGAAGACGCCGTGTGAGGCCGCGAACTCGATACGCGCGTCCGCCGCGTCCGCGGTGAACTTCCACGCGTTGCCGAGCAGGTTCTGCAGCAGATTGCGGACGAGTGCGGCGTCGCCGTCCGCCACCAGTCCGTCCGCGATCCGGATGTCGACCTTGCGCTCGGGATCCGCCTGGCGCAGTTCGGCGACCACCTCGTTCGCGATCCGGCTCAGGTCCAGCGGCGTGCGTCTGAACTCGCCGCGGGTGATGCGCGACATGCCCAGCAACGCATCGATGAGCGCATCCATGCGCGCGGCCGCGTTGCGCACCCGCCCCAGATAATCCTGTCCCTGCTCGTCCAGCACGGACTGATAGCGCTCGGAGAGAATCCGCCCGAAGCCGTCGATGCTGCGCAGCGGCGCGCGCAGGTCGTGCGACACGATGTAGGCGAAGGATTCGAGTTCGTGATTGGCCTGGGTCAGCTCGCGCGTGCGTTGCTCGACCCGCGATTCGAGCGTCCGGTTCAACGCATGCACCTGCGCTTCCGCACGCAGCCGCTCGGTGACATCGTCCACCTGCACCAGACGCACCACGTCGCTGCGCGTGTCACCGGGCACCAAGGTCGATGCCAGATGCACCTCGCGCAGATCGCCGTCCTGCCGGCGCAGCCGGCGCACGCTGCGCATGACGCCGTCGCGCACTGCCTGGATTTCCTGCGTGCGCGTGACCGGATCCCGGTGATCATCGAAATAGCCTTCGAACAGCGTGCCGATCAGGGCGGCCCGGCCGAGGCCGGCGATGTCCGCCATCGCAGGATTGGTTTCGACGATGGCGCCGTTGCGGTCGAGCAGCACCATGCCGATCGCCGAATACTGCATCGCATTGCGGAATCGCGCTTCGCTGCGCCGGTAGGAGTCGCTGAGCCGATGCGCCAGGATCTCCGCGCGCGACTGGGTGCGCGCCAGCGCCAGCACCACCGCGAACAGCAGCAGCGCCGCGAACACGCCGGCCGCGAGCGTGATCTTCAATTCGTCCATGCCCGGCGACGTCAGCGGGCCGAGCGGCTGGTAGTCGTAACGCCACACGCGCCCGTACAGCGACTGCGTGACGCTGTGCAGGATCGGCGGATCGGCGACATCGCCGAAGCCTTCCGACGCCAGCACTTCCTGCGGCGTGCCATCGGTGACATCGACGATCCGGAATGCGAGACGCGAACTCACCGGAATGCCGGCGCGCCCGATGAATTCTTCCGAGCGGAACGGGGCGAACACCCAGCCCACCAGCGCCTGCCGTCGCTCGGCCTGCGCATGCGGCAGTCGCGCCGTGCGATACACCGCGGCGAACATCAGCGAGCCGGGCTTGCCCTGATGCAGGGTCAGCGGCGCGCTCAAGCGCACATCGCCGCTGTCGCGCGCGGCGTCCATCGCCGCGCGGCGCACCGGCTCGCTGTACTGGTCGTAGCCGATCACCTGCCGCGTCGAGGCATCCTCGGGCTGGAAGTAGACGATCGCGCCGTAGCGCTCGCGCACGCCCCGCGGACTGAGGACGAACAGCCCCTCGCCCGCCTGCCGTCGCTGCAGCTGCAGTTCGGCAAGCGACCTCGGCTCGAGATACGCCACATAGCCCAGGCCCTGCAGGCCCGGCAGCTGGCGACTGATGTCGAGCCCGTCAACATAGCCGCGCCACTGCCGCGAGGTGGGCGTATCCGCTGCAGCGCTGTGCAGCGCCACGCCGCCGCGCAGGCTCAGTTCGTACTGCAGCAGCCGCTGGCGGATGACATCCGAGAGCTGCTCCGCATCGGCCACGAAACTCGCTTCGGCCAGCCGGTGCTCACGCTCCAGCGCGTTGCGCGCGTACAGGGCGACCATCAGCAGCGCCCCCACGAGCACCAGCACCGCGAGCGCATGACTGCGACGGAGTCTCGAGACGGAACGGGCAATGGTCGACGATGTGTCGGTCGCGGGATCGGCCATGCCGCTAGCATAGCCGGGACTTCAAAACTGGCGATACGGGCGCGCATCCGGCGCCGCACAAAGAAAAACCGGACCCGATTGCTCGGGCCCGGCTCGTCAATTGGTGGAGGTGGCGGGAATCGAACCCGCGTCCGAAGGAACTCCATCCCCGGTACTACATGCTTAGCTCACCGTTGGATCTCGTCCTGTGGCAGCACGGTGTGCAAAGCGCACCCCAGGACCAGCCTGCTTTGGTTAAGCCGTGACTGACAGGCAGCCATCACAGCCGGTTCCGTGATAATGACCCTACATCTACGAGCACGGGCACAAGTAGGTTCGGGGCTTACGCCTTAAGCGGCGAGAGCGTAGTTGTCGTCGTTGGCAACTAAAGTTTTGCTGCTGGATTTACGAGGAAAGCGGCCCCCTCGGCATGCACCAGGCAATTTCGCAACCCCCGTCGAAGCCATGGCACCCCCGGGAAATCAGAATCTGCGCTGATGCCGCCAGTATAGGCGCGGACCGGCGTCCCGCAAGGCTTCCGCCCTACTGCGATGGCACGGATTCAGTCGTCACTCGCGCAGCGCCACTGCCGGATGAAACGCGCAACACGATGATCTCGCCTATGCGATATGCCGCCGGCTATACGTGTGCATGTTGGAAATCGCGCTGATAGCATGCGCGTCCCCTTGGGGAGTAGCCGGCTTCCGCATCGCGGAAGCGCCTGCGTCAACACACTCGATCCGATGCGATCGTGGCGCAGGCAACCATCCAGGTTGGCGAGACCAGCGGCACCGTGGCGCCATGCAGGCATGGGCGCGCCACGCGCCGTCGTCCCGACGCCCGCCTGGAATCGACACTCGAATGTCCCTGCTGTCCATCCTTCTCATCGGCTTCGCGATGTCCACGGACGCGTTCGCCGCGGCCATCGGCAAGGGCGCCGCGATGCAGCGCCCGACCTTCAGGGAAGCGTTGCGTGCCGGCGCCATCTTCGGAGTCATCGAAGGCATCACGCCGGTCATCGGCTGGGCGCTCGGACTCGCCGCTGCGGCGTACGTGACGCGCTGGGACCACTGGATCGCCTTCGTGCTGCTGGCGATCCTCGGCGGCCGGATGATCCATGCGGGCCTCACCACCCGCGATGCCGACACGGCCCAGGTGCCGCAGCGCCATGGCTTCTGGAATCTGGCGACCACAGGATTCGCGACCAGCATCGACGCGATGGCGATCGGCGTCGGCCTGGCCTTCATCGACGTCAACATCGCGCTGGTGGCCGCGGTCATCGGCACCTGCACCCTGGTCATGGTGACGGCGGGCATCATGCTCGGCCAGGTGCTGGGCGCGATCGCCGGCCGGCGCGCGGAGATCGTCGGCGGCGTGATCCTCATCGGCGTAGGCGCGGCGATTCTCCACGAACACCTGTCAGGGGGAGGCGGCATCGGATTTCCGCAGTGATCCGGCACATATCGCCTGCCGGCGGCCGGATTGCGGCGCCTGATTCACGATTGCGCCACGCCACGCGCAAGAGTCTGGACGACCGACCCGCTGGAGCCGTCCACGATGAAAGTCCGCCGTGTCTACAGCCTGCCATCCCTTCCGGCCGCGCAGAGCGCCATCCGTGAAGCCCGCGACGCCGGTATCGAGGACGACGACATCTCGGTGATCGCGCGCTCGGACATCGAGCTCGACCAGGTTCCGGAGCATCAGAAAGAAGCGCCGACCGACTTCAAGCATGCCGCAGTGCGCGGTGCGGGCCTTGGCGGCGCCACCGGTCTGCTGGCCGGGCTGGCCGCTGTCGCGTTTCCGCCGCTGGGCCTGACGATCGCAGGCGTCGCATTGACCACGCTGGGCGGTACCGCTGTCGGCACCTGGGCGTCTGCGATGGTGGGTGCGTCCCTGCCCGACCCGATCCGGCGTCGCTTCGAAAGCGAGATCGAAGCGGGACGCATCCTGGTCGTGATCGACGGCGAAGGCGACGTGCTGGAACGCGCGGAGTCGGCCTTGACCACGGCAGGCGCCGTGCATCTGCCCTACGAGGATCCGTCGGCGCTCAGTTGAGCGCGCCCAGGCAGATGGTCAGGTTGCCGAGGTGGCGGAGAGAGTGGGATCGGATCGTCTCTCACCCAACCCATTGATCTCATTTCGGAACACAAACACAGAATGGGTCCTAGTTTTTGTCCGGAGATCACAACTACACACAGAGCATGCCGCCACCACCTCCGCAAGGACGGTCGGCATGCAGTTATTCGGGGCATGAGGCTTCGCTTGCCCAAGGTAATTGACTAATTCTCATAAATGTGAATAGAGGCCGCATGGACACCTTGCGCAAATCGCGTGCGTGTTTCGCTGAGCGGGTCTTCAATTTTCTGGATCCCATCAACTTCAAGTCGCCAACCGGCTTCTCAGCGGCCACATCAACGAGTCCGCGCGCCCTGGCCCGACTGAGCGTCTGAAGTGATCGACCTCGCCCTTGAACTCGCGGCCGATATGATTTGCCGCCGTAACGCAGGCCTGCCCAGGCTCGATCATTCGCCCCCGACTTCTTCGACTCCCCGCATCGGAACGAAGAGCCGACGCATGGAGCGGGAACTGCCTCCTCTTGGAAAACTACTTGAAAACCGCAGAAAGGCAGTCAAGGAGCATGGGCCACACGCGGCGCCTTTGGAGGGTAAGCATCCCACGCTGCATTGACGAAAGAAGCGCCAAACAGGCTGCCCAAACGCCCCCGTCCTCACAGGGCGTTTTTAGTGGACCCGAAGGGTTCGCGATGTTGTCCCTGGCCGATCTGGCCTGGCAAGGGGCTTCTGGATCCGACCGAAAGGCGGAACCCTAGCGTCCTCTGCGACCGGGTCGCGTTCCAACAGTTGCTGGCTCCCAGCTAGAGTCGCGCCGGTCGCCTGCTCCAACTTCGCGAAGCAGTCAGCCTGCGCCTCTGGGGAAAGCGCCCCCCATGCTTGCTACAGATGCTTTAAGCGCTGCTCCAATGTGGCGAATCGCCGCACACTTCGCTTGGCCCACTCCTCTGGTAGCCCCCCCCCCCCCGAACTGGATGCAGTTCCAAAAACTCCTCCACCGCTCGCTCGGCTCGACCCGACATCTTCAAAGCGCGCCCCTCTACCGCTTTCCGGCGCGTCCACTCCGTGACCCAGCGGCAGATGGTATTCAGGCGCCGGACGAGCTCACGCAGATCGGTGCGCAGGGCCTTGGCGGCGGCGTGCGTGGACAAGCGCGTGGCGCAATCCTCCAAGAATTGGCATGTCGCTTTGAAGCGGTCGACCACCGCCGCCAACGCTTGGTCGAGCCACACGCCGACCGCTTCCTGACATAGCGCTTCAGCGGATGGTCCTTCGCCGCGCGGTGGCAGCAGGCATTGGCCCACGCCGAAGGCTAAGGGCAAGCAGAGCAATCGCTTAGCCCAGTCACAGCTCCCTGATCTCATTTGGTAAGCGCAAGTTAGCTATGCAGCTTCTATCGATTGTGTTCATGGCTCAATGAACACAGCTGGCCTTTCGTTACTCTTGCGTCCGGATCCAGGAGAAACATCGTTTGGTGCCACGCATGTGCTGGAATGCTCGATTGAGTTACTCACTGTTCCATCCGCTCCGGTCAGAGTTGTTCTCCACCGAAAAGTCGTAGTGCCACTTTCATAACTTACTGCACATCGAAAGTTGAAGGTTAAGGGGTCACGCTGAGCAAAGAGGTGACTTACCTCGTAAGGGCTGCATTCCCACCCCTCTGGACAGTCGATGTTGACCGTGCGCTGCTTGACAGCAAATCTCGGATAACCGGCAAACTCGATCGACGCTGGAATCCGCACGCCTTGCAGACCGGAGGCGTCTGGAATTGAAGTGATATGAAATTTCTCAGTAATCACCTTCAGCTCGAGGGCCTCAATGTTTTCAATTGGCATGAAAACCATCGTGCCGTATCGCGGATCTCCAACCTCGTACCCGCCATGCACGATGCCCACAGCCTTCGAGCCTTGAAAGACCGGGCCGCCGCTATCACCACCTTTAGCAACGGGCCCCTGCCCCGAAAGAGGCTCAACCAACACATAATTTCCAACTTCGCCGCCGAACGTAAATTCAAAGTCCTTTTGAATGACTTTCCCGCATGTGTAGCCAGTTGTTCGACCCTGCTTGCAAACCTCAGAATCCAGACCCAACTGCGAAAGAGACGTCACGCCATCGATGTCTATCGTCCCCAGCGGCCCCGTTGTCTGAATTTGATTCGGGTGCGGTCGCGGAGGCGATAGGGACCAGGATTGCATATGCCATTGAGCATCTACGGAACCGCGTGTAATTCCGTCGTATCGCCACAACTGAATTGGCTCACCTTCAACCGTAGCAATGTTCGGAACAGAATGCCCGGCCGAAAGAATTCCCTGTGAAAGTGATTTGTGAACAACGTTGAAGCCAAATGTGGCAGAACGCGCGAGTCCGCCCGGACCTAGAGCCCCTTGATAGCGCATGCCGCCAAGTAAAGCGAATTGCTGGTGAAAACCGGGGGTTCTTACGACCTCGACGAAATTGTAAAGACGTATGAATCCTGCCAGAGCTTTCCTTGCCTCCGACACGTTCAGCACCCCCACTCGAACTTTGAGCGAACTCATATCGAGCACTGATTCAAACTTGATTCCGGATTCGGAAAGTTCAATTCCGACCTCACGCTGCACGGCCTTGAGAAGTTCAAGAGGATGCTCAGCACGCGCGGCCACAAATAAAGGGTCGCTTGTGTATTTGGAAAGATTTTCCGCAGGATCTTCTGTAAATCGGATTACAACCTGCGGCACGACCGCGTCACTAAAAATCATTCCCGCGTAAATATTGGGCAGCTCCCGCCGGAGCTTCTCATCGAGTAATGTTGAGGCCGGCCCAAGACCGCGGATCCCGGTCGAACCGACACTGAGCGCAGGCAAGTCGGCTATTGCTTCCTCGCGGCCATCTGCTAGACACAACTGGGGGTAACACAAAAATAGGATTAAAACCGACGATGAAGACAGGGCAATCGCTCGCATAGAGTTCCTTCTCCAGCTCAATCTAAAATCAAGGAATGTAAACCAGCATCCGCTTTCCCTCGCAACTATCAGCCACCATCTCGCCTTCGTAGCCCTCAATGCCACCTCCGATTAACTCGGAACGAACGCCAAATCTCAGCTTCTTTTCGCTTCTCGGATCCCAAACCCCGACCGCCCTCCCGTCTTCCTTCAGAAGCTCATAATGGCCTGGCCAGACAGCAAGCACCCCTCGATCTTCATTGTTCCCAACAACGAAGATGCAGCCATCTCGCGACTGAATCTTTCCATTTTCGATAAGAACTAACGGAAGAGGTTGGTTTGGCTCAAGCTTGGCCAATGAAATTACGAGGTCATCCTGCTCCCGATCGACGCTCACCGTCGCCGACGCGCAGGACGCGTTGACTATTGAAAAAGCGATCACCGTCCCCTTAACGAAAAATCTCATATCCTTGGCCCTTCGTGATCGACATCGGATATCGATGACTGTGGCAAAGTCTCGCCACAGCCTGACAATCATCTGGGCGAGGTTCTCAGCCATTTCTCACCCTTGCAGGACAGCTTGCGCCACCGAGTTGGCGTAAAGATGTCGGACATTGAGCAACCTAGAGGCAGGGATACTCCGAAACCGTCATTTTGAGTAACGCGCGCCCCCTCCTCTCCCTACTAATTATTTCTACGCCATAGCGCCTGTAGCATGGGGCTCTTTTCCGATTGCTCAAACATCGTCAAAGACCCTTAGATGGCACATTCCCACTGATTTGGAAGGGATCTCGGTTCCCGCAGGTCCGAGCGGCGCAGCCTGAGCCGCACCCGCGTTCGTCGCGATCGTTGCAATGCTACCTCGGGTAATTGCCTTTCAAACACTTGCCCATACTGAGCCTGCGCCTACTAGTGCCGTGTCCGCTCTGGGGCTCTTGCTGTGCTTCGAGCTGCCACTCAAATTTCAAGGTTCTGAGGCCCGGAGAATGCGGCCCTAGTCCCTCCAGCTTCTCCTTGGTAGAGAATTCTCAGCTTTAGGTCGCGCGATGCTCATCGTTTAACTCATGCCCGACAAGTTGCGCGCGAAGCGTCGACACGACGCCAGCGCCCTATAGCTATTGAATCAACATCTTTCGAAGAAAATGGAAACCGCGCTTTCCTGGCGCCCACCCCGCCCCCACTTCCGCCAGATGTCGGCTGAAAGCCTTTGAGACCCAATTGCCCTGCCTGTTCTCGGCGTCCGCCTTGGCCGCGGGAAACAGACGCTGATGGCCCGCCCTGCGTCGACTTTCGACCCACGCTAAGAAGCCTAGCTCAAGCAATTCGGGGTGCACAGGCACCGCGCGTAGGCTCACATCTGTCTTCACTTTCTGATGCTCTTCTTTATCGGATACGCGGATGCACGGGAGACCGTCCTCCTCACTGAGGTCGTTGGGGAGGAGCTGGCCGACTTCAGATGCTCGGGCGCCCGAGTAGAGCCCGATGAGCGACGCCCACCGGGCGGATTCAGACAGCTTGCCGAAGATGGCCGGCGCGAACAGCGCATGGATCTGCTCTCGATCAAACGCGTTGAACCCGAGCTTCCTAGGGCCCGCTTCTCACGAGCCGGAAACAGCTCACGTGGCCCTCAGCAGGGCAATCACCCTTGGGGTAGTGGCTAGACGCCATCGCCAAGTCGAAGAATCCGCCTTCCCGCCCACGTGACTCTGCTTGTTCGTGAGCGTAGGCGTCGAGGCCCCAGCGTTCCGCATGGACTGATACCAGCGCGCCAGATCCGGTCGAGTATGCTCGCGACCCGCGTTTTCTCGCTCAGGAACTGGACGAGGGCTTGGAGAGCGGCCTTTTTGATCGTGTAGGTCTTGGGTAGCGTGCTGCCCTTGAGCGTCGCGAGCCACGCGTCCCTAAGCTTTGCCTCGTTGGATGGGCTCCAAGCCGGTCCGCGATGCGGCCGGAGTCGACGCCGGCACGATGCCGTCAACTAGGCCCTGAAGCGGGTCGTCGCCCCTACGTCCCTGCTGGACCTCCCGAAAGAGCCGGACGTCTCTTTCGTCGTCAATCTGCCGACGCTCGCTGGAGTGCCATCAGGCCTCAAGGTCCGGTTCTACATAGGTCGCGGACACTGTCGGCGCCGCTCAATCGCCCGATGCGCGCGCCCACCTCGTCCTGAGTCAGCTTCGCCACGCGTTGATCCCGCAACGAGCCGAAGAGTTGAGCACAGCCCGCCGCAAGCATGACGCCGCGCACCCGACCTTCTAGCAAGTCAGCCGAGCGAAGCGAGCGTTTGAGGAGCCGGCATCCTAGGATGCCTTGAAGATCGGCCGTCATGCGCTGCCGAAAGGCCCAGCGGCCCGACGATGCGCGCACTAGATAAGGAATCCGCATAGGGTTGTGACCCAATCTATGTCCTGATTCGCCAACCGCGATGTCGCTATCAATCCAAAAAAAATAAATTGGATATGACGGCTTGGCGGAGAGAGTGGGATTCGAACCCACGGAAGGTTTGACCCTTCGGCGGTTTTCAAGACCGCTGCCTTAAACCACTCGGCCATCTCTCCGATGTGTTTCGCTTCGCGCGAGCGCCGCTAATGCGGCCTCGGTGTGAGCGCCATCGACCGCGGGGCGACGCGTCCTCCGGATTCTGATCAGGAACGTCGACTCGGATCCGACCCGCGATCCTACGCATGTTCAACGGGCGGAGGGTGTGGAGATCGACACGCCGCCGTCTCCCCCTTGAACCGCAACCCTGGAGCGACCGACACAGGACCGGAACGCTCCAGGATCCGTCAGGCGATTGTCGCACGCGCCGCGGCGGCGGCGATACGCGGCGGCGGGATCGGACCACCGGGCACCGGCTTTTTGTCGCAATTGCGGCAGTCCAGGCTGGACGCCTCGATCAGGGGCGGCAGCTTCTCGGCGAGGAAGTCGATGAAGACGCGCACCGCCGGCAGCAGGCCACGACGCGATGCGAACACGGCGTGGGCGATGCCTTGCGGCAAATGCCAGTCCGGCAGCACGACTTCCAGCTCGCCATTGCGGACGGCTTCAGCGCACAGGGTTTCGGGCAGCATCGTGATGCCGAGGCCCTGCTTGGCCAGCGCCATCAGCATCGGGAAATCGAAACCGGCGACGCGCGGCTTGAGTTCGACGCGACGCGTGGTGCCGTCGTTGGCCTGCAGGTCCCAGCGCTGCTTCACTTCGTCCTCGCCCATGCTCATCGTGGTGTGCTGGTCGAGTTCCGCCGGATCCTTCGGGCGACCCATGCGATCGAGATAGCCGGGGCTCGCGACCAGCAATTCCTGGATCTGGCCGAAGCTGCGCATCACCAGGCTGCCGTCATCGTCGAGCTTGGAGCGCACGCGCACGGCGACGTCGAAGCCTTCGTTGATGACGTCCACGCGCCGGTTGCTGACATGCAGCTGGATGCGCACCTGCGGATAACGCGCGAGGAACTCCGGCAGCAGCTGCGGAATCGACTGCTGCGCAATGCTGACGGGCACGCTGACGCGGACCAGACCGCGTGGCTCGGCGCTGAGTCGATCGACGACCTCACGCGCGGCCGTGGCCTCGGCCAGCATCGACTGGGCATGCCGGAACACGCTCTGGCCGACATCGGTGACCGCGAACCGGCGCGTCGAACGCTGCAGCAGACGCACGCCGAGGTCGTTCTCGAGCTGGCTGATGCGACGGCTCAGCCGCGACTTCGGAATGCCGAGTGCACGCTCCGCGGCCGCGAAGCCGCCGTGTTCGACGACCATCGCGAAGTAGTACAGATCATTGAGATCCTGCATCGGGGGAACCTCGCCATCAGAACAATGCGCGATATTTCATCACCTTTATTCCAATTCCGCAACAGACGGCATCTATCGATGCCATTCGTTCCAAATAGGACGCAGGCCGTCTCTGACGATCAGTCGATATACGACACGCCGCCCATATAGGGCCGCAGCACTTCAGGCACCTCGATCGAACCATCGGCCTGCTGGTAGTTCTCCATGACCGCGACCAGCGCCCTGCCGACCGCGACGCCGGAGCCGTTGAGCGTGTGCAGCAGCGTCGGCTTGCCGTCGGCCACGCGCCAACGGGCCTGCATACGACGCGCCTGGAAATCGCCGCAGTTCGAGCACGACGAGATCTCGCGGTAGGTGTCCTGCGACGGCAGCCAGACTTCGAGGTCGTAGGTGCGCTGCGCGGTGAAGCCCATGTCGCCCGAGCACAGCAGCATGCGGCGATACGGGAGTCCCAGCTGCTCGAGCACGACTTCCGCGCACCGGGTCATGCGCTGGTGTTCCGCGTCGCTGTCGTCGGGTGTAGTGACCGAGACCATTTCGACCTTCTCGAACTGGTGCTGGCGGATCATGCCGCGCGTGTCGCGGCCGTGGCTGCCGGCTTCCGCGCGGAAGCACAACGAGTGCGCGGCCATGCGCAGCGGCAGGCGTTCCGCATCCAGAATCGAATCGCGAACGATGTTGGTCAGTGAGACTTCCGACGTCGGAATCAGATAGCGCGGCGCATCGTTGACCTGCAGCGCGAAAAGATCCTCTTCGAACTTCGGCAACTGGCCGGTTCCGACCAGGCTCTCGGGATTCACGATCAGCGGCACGCTGGTTTCTTCGTAGCCGTGCGTATTGGTATGCAGATCGAGCATGAACTGCGCGAGCGCCCGGTGCAGGCGCGCGAGCTTGCCGCGCAGCACGGTGAAGCGTGCGCCGCTGAGCTTGGCGGCGGTTTCGGCATCGAGCCAGCCGTGACGCTCGCCGAGTGCGACATGGTCGCGGACTTCGAAATCGAAGGCACGCGGCGTGCCCCAGCGCGCCTGCTCGACGTTGTCCGCTTCGTCGCGGCCCACGGGCACCTCGGCATCGGGCAGATTGGGCACTGAGAGCACGATCGCTTCGATGTCGGCCTGGATCTCGACCAGACGCGCTTCGCTGGCCTTGAGCGCATCGCCGAAGCCGGCCACCTCGGCCAGCAGCGGCGCGACATCCTCACCCTTGGCTTTCGCCTGCCCGATCGCCTTGCTGCGCGTGTTGCGCAGGTTCTGCAGTTCCTGGGTGCGCACCTGGATCGCCTTGCGCTCGCTTTCCAGCGCCTCGAGACGATCGACCGGCAACTCGAGCCCGCGTGTCTCGCGCAGGCGCGCAGCGGTCTCGGCGAGGTGTTGACGCAGCAGGCTTGGATCGAGCATGACGGGGTCGCACGGCGTGGAAAGCGGCCATTATCGCCCGGATCACGCGTCGGGCGCCCGTCCACGCTGTGCAAGAATGCCGCCTCGTTGGAGGGAGGCCCCCATGTCCGGAATGCCATCGCGTCTGCGCCGCACCGTCGCCGAACTCCGTCCACGCGGCGGCGCCTGGCTGATCATCGGTGGCGCCTGTGTCGCCGGCGGCCTGCTGTTCCTCCTGTTGTGGTTCGCAAGAAGCGATGCGCCGGAGACATCGCTGGACGAAACCGGCGCCGTCATCGGATCGCCCGAGGGCGCACTCGCGCCATTGCCCGCCCCGCTGCCGGCCACGCCCGGCAGCGCAAGCGGTATCGAATATCCAGACCCGCCACCGCCGCCGCCCGCACCGGTGCCTGCGGCCGCACCGCTGCCGCCGCTCGCCGACGCGGCACCCGTCGCGACCCCTGCAACGGTCGATGCCGCGCAGACCGCGCCACGCCCCATCTCCACGCCGGGCCCCAACTATCCGCGCGCGTCCTTGCGACGTGGCGAATCGGGTGAGGTGCTGTTGCGGGTACATGTCGATACCCGTGGCCGCACCGCATCGGTCGACATCATCCGCAGCAGCCAGTTCAACCGCCTCGACCAGGCCGCGGTGAGCGCGGTGCGTCGCTGGCGCTTCGAGCCGGCAACCCGCGATGGACAGCCCGTCGCAGGCGAGGTGCAGGTGCCGGTGGACTTCGCGCCAGGGAGCCGCTGAGCCCGGCGTAGCCGTGACATGACATCGACAGCCTGCATGGGAGCCTCGGCGCACCCATTCAGCTGGAGTCCTGCCATGAACGATCCGCTGCAGCGTCCCCACGATGTCCCGCCTGCGGATGCGCCTGCGCGCAAAGGATCGAGTCCGCTGATCTGGATCCTGATTCTGGTCGCACTGGTCGCCCTGGGCTGGTACTTCCTGAGCCAGCGCACGCCCAGCACGCCGCCCACGGTGCCGGACGCGCCGGTCATCGGTGATGGCATCGCGCCGCCTGCCGAACGCGAGCCCGCCGCCGCGACCGAACCGCGCGCCACCGCGCCGCGTCCGGCCGTGCAGGCGGATCGCGATGCACGCGCCGTGAGCCAGCCCGAGCCGACGTACCCGCCGGCAGCTGCCCGCAGCCGCGAGGAAGGCACGGTGATGCTGCTGGTCCAGGTGGACGCCAGTGGCCGCCCCACCGATGTCAGCGTGGAAACGCGCAGCCGCTCCCGCGATCTGGATCGCGCCGCGATCGACGCCGTGCGCGGCTGGACCTTCGAGCCGGCCATCCGCAACGGCAAGCCGCAGGCCAGCGCCGTGCGCATCCCGGTCGAATTCACCCTCGACGATCGCGCAGGCGGCACTGCGCGCAACTGAGTCGCGCCCGCGGATGTTCAACGGAAGGGATCCGCATGCGGATCCCTTTGTTTGTGCGCGGCTTCAGCCTGCGCGCAGACCGAAGCCCGTCGTCTGCGCGATCCCGATGAAATCCGGAAACGACGTTGCCACGTTGGCGGTATCGGTGATCGCGAATGGGCCGGCGGCGCGCTGCGCGGCGATCGCGAAGGCCATCGCGATACGGTGGTCGCCGTGGCTGTCGATCCGGGCGCCAGCCCCGAACGGATGGTCCGGCCGGCCCTGGATCGTGGCGCCATCGGGCGCTTCGACGATGTCGACGCCAAGCGCGCGCAGACCGGTGGCCATGGTCGCAATCCGGTCGGATTCCTTCACCCGCAATTCGGCGGCGCCGGTGACACGGGTCGTGCCCTGTGCACAGGCCGCGGCGATGAACAGCGCCGGGAACTCGTCGATCATGTCCGGCACGTGCTGCTCGGGCACATCGATGCCGTGCAGCGGTGCGTAGCGCACACGGAGGTCGGCCACCGGCTCGCCACCCTCCTCGCCCGCATCGGATTCGACGATGTCCGCGCCCATCAGGCGCAGCACATGCAGCAGGCCGGTGCGACGCGGGTTCATGCCGACACGGCGCAGCACCATATCGGAACCGGGCACGATCGAGGCGGCAACGAGGAAGAACGCCGCCGACGAGAAGTCCGCCGGCACGCGCACGTCCGTCGCGCGCAGGCGATGCCCGCCGCTGAGACGCGCGATGCCCGGCGCGAATTCGATCGGCCAGCCGAACGCGGCGAGCATGCGCTCGGTGTAATCGCGCGTCGGCCGAGGTTCGTGCACGACGGTCTCGCCATCGGCGTACAGACCCGCGAGCAGCAGGCAGGATTTCACCTGTGCGCTGGCGAGCACGTTGTCGAATTCGATGCCGGTCAGCGGTGTACCACCGTGCACGTGCAGCGGCGGCACGCCGCCCTCGCCGGTGTCGATGCGCGCGCCCATCTGCGCCAGCGGCTCTGTGACGCGGCGCATCGGCCGCTTCGACAGCGATGCATCGCCGACCAGCGTGCTGTCGAACGCCTGACCCGCGAGCAGACCGGCGATCAGACGCATGCCGGTGCCGGCGTTGCCGCAATCGAGCGGACCTTCAGCCGCGCGCAGGCCGTCGATACCGACGCCGTGCACGACGCGCACACCCGGAGCCGGCGTGTCGATCGCGACGCCGAGGCGACGGAAGATCGCCTCGGTCGCTCGTGCGTCCTCGCCTTCGAGAAAGCCCTCGATGCGCGAGGTGCCGTCGGCAAGCGCGGCCAGCATGATCGCGCGGTGCGAGACCGACTTGTCGCCCGGCACCCGCACCTCACCGCGCAGCGGCGCACCCGGCGCCGCGATCCACGACGCCTCGCTCACGGCACGGCGACCGGGTAGGAACCGAGCACGCGGACCTCGCCGGCGAACGCGTCGATTTCGCCCAGCGCGTCCTTGAGCGGCGATTCGTCGACGTGGCCGTTGACCTCGATGAAGAACGCGTACTGCCACAGTGCACCGTGCGCCGGGCGCGATTCGATGCGGTTCATGCTGATGTCGCGGCGCGCCAGCGGTTCGAGAATGCGGTACAGCGCGCCCGGCTGATCGCGGATGAAGACCATCAGCGACGTGCGGTCGTTGCCCGAGGTCGGGAACGCGCCGCGGCCGATGACCAGGAAGCGCGTGGTGTTGTCGCTGCGGTCCTCGATCGGGCCGGCGAGCACCTGCATGCCGTAGACGTGCGCGGCGTTCTCGCCGGCGATCGCGGCCGCGTCGTCGGATTTCTTGGCCCGGCGCACCGCTTCGGCATTGCTGACCACCGCGTGCTTCTCGACGCCCGGCAGGTTCTCGCGCAGCCATTGCTTGCACTGCGCCAGCGACAGACCGTGCGAGTAGACGCGCTCGATATCCTCGATGCGGCCGGTGCGCGAGAGCAGGTACTGGTGCACGCGCAGCTCCACCTCGCCGCAGATCTTCAGCGGCGAGGTCAGGAACATGTCGAGCGTCGACTGGATCGTGCCCTGCCCCGAATTCTCGACCGGCACCACGCCGAAATCGGCATTGCCGGCGGCGACCTCGTCGAACACTTCTTCGATGCTCGCCAGCGGCAGGCCCTTGGCCGAATGGCCGAACTGCTTGTGCACGGCCTGCTGCGAGAACGTGCCTTCCGGGCCGAGGTAACCGATCTTCAGCGGTTCCTGCTGGGCGAGACACGCGGACATGATCTCGCGGAACAGGCGCACGAGTTCGGTATCCGACAGCGGGCCGTCGTTGCGGTCGACGACACGGCGCAGCACCTGCGCTTCGCGCTCGGGCCGGTAATAGTCGACTGCGGCGGCGAGCTTGCCCTTGGCCTTGCCGACCTGGCGCGCGAACTGCGCGCGCTCGGCGATCAGCGTCTGGATCTGGTGGTCGATGCCGTCGATCTGCGCGCGCACCGCGTCGAGATCGGGCTTGGCGACGCCTGCGGTGGCAGCGGCCTTCACCGCGTCGACCTTCGCAGCCGCCGGCTTCTTCGCCTGCGCAGCCACCGGGGTCTTCTTCTTCGAATCAGCCATGGGTCTTCTGGAAATCCTGCATGTAGGCAACGAGGCTGCGGACGCCGTCGACCGGCATCGCGTTGTAGATGGACGCGCGCATGCCGCCGAGCACGCGGTGACCCTTGAGGCCGATCAAACCGGCCTCACGCGCGCCGTCGAGGAACGTGGCATTGCGCGCTTCGTCGGCGAGGAAGAACGGCACGTTCATGCGCGAGCGCACGGCGGCATCGATGTCGTTGCGATAGAAGCCGCCCGATCCGTCGATCGCGCCGTAGAGCAGCGCCGCCTTCTCGTCGCTGCGGCGGTTGAATTCCACCGTGCCGCCCTCGTCGAGCATCCAGCGAAATACGAGACCGGCCACGTACCAGTTCCAGGTCGGCGGCGTGTTGAGCATCGAGTCGTTGGCGAGCTGCGAGCCGTAATTGAAGATGTCAGCGCGCGGCATCCCGGCGTGCTCGAGCAGGTCGCGGCGCACGATGACCACCGAGATGCCGACCGGCCCGAGATTCTTCTGCGCGCCGGCGTAGATCACGCCGTAGCGCGAGATGTCGATCGGCTCGGATGCGATGCTGGAACTGAAATCGGCGAACAACGGCACGTCGCCGGTGTCGGGCGCGGTTTCGCCCCAGGCCGGCCGGTACTCGACGCCGTGGATGGTCTCGTTCGCGGTGATGTGCACATAGGCCGCGCCGGGCGTCAGCCGCCAGGACTCGCGCGCGGGAATCGTGCGGTAGCCGTCGGCTTCGCCGCTGGCGGCGATGTTCACCGAAACCGATGGCGTGAGCTGCTTGAGCGCGGTCTTGCCCCAGTGGCCGGTGACGATGTAATCGACCGTGTCGCCCTGGTTCGCGAAGTTCAGCGGCAGCAGCGCTTGCGCCGTCGTCGCGCCGCCCGGCAGGAACAGCACCGCGTAGTCATCGGGCACACCGAGCAGCGTGCGAAGATCGGCTTCGGCGCGTGTGGCGACCTCCATGAACTCCGGTCCGCGGTGGCTCATCTCGACGATCGACGCGCCGGCATCGCCCCACTCCAGCATGTCCGCCTGCGCCTGTTTCAGCACGCTTTCAGGCAGGGCCGCCGGTCCCGGGGCAAAGTTGTACGCACGCGCCATTGAACACTCCACGGAACGGATTTCGGGGCCGGCAAGTATGCCGCAGCGCAACAGTTTGACGTGCATCCGATGGTTGCGCTGGCAACGTATGTCCACAGGTCGAATACAGGCGCACAGCGCCGAGGAGTTTCCGTGATGTCGTTGCGCGATGCCCTGCGGATCCGCGAATCCGAAGTCACCGATGAGACCGTCTATCGCGACCGCCGCCGGCTGCTGGCGCTGATGGCCGCCGCCCCTGCATTGGGCCTCGCCGGCTGCGCCGAGGCCGAGCCCCCGCCGCCGTCCACGGCCCGGCTCACGCCCGAGCAGGCGCGCAGCGGATTCCGCACGTCGGAAGAACTGACGCGCTACGAGGACATCACCACCTACAACAACTTCTACGAGTTCGGCACCGGCAAGGGCGATCCCTCGCGCGCGGCCAAGACGCTGCGCACGTCGCCGTGGACGGTCGAGGTCGGCGGCGAGTGCGCCAAGCCTGGCCGCGTGTCCCTGGAGGACCTGCTGCGCGGCGCCGCCAGCGAGGAACGGGTGTACCGGCTGCGCTGCGTGGAAGGTTGGTCGATGGTGATTCCATGGACCGGCGTGTCGCTGGCCGACGTGCTGCGCCGGTTCGAACCGACGTCCAAGGCGAAGTACGTCGCGTTCACCACGCTGGCCGACCGCGAACAGATGCCGGGCCTGCGTTTCCGCTCGATCAACTGGCCCTACCGCGAAGGCCTGCGCATCGACGAGGCCATGCATCCCCTCGCCTTCCTCGCCACCGGTCTGTACGGCAAGCCGACGCCGCAGCAGAACGGCGCACCGCTGCGTCTGGTCGTGCCGTGGAAATACGGCTTCAAGAGCATCAAGTCGATCGTCGGCATCCGCTTCGTCGAACGCATGCCGCCGACGGCGTGGAACCAGCTGCAGCCCTCGGAATACGGCTTCTTCAGCAACGTCAATCCGGCGGTCGACCATCCGCGCTGGAGCCAGAAGAGCGAACGCCGCATCGCCGGCACCGGCAACCGCCTGATCGCCAACCGCATCGACACGCGCCCCTTCAACGGCTACGGAGACCAGGTGGCCTCGCTGTACGCGGGCATGGATCTGCGCCAATGGTATTGAGCGGCCGCGCCGCGCCGCCTGCGGGACGCCGGATGCCAGCGCCCACGCCGCCCGGCGTCATCGCGGCGAAGGTGCTGGTGCATCTGCTCGCGCTGGCGCCGCTTGCCTGGCTGGCCTGGCGCACCTGGCAGGTCCTGGGCGGCGGCAATATCGATGCGCTCGGCGCCGACCCCATCGTGGCGATCGAACACGAGACCGGCACGGGCGCCCTGCGTCTGCTGCTGATCACGCTGGCGGTGACGCCGCTGCGCCAGCTCACCGGCTGGACCGTCCTGCTGCGCTTCCGTCGCATGCTCGGGCTGTACGTGTTCGCCTATGCCAGCATCCACTTCGCGGCCTGGCTGACCCTCGATCTGGTGGGCGACGTGTCGAAGATCGCGATCGAAATCGCGCGACGCCCCTTCATCACCGTCGGATTCCTGGCCTGGCTGCTGCTGGTGCCGCTGGCGGTCACGTCGACCAAAGGCTGGATGCGCCGGCTTGGCCGCAACTGGGGGCGTCTGCACCGGCTGATCTATGCGATCGCGGCGCTCGCCGTGCTGCACTTCTGGTGGATCGTCAAATCCGACTGGCGCGAGCCTGCGCTTTACGCCGGCATCCTGGCCGCGTTGCTGGGCTGGCGGATCTGGAAGGCGCTGGATCGCAGGCGCGGTGCACGCCCGGCTGCCAGGACCGCAGCCGGCCGATGAAACTGCGCGTCGGCAGGCGACGCGCGGACACGGGGTTCAGGCCGGCCCGAACAGCAGCAGTGCGCAGAGCAGACCGGCGATCAGCAGCGCCGCAAGCAGCAGCCACGGCAGCGGCAGTCCGCCACTGCGTCCGCGGGAGGCGTCTTCGGTCAGATAGGTCTCGTCGGGGTCCTCGTCCGCGCCGGGCAGCACCACGACGCGCGACGGCGCCTCGACGACGAAGCGGTGATGGGCGTCGAAGACGACCTGGTCGCCTGCGCGCAGCAGCGCGTCACGCACCGGTTCGCCGTTGACCACGCTGCCCTCGCCCGACCCCAGATCGACCAGGCGCACGCCGCTGCCGGCGCGCTCGAGACGCGCATGCCGGTCCGCGAAGCCCGGATCCTCGATGCGGATGTCGGCCTCGGCGTGACGTCCGACCAGGCGCGGCTGTTCCAGGGTGAAGCTGCGGCCGTGGTAACGGCCACCGACGCCGCGCAGCACGGTGCGTACATCGGCGTCGTCGCCTTCGAACGCATCGTCGGCCGACAGGTCCTCGCCGCGCGTCGACAGCGGCACGGCCGATACCAGCCGGAGTTCCTGACCGTCGACGTAGATCGCGTCCCCGGTGCGGAGCATCGCCATGCGCCGGATCGCGCGGCCGTTAACGTGCACGCCGCGCACGCCCTCGCTGACGGTCAGCCAGACGCCGCGGCGATCGACGCAGAACCGCACACTGGGATCAGCGCCATCGCGCACGGGTCCCAGACCGTTGCGACCGACGCGCGGCGCAATGCCGTGCACGCCGATGTCGAGCGGCAGCTCGGGTTCGTCGGGAGTGGGGAAACGCAGCTTGAGCGCGGTCATGCGGCGGCAATCTAGCACGAGGCGCGGCCCGCGCCGGCCGTCACTTGGTCGATGCGCCGCGGCGTCGCAGAATAGTCGCCTCTTTTTGCGGAACCGACTCCATGGCCGGCATCGATATCACCCACCCGCATTCGCTCGCACCGGACAAGGCGCGCTCCGCCGTCGAGGACGTCGCAGGCAAGCTTGCCGCGAAGTTCGACATGCAGACCGCCTGGAGCGGCGACAGCCTGAAATTCAGCCGCTCCGGCGTCGACGGCACGATCGACATGCTGCCGGGCAACCTGCGGGTGACCGCCAAGCTCGGCTTCCTGCTCGCGGCGATGCGCGGCCCGATCGAGGCCGAGATCCGCCGGGTGCTGGAAGAGAAGTTCCGCTGACGGTCACGTTCCGCGGCGGTCAGTCGCGGACGTACGGCGCGGGATGACCGGCGAACAGGCGATCCGAGATCGTCCGTTCGTCGCGTTCGATCTCCGCAACGAATGCATCCGCATCATCTAGCGCATCGAAGGCGGCATAGCCGCGCTCGAGGAAGCCCTGCAGCTCCTTCAGGCCGGCCAACCGCGCGGGTCCACGCGAAAACGCCAGCAACGCGGAGACGCCGCGCATCCGCAGCGCCCGCGCGAAGCCGCCGCCGACCCGCGCGACCAGCCGGATCTGGCGCTGCCGCAGCAGCGGTCGACCGACCTCGTTGTAAGCCCGCGCGTACAGCGTGTCGTCGAGCCGGCGTCGCCGCGGCGCGAGCGTGTGCAATGCATCGGCCATGTGCAGATCCAGGGCGTGGCTCAGCGCCCCGACCTCCAGCGTATCGGCGACGGTCACCAGCAGGCTGGCCGGCAGCAGCCGTCGCATGACCGGCAGCGTGCGTGCGATGTCGGCGTCGCGACGGGTGAAATCCCGATCGCCATAGACATCGTCGAGGAAGAATTCGGCAGCCGGGCGCCGCGCCGGATCATCGAGCACGTGGTCGAAACTCGACGCCAGTCGCGCCGCCTGCCAGCGCCGCAGTTCCGGCACCCAGTGCGAGCCGTTGCGCGGCTCGGCCACCGGGTCGTGCAGCCGCTGGTGCCAGTAGAGACGATTGCGGAGGCGGAGGTGGATATCGGATTCGCGCATCTCCGCATCTTCGATGCTGGCCGCGCTGCGGGCAATCCGCGGCACATGCGGTGACGAACGACACGGCGGCTGCGCGGATGAACGCCGCGCATCGCCTGGAGTGAATGCTCTAGCCCGGCGCGGGACGCTGCAGCTCCCATCCGATCTGCTGGAGCACTCCATGGCCACGACCCGCAAGACGACGAAGAAGACCGCCAACCGCCGCGCACCGGCCGACGGCGTGCACCGCACCTCGGACACGGCGCGGCCGTCGATCAGTGAATCCGCGCAGCAGATCTGGCTGGCCGGTGTCGGCGCATTCGGACGCGCGCAGGCCGAAGGCTCGCGCCTGTTCGACGGCCTGGTGAAGGATGGTCTCGGCCTCGAACAGACCGCGCGCAGCTTCGCCACGGCGCGGGCCCAGACCGTGCGCAGCGCGATGGAAACCGGCGTCGATCAGACCCGCGAACGTGCGGCCGAGACCTGGGACCGGTTCGAACGCGTGGTCGAGGAGCGCGTCCAGCGCACCCTGCACCAGCTCGGCGTGCCGGACCGCAACGAGGTGCAGGCGCTGCGCGACAAGGTCGACGCGCTGAGCCGTGAGCTGCGTGCGCGCGGCGGACGGACCGCGAAGGCCGACGCACCCGCTGCGACCGGCAAGGCCCCGCCCCGCAAGACCGCGGCGCGCAAAACGGCGCCCCGCAAGGCCGCGGCACCCGGCAAGACTGCGAAGAAGACCGCGGCGCGCACATCGCCAGCCGCAGCCCAGCGCCGCAGGACGCCCGCGTCCAAGGGCTGATCGACACGCCCACGCCGCGGCGGCCCGATGCGCTGCCGTGGCGTGGAGCATGCGCACTGCCACTGCGGGTACGCGCGCCTCGGGTATTCTTCGACACCGATACGCAGAAACGGCTGCCGCATGACTGCCCAATGGCTGGCCGCGACGGGGGTGGCACTCGCCATCGGGATCGTCGCGACACTGTTCTTCCACACCATCCAGCGCCGCCGCGACGAGACCGCCGCCGGCATCGTCGCCCTGTCGGCGATTTCCTGGCGTGGCTTCATCGGGATGGTGCTGCAGGCCCTGCAGCGGCGTGGCTATGTGCACACCATCGGCACCGGCGAGATTTCCGGCGACAGCGATTACGTGCTGCAGCACGAGAACGGCCGCTGGCTGCTGTCGTGCAAGCACGGCGCGACGTTCGTGCTCGGCCGCAATGCGGTGCAGACCCTGTCCAGCGAGATGCTGCTGAAAGGCGCGACCGGTGGCCTGCTGGTCACCCAGGGCCGGATCGACCGCGACGCCCGCGATCTCGCCGGCAAGCTGCGCATCGAGTTGCTCGATGGCGAAACCCTGTGGCCGGAAGTGCGCGAGCTGATGCCGGCCGACCAGCTCGCCGAGATCCGTCTGCAGACCGGCACCCGGGCGCGCCGGCGGATCCTGCTGTCCTGGCTGCTGGCCCTGCTGGCCGGCATTGCCACCTTCATCCTGATGCCGGCGCCTGCACCCGCCGCCGCCCCGGCCGCTGCCACGACGGCACCCGCCACGTCCGCCGAACCCGTCCACATCGCAGCGCCGCCGCGGGCCTCGATCGACGCGCAACGCAGCGATCTCGTTGCGTCGCTCGGCACGCTGCCGTCGGTGACACGCGCAGCCTGGGCCAGCGGGTCCACGCTGCAGGTCTTCATCGACCGGCCCGATGACCAGGCCACGGTCGACCGGGTCTGCGCGCTGGTGCTGCGACAGCCCGACCTGACCGCGTCGCGCATCCAGCTGACGCCGCCGCCGGGCAGCGGCCAGCAGACACGCTTCCTGCAGTGCCGCAGCTTCTGATCATGTGCGCCGCGCGCGACGCGGGCGATGTCCCGGCCTTGCAGCCGGCTGCGTTGCGGGCCTGCACACTGCGCGGTCATGCGGCACGCGCATACGGCGGCGGCGCGATGTTGATTCGCGGCGCCGGCACGGCGACGCGAGTTCGATCTGCACGATCAACGCCACGGGTTGCGATGCTGGCTCGCGCCGACACCGGCGCCGCACACAGCTCCGCGCGATGTATCCGGACGCCGCCTCCGGCGCAGCGCGCCTCGCACCCGCGCCGCGCGGACTGACCCGCGCCGATGGCCCGCGATACCCGCCAACGGATCCTCGATTGCGCACTGGCGATGTTCAACACGCGCGGCGAGCCGGGCGTCACCACCAACCATATCGCGGCCGAACTGGGCATCAGCCCGGGCAATCTGTACTACCACGTGCGCAGCAAGGACGACATCATCGAGCAGCTGTTCGCGCATTACGAAGCGCGCATGGATGCGGCGCTGGTCGTGCCCGAGGCACGCCTGCCGGAACTCGAGGATCTGTGGCTGCAGCTGCATGCGGTCTTCGAATGCGTCTGGGACTACCGCTTCCTCTACCGCGACCTGCTGGAAATCCTCAGCCGCAACCGAAGGTTGCGCGTGCGGTTCTCTCGGATCCTGGGACGCGCCCACCTGCGTGCGCGTGCGTTCGTCACCGGCCTGGCGCGCGCCGGCATCCTGCGCGCGTCGGCCACCGAGATCGACGCCGCGGCCACGAACCTCATCGTCGTCGCCACGTTTTGGCTCAACTACAGCGCGACGCGCGGCGAACGCGACGAGCAGGCCGCGATCCGCGCCGGCATCGTGCAGGTGATGATGCTGCTGTCCCCCGCCCTGCGCGACGCCGAGCGCGTCCATCTGAATTCGCTGGTGCAGGCCTACACCGACTGAGCCGGCGGATCGCGATGCGCGTGTCCGCGTGCCGGACATCGCCCGACGCACGCGTCACCGCACGCCGTTTCAGACGTCCAGCGGATCGCCGGGCGTGCCATCCGCGCGCTTGAGCTCGGGCAAGGCGCCACCGCGCCAGCGCCGCAGCGCACGCTGGAAGAACAGGCTGTTGGGAATCTGCAGCACGGTGCCTGCACCGTCGCCGTCGTCGGTCTCGCGCAACGTGGTGTAGACCAGATTGATGTCGACCACCTTGCCGCGCAGACCCGGCTTCTCGCCGTTCTCCAACAGCTCGACATGGTCGTAGAGCCGGAACGGACGCGTGGTCAGGATCAGCATCGTGCAGAAGATGTTCGACAGCACGCTCCAGGCGGCGAAGAACGCCACCGCTGCGACAGCCGCAAAGCCCGTGAACGCCGTCCACAACACCGTGCCGGACACGCCCAGACGCTCGAGCACCAGCAGGAACGCCGCGGCGTAGATCAGGAACGAGGCGACCCGGCGCGCGCCGACCACCGCCTCGGGCGGCAGCGTGTAGCGGTGCCCGACGCGTTCCACCAGCCGTCGCACCAGCGTGCGCAGCAGCCAGGCGACGAGCAGGATCAGCAGGATCTGGCCGATCGGCACGACGATGTCGAGCCAGTCGTGCAGCCACACGGGCAAGCGGTCGCGATGGAACACGCGGACTCCGGAAAGCAGGGATGGCGCGCATTCTAGACCGGCGTGGTCTGCATCGGCGGGCGACAGGCCGTCCCGACGGGCATCGCGTCATACGACTGCGGTCGCGGCGGATCGAGCAGGTCCGCGCAGGTCGAACGCGCGCGCCTTCAAGACGCACAACGAAAAAGACCACCCGGGCGGGTGGTCGATTCGTTCCGATCCGATGGTGGGCGGTACAGGGATTGAACCTGTGACCCTTGCCGTGTGAAGGCAATGCTCTACCGCTGAGCTAACCGCCCGTTGATGCATCGTCCGGCAGTGCCGGCCCGATCGGGACGCGCATTCTACGAGCGATCGCGCGCGCCGGCAAGCGCGGCGCATGCATCGGGACCGGGCGGGCAACGCAGACGCCGTCCGCCCGCTGCTTCCATGTATCGGTCAGCCCTGCGGGCGTTGCAGATACCGCACCTGTCAGGCCGCCGCGGCCACCACGACGATCTCGATGCGCCAGCCCGGATCGGCCAGCTTCGCCTCGACGGTAGCGCGTGCGGGCGCCTGCCCCGGCGTGACCCAGCGATCCCACTCGACGTTCATGCCATCGAAGTCGGCGATGTCGGCGAGATAGATCTGCGCCGACAGGATGCGCGTGCGATCGGAACCGGCGTCGGCGAGCAGCGCGTCGATCGCGGCCAGCACTTCACGCGTCTGCGTGCCGATGTCGGCGCCGAGGCTTTCGGGCACCTGGCCGGCGCAATAGACCAGTCCGCCGTAGCGGGTGGCCTCGGACATGCGGGGGCCGGCGTCGAAGCGTTCGATCATGGACATGCTCTGCAAGGAGGGGTGGCCACCGTAGGCGGCGCGGCCATCGCGTGCAAACCTGCGGTCGACCTGCGCTCAGCGCAGCTGGCTGTCCTTGCTGCCGCGGCGGTTGAAGCCCGCGCCGGCGACATCCTCGTCGTGCTGCGCCTGGCAGTCCACGCACAGGCGGACGCCCGGCACCGCCTGGCGACGGGCTTCGGGAATCGGGGTGTCGCATTCCTCGCAGTGCGTGAGCCCGGGGCCGCTGCGCAGCTGGCTGCGCGCACGCTTGATCGCGTCCTTGACGGTCGCGTCGATCTGCTCCTGTACGGCGCCTTCGCCTGCCCAGCCGGTGGCCATGACGGACTCCTGCGATGCTCGCGTGGTGAGGAGCGGCGACCCTAGCAAGGCGGGCGTTGGCGCCGGATGAGTGGGCGGCGCCCGGCATAATGGCGCGATGTCATCTGTGCCCCACTCCGCATCGCCCACGTCCTCCCTGTCGCAGCGGCTCGCCATCGTCGGGGGCGGCCCGGCCGGCCTGTTCGCCGCCGAAACCGCCCGCGCTGCGGGGATCGAGGTCGATGTCTTCGATGCCAAGGGCTCGGTGGGCCGCAAATTCCTGATCGCCGGCAAGGGCGGGCTCAACCTCACCCATTCCGAACCGCGGCCTGCGTTCGATGCCCGGTTCCGCACGCGGCAGGGCGAGATCGCCCGCTGGCTCGACATGTTCGACGCGCAGGCGCTGCGCAACTGGGCCGCGGCGCGCGGCGTCGAGACGTTCGTCGGCAGTTCGGGCCGGGTGTTTCCGAACGACCTCAAGGCTGCGCCACTGCTGCGCGGCTGGGTGCGCGGCCTGCGCGATGCCGGCGTGCGTTTCCACATGCAGCACCGCTGGACCGGGTGGAGCGACGACGGACAGCTGCAGTTCGAGACACCCGACGGCCCGCGCCTGCATGCGACCGATGCGACGGTGCTGGCGCTGGGCGGCGCCAGCTGGCCGGAACTCGGCTCCGATGGCGCCTGGGTGCCCCGGCTCGAAGCACGGGCCGTCGACATCGCACCGCTGGTGCCGGCCAATTGCGGGTTCGACGTCGGCTGGAGCGCACACCTGTCCGAACGCCACGCCGGCGCGCCGTTGAAGCCGGTCGTGCTGCACTGGCGCGACGCGCAGGGCGTGCCCCGGGCGCTGCAGGGCGAATGCGTGCTGACCGCCACCGGAATCGAGGGCAGCGCGATCTATGCGATCTCGGCCGACCTGCGCGACACGATCGCCCGCGAGGGCACCGCCCTGCTGGAGCTGGATCTCGCACCGGGACGCGATGCGGCGCGGCTGCAGCACGATCTGGAACGCCCCCGCGGCCGGCGCAGCATCGGCGAACACCTGCGCCGCGCAACCGGCCTCGATGCGGCCAAGACCGCACTGCTGTTCGAAACCCTCGACCGCGACGCGCTTGCGGATGCCGCGCGCGTGGCGGCGGCGATCAAGCGACTGCCGCTCCGGCTGCAGGCGCCACGTCCGATCGCCGAAGCGATCAGCAGCGCCGGCGGTGTGCGTTTCGAAGCGCTGGACAAGGGCTTGATGCTGCGCGCCCTGCCCGGCACCTTCGTCGCCGGCGAAATGCTGGACTGGGAAGCCCCGACCGGCGGCTACCTGCTGACGGCGTGCTTCGCCAGCGGCCGGGTGGCGGCAGACGGTGCACTGGCCTGGCTGCGCGGGCGCGCCGCGTAAGCAGGCATCGACCGGCTCAGCCGGACAGCGCCAGCGTCGACGCGAAGTGGCGCGCTCTACCATCCAGCGGGTCGTCGAACGCCAGCGAACGCGCCAGCAGCTGCAGCGGCGATCCGGGCGGCACGTCCGCGATGTCGGGATACCAGGGGTCGTGCAGGATCGGCGCACCGAGCGCCGCCATGTGGACCCGCAGCTGGTGCTTGCGGCCGGTCACCGGCGTCAGCCCATAGCGCCATGCCGCCGCGCCGCGTTCGATGACCTCGATGCCGGTCTCGCTGTTCGCCGCGCCTTCGGTCTCGTGCATGCGGAAGAATGGCGTGCCGCGCTCGATGCGGCTGCAGCGCCGGTGCGGAAATGCCAGGTCCGGCAAGGGCGGCGCCAGCGCTTCGTAACGCTTGTCGATCCTGCGGTCGCGGAACAGTGCCTGATAGGCGTCGCGCGTACCGGGATCGACCGAGAACAACGCCAGACCGGCCGTCGCCCGGTCGAGCCGGTGCAGCGGCACCAGATGCGGGTTGTCGAACTGGCGGACCAGACGGGTCAGCAGGGTCTGCTCGACGAATCCGCCCGCGGGCATCACCGGCAGGCCGTGCGGCTTGTCGGCCACCAGCAGGTGCGCATCGACATGGACCACGCGCGCCTCGGCGGCGATCACCGGCTCGTCGACCACCTCGCGGTAATAGCCGATCTCCAGACCTACCCGGTAGGGCGCGTCGAGCGGCAGGGCATGGCCTGCCGCATCGAGTATGCGCCCGCGTGCGAAGCGGTCGATCCAGACCGCACGCGGAATACGAGGGAAATGCGCGCACAGCGCATCGAGCACGGTCGTCCAGTCGCCCGGCGGCAGCTGCAGACGACTGGCGGGCACCCCGTCGCGCGGCGGAAGCGCCGTGCGCGTCATCGCAGCGGCACGCGCGGGCTCATCGCGCGGGCACGCCCATTTCCTCCAGCAGCGCCGGCGCCGGATAGACCTTCGCCATCAGCCAGCGCATGTAGCGCATGTCGACGTGGATCGCGCGTTTGGTGCGCGGGTCGAACCACCAGCTGGCGCTGACCGACTCCCAGTTGCTGTCGAAGTTCAGGCCCACCAGCTGCCCGCGCGCATCCAGCACCGGCGAGCCGGAATTGCCGCCGGTGGTGTCGAGATTGGTCAGGAAGTTGACCGGCTGGGTGCCGAGCGCGGGATCCGCGGTGCCGTTGAAATCGCCTGCGGCGATCGCATCGAGCAGCGGCGCGGGCGCGTCGAACGGCACCTGCCCGGTGTGCTTCTCGACGATGCCCGCGACCGTGGTCACCGGCGCGAAGGCGACCGCGTCGCGCGGCGCCAGCGCTTCGACCTGGCCGTAGCTGATGCGCAGCGTGCCGTTGGCATCCGGATAGACGGCGCGCCCCTGCGACGCGCGCCAGGCGAACAGGGCGCGCATGTAGGCCGGCCGCAGGCGCAGCTGCTCGCCGTCCCGCGTCTTGCGCGCGTCTTCCAGCGCCAGTTGCGCCTCGACCAGCGGCCCGGCCAGCGTGAGCAGCGGATCGTCCGCCAGCGCCTGGCCGGTGCGCGCCGCGGCGAAACGCGACAGGCGGGCGTCTTCGTCGCCCAGCGTCGTCGCGGCGTACAGCGTGTCGAGTGCGGTTGCCAGCGCCTCGGGCGTGCGGCCGAAGGCGGCGTCGAAGGCAGGCACACGCTGCGCGTCCGGCAGCTGCTGGTAGCGACCCAGCAGCACGCCCAGCACCGCCTTCTCGGCGGCGGGCGCGTAGCGGCGCTGGACCTGTTTCAGCACGCCTTCGATGAGCGCGTGATCGCGCTGCTGGTAGCCGGTTTCGCGCGTGGCATCCGGCTTGCCGGACTCGATGCGCAGGCGTTCGAGCAGCAACGCCGAGCGCATCAGCTGGGTCTGCGTGGCGATCAGGCCGAGCAGCAGGTCGCGCTCGCCCTGCGCACCCGCGTCCGCCAGGATCGCCTGCAGCTCGGCGATGGCCGCGGCATCGTCGCCGGTGGTCGCGGCCAGCATCGCGGCCTCGTCCTCGCTGCGCTGCTGCACCGCGCGGCTGCGCTGCAGGCCTTCCAGTTCACCGGCGGCACGCTTGCGGTTGTTCTTCAGCGACTGCAGCTGCGAGGCGTAGCGCGTGCGTACGTCGGCATCGGCCGCGCCGGCGGTCTCGACGGCCTGGATCAGCGCATCGAACACCGACACCCGCTGCGGCAGGGTCGCATTGACCTGGGCATCGAACTCGGCCGCGGTGCGATGGCGGAAGGTCGTGCCCGGATAGCCGGCCAGCATGGCGAAATCGCCCGCCTTCAGACCGTCGCGCGCCACCTGCAGGTGCGCCGGCGGCTGGTACGGCACGTTGTCGGCGCTGTAGGCGGCCGGTGTGCCGTCGGGCGCGACATAGGCGCGCAGCAGGGTGAAGTCGCCGGTGTGGCGCGGCCACATGAAATTGTCGATCTCGTCGCCGTAGTTGCCGATCGCGCGCGGCGGCGCGTAGACCAGGCGCACGTCGCGCAGCTCCAGCTGGGTGATCCGGTAGAAATCGGTGCCGTAGTACATGTTGGCCACGCTGCAGCGCACCTGGCCCGCCTGTTCGCACTCGGCGACGATGCGCTTGCTGGCGGCGTCGACGGCATCGAAGTAGGCGCGTCCGGTGGTGCCACGCGCATCGGCCAGCACCGTATCGGTGACCTTGTCGAAGCCGACGGTCACCAGCACGCGGAAATCGGGATTCGATGGACGCTCGTCGCCGCGCCCGTCGGCGATGAAACCGCCGTCGATGATGTCGCGTTCGGCGCTGCTGTTGTACTGGATGACGCCATAGGCGACATGGTGGTTGGTCAGCAGCAGGCCGTCGCCGGAGACGAAGGCGCCGGTGCCGCCGCCGACCTTGACCACCGCGCTGAGCGGCGGCCGGGTCACGTCGGCAAGTGCACGCGGGTCGCCGCGGAAACCCGCCTGGCGCATCGGGGTGGCCAGATCGGTGAGCTGGCCCGGCATCCACATGCCTTCATCGGCGTGGACGGCGGACGTGGACAGGGCAGCGACGAGCGCGGCGACCGGAATGCGGCGAAGGGCCATGGGCGAGGACGAGGGAGCGGGACCGCGACCTTATCCAGCCGCCTGCGCCGCAGCAATGGCCGCGTGCGGTGATGGCGTTAAGACACCGTCAACCAGGCGCCCGTTTGCGGTCACGTCCACATCATTGCGGCGTTGCCAGCATATCCCGCATGCCTGATATGCCCGATCCACGCCGCCCCCACACCGAAACCTTCCTCACCGCCGACACCCCGCCCGCCCTTCGCCTGCGCGAAGACGCCTGGGATCTGACCGTGTCCGACGGCCCGGTGATCACGACCGCGATCCACGACGGCCACACCCTGCGGCCGGCCCTGCGCGAGCGCATCGCGTTGTCCGACGACGCACGCCAGCGCGAGGAAGATCCCCTCACCAGCCTGCTGACCCAGGTCGGCGATGCGCGTCTGCGCGTGCGCAGGTCGCGTTTCGAAGTCGATCTGAATCGCCCGCGCGACACCGCGATCTACACCGATCCCGCCGCCTGCTGGGGGCTGGAGGTCTGGCACCAGCCGCTCGAAGCGGCCGAGCGCGAAGCCTCTCTCGCGCTGTACGACCGGTTCTACGCCACGATGGGCGAGCTCATCGACCGCACCGTCGAACGCTGGGGCTGCGCCCTGCTGATCGACATCCACAGCTACAACCATCGCCGCGACGGACCCGATGCCGCGCCCGCGGCGCAGGCCGACAACCCGGATATCGAGCTGGGCGTGACCACGCTCGACCCTGAGCGCTGGGGCCACACCGCGAAGCGGTTCGCCAATGTCCTGCGCCGGCATCCGGTGCGCGGCGCCCTGCCCGACGTGCGCTGCAACGTGCGCTTCCCCACCGGCGGTCATTTCCCGGAATGGATCTACGCCCACTGGGGCGAGCGCGTGTGCACGATCTCGCCCGAGTACAAGAAGATCTTCATGGACGAGTGGAGCGGCCAGGCCGACATCCCGGCGCTGTACGCGCTGCGCGACGGTCTGCAGCACGCGGTCGACGCAGTGCGTCCGGAGTTCCTGTCGTGAGCGTGGAGGTCACCACGCTCACCGCCCGTCCGACCGTCCGCCCGCTTCCTGCCAACGCCGCCCTGGTCGACGATGCCCTCGCGCGCCTCGATGCGCGGCTCGACTGGCTGCTCGCCCTGTCGCCGCTCGACGGCGATGCGCTGTGGCAGGCCTTCGAAAACGATGGCCGACGCAGCGAACCGCCGCTGCGCTATCTCGATCTGGAACTCGACCTCGCCGAGATCCGCGCCGAACTCGACGCCCTGCCCGTGGCCGCGATCGAATCGCCGGCGCTGCAGTCGCTGCTGGCGGAAAAGCAGCGCGAGCTGGTGCGCATGGTCGATCTGGTCGAACAGCGCGATCTGCCCGGTTTCGTCGATGCCAGCGTGGCCCTGTTCGGCGCCGTCGAGCCCGAGCTGCTGGCGCTGGCCGAGCGCATCCTCGAACGCGTGCCCAACGGCGATCCGCTGGTCGCCGATGCCGGCATCGACGAGATGCGCGCCGCCGTCGAGGCCGAGATCGACTGGTACCGCGCGCAGGCGCCCGATTTCCACATCGACGTGGTGGTCGACACCGACATCAATTCGATGCTGATGGTGTCCCACGGCACCTTCTACATCGACGGCAACATCCGTCTGCCACGCGCGCGCATCGATCCCCTGATCCAGCACGAGATCGGCACCCATGTGGTCACGCGCCACAACGGACGCCGGCAGGCGCTGCGCCAGCTCGAAGTGGGCCTGGCCCAGTACGACCCGATGCAGGAAGGCCTGGGCGTGCTGTCCGAATATCTGGCCGGCTATCTGCCCGGCGAGCGCCTGCGGGTGCTGGCCGCGCGCGTGGTCGCCGCCTCGATGGCGGCATCGGGCGAACGCCTGCCCGAGATCTTCGCCTGCCTGCACGACACCCATGACCTGCCCACCGACGACGCCTTCGACGTCGCGGTGCGCGCGCGGCGCGGCGGCGGCCTGACCAAGGACGCCGTCTACCTGCGTGGCCTGCGCGATCTGCTGGCCTACCTCGAAGCGGGCGGCGATTTCGACGCCCTGTTCCTGGGCAAGTTCGCCCTGCCCCAGTTCGCGGCACTCGATGCACTGCTCGACGAGGGCTGGATCGTGCCGCCCGAACTGCTGCCCCGTTACGCCGCCGCCGAGGATTTCGCCTCGCGGCTCGACGCCTGCCGGCATACGCCGGTCGACCACCTTTTCCAGACGCACCGCCCCCCGGAGCACATTGCATGACCGAGACGCGTACCCCCATGCGCATCGGCTTCGTCGTCAACGACGTCGCCACCGAGCAGGACAACTACACCACCATCCGTCTTGCACGCCGTGCGCTTGCGCGCGGCCACGAGATCGCGCTGATCGGTCTGGCCGATTTCACCTACGACGCCGACGGCACCGTGCGCGCCTGCGCGCACATGCCCTGCGGCAAGGATTACGCCGACGATGCGGCCCTGCTGGTCGACCTGCAGTCCGACGACTGCCCGACCGATCGCATCTCGGTCGACGATCTCGACGTGCTGATGCTGCGCAGCGATCCTGCCGACGAAATGGTCGAACGCCCCTGGGCGCCGGGCAGCGGCCTGCTGTTCGCCCAGCTCAGCGCATTGAAGCGCGCGCTGGTGGTCAACGATCCGACCCACCTGACCGACGCCTCGAACAAGACCTACTTCCAGCATTTCCCCGAGGAAGTGCGGCCGGTCACCTGCATCAGCCGCGACATCGAGGAGATCAAGGCCTTCATCGAAGCGCGCGAAGGCTATGGCGTCATCAAGCCGCTGCAGGGCTCGGGCGGCCAGGGTGTGTTCGTGGTCACGCCGGAAAGCGGCGGCAACCTCAACCAGATGATCGACGCGGTGCTGCGCGACGGCTACGCGATCGCGCAGGAATACCTGCCCAAGGCGAAGGACGGCGACCTGCGCCTGCTGATGCTCAACGGCCGCCCGCTCGAAGTCGACGGCACCTACGCCTGCATTCGTCGCTACAACGACAGCGGCGATGCGCGCAGCAACATCAGCGCCGGCGGCAAGTACGAGATGGCCAAGCCGGATGCCGATGCCCTGCGTCTGGCCGAGCTGGTCGCCCCGAAGCTGATCCGCGACGGCATGTACTTCGTCGGCCTCGACATCGTCGGCGACAAGCTGATGGAAGTGAACGTCGACACGCCCGGCGGCATCAACATGCTCGAGGAACTTACCGGTCTCGATTTCTCCGGCCGCATCCTCGAAGACCTCGAGCGCAAGCTGCGCCTGCGTACGCACTACGGCAAGACGCTCAGCAACGTCGAACTGGCGATGCTGTAAGCGGCGCCCCGCGTCAGAGCCGGTTGGCGATCTCGATGAGGTTGCCGTCCGGATCGCGGACATAGACGGACAGAATCGGGCCGGTCGCCCCCGTACGGGGCACCGGCCCGTCTTCAATGTGGATACCCGCAGCGCGCAGTTCGGTCTGCACCTGGTCCAGCGGCGTCGTCGTCAGCAGGCACAGGTCCGCCGATCCGGGCGTCGGTCGCGTCGCTTTCGGTTCGAACTCCTGACCGGCCTGGTGCAGATTGATCTTCTGCACGCCGAACGCGAGCGCGCGACGGCCTGCGCCGAAGGTCACGACCTGCATGCCGAACGCGCGGCCGTAGAACGCGCAGGTCGCGTCGATGTCGGCGACGGTCAGCACCAGATGGTCGAGGGCGTCGATGTGCATGGCGTCAGTCTCCGGTCGAAGCGATGGACGGATGTCGCGGTGACGGCGTATCCGGCGCGTGGCGCTGTAGATGCCTTGCGGCAACAAACGCGAGCGCCAGCAGCACGAGCGCACCGCCGGCCAGGACCGGCCAGCCGCCGTGCGCCCACAGCCAGCCGCTGGTCGCGCCGATCAGGCTCGAGCCCATGTAGTACGACAGCAGATACAGCGAGGCCGCATGGCTGCGATGCGTGCGTCCGAGCCGGCCGACCCAAGCGCTCGCCGCGGCATGCGCGATGAAGAATCCGATCGTCAGCAGCACCAGGCCCGGCACGATCAACCACAGCGTCGGCGCGAGCGTCAGCAGTACGCCAGCCGCGGCAAGAAGTACACCGGCGACGACGACCGGGCCACGGCCGAATCGATCCGACAGGCCGCCAGCCACCGTCGAACTGACGATGCCGAACACGTAGGCGCTGAAAATCCAACCGATCTCGGCCTGCCCCAGATTGAACGGCGCGGCGCCGAGCCGGAAGCCGAGATAGTTGTAGACGCTGACGAACACGCCCATCACCAGGAACGGGATCGCGAACAGCCACGGCAGCAGCGGATCGCGCAGATGCCCGCCCCAGGCGCGCAGATGGAAACGTAGATTGATCCCGCGCTGGCGCACGAAATGCCGCGATTTCGGCAGCAACCAGACGAAGGCGATCGCGACCAGCAGATCGAATCCACCGAGCAGCGCGAGCGCAGTGTGCCAGTCAAACCAGTCGGTCAGGAAACTCACCGACAGCCGCCCCATCATTCCGCCGAAGGCATTGCCGGCGACATACAGCCCGACCGCTGCGCCCAGCCGGTGCGCGGGCACTTCCTCGGCCAGATAGACCATCGCGACCGCCGGCACACCGCCCAGCGCGATGCCGGCCAATGCACGCACGATCACCAGACTGGGCCAGTGCGGCAGCGCGGCGGCGATCACGGTCAGCACCGCAGCGACCGCCATCGACACGAACATCAGGCCGCGTCGCCCGAGGTTTTCCGACACCGCGCCGGCGCAGAAGATCGACAGCGCCAGCCCCAGCGTGGCCAGCGAAAGCGGCAGCGAACTGCTGGCCGGGCCGACGCCGAACTCGCGCGCGAACTCGGGCAACAACGGCTGCACGCCGTACAGCAGCGAGAACGTGGCGAAGCCGGCGAGGAACAGCGCCAGCCGGATCCGACCCATGGCAGGACGCGCCGCCGGCGGCAGCGCGGTCGATTCAGTCAAGACGAAGGGAGCCGCAACATGGGGGCGCACAGTGTCGCCCCCGCTCCGCGCCTTGCACACCCCGCGCGTGCAACGGGGCGATCCAACGCGGTGCCTCCGGACTCAGTGCGGCGCAGGACCGGCGGGCACGGGCGCGTCGGTGCGGCGCGAGATCCGCACCGGGATCGACTTCGCCGCCGGCACGTGGCTGTCGACCGCGTGGTGCGCCACCGGAATCAGTGGATTGCATTCCGGGTAATAGCTCGCGATGCAGCCACGCGGGATCAGATACGGCACCACCCGCAGCCCGCCGACCATGCGCTCCTCGCCGTCTTCAGCATCGGTGACCAGTGCGATCTCGTCGCCATCCGCCAGGCCGCATTCGGCGATGTCGTCCTCGTGCATCAGGACCACGCGACGCGTGCCCTCGATGCCGCGGAAGCGGTCGCGGTAGCCGTAGATCGTGGTGTTGAACTGGTCGTTGCTGCGGATCGTCAGCAGACGGAAGCGGCCCTCGGCCTCGTCGAAGCCGGTCGCCGACAGACGCTCGGGCGTATGGAATTCGGCCTTGCCGCTGGGTGTCTCCCAGCGCCGCTCGCGCGCGCCGACCGGGCGCGGAAAGCCACCGGGCGTGTGCATGCGCGCATTGAAATCGCGGAACTGCTCGGGATACGTCTGCTCGATCGCATCGCGGATCGTCGTGTAATCGTCCATCCACGCCTGCCACGGCACGCGGGTGTTGCCGGGCACCAGGGCCATGCCGAGCCGGGCGACGATCGCCGGCTCGGACAGCAGATGCGGACCGGCCGGCTCGCTGGTGCCGAAGGACGCGTGGATGCAGGTCGTGCTGTCTTCCACCGTGACGCACTGCTCGCCGCTGCGCTGGACGTCCTTCTCGATCCGCCCCAGGCACGGCAGCAGCAATGCGGTACGGCCGCAGACGAGATGGCTGCGGTTGAGCTTGGTGGCGATCTGCACGGTCAGCGCCAGGCGGCGCCAATGCGCTTCCAGACGCGCGGTCTCGGGCGCGGCGCGCACGAAATTCCCGCCGAGGCCGATGAAGGCACGTACGGAACCATCGAGAACGCCGTCCACCGTCTCGACGGTGTCCAGGCCTTTCTTCCGCGGCGCGCTGAAGTCGTACTGCGCTTCGAGCTTGTCCAGTGGCACGAGTTCGGGCTTCTCGGAAATGCCGACCGTGCGCTGACCCTGCACGTTGGAATGTCCGCGCACCGGGCAAATGCCCGCACCCGGCCGGCCGACGTTGCCGCGCATCAGCGCGAGGTTGCAGATCATGCGGACGTTGTCGACGCCGTAGCGGTGCTGGGTCAGTCCCATGCCGTAGATCAGGATGGTCGACTTCGCCGCCGCATACACCGCCGCCACGCCTTCGATGTCGGCGCGCGACAGGCCCGACTCGAGTTCGATCGCCGGCCATTCGACCGCGCGTACGGCCTGTTCGAAGGCCTCGAAGCCGTTCGTGTGGTGTTCGATGAACCCCACGTCCAGCACACGTTCGCGCGACGGATCCGCCTGCGCGGCATCATCCAGCGCGAACAGCGCCTTGGCGATACCGTGCATCACCGCCAGATCGCTGCCCGCTCTGACCGGGAAGTAGGCATTGCTGATCCGCGTCGAGGCGCCGGTCGCCATCGCCAGCGGTTCCTGCGGATTGGTGAAGCGCTCCCAACCGCGCTCGTACAGCGGATTGAAGGTGATGATCTCGGCGCCGCGGCGGGCGGCGTCCTGCAACGGATGCAGCATGCGCGGACTGTTGACGCCCACGTTCTGGCCGAACGACAGAATGCAGTCGCAGTGTTCGAAGTCCTCCAGCAGCACCGTGCCCACCGGCACGCCGATGCTGCGCGGCAATCCGACCGAGGTGCTCTCGTGACACATGTTGGAGCTGTCGGGCAGGTTGTTGTTGCCGTACAGACGGGCCAGCAGGCCGTACATGTACGAGGTTTCCAGCGACGCACGCCCGGACGCGTAGAAGACGACGCTTTCCGGATCGAGGGGACCGAGTTCCTGCGCGATGGTGGCGAAGGCCTCGTCCCAGCCGATCGGTACGTAGCGGTCGCTGCCGGCGTCGTAGCGCATCGGTTCGGTCAGACGTCCCTGCGCCTCGAGGTCGTGATCGGCCCACTTAAGCAGTTCGGTGACGCTGTGCTCGGCGAAGAACGCGGGGTCGGCCTGCGCCTCGTCGAGTTCCCACATCGTCGCCTTGGCCCCGTTCTCGCAGAACTCGAACCGGTGCGGCGTCGCGGGCTTGGCCCAGGAGCAGCTGACGCAGGCGAAACCGTCGACCTTGTTCTGCCGCTGCAGCTGGCGCATGCCTTCTGCGGTCGGCGCATCGGGGGCGGTGACATGACGCGCCAGCGACGTGGCGGATCCCCAGCCGCCGGAAGGCCCACGATAGGGTCGGATTCGGATGCCGGTCATGAGCGCGCCTCTGCTGAATGGAACAGGCGGCCTACCCTAGAGGCGTGGCGAACATGCATGCGTGAACGCCAGGCCCGTTCGCACGGCTCGACATGGTCATGACTGCCCTGCGTCCATGCTGTCGCCATGTGGGACACGACCACCCTGCGCTGCCCCTGGTGCGGCGAACGTTTCGAAGCGCTGATCGATCCCGGCGGCGGATCGGGCGACTACGTCGAGGACTGCCCGGTCTGCTGCAAGCCGATCGAGATGCATCTCGACCAGGACGGTGACCGCTCGCAGCTTTCGGGCGGGCGCGGCGACTGACTTCAAGGCCGACCGCGCGTCGCCGTGCAGCGCGGCAATGCCAGAGCCTCAGCATGCCGCCGTCATCGCGGTCTCGAGCAGGCGCAAGATGGAGGTTGCCGGAGTGCATCCGGCAGTTGCACGTCGGCATCCGTGTCGACGCGGCTATTTCCTCGACGTTCACACATGCGCGTCGACGCGCGATTCGTCCTGAAAAGCCGCAAAACACGCCGAAAACGGAGGATGGCAGGATGCCGATATGGATCGATCAGCAGACAATCGCGGTTCCCAGTCAGGGACCTGTATGCGCGCTTCCGCACATACGACACCGCATTCAGCCGCGAGAATTCACGGTCGGATTCAACTGTGATGACTCTGCGAACGCATCATGAAGAAAGCGCCTTGGGCCCCTAACAACGGATTGCTTCAGGACCTGCCCGAGGACAGCTGCGGTCGTCTCGGCGACGAGTTGCATCTGGTCGAACTGCCGGCCGGGAAGGTGCTGCATGAAGCAGGCGCGCCCCAGTCGACGCTGTATTTCCCGCGCGAAGGCATCGTGTCGCTGATGTATGCGCTGGAGAACGGCGATACCAGCGAAGTCGCGATGGTCGGCAACGAAGGCGTTGTGGGCATCGGACTGGTCGCTGGCGCGCGCTCCGTGCCGCTGCGGGCAGTCGTGCAGGTCGGCGGCGAAGCGCTGGCCCTGCGCTCCGAAGTCGCGCTCCGCGAGTTCCAGCGCGGCGGCGCGTTCCAGCACATCCTGCTGCGCTACATGCAGGCCCTGCTGACCCAGACCGCGATGACCGGCGTCTGCAACCGCCATCACACGGTCGATCGCCAGCTCTCGCGCTGGCTGCTGCTGGTCAACGACCGCATCGGGTCGACCGAAATCAAGATGACCCAGGAGCAGATCGCGCATCTGCTTGGCGTGCGCCGCGAAGGCATCACCGAAGCGGCGCGCCGGTTGCAGGAAGAAGGCTGCATCCGCTACAGCCGCGGTCTGATCCAGGTGATCGGCCGCGACGGGCTGCTGGCGCGCGCCTGCGAATGCTATGCGGGCATCCGCAGCGAGTACGACCGGCTGTTGCGCCCCGCAGCCGAAGGCTGACGCCATCACCCGGCCTTGGCCGACCGGGCGGCACCCTGACGGCCCGCCCGGATGCCCGTCATGAGCCAGACACCGCCCCGCCTCCACACCAGCCGCGACGATCTCGACCGGATCGAACAGCGCATTGCCCAACTCGATGACGAGGCGCGCGTGCGGGTGACGCTCGACAACGGCGCGCGGATCGACGGCGTGGTCTCCGCGCGGCCGACACTCGAGGTCTTCCGGGACACCGACGGCAGTGAAGGCCACAACGCGCGTTTGCGTCTGGACGATCTGGCGGCGCCCGACGTGCCGCACTTCGTATGGGTCGGCGAGATCGTCGGGATCGAGCGGCTCATCGAGAGCTGATCGTGTTGCCCGGCCCCGCAAGTTGCGGGGCCGATCGCTGCTGATCGTTCGACATCACGCACAGCTGTGAGCCGGCAGATTCGCGACGCAGACGCGCGATGCGTACCCGCCGCATGCGGCATCGCGTTGCGGGAGGACGACTCGATTCCGGACGCTGCGAGCTGGGGAGCCACCGGACGCGAAAAACGCCGTGCCCGTTCAAGACCGTCCGTTGTCTCCAGCCGCTCGCGCAGCGCAGGCTGGGATGCAGCGGCCGGCGCGCAGGACCTCACTCCGCGCAGCGCACCCGGCTCACCCCGTCCTGCTCGGCACCTTCGATGACCAGACGATCGCCACCTTCGGTCAACCGCAGGGTCTGTTCGGTCGACCACTGCTGGCCTTCGCCCTCGTAATCGGCAACGACGCGCACGGCATCCGCGTCCAGCGGTTCGATCACGGTCGGCGTTGCGAGGCTTTCGTGGAAGGTCAAGCGGTCCGCTGCGACCACCAGGCCCATATCGCTGCTGTCTCAGGCTGCGCGCACGCCTCGGCATCGGCATCCCAGCGGCCGACGAACGCGTCCGGTATCCGTCCGGGCGCCTGCGCACCAATCTCTTCGGGCGGCCGGGGCACCGGCATCGATGCAGGCCGCGCGCAGCCGCGGAACGGGCCGCGGCCATCGATCGTCAGCAGGCCGGTCATCGGGAAGCGCGCGCCAGACATGTCGTCCTCGCAGCGCATCCGGCGCACGATCAATACCAACGAGCCCTCCGCATCCGATGCGTCGATACGCCGGCCATCGGCGGTCATCGATGCGCGTGCGCCGGTGAGGCGGCGTTCCGTCGTGTCGATGCCGCGCAGGATCACCGTGTCGCCCTCGACAGTGGCCTGCCAGAACGGTTCGTTGGTCGACACGACCACGTCGTCGTCGCTGCCCGCAGCCGGCGCAGTCGCATCCGGTGCTGGTGTCGCAGGCGCGGTGGCGCTGCCGGGCGCAATGTCGGGTTGGCAGGCGGCCAGCAGCAATGCGGCAGGCAGCAGCAGATGGACCGGGTGGATTCGCATGGCAGGTGTCCTCGGAGCGGCGTCGCGACAGCATCGCCGGACGCGTGTTCATTTTTGGTCATCCGGTTCGGAAACCGCCGCAAGCGCATGATTGCGTTGCGGTTTCCGCTGCAGCGCAACATCGTCGCGCGGCGTCGATACCCGGTGAAAATATCCAGCATATTCAATATGTTATAATTCCGGACCTTCGCTGATCTTGCCGGAGGTCCGTCATTCCAGTCGTCCGTAATCTCGCCGCGCTGTTCGCCGGCGTCGCCCTGCTGCTGATGGGCAGTGGCCTGCTCGGCACCCTGCTGGCGGTGCGCGGCCGGATCGAGAACTTCGACGACCAGACGATGGGCCTGATCATGTCGGGCTACTTCGTCGGCTTCTTTCTCGGCACCTATCTGGCGCCCGGGCTGATCCAGCGGATCGGCCACATCCGCGCCTTCGCGTTCTACTCGGCGCTGGTCGCCGCGGCGATCCTGCTGCATCCGGTGTTCGTGAATCCCTGGGCCTGGGGCGCGCTGCGCGTGCTGACCGGCGTCGGCCTTGTGGGCCTGTACACGGTGATCGAAAGCTGGCTCAACGTGCAGGCGCCGCCGGATAAGCGCAGCCAGGTGTTCGCGGTCTACATGGCAGTGAATCTGCTGGCGCTGGCCGCCGGCCAGTGGTTCATCAGCTTCATGGATCCGTCGACGTTCGTGCTCTTCAGCGTCGTCGCGATCTTCATCTGCGTCGCCGCGTTGCCGGTCGTCGCCAGCCGCATGGTGCAGCCCACGCTGCCGGCCGTCCCGCGGCTCGCACTCGCGGCGCTGTGGCGCGCGGCGCCGGCCGCAGCAACCGGCTCGCTGCTGGCAGGCCTGGCGATGGGCGGCTTCTGGGGCATGGGCGCGGTCTACGCCACCGGGCTCGGTCTCGATCTACAGGGCATCGCCGCGCTGATGAGCGCGACGATCCTCGGCGGCGCACTGCTGCAATGGCCGATTGGTCGCGCCTCGGATCGCGGCGATCGCCGCACCACGCTCGCGATCATCTGCGCGATCGCGGCCGTGATCGGCGTGGCGATGATGTTCGCCGCCGACCGGTCGCATTTCGCGCTGTTCGGCCTGTTCTTTCTGTTCGGCGGCGTGGCGTTCGCGATCTATCCGCTGTGCGTCGCGCATCTGCTCGACCATCTGCCGGTCGAGGACACGCTGTCGGGCTGCTCGAGCCTGCTGCTGCTCAACGGTGTCGGCTCGGCGATCGGCCCGGCGCTCGCAGGTGCGGCGATGGTGCGCTTCGGGCCGTCCGCCCTGCCCGCCTCGTTCGCGATCGTGCTTGGCGCGCTGGCGATCATCGCCGCGGGCCGTCGCCTGATCCGTCAGCGCGACCGCGACCATCCGTCCGTCTTCCACCCGATGCTGCGCACCACCCCGTCCGCACTCGAACTGTTGCCCGAAACCGGCCCCGCACCCGAGGGCCCCGACCTTTCCGATCCACACCACAAGGACCCACGTTGACTCAAGACACCACCACACCCGACCTCACCCCCGCCAATACCCCGTTCGTGCCGCGACTGATGCTCGCGACCGACCTCGACGGCACCTTCCTCGCCGGATCCCCCGCGCATCGCCAGCAGCTCTACCGCCTGGTCGACCGCCATCCCGAGATCCGCCTGACCTTCGTCACCGGCCGCGGCCTCGAAGCCGTCATGCCGCTGCTGTCCGATCCCAGCCTGCCGCGTCCCGACTACGTGATCTGCGATGTCGGCGGCACCGTCGTCGACGGCCACACCCTGCAGCCGATCCAGCCCTTGCAGACGCGCATCGACCGTCGCTGGCCGGGTGAGCGCGCGGTGGCCGATGCGATGGCCGGCTTCACCGGTCTCGTGCGCCAGGACGTGCCGCAGGAGCGTCGCTGTTCCTATTTCTGCGAGCCCGACGCGCTGGCCGGCATCCGTGGCGACATCGAGGCCACCGCACGCAAGCTCGGCTGCTCGGTGCTGTATTCGGCCGACCGCTATCTCGACATCCTGCCGCCCGATACCGACAAGGGCCGCACGCTGGCCGCCCTCGCCGATCATCTGGAGTTGCCGCGCGATCGCGTACTCGTCGCCGGCGACACGCTCAACGATCTGTCGATGTACACCTCCGGATTCCAGGGCGTGTGCGTGGGGGAATCCGAGCCCGCACTCGTCAAGGCCACCGACCAGCTGTCGAACGTGTTCCAGGCGCAGGCGCCGGGCTGCGGCGGCATTCTCGAGGCGATCACGCACTTCGATCTGCTCGAATCCGACGATCCCTATCTGCGCCAGACGATCGAGCGCACCACCGGCCAGTCGGATCTGGTGATGGTCTATCACCGCCTGCCGTACGAGGAATACGTGGAGGACGGCCAGCGCAAGCGCCGGCGCCCGACCTCGCCCAACGGCATCATCCCGAGCCTGCTCGGCTTCTTCGGCGGCGGCCAGAAAGGCTCGTGGGTCGCATGGAGCATCGACGACCCCAAGCTCGGCAAGTTCGAGACGCGCACGCCGGTCGATCCCGATGCGTATCCGGACCTCACCGTCGCCCGCGTGCCGCTGAGCCAGACCGAGGTCGACGCGTTCTACAAGCGGTTTTCGAAAGAAGCCTTCTGGCCGATGCTGCACACGTTCTGGGAGCGCGCGCGCTTCAGCGAGGACGACTGGAACATCTACCTGCGCGTCAACCGCAAGTTCGCCGAGGCCACTGCGGCCGAAGCCGCGCCCGGCGCGACCGTGTGGCTGCACGACTACAACCTGTGGATGGTGCCGGCCTACCTGCGCGAGCTGCGCCCGGACGTGCGCATCGCGTTCTTCCACCACACCTATTTCCCCTCGGCCGACGTGTTCAACGTGGTGCCGTGGCGCCGCGAGATCCTTGGCAGCCTGATGCAGTGCGACTACATCGGCTTCCACATTCCGCGCCAGGTCGAGAACTTCGTCGACGTGGTGCGCGGTGCGATGCCGACCGAAGTGCTGGAACGCGAAGGCTGCGCGCCGCGCTTTCTGACCTACGGGTGTGCGGTCGGCCTGGACGAGACCACGACACGCATCCGCGTCGGCGATCGCGTCGTCGGTCTGGGCGCGCATCCGGTCGGCACCGACATCAAGCGCATCGAAACCGGCCTGGCGCACCCGCGCGTGCGCGTGCGGCTCGAGCAGATCCGTCGCGAGTTCTCCGGTCGCAAGCTGGTGCTGTCGGTCGAACGACTCGACTACACCAAGGGCACGCTGGAGAAACTGCTCGCGTTCGAGCGTCTGCTGACCGAGCAGCCGGATCTGCGCGGCAAGGTCAATCTGCTGATGGTGTGCGTGCCGGCGGCGAAGGAGATGACCGTCTACCGGGAACTGCAGACGCAGATCGAGCAGGCGGTCGGCCGCATCAACGGCCGCTACGCGATGCTCGACTGGACGCCCGTGCGCTTCTTCGCGCGCGGCCTGCCGTTCGAGGAGGTGCTGGCGCACTACGCGGCCGCCGACATCATGTGGATCACGCCGCTGCGCGATGGCCTGAATCTGGTCGCCAAGGAATTCGTCGCCGCGCAGGGCATCGAAGGCTCCTCGGGCACGCTGGTGCTGTCGGAATTCGCCGGCGCCGCCGCCGAACTCAAGGGCGCGGTGCTGACCAATCCGCACGATCTGACCGATCTGGTCGCCGGCTTGCGCCAGGCGCTGTCGATGCCGGAACACGAGGCCGTCGGCCGCCAGCGTCAGCTGTTCGACATCGTCCACTACTACGACGTCGAACGCTGGGGCCGCGATTTCCTCGCCGCCGTCGAGACCGCCGGCAGCGGCGCCGGCCAGCATCGATACGCGGTGCGCGGACTCGCCGCCTGATCGATGCATCTGCAGGGCCGTGACGTGACGGCCCTGCTGCATTCACGGCGTTGCAGATGCGATGCGCCGCAGGCACCTCGCGCCACCCGATGTTCACGGGTGGCCACCTAACGTGTGGCGTCCGGCCTGCCGGACCGATCCGAATTCCAAGACGAGGACACCGCCATGCGCGCAGCCCCCCTTCTGACCGCCCTGTTGACCGCGCTCGCGCTCGGCGCCTGCAGCAACGAACCGCCTGCCGAACCGGCCGCCGCGCCGATCGCACCGGCACCGGCTGCAGTGCCCGTCGAGCCGGAAGAAGCGCCGGTCAGCGGTTCGCTCGCCGCGCGCGAAGCCGCATCCGAGCCCTCGTCCACGCTGGACTTCGACTGCGAAGGCATCCGTATCACCGTCGCCTACGAGAACGACGACACCCTCGCGAAGTTCGTCGTCGACGGCGCCACGCTGTCGCTGGATCGCGAGGACGCCGGATCCGGCGCGATGTACGTCGATGCCGAAGGCAACCGCTTCTGGGCGCATGCCGAAGACGAAGCGCGGCTCACCCTGGTGGGCGACCACGAGCGCAACTGCCACCGCGTCTACTGAGCCCCACCGGGTGGAGGCTGCGCCTCCACGGCGGCCGCTTTAAGCTCGGGCTCCCCGCGTCGATTCCGGTCCCACCAAGGCAAGGAGACGACCCATGCGCTGGCATTCACCCATCCTCGTCGCCGCGATCGGCTGTGCGCTGATCGCATGTTCACCCGCCGAGGCGCCACCCGATGCAACCGCGCCCGACCCTGCGGGCAGTGCAAGCGGCGAAACGCCGCCGGATCCCGAAACGCCCAGCACCGATGCGGCGCCGATGCCGCAGGTGATCCATTACGACTGCGAGGGCACGCCGGTCGACGCCTCGTTCGACGGCCGCAACCAGGCCACCGTGTCGGTCGACGGCGTCACGCTGGTCATGCAGACCGAAGAAGCCGCGTCCGGCGCCAAGTACACCGACGGTGCCGGCAACGTGTTGTGGACCCGGGGCAATTCGGATGCGCTGCTGATGCGTCCAGACCAGCCAGACCGCAGCTGCACGGGATCGCCCGCAGCGCCCCTCTGAAACCTTGATCGCCCTGGCTGCGCGTGACGCGTGGCCAGGGCGTTTCTGCGCGCTGATGTCGTGGCAATGCGGTCCGGAATCCGCAGAATAGTGTTTGAAACCGGGCATCCACCGCATCGACCGACCATCGTCTAGCAGGCATCGCGCGCCGATGCCGTTACGCTGGGCCGCCGTTGCGACCCGGTGTCCTCCATGTTCCAGCGCGCCACGCGCCTGTCCGTTCGACTGGTCGAACGTTATCTGCCCGACGCCTACGTCTTCGTCTTGATCTTCACCGCGCTGGCTTTCATCGCTGCCTTCGCGATCGAACAGACCTCCCCGCTTGAACTGGTGCGTTACTGGGGCACGGGCTTCTGGGAGCTGCTCGGCTTCTCGATGCAGATGCTGCTGGTGCTGGTGACCGGCTTCATTCTGGCCAAGACGCCGCCGGTCAAACGCGGGCTGACCTGGCTCGCGTCCCGCTGCCGGACACCGCGCAACGCGATCGTGGTCGTGACCCTGGTTGCAATGGCAGCGAACTGGATCAACTGGGGATTCGGCCTCGTCATCGGCGCGCTGTTCGCACGCGAGGTCGCGCGCCATGTGCGCGTCGATTACCGCCTGCTGGTCGCCAGCGCGTATTCCGGCTTCATCGTCTGGCACGGCGGCCTGTCGGGTTCGATCCCGCTGACGATTGCGACCGAAGGCCATTTCATGCAGGAGGCGATCGGCCTGATCCCGACCGCCGAGACGCTGTTCGCACCGTTCAACCTGTTGATCATCGCCCTGCTGGTGATCGCGATTCCGCTGATCAACCGGGCGATGACGCCGTCCGAACAGGACACCGTGCTGTTCACGCCGCCGGACGATCCGGAGCCGCCGACACTCGCCGACGACGCCTCGCCTGCCGACCGGATCGAACACGGCTGGGTGCTGTCGGTCGCGGTCGGCGTGGCCGGTCTGGTGTTCCTCGCCGATCACTTCATCGCCGGCGGCGGGCTCAACCTCAACATCGTCAACTACGGCTTCCTGATGCTGGGCATCGTGCTGCATCGCACGCCGGCGCGTCTGCTGGCCGCGCTGCAGGAAGCGATCAAGGGCGGCGCGGGCATCGTGATCCAGTTCCCGTTCTACGCCGGCATCATGGCGATCCTCGTCGGCTCGGGCCTCGCGACGACGATGTCGGAATGGTTCGTGTCCTTCGCCAGCGCCGACAGCCTGCCGTTCTGGACCTTCCTGTCGGCCGGCCTGATCAACATGTTCGTGCCGTCGGGTGGCGGTCAGTGGGCGGTGCAGGCGCCGGTGATGATTCCGGCCGCGCAGGCGCTGGGCGCGGATCTGCCGCGCGTGGCGATGGCGGTGGCCTGGGGCGATGCCTGGACCAGCATGCTGCAACCGTTCTTCGCGCTGCCGCTGCTGGCGATCGCCGGCCTGAAGATCAAGGACATCATGGGCTACTGCCTGATGCTGCTGTTCGCATCGGGCGTGATCATCGGCCTGGTGTTCCTGCTCGTGTGACGCCGCCGCCGTCGCGCCCGGGTGTGGCGCGACGGCGGCAAGTTCCAACGCGATCAGTCCGCGTGGCGCTCGGCGATCGTCTCGAGGCGCGCGTCGAGTTCGGCCCGCGGCCACCAGCGTCCGGCCGCCATCACGCCAACCGGTGTGGCGGCATGGACGAGATCCTCGCGTGGATCACCGGCCAGCAGCACCAGATCCGCGCGCCGGCCCACAGCCACCGTGCCGAAGGCATCCGGCGTACCGAGCGCTGCGGCCGCGTTGCGGGTGCCGGTCACCAGCACCTCGTAAGGGCTCAGTCCGGCGGCCTGCATCATCGCCATCTCGCGATGGATCGAATAGCCCGGCACGTTGAAGAACTGCGGCGCGTCGGAGCCGAGCACGATCGGCGCGCCGCCCTCGTGCAGCGCCTTCAGCAGGTCGCGTCGCAGATCGACCAGCGCCGCCGCGGCGTCGGGCTGGAAGGTCTCGCGCGCGGCGTACTCCTGCTTCGCACGGCGCCAGCGTTCGCGCACCGACGTCGGCATGTAGCGCATCTCGGGCCACTGCAGCATCGTCTCGGCCGGCTCGGGCGAGGCCATGTGCTCGACCAGGGTCAGCGTCGGCACGTTCCAGGTGCCGGCATCGCGCGTACGCGCCACGGCCTCGTCGATCCGCCCACGGTCGACCCGGTGCACCCAGCCGCTGCCGAACCAGCCGGCCTCGCGTCCGCCCATATCGGTACCGGGCGGCACGAGAAATTCGACGTAGCGGTCCAGATGGTCGATCGACGCCTGCTTCGCATCGAGCGCCGTCTCCAGCGGCACGCCTTCGGGAATGTGCCCGGCGAACGGAATCCCGAGCGACTGCGCGGTCGCCACCATGCGCGGATAGGTGTCGGCCGGAATGCTGCCCAGCTTGATCAGGTCGAAACCCGCGGCATGGTGATCGCGCACGTCCTGCGCAACGGCATCGGCATCTTCGCTGCGCAGCCACGGGCTGGCGACCACCAGCGTGGGACCGTCGACCTCGCCCGACGCGATCCGTGCACGTAACGCGGGATGCGAGACATCGCCCGACATGTTGCGCACCAGGGTGACACCGTTGGCGAGATACAGCGCCAGGGTGTCTTCGACATAGACCGGATCGTCACTGCCCGGCACATGACCGTGCATCTCGGCAAGACCGGGCATCAGGACATGCCCTGCACCGTCGATGCGCGTGGCGTCATCGGGCACCTGTGTATCGTCGGCCGCACCCATCGCCACGATGCGGCCGTCGCGCACAACCACCGTCTGCGCCGACAGACGTATATCGCGATCCATCGGCAGCACGTCGACATCGACGAACGCGAATGTCGACGTGGCCTGGGGCGTACTCTGCACTGCGGCATCGCGCGCGCATGCAGGGGCCACGGCGCAGGCCAGAGCCGCGGCGGCGAACAGTGCCCTCATGCGTCCGGCGTCGCGTGCAACGCGACGTTGAGCTGGTCGATCACCACGATCCAGTCGGCATCCTCGATCCGCTCCTCACGCAGCAGCTGGGCCTGGGCATCGGACCAGAACGGCGCTTCTTCCAGCCGCGTGTCCGCGGGCAGCGGCGCGTGGGTGGCGATGAAGGTGCGGATGGACGCTTCGTCGTCGGGCAGGCCCAGCTGGGCGAACAGCTCGGAGAACGGATGCACGGTCTGATCCATGATGTTTCCTTCGGAGTGTGTGGCTCGAGCCTAACGCCCCCGACGTCAACGCAGCCTGGAGACGCGTTGCGCGCTCCGTTCCACACATGAAAACGCCGCCCGCGCAGCGCGCGGACGGCGTCGAAGTACAGCGTGATCCGCGACTAGCGGACGACTTTCTTGGCGACCGTCAGGCCCAGCACGAACAGGATCACGGCGATGATGATCGCGGCCCAGAACAGGAACTGTGCGATGCCCATGGAAGCACCGGCCACGCCGCTGAAGCCGAGCGCGCCGGCAATGAGGCCGATGACGGCGAAAATGATGGCCCACTTGATCATGTTGGTCTCCTGAAAGCGTTCGATGCGGCGCAGGCTGCGGCGCGTCTTCGGCCCGAAGTCTGGAACCGCTGCGGTGCTGCCAGCGTGAATGCAGACGTCAACGCACCGTGGATTCGATGCGTCGCGTGCGTCGCCACAAGGCGATCGACACGCACGCCAGCCACGCCACGATCAGGGCGATCACCGTTTTCTGCGCCAGACCCCGCGGCGCGTCCCGCCAGGCGGCGAGGACCCAGATCGATGCGAAGCACACCGTGGCCCACGGCAGCGCCCACGCAGCCACCACGCGCCACGCGGGATCGACGCGGAAACGCAATGCCTGCAGCACCATGCCCGTCGTGGAGAAGAGAAACGCGCCCTGCGCCGAGATGCCGTGGACCAGTCCTTCGAACGAGCGGTCCACGCCCGGCAGATCCATCCAGGCATAGGCCGTCGTGATCAGGGACACGCCGCCCAGCACGAACAGCAGCAAGGGCGCGGCGCTGCGCGCCTGCGGGTGCAGCGCATGCCGCAGGCCGATGGCCAGCGCGATCATGCCGATCGACAGCATCACGTAGGCAGCCTGCAGCAGGGGCCCCCAAGTGCCGATCAGATACAGGCTCATCTGGCTGTGCACGGGATCGAGCTCGGGCCGGCGCAGATGCAGCACGAACGCACTCGCGACGAATGCGCCCAGCGCGGCGAACGCCGCGGCGGCCCAGCGATGCGAGACACGCCGGTCGTGACTTTCGGTGGAAATCGGAGCGGAGGACATGACGCGGCGGCGCGGACACGAGGGCCCGCCATGCTACCCACGCGGCGCCGTCACGTCGCCCGACGATCCGCCATGCACGATGCGGCCAACGCCACTGCCCGACCGCCCATGACACGTGACGCCCGCGTCCGCCACGCCGCGACCCGACTGCCCGGCGTACGCGTCGACAGCTGCAACCTGCCGCTTCGCGAGCCCGACGGCGAAGGATTCATCGGCGACCGCGCCAGCCAGACCGCGTTCCGGGCCCTGCTGGACGAGCGCAGGCGCCAGCACTTCACCGGCGATCGCGATCCGTTCGGCCGCACGCCGACGCACGCCATCTCCAAGCGCGATCTGGATCTCGTGCTGATCGGCGGCGATGCCGATGCCGCGCATCTGGTGCATGCCGCGATCGAGGACCACGCCGAGCGTCTGGCGGATGTCGTGCGCTGCTTCCTGTCGCAGGACGACTGGGCCGGTGTCAAACGGATCGTCATCGGCGGCGGCTTTCCGGGCAGTCGAGCGGGCGCACTGTCGGTGCGGCGCGCCGCGCGCCTGCTCAAGCTCGGACGCGCCGGTGTCGACCTGTCGTTGCTGCGCCACGATGGCGACGATGCCGGTCTGCTCGGCTGGGTCCCACTGGCACCGGCGCACGCGCTGCGCGCGGACGCCTTTCTGGCCGTCGACATCGGCGGCACCAACATCCGCTGCGGCATCGTCGCGCCCCGCCTCGATCAGCGCGACGACGGCAGTCGCGCCACGGTGCTGGAACGCTCGCAATGGCGCCATGCCGACGACACGCCCGACCGGGATGCGGCGCTGACGCGCATGGCCGCGATGCTCAACGGGCTGATCGCCCACGCCCGCACGCTGGGGCTGCGGCTGGCGCCGTTCGTGGGTATCGCCTGCCCCGGCGAGATCCTGCACGACGGTCGCATCGCGCACGGCGCGCAGAATCTGCCGGGCGACTGGGAGGCGGGTGACTTCCGCGTCGCGGATGCGCTGGGCGCGCGGCTCGATCGCATCGGGCGTCAGATGCCCCGCGTGTGCCTGCACAACGACGCCGTGGTCCAGGGCCTGAGCGAACGTCCGCGCATGCAGTCGGTCCGGCGCTGGGGCGTGCTGACCATCGGCACCGGCCTCGGCAACGCCAGCTACACCAACCTGCCGCGCTGAACCGCTGGAATCGTCCGCTCCGGGGCCTTCGAGTCCCGGTGGTATGCTCGATGCTCGATTGACACCCGAACCGCGCGCCCGCGCGACCTGAGCCGTCGCCGCTTCGCTTCCCTCCATGCGTGACCGCCCGTCAGGGCAACGCTCCCGAAGGAAGTGCCGTGCCCGGTTATTCCACTCTCGTTTCCACCGTCCGTATCGGCGACCGTCCTTATCGCCTGCGGATGCTGGCCGATCTCCAGCAGTACGCCGATCCCGATGGCCTCGGCACGCGCATGGGCATTTCGTCGGCGCAGTGGCCGCTGTTCGGCCATCTGTGGCCGTCGGGTCGCCTGCTGGCCGAAGTCGTCGACGACATCGCCATCGCAGGCCGACGCATTCTCGAGATCGGCTGCGGCATCGGGCTGTCGAGTCTGGTGCTGCAGCGCCGCGGCGCGGACGTCGTCGCATCGGACATGCATCCGCTGGCCGGATCCTTTCTAGCCTACAACTCGGCGCTCAACGCGATGGAAGCGGTGCACTACCGGCATCTGAGCTGGGATGCGCCGCTGGAGTCGCTGGGCACGTTCGATCTGATCATCGCTGCCGACGTGCTGTACGAACGCGGCCACGCGACGCTGCTGGCCGGTGTGGTCGCGCGTCATGCCAGGCCTGCAGCCGAAGTGCTGATCACCGATCCCGGTCGCGGCCATAGCGCGGCCTTCGGACGCCTGCTCGCCACGCAGGGTTTCGACGCCACCGAAACCCGGGCCGCACTGGACGGCGATGGCGATGTCGCCCCGCGCGGACGCGTGCTGCGCTACCGGCGCACGGGTGCCGCCGCGTGAGTGATGGCCCCGACCTCTGCGCACGCTGCGACGCCGTCTGCTGCCGCCTGACCGTCGTCCTGCAAGCGGGCGACAACGTGCCGGCGCGCTTCACCGATGTCACCGACGCGGGCCTGCAGGTGATGGCGCGCGATGACGAGGGCTGGTGCGTGGCGATCGATGCCGCCCGCATGTGCTGCTCGATCTACGAATCACGGCCCGACGTCTGTCGCCGGTTTGCGATGGGCGGTCCGTATTGCCTCGACATACGCGCCGAATACAAAGACCTCGGCGAACGCGGCATCCCACTAACGATGTACTGATGGAGCGCATGGCATGACGAGTCCGAAGAAGCCCACCCAGGGCGGAGGCACCCGGCACCTGTTCGCGGGCGCGCGCACCGCGACCGAACGTGCGTCGTCGATGACCAGCGAACGCATCGCCGAGGACATGGCGCGCTTCCACAGCGGCGGCGGCAACATCGAGGTGCTCGGCACCACGCGCACCCTCACCCGCCTCGACGAGAACGCGCCGGATGTGCCCGCGCCGGCCGGGCCGGGACGCGGCAGCCGCTGACGTTCTGTGGGCACCCGCGCGTCGACGACGGCGCGTGGATGTCGCGCGCCCGACACTGTGCTGCCGCCTGCTGGAGCACTGCCGATGTCATTGACCCCTGCGATCGAAGCGCATGACGCGCTGCCGCTGCGCGACCGCGTGGTGGTGATCACCGGCGGCGCGCAGGGCATCGGCCGCGGCATCGCCCAGGCCGTGCTCGGCGCCGGCGGCCGCGTCGCCATCGGCGATCTCGACCGCGATGCCGGACGCGCCTGCATCGCCGAGTGGCAGGTGGACGACCGCGCATGGTTCGCACCGCTCGACGTCGCGCGTGAGGCATCGGTGCGCAGCTTCATCGACAAGGCCCTCGTTCGGTTCGGACGGCTGGATGGACTGGTCAACAACGCCGGTCCTGCTGCGCCGACGGTCGACGACCTCGCCTCGCTGCCGCTGTCGGAGTGGCGCCGGTTCATCGATGCCCACCTGACCGGCGCCTTCCTGTGCTGCAAGCATGGCCTGCCCGCCCTGCGCGAACGCGGTGGCGCGATCGTCAACATCACGTCCAGCCGCGCCCTGCAATCCGAACCGCACACCGAACCCTATGCCGCGGCCAAGGGCGGTCTGGTCGCGCTGACCCATGCACTCGCGATCAGCGAGGGCCCGGCGGTCCGCGTCAACGCGATCGCGCCCGGCTGGATCGTCACCGACGACTGGCGCAAACCCGCCGCGCGCCGCACGCCTGCGCTCTCGCGGCGCGACCACGCGCAGCATCCCGCCGGGCGCGCAGGACGCCCGGACGACATCGGCGCGCTGGCCGTGCATCTGCTGGGCCCCGCCTCCGGCTTCATCACCGGCCAGACCTTCGTGGTCGACGGCGGCATGGGCCGCAAGATGCAGTACGCCTGAAGCGCGACGACATGGCGCTCACGCTCCGGGCCCGCACCTGAATCGCGGATCTGCCGTCGTCCGGATTTCATGGGCGCTTGCCATCTCCACTGACAGCATCGCCTCCACGTCATCCGCGAGGAGCACTTCCCATGAATTCGATCCGCACACTCGCCTTCGTCGGCGCCTTGGCTACGCTCGCGACCGGCGTCGCGCATGCACAGTCCTATGGCCCGCAGGATGAAGGCCGCCGCTTCAATGACGGCAGCCGCGTGGTCTGCCAGGACGTCGAAGCGCGCCGCAGCGCATCCGATCCCAACCGTGTCGGCGGCACGGCCGCAGGTGCGGTGATCGGGGGTCTCGTCGGCAACCAGATCGGCAGCGGCAGCGGTCGCAAGATCGCCACGGTCGGCGGCGCAGTGGCCGGTGGCGCGATCGGTCGCAACGTCCAGGGCAACCGTCAGGAAGCGCGCGGCGACCGCGTCGTCGAGACGCGTTGCGATCGCGTCTATCGCTGACCTCCCAGCAGCGGTCTCGTAAAACCAGCCGCCGCGGTCATTCGCGGCGGCTTTTTCATGCGCGCCCGGACGCCACGCACGCTGAACAAAAGCATTTGACGCAACGATGCTTCCCGCCAAGCGCCATCGTTCCACGTGCGTCACCAATGCAGAATCACCGCTTCGCCGACCATCGGCCACCACTGGAGCCCCAGATGTCCAACGCATTTCTCGAGACGGCCCGCCGCCGCCGTACCCAGTACAGCCTCGGCCCGACCCTGCCCGCCCCCCAGGACGAGGTGACGGCGCTGATCCAGGAGGCCGTGCGTGAAAGCCCGTCGTCGTTCAATTCGCAGAGCTCGCGCGCGGTGATCCTCTACGGCGCGCAGAGCCGGACGTTCTGGAACTTCGTCAAGGACGCGCTGCGCGAGGTGGTGCCGGCCGATGCCTTCGCCCAGACCGAAACCAAGATCGACGGCTTCGCCGCAGGTGCCGGCACGGTGCTGTTCTACGAAGACCAGGACGTGGTGGCGGACCTGCAGGCGAAGTTCCCGCTGTACGCGGACAACTTCCCGGTATGGTCCGAGCACGCGACCGGCATCGCGCAGTACGCGGTATGGACTGCGCTGGCCGATGCGAACATCGGCGCCAGCCTGCAGCACTACAACCCGCTGCCGGACGCAGCCGTCGCACGCGAATGGGATCTGCCGGCCAGCTGGCGCCTGCGCGCGCAGATGCCGTTCGGCTCGCACGAAGCGCCGATCGGCCCGAAGACCTACATCGACGACGCGACGCGCTTCCGCGTCCACGGCTGAAGCCGGCTCCAGCCGGTGGTGGCGCCTGCGTAGAATCGCAGGCCCTGCCACCGCTCCGGAGTTTCCGTGATCCATCGACCCCGCATCGCCCCGCTCGCCCTCGCGCTTGCCGGCAGCCTGCTGTTCGCCGGCTGCGCCTCGACATCGCCCGCGCACGCGCCGGCCCATGCAGCGAACGCGACGGCGGCGACGCCGGTCTCGGCATTCTTCGATGGATTCACCGACGACTGGATGCGCCGCCAGCCGAGCGCCTCGACCGCGAGCCGCTATTTCGACGGTGCGGTGCAGGTCGAGATGGATCGCCAGCTGACCCCGCAGACCGAGGCGTTCCGTCGCGACACGCTGGCCCTGGCCGAGCGTGGCGTGGCCGAACTCGCGCGGTTCGATCGCGCCTCGATGGGCGATGTCGAGCGTGTCTCGGCCGAGCTGATGGACTGGCAGCTGCGCAGCTTCATCGAAGGCGACCGCTACGACGATTACGGATTCCCGCTGCAGCAGTTCAGCGGCGCCAACGTCGGCCTGCCGAACCTGATGACGGTTGTGCACCCGGTGCGCAGCGCGGACGATGCCCAGAGCTATCTCGCGCGGCTGGGCCAGTTCGAAGCACGCATGGACGAGGCGACCGCACGTGCGCACGCACTGGCGACCCGCGACATCCTGCCGCCGCGTTTCATCCTGACCGCGACCATCGCGCAGATGCGCCAGTTCATCGATGCGCCGGCCGCGCGCAATCCGCTGGTGACCACGTTCGCCGAACGTCTGCAGTCGGTGGACACGCTGGACGCGGCTGCGCGTGAGGCGCTGGTCGCCCAGGCCACGCAGACCGTGCAGGCCGGCGTGTATCCCGCGTGGACGCGCGCGATCGCCGAACTGGAAGCGCAGCAACCGCGCGCCACCGACGACGCCGGCCTGTGGCGCTTCGACGACGGCGCCGAGGCCTACGCCTACCATCTGCGGCGCTTCACCTCGACCCGTCTGGGCGCCGAAGAGATCCACGCGATCGGCCTGCGCGAAGTGGCGCGCATCGAAGCCGAGATGGACACGATCCTGCGTTCGCTCGGTCGCACCGACGGCAGCGTCGAAGTGCGCGCGGCGCAGCTGCGCAAGAATCTGGCCTACAGCAACGACGACACCGGCCGCGCCGCGATCATGGCCGACATCGACACGATGATGCGCGATGCCGAACGCCGCGCCGATGCGCTGTTCGACATCCGCCCGAAGGCGGCGGTGATCGCGCAGCCCTATCCCGAGTACCGCTGGGCCAGCGCCGCTGCCAGCTACACCGCGCCGCCGCTCGACGGTTCGCGTCCCGGCGTCTACCAGATGCCGCTGCGTCCGGACCGGCTGACCCGTTTCGGCCTGCGCACGCTGGTCTACCACGAGACCGTGCCGGGGCATCACTTCCAGGTCGCGCTGTCGGTCGAGAACGACAAGCTGCCGAAGTTCCGCCAGGTGCGTGCGCTGGGCGGCATCTCCGCCTTCAGCGAAGGCTGGGCGCTGTACGCCGAACGCCTGGCGGCCGAGGAAGGCTGGTATGAAGGCGACGCCGAAGGCCGTCTCGGCCAGCTGGACGCCGAACTGTTCCGCGCGCGCCGCCTGGTCGTCGACACCGGCCTGCACGCGATGCGCTGGACGCGCCAGCAGGCGATCGACTACGGCATTCCCGCGTCGGAGGTCGACCGCTATGTCGTCATGCCCGGCCAGGCGACGTCGTACATGATCGGCCAGCTCGAGATCATCCGTCTGCGCGACAAGGCCCGCGATGCGCTCGGCGAGCGTTTCGATCCGCGCGCCTTCCACAACCGCGTGCTGCTGACCGGCGTGGTGCCGCTGGAACTGCTGGAGCGCGAGGTCGACGCCTTCATCGCGCAGGCCTCCGCCAAAGCGGGTTGAGGCTGAGGCGGACGTGCACCGGTGTCGCACCGGGCACGTCCGCCGCGCTTGTTAGACTGGCCGGCCACTCGCAACGGCAGGCACGATGACCCCATCGAAGGCGGCAGGTCCCTCATCCCCTCCTCCGCGCAGCGCGGTCACGCGTCTGCTCAACGTCGTCGAATGGCTCGGCAATCTGCTGCCGCATCCGGTGACGCTGTTCGCATTGCTGTCGGGTCTGATCCTGCTGCTGTCGGGTGTACTGGGGTACTACGGTGTCTCGGTGCCGGATCCACGGCCCGAAGGCACGGCCGGCCGCTCCGCTGACGGGATCATCCACGTCATCAGCCTGCTCGATGCCGAGGGGCTGCGCCGCATCGTCACGGGTCTCGTGACCAACTTCACCGGCTTCGTGCCGCTGGGCACGGTGCTGGTCGCGATGCTCGGCGTCGGCATCGCCGAGCGCTCGGGCCTGCTGACGGCCGCGATCAAACAGCTCGTGCTGGGCGCGCCGAAGAACCTGGTGACCGTGGTCATCGTGTTCGCTGCGGTGCTGTCGAACACCGCGTCCGAAATGGGCTACGTCGTGGTGATTCCGCTGGCCGCGGCGATCTTCCACGCGCTGGGCCGGCATCCACTCGCGGGTCTTGCAGCGGCATTCGCCGGCGTGTCCGGCGGCTACAGCGCGAACCTGCTGATCGGCACGGTCGACCCGCTGCTGGCCGGCATCACCCAGGAAGCGGCGCGCCTGATCGATCCCGGCTACGAGGTGCATGCGGCAGTCAATTGGTACTTCATGATCGTCAGCACATTTGTGGTGACCGGCCTCGGATGGTGGGTCACCACTTACATCGTCGAACCCAAGCTCGGTCCCTACGATGCCACCCAGCTCGATCCGGACGCCGAGCCGGTCAGTATGGCGCCGCTGGATGCGCTCGAGCGCCGTGCACTGGGCTGGGCCGGCCTGAGCGCACTGCTCGTCGCTGCGGTGATCGCGGCGCTGGTCATCCCCAGCGGCGGTCCGCTGCGCATGCCCGGTATCGACGACACGCTGGGCAGCCTGCGTCCGTTCCTGACCGGCATCGTGGTGCTGGTCGCGGTGTTCTTCGCGATTCCCGGCATCATCTACGGCCGCATCGTCGGCACCATGCGCACCGACCGCGACGTCATCGATGCGATGGCGAAATCGATGTCGACGATGGGCCTGTACATCGTGCTGGTGTTTTTCGCCGCGCAGTTCGTCGCGTTCTTCAACTGGAGCCAGCTGGGTCAGGTGATGGCGGTGCTGGGTTCGAATCTGCTCCAGACGATCGGGCTCACCGGGCCGCTGGTGTTCCTGGCCTTCATCGTGATCTGCGCGATCATCAATCTGTCGCTGGGCTCGGCGTCGGCGCAATGGGCGGTGACCGCGCCGATCTTCGTGCCCATGCTGATGCTGATCGGCTACAGCCCGGAAGTGATCCAGGCGGCGTACCGCATCGGCGATTCGGTGACCAACGTGATCACGCCGATGATGAGTTACTTCGGGCTGATCATGGCCTTTGCCGCGCGCTACAAACGCGACCTCGGCGTGGGCACGCTGATCGCGATGATGCTGCCCTACTCGATCGTGTTCTTCGTCGGCTGGACGCTGCTCTTCTTCATCTGGGTGTTCGCACTGGGGCTGCCGGTCGGACCGGGTGCGCCGACCTACTACACCCCCGGTTGATCGACGTCTTCTGAAGGCACGCAGGATCAAGCGCGGCAGCGCCCCTGGTGGCGCTGCCCGCCGGCGGCCTGGTGCGCGGCGTGGCAGGCTGCGGGCATGACGGCCACGGCGGCCGTCCGACAGGAGACCCAATCCATGACCGCACGCGCCCGCCTCACCGCCAGCACCACCAGAGACGATTACCGCGTCGCGCTGGAGGACGGCGCAGGCCATCTCTGGCACGCCGACGAGCCCGCAGCGCTGGGCGGTGGCGATACCGGCCCGACGCCCGACCAGTTGCTGCTCTCGGCCCTCGGCGCCTGCACCGCGATCACGCTGCGCATGTACGCCGCGCGCAAGCAGTGGCCGCTGGAGGGGGTCGAGGTCGAGCTTGCACTAGATCCCGACGGCAAGCCTGCGGCCGGAACCGACATCGCGCGCACGATCACCCTGCGCGGTCCGCTCGATGCAGACCAGCGCGAGCGCCTGCTGCAGATCGCCAATGTCTGCCCGATCCACAAGCTGCTGACCGGCGAGGTGCGGATCGCGAGCGCGTTGACCGCTTGAACCCGCATCCGCGCTTGTCCTTGCGCGTTGTTGCCCACAACAGAAAAGGGCCGGGAAATCCCGGCCCTTTCCGTCGATCAATAACGCGCCGGGATTACCAGATCCGCACGCGGTCTTCCGGTGCCACCCACAGCGCATCCTGCTCGGTCACACCGAACGCGTCGTACCAGGCGTCGATGTTGCGCAGCGGTGCGAACGCGCGGATGTGGCCCGGCGAGTGCGTGCCGTTGACCAGCTGCTGACGCAGCGCGTCGTCGCGCCACAGGGTGCGCCACACCTGGCCCCAGCCCATGAACAGGCGCTGCTCGCCGCTGAAGCCGTCGATCTCGGGTGCCGGCTTGCCGTCGAGCGAGCGGCGGTAGGCTTCGAGCGCGATCGTCAGGCCACCCAGGTCGCCGATGTTCTCGCCCATCGCCACGCGGCCGTTGATGTGCATGCCCGGCAGCTGCGGGAACTCGTAGGCCTCGTACTGGGCGCCGAGCTTGGCGGCCTGGGCTTCGAACTTCGCAGCGTCGTCGGCCGTCCACCAGTCACGCAGCAGACCCTTGCCGTCGGACTTGCGGCCCTGGTCGTCGAAGCCGTGGATGATCTCGTGGCCGATCACGCCGCCGATGGCGCCGTAGTTGACCGCGGGATCCGCATCGGGATCGAAGAACGGCGGCTGCAGGATCGCGGCCGGGAACACGATCTCGTTCTTGACCGGCGAGTAGTAGGCGTTGACGGTCTGCGGGGTCATGCCCCACTCGGCCTTGTCGACCGGCTGGCCGATGCGCGCGCGGCGGAAGTCCCACTCGAACGCCATCGAACGCTCGGCATTGCCGAACACGTCGCCGGCCTGCACGTCGAGGCCGCTGTAATCGCGCCACTCGTCCGGATGACCGATCTTCAGGCCGAAGTTCTCCAGCTTGGCGTGGGCTTCGCGCTTGGTGTCGTCACCCATCCAGTCCAGCTGGTCCAGACGCGCGCCCATCGCCACCTTCACGTTGGCGACCAGCTCGTCCATCTTGGCCTTGGCGTCGGCCGGGAAATACAGCTCGACGTAATCGCGGCCGATCGCCTCGCCCATCGCGTTCTCGGCGAACGAGATGCTGCGCTTCCAGCGCTCACGCTGCTCCGGTTGGCCGGACAGGAACTTGTTGCGGAACTCGAAGTTCGCGTCCTCGAACGCCTTCGACAGCAGCGGCGCCGCGTTGTCGGCGGTGTGGAACGCCTGCCAGGCCTGCAGCGTGGCGACGTCGGTGTCGGCGAAGATCGCCGCCATCTTCGGAATCGCGGTGTCCTGGCGGACGACGGCGCGCGGCGCCTGGGTCACGCCGGCGGCCTCGAAGAACGTGGCCCACGGGAAGCCCGGCGCGGTGGTCTCGAATGCGGACAGTTCGACCGGGTTGTAGGTCTTGTCGCGGTCGCGGCTTTCGGCGCGCGTCCAGTGCGCGTCGGCGATCTTGGTTTCCAGCGCGAGGATGGCTTCGGCGTTCTGCTGCGGGTTGTCCCAGCCGGACAGCTCGAGGATCTGCGCGATGTAGGCCTGGTAACGCTCGCGCTGCGGCGCGAAGTTCTCGCGCAGGTACATCTCGCGATCGCCGAGGCCGAGGCCCGACTGGCTCATGTACAGCGTGTAGCGGTCGGGATCGCGCTGGTCGTCGGAGACGCCGACGCTGAAGAAGCTGCGGCCGAATCCGCCGTGGCTCTCGCCCATCAGCGTCGCCAGCGCGGCATGGTCACCGGCTGCGCGGATCGCGGCGAGCTTCGGCGCCAGCGGCTGCGCGCCGAGCGCTTCGATCGCGGCCTGGTCCATGAAGCCCGCGTGCAGCGTCGCGACCTTGGCGCGGTCGGCGTGCGCGGTGTCGGCAGCGTCGTAGCTTTCGACCAGCTGGCGCACGCGCGCCTCGGACAGGTCGCGCAGGATCAGGAACGCGCCGTAGCTCGACTTGTCCGACGGAATCTCGGTGGTGTCGGCCCAGGTGCCGCTGACGTAGCGGAAGAAGTCCTCGCCCGGGCGGACGCTGGTGTCCATACCGGCGGTGTCGATGCCCCAGCTGCCCATGCGCTGTGCGGCGATCGGCGCGTCGGCGCTGCCGCCGCTGGTGCCGGACTCGGCCTGGAACAGCGTCTGCAGCTGGCACAGGTCATCGAGACAGGCGTGGTCATGGTCGTGGGCAACGGCGGACGAGGCCGCCATCGTCAGCGCGACGGCCGTGGCCGCGGACAGCAGGGTCTTCTTCAAGGTCGATCTCCGGAATGTCGTGTCAGGCCGGTGTCGCAGTTGCACGCGAAACCGGTCGCCCAGCATACCGGGCCGGGTGGACGCATCGCTTCGCCGCACACCCAACCAATGGCACTCGCGGCTGCGGCGATCGCGGGTTCATTGCGGTTTGACACCGGAATTCCGGGGTTTCGCGTTCGCCACACGACCGGTCGTCGTGCGCAGGAACGCCGATGCAGGGGAGATCGCACCGGTGGTGCGTGGTGTGTGGCCACATCCGGCAAGGCGCATGCGGCTGCGGGCGCGATCCTGCTCGCCGATGGGCCCATGCGACCCCTCTGCCTGCGCACGCCGCCCGCAAGCGTCGTCGTGGCCGGTTGTGGTCATGCGTGACGCGCATGCGGCACCGGTCGGGAACCCGGCTTGCGACGCCTCACGGCACTGCGGTGTCGCAGCGACGAACGCCGCATGACGTTCGGGTTCGACCCCACCCGCCCGACACGCAACGCATCCGCGGCTGCGTGGGATCAGTCGCGCGCGAGCACGCGAACGCGCTGGGTCAGAACGTGCGTCTGTCCCGGTGCGAGACGGACGACGTCAGGTCCCGCGTTCGCGGCTTCAAGGCACAGGAAACCGCGCCAGGCGCCGTCGTTCATATCGCTGCTGCGCTCGGCCGAAGCCTCGCCCGGATTCCACACCACGAGAGACCGGCTGCCCGAGGTCACGAGTTCGATGCGCCGGTGGAGACCGGGGTCGTCGAGGCGATAACGGCCACCGGCATCGGCGTAGATGTAGTCGCTGCGCCCGGGATCGCGCGCATCGTCCAGCGTCCAGTCCCCGGTCTGGGTGTGAGGCGCGTAGCCATCGTTCTTGTCGAGAAACTGCAGCCCGTCGACGCCTTCGAGCTGGACGCCGGCCACGTCCGACACGCGGAAATAGCTGTGCAGCGCCTGCGTGAACGCGACCGGGGCGTCACCGGTGTTGGTGGTTTCGAGCGTCTGCTCGAGCGTGCCACCGATGCGCAGATGCATGCGCAGCGCCAGACCGAGATCGGCATAGGTCGGGGGCGCCAGCGTCAGCGCCACGCTGCCGTCGGCCTCGCGCGCGGCGTCGACGAGCTGCCAGCGCACCGTGCGCACGAAGCCGTGCGAGGGCACCTCGTTGCTCTGGCCCTGGCGGCCGAAGAACGGCCAGATCACCGGCACGCCGCCGCGGATCGCGGCCGGTGCATCGGCCAGGCGCGGCGACAGCCACAGCAGGTCTTCGCCGCCGGTCGGCACATAGGACAGCAGATGGCCGCCATGCAATGCGATGGCCGCGCGCGCGTCGGCCGTTTCGACCAGCACCGCCGGATAGCCGGCGAAGCTGCCGATCCGCACGCCGTCCACATCGGGCGCAGCCGTCGCTGCCGCGGGCGCGCCGGCAGCGGTGACTTCTTCGGCGTAGCGCGCAGGCGTGGTGAAACGGGTTTCGGTGATGGCTGCGGATTCGGTCATGGCATCGGTCTTCGGAGGCGTGGTGTTCGGCCGGGCAGCAGCGCAACCAGCGAGCGCGGCGATCAGACAGGGCAGCAGCAGGCGGACGGCACGGTGCATGGCAGGGCTCGTGGGAAACCGGCGCAGGGTAACGCAGGACACGCGGCCGGCATCGCGGATGCGGCAACACGGTGTGCCGGAATCGATGCGTCGCGTCGCCTCCGCGCGATCTAGGCTGCAGGTCCGGTCCCGTCGAGCCACCGCCATGACACTGCGCCCTCTGCTGCTGTTGAGCCTGCTGCTGTCCATCCCTCTGCCCGCTTTCGCGCAGGACGACGCACCGAAGATCACCGTGCTTTACGACGCCTTCGGCGACGACCCCGCGCTCGAGAAGGACTGGGGATTCGCCGCGCTGATCGAGGTCGACGGCCAACGCATCCTGTTCGACACCGGCAACGATGCGGAGACGTTCCGCAGCAACGTCGCGGCGAAGGGCGTGGATCTGGCCGACCTCGATATGGTGGTGATGTCGCATCGCCACGCCGACCACATGGCCGGTATCTCGGTCGTGCTGGAAGCGAATCCTGACGTCGTGATCCACGCGCCGCAGGAAGGTTTCGGCATCTACGGCTCCTCGCTGCCGTCCAGCTTCTATCGCAAGGACGACGCCCTGCCCGCGCGCATGCGCTACTTCGACGGCGCGCCGCCGGAGACGCTGCAGTTCGGCAGCGCCTGGTCCGGCGCCAAGCTTCAACCTGTGGCGCAGACCACGGAAATCGCGCCGGGCGTCTGGGTGATTGCGACGGTGTCCGATGTGCCGGGCACACGTGAACTGCGCGAGCTGTCGCTGGCCGTGCGCACGCCCGAAGGCCTGCTGCTGGTCGTCGGCTGCTCGCATCCGGGGTTGCCGGTGATCGTCGCCGAAGCGGCGAAGCTCGATCCGGACATCCACCTCGTCATCGGCGGCTTCCACTACGTCAATGCCGATGACGCGGCGATCGCCGGCGTCGTCGAGGCGCTGGCCCCGTACGACATCGACTTCATCGCACCCGGGCACTGCACCGGCGAGGCGACATTCGCCGCCCTGCAACGCGCCTATGGCGATCGCTATCTCTACGCAGGTCTGGGCGCGACGCTGGTGCTCGACAGCGCCTCAGGTCCCGACCGTCCACGTGGCGCGGCCGCCGTGTTCGACGATGCGGAGCGAACCGCCTATCGCGCGCTCGCGCTGCACGGCGACCACGTGCACGACCACAGCGCGGGCCGCTGACGCACCAGCGTCATTCGCCCGAGGCCCACGGCGCCTGCACGAGCTTGCGGGCGAGATGGTCGACCAGCGCCTGCACCCGCGCGGGTCGACCGCGCCCCGGTGGCATGACCACATGCACCGCGATCTCCGGCGGCTGCCAGCCGGGTAGTGCGACTTCGAGCGCGCCGCGGCGCAACTCGCGCCAGACCAGAAACTCCGGCTGCAGGGCGAGTCCGGCCCCAGCCAGCAACGCCGGCGTCAGGGCTTCGGCGTTGTTCGCGCGCAGCACCGACGGCACACCCACCGAATAGTCCCCATGCCGCGCATGGTGGAAGCGCCACGCGGCGCCCGAGCGCGCATAGGCGTAGGTCAGCCCGCGATGCGTGCCCAGATCGCGCGGATGCTTCGGTCGACCGAACCGTTCGAAATACGCCGACGCACCGACCAGCAGGATGCGCACGCCACACAGACGTCGCGCGACGAGGCTGGAATCTTCCAGCGTGCCGATGCGCAGCGCGAGATCGAAGCCGCCGCCGACGATGTCCACCGTCTCGTCGCTGAGCGCCAGTTCCAGCGTCACGTCCGGAAACTTCGCCATGAAGGCCGGCAGCAGCGGCGCGACATGGGCGACGCCGAACGACATCGGTGCCGCCACGCGCACGTGGCCACGCGGGCTGACCGCCTGCGCGGTCACGGACGCTTCGACCGCTTCGCCCTCGGCCAGCAGCCGGCTCGCACGCTCGACCGCGTCCTCTCCGGCCGCGGTCAAGGTCATCCGGCGCGAGGTGCGATGCAGCAGCGGCGTACCGATGCGCTTCTCCAGCCGGGCGATGGCTTTCGACACCGTGGGCTGGGTGATGCCCAGCGCTTCGGCGGTCGCCGCGAACGAGCCGAGCTCCGCGACGCGCGCGAAGATCGCCCAGGCTTCGAGATCGGGAAGCTTCATGTCGTCATAAATGGAATGGATGTTCTTCCATTCTTTCCGTTCCCCGCATGGGGCGCAAGGCGTAACGTGGCGCCATTCCCGACACGCACTGGAGAACGACATGATCGAACGCCGCCCCTTCGACACCCTCGGCGCCGCCAATCACGGCTGGCTCGACGCGCACCACCACTTCTCGTTCGCCAGCTACCACGAGCCGGCGCGCATGGGCTGGGGCGCGCTGCGGGTCTGGAACGATGATCTGATCGCGCCGCGCACCGGTTTTCCGCCGCATCCGCATGCCGACATGGAGATCATCACCTACGTCCGCGAAGGTGCGATCAGCCACAAGGACAATCTCGGCAACGCCGGCCGCACCACCGCCGGCGATGTGCAGGTGATGAGCGCGGGCACCGGCATCCAGCACGCCGAATACAACATGGAAGGCGAGCAGACCCGGATCTTCCAGATCTGGATCATTCCCGATGCGCCCGGTGGCGCGCCGGCCTGGGGCACCAAGCCGTTCCCGAAGGACGGGCGCAGTGGTGATTTCATCGCACTCGCCAGCGGCTTCGACGGCGACGACGATGCGCTGCCGATCCGCGCGGCGGCCCGAGTCCTCGGCGCAACGCTCAAGGCCGGCGACACCGCCGAGTACACGTTCGCCGATGGCCGTCTCGGTTATCTGGTGCCCGCGTTGGGCGCGGTGGAGATCAACGGCACGCGCATCGATACACGGGATGGCGCAGCGATCCGCGACGAAGCGGTGATCCGCGTGACCGCGCTGGAAGACGCGGAGCTGGTACTGGTCGACACCGCGCGGTAACCGTCTCGACCCCGCGTCACCGCGACCCCGGAATCAGTGTGGCGCGCGCGCCCGCCGATGCTGCAAGCGCAGCATCGGCGGTTTCTGTATGCGCGACGTTTCACGGTTTCCGAACGGTATTGCGTGACCTCGTGCCCCAAACGGCAGATCGGCACGGAGAAGTTTTGACAGCGTTGTCAGCGACCGGCAGCGTCGATGCCGGTCCAGACCAGGGGATGGACCCGACACCATCACGCAAGGAGCCCACATGGACCGCACACGCCTCATCGCCCTGCCGATCGCCGCCTGCCTTGGCCTCGCCGCACTCGCCACGCCCGCCATCGCGCAGGCACAGACACCGGTCTGGGAAGAGAACTTCAACGGCACCTCGATCGACGGCAACACCTGGACCTTCGACGTCGGCACCGGTTGCCAGATCGGCATCTGCGGCTGGGGCAACAGCGAGCTGCAGTACTACACCAGCCGTCCGGAGAACGCGCGCGTCGAGAACGGCAACCTCGTCATCGAAGCGCGGCGCGAACAGTTCGAAGGCAGTCCCTTCACGTCCGCGCGCCTGAAGACCGAGGGCCGCGTGCACTTCAAGTACGGCACGCTGGAAGCCCGCATCAAGACGCCGGAGGTCGGCAACGGTCTCTGGCCGGCGTACTGGATGCTCGGCGCGATCGGCGTGTGGCCCGACCGCGGCGAGATCGACATCATGGAGATCGGTCACGTCGACGGCATCGCCGCAGGCGTGGCCAACCGCCGGGTCGGCGGCGCCGTGCACTGGAACTACGGCGGCGGTCACGCCAGCCACGGCGACTTCGCAGACTTCCCGAGCAATCTGCATGACGACTACCGCACCTACCGCATGACCTGGGACCCGGACTTCATCCGCGTCACCGTCGACGGCCTGCAGTACTTCGAAATGGCGATCTCCGACATCGAAGGCGCCTCGCTGCATGAATTCCACGCGCCGCATTTCCTGCTGCTCAATCTCGCCGTCGGCGGCTCCTACACTGGCATCTTCGATCCGGGCGGCATCACCGCACCGCTGCCCGGGAAGATGCTGGTCGACTGGATCCGCCTCTACCAGGATCACCCCGACAGCGAACTGCACATCGGCGGCGACAGCGCCGTGCCCGCCGGTCGCTTCGGCGTCTATTCCGAACAGGGCGGCCTGGCAGGCGCGCTGGATTTCGGCAGCGACGCGGATCTGTTCCTCTGGAACAACCTCACCCCGATCAGTGCCGCGCCGTTCGAAGGCAACGAGACGATGGCCTTCCGCGCGAATGCCGGCGAGTGGTTCGGCCTCGGCATCATCACCGACTACCGCAACATGAGTGCCTACGCCGGCGGCGCGCTGAAGTTCCACATGCGCACGACGACGCCTTCGACGTTCAAGATCGGCATCAACACGTCATTCGGCGACAGCTGGGTCGATTTCGCTGCAGGCGGGCCGAACTACGGCCTGGTGCGCGACGGGCAGTGGCACCAGGTCACGATCCCCTTCAGCGCGTTCTACAACCTCGACCTGCACGCGGTGAAACAGATGTTCATGGTGGTCGCCGACCCGCCGGCGCAGGACGTCGAACTGTTCATCGACAACGTCGTCTACCAGAGTCCGTGAGCCTCTGCGCCGGGCGTGTCATACCTCGCCCGGCGTTGGACCCCGTCCACGATCTTGCTGCGCTTGCCGGATGATGCGCGCGCGGTGCTCGAAAGAACCGCCTAGCGGTTCTCGACATCGTATTGGCGATGGCCCGCAAGCGTGTCCGCCACGCATTGCGGACACGAATGCGCATGTATCCGCACGTACAGTGCGCGTTCTACGCTCCGCCGCGCGTCATCCAGCTGCGGTCCCGACAGATCGTGAACGGGTTTCTCAGAACACCGACAGCCCGGTCATGCGCGTGAAGCGGTGCAGCGCGTAGCCGCCGAGCAGCGAATTGCCTTTCTCGTCCAGCGCCGGCGACCAGACGCACAGGTTCAGCACGTGCGGCACGACGGCAACGATGCCGCCGCCGACGCCGCTCTTGGCCGGCAGGCCGACATGGAATGCGAATTCGCCGGCAGCGTCGTAGGTGCCGCAGGTCATCATCACCGCATTGATGCGCTTGGCGCGCTCGATGCTGGTCACCTGCTCGCCCGACGACGGGCATTTGCCACGGTCCGAAAGGAACTGCAGGCTGCGCGCGAGGTCGATGCAGTTCATCTTCAGCGCGCACTGGAAGTAATAGAAATCCAGCACCGCCTGCACGTCGTTCTTGATGTTGCCGAAGCTGCGGATGAAATTGGCCAGCGCGACGTTGCGGTAGCCGCTCTTGCGCTCCGACTCCCAGATTTCGTCGTCGCGGCCGATCTCCGGATTGCCGGTGCGTTCGCGCATGAACTGCAGCAGCGCGGCTTCGGGATCGTCGTAATGCGACAGGATCACGTCGGCGACGACGATCGCGCCGGCATTGATGAAGGGATTGCGCGGAATTCCGGCTTCGTGCTCGAGCTGGATCAGCGAATTGAACGGGTCGCCCGAGGGCTCGCGGCCGACGCGCTTCCACAGATCGTCGCCGGCCTTGTCGAGCGCCAGGGTCAGCGTGTGCACCTTGGAGATGCTCTGGATCGAGAACGGCGCATGCGCCTCGCCCACCGTGTAGACATCGCCGTCGAGCGTCGCGACCGCCATGCCGAAGGTGTCGCGCGGCACCGATGCGAGTGCGGGAATGTAGTCGGCGACCTTGCCCTTCTGCCCGTCGAAGCGTTCGCGGACCTCGGCATGGATGGTCTTCAGGATGTCCTGCAGATCGTGGCGGCTGAGGTCGTGCGGGTTCTGGGGCGGGCTGCGCATGGGCACGTCGATCGGGAACGGGTGCCCAGTCTGCGCGAGTCGATGTCAATCTCCGGTCGGGATCGCGCGAAGCGGGCACATGCGGACGACGTGGCGACGCATGCTTGACGCTGCGGCATCCACACTGTCGCCCTGATTTTCCGCAAGGCGAGGCCGAGATGGGCGTAGTGGTCGATGGCACGTGGCGCACAGACGACGATGCACTGGTGGACGACGATGGCCGGCTGCAGCGCCCGTCGTCGGTCTTCCGCAACTGGGTGACGGCCGATGGTGCGCCCGGCCCTACCGGCGAGGGCGGCTTTCGCGCCGAATCCGGGCGCTACCACCTCTACGTCGCCCGGGCCTGTCCCTGGGCGCACCGCGCGACGCTGTTCCGAGAGCTCAAGGGCCTGCAGGACATGATCGGGCTGTCGGTCACGCACTGGCTGATGGCCGACGACGGCTGGACGTTCGCCGACGGCCCCGGCGTGGTGCCGGACCCGGTCGAGCACGTCGACGCACTGTGGCAGCTGTACGTGAAGTCGGATCCGCACTACACCGGCCGCGTCACCGTGCCGGTGCTGTGGGACACCCGCACCGCGCGCATCGTCAGCAACGAATCGGCGGACATCATCCGCATGTTCAACAGCGCGTTCGACGGCGTCGGCGCGACGCCCGGCGACTTCTATCCGCCTGCGCTTCGCGAGGAGATCGATGCGGTCAACGCGCGCATCTACGAAGGCCTGAACAACGGGGTCTACAAGGCGGGCTTCGCCACGCGCCAGTCGGCCTACGACGACGCGGTGGCCGGTGTCTTCGAGACGCTCGACTGGCTGGAGGCGCGGCTGACGGATCAGCGTTATCTGGTAGGCGATGCCCTGACCGAAGCCGACTGGCGGCTGTTCACCACATTGCTGCGCTTCGACGCCGTCTACCACGGCCACTTCAAGTGCAACCTGCGCCGGCTGGTCGACTATCCGGCGCTGTGGACCTATACGCGTCGCCTCTATGCGCACCCCGCGGTCGCGCCGACGGTCGACATGGACCACATCAAGCGCCACTACTACCAGAGCCACCGGCAGATCAATCCGACCGGCATCGTGCCGCGAGGTCCGGCGCTCGACTTCACGATCGACGATGGAGACGCATCGGCCACTGGCTCTGATGCGTAAGCCCGCGCGTCATTCGCCGTCGCTGGCCCCGACGGTCGGCGGCACTTCGTAGAGTTCCAATGGCAGATCGTCGGGATCCGCGAAGAAGGTGAAGCGGCGCCCGGTGTAGGGATCGACCCGGACCGGTTCGACGTCCACTCCCGCCGCGATCAGGCGCGCGCGCCACGCTTCGACGTCGTCGACCGCGAATGCCAGATGGCGCAGGCCGCGCGCCTCCGGTCGCGAGGGTCGCACCGGCGCCTCGGGAAACGAGAAGAGTTCGAGCTGGCTGCCATCCGGCAACGCGAGATCGAGCTTCCACGAGCGCCGCTCGGCGCGGTAATGCTCGGCGACCACAGTCAGGCCGAGCACGCCGGTGTAGAACGCCTTCGAGACCGCGTAGTCGCCGCAGATCAGCGCGACGTGGTGCAGACCGCGCAACATCGCGTCAGCGCTGCGCCAGTGCGAAATCGAGTGCCGCCCGCACGGCGGCGACCTGCGCGGCGTCGCATTCGGCTGGCGTGGTCCGTGGGCTGTCGGGATAGACCTCGGTCGTGGTGACGTAGGGCGCGTCGGTCACGCCTGCGCAGAGGCCCAGCTTGCCCACCGGATATTCGATCAGACCGGGCGCGATCGCCGGCGTGCCGATCAGCGTGCCGTCGGCGTCGGACGGCGCGATGTGGGTGACGGTCGCGACCGCATCCAGTACTGCCTGCTGGAACGCGGGCTGCGGGCGCTCGCTGTCGCCGACCAGATAGAAACCGTCGGGGATGGTGCCAGGCACGTAGGCCACGCCATCGCGCGCGGCAAGTGCCGGCCGGAATTCGCTCTCGTCGCTGTCGGTGGTTTCGTGCAGATCGACATGGACCTGCACGCGGTCGCGCAGCGAGGCGACCAGCGCCATAAGCGCGCTGGATTCGGCAGCCGGACTGTCCGCACGGAACGAACGGTTGGGATCGACCGCATCGCGGTTCCAGCGCTGGATGCGCTCGTAGCCCCAGGGGCTCACGCACGGCACCACCAGCAGCTGGACGCGGCCGGCGTAGTCCGCCGCATGGTGTTCGGCGAAGTCCAGCGCGCCCTGCACGCCACTCGTTTCGTAGCCATGCACACCGCCGGTGACCAGGGCGACCGGCAGCGTGTCGTCGTTCTCTCGGCTGCGCAGGGCGAGCAGCGGAAACGTTTCGCCGTCGTAGGCCAGCGTGCCGTAGTGCACGACATCCCAGCGGTCCCCCATGCCTTCGATGCGCGGTACGACATCGTCGGCATGGCGACGCTGGCGGACCAGACGGCTGCGCCACTGCGCGCGTTCGGGTTCGCCCCAGGGCTGACCCGGCGTGCCGATATCGGCGAACGTGGCGGAATCGGTCATGGCGCAGCTCCTCGAACGGGGCACGGCACTGTACACGGGGCCCCGCGGCGGACGCGACCGGGGCGAACCGCGCCGGGACGCGCGCGTGCGACACACATCCGTGCGAAACCATGAGAGCGGACACACGCCGCAGCGCCCGCGAGGCGGCATGTGCGGCGGTTTCAGGCCAGGTGTGTGCGGAACCAGCCGAGGGTGCGCGTCCACGCCAGTTCGGCCGCGGCCTCGTCGTAGCGCGGCGTCGAATCGTTGTGGAAACCGTGATGGGTGCCGGGATAGACGTGGGCCTCGTAGCGCGTGCCTGCCGCCTTCAGCGCCGCCTCGTAGGCCGGCCAGCCTGCGTTGATGCGCGGATCGTCCTCGGCCAGATGCACCAGCAGCGGCGCACGGATCCGCGGCACGTCGGCGGGATCCGCCTGGCGTCCGTAGAACGGGACCGCCGCCGCCAGTTCGGGATAGGCCACCGCGGCCGCATGCGAGACGCCGCCGCCGTAGCAGAAGCCTGTGATGCCCACCTTGTCGGTGGTCAGTTCGCTGGCCAGCAGAAACTCGATGGCCGCGAAAAAGTCGTTCATCAGCTTTTCGGGATCGACCGTCTGCTGCAGCTCGCGTCCCTTCTCGTCGTTGCCAGGATAGCCGCCGACCGACGACAGCCCGTCCGGCGCCAGCGCCACGAAACCGGCCTTGGCCACACGACGTGCGACATCCTCGATGTAGGGATTGAGGCCGCGGTTCTCGTGCACCACCACGACGCCGGGGACGGTGCCTTCGGTCTTCGCCGGGCGCACCAGATAGCCGCGCACCTCGCCATGGCCGTTCGGCGACGGATAGCGGATGTACTCGGCGACGATCTCCGGATCGGTAAACGGGATCTGCTGCGCCAGCGCGTAGTTCGGGCTGAGCGAGGCCAACAGCGCGGTGGCGGTAAGGCCCCCGACCGCGAACCGCGCAGCGCGATCCAGGAACTCGCGTCGTCCGATGCGGCCGTGCACGTAGCCGTCGTAGAGCGCGAGCAGATCGGGATGGAAATCGCGGGCAGTCAGACGCTTCATCGTGGCTCCTGGTCGGCGGGCACTCCGGATCGTGCCGCCGAGTGTACGGCGGCGCGGCGACCGGCATCGGCATCACCGGGCGGCGTCTCAGGCCACACCGTTGCCGCAGTGCGCGCCATGACGTCCGCAGACGCGCGGGAGGAGATTCATCCGCCCGGGCACCCGGGCGCTGTACGGTGCGCGCTTCCGTTTCGATGACCGGAGTACACGCAATGCGACTGATCCTGGCGGGTGCCACCGGTCTCGTGGGGCGCCATGTGCTGGCGCTGGCGCTGGCCGAGCCGCGGGTCGCGCAGGTGATCGCCCCTACCCGGCGCGCCCTGCCCGCGCATCCGAAACTGCTGGCGCCGGTCGTCGATTTCGAACGGCTTCCGGAAGACGCCGATTGGTGGCAGGCCGATGCCTTCGTCTGTGCGCTCGGCACGACGATGAAGACCGCGGGCTCGCGTGATGCGTTTCGTCGTGTCGACCACGACTATCCGTTGACGATGGCGCGGCGCGCGCACCAGCACGGCACGCCCACCTGCGCCCTCAACTCGGCCATGGGCGCCGATGCCGGCGCCCGCGTGTTCTACAACCGGGTCAAGGGCGAACTGGAAGCGGACCTGCGCGCCGTGGGATTCCGCTCGCTGACCCTGGTCCGCCCCGGACTGATCGGCGGCGATCGCGACGAGCACCGGACCGGCGAGCACATTGCCGGCGTGGTGTTGCGTGCATTGCATCCGGTCCTGCCGCCGCGCTGGCGGATCAACCCCGCCACACACATCGCGCAGGCGCTGCTGGACGCTGCGCTCGAAGCGCCTGAAGGCGTGCACGTCGTGGACGCCGCGGCACTGGCCTAAGGCCTGCTGCATGCGATTCCGGTGCGAAGCGTGCAGGCGTGCATCCGCCGCGCGGGTTCAGATGCGTGCGACACCGCCTGCGGGTGCGCTGGTGCCTCTCCCTGCCGTACGGAGATGGTCCCGGGCGCTCAACAGGCGCGACGGCGCATCCCGCCTACACCTGACGCGTTGCCCTGACGCCGCTGCCGCCGGGCATGCAGCGCCTGCACGCTGCCGTGGACGACACGCGATCCGCGACGCGCGCCATCAGCGCAGCGCGTGCCCGCCACCGGCAGACGATCGCCGGGCTGCAAGAGCGGCGCATCGGCCGTGAACGTATCCGGATACTTGATGCCCGCGCCGGTGTTCAAGGCGACCACACGTTCGCCCACGCGGATCGAGCCGGACTCGCGCAACTGCCTGGCCGCCGCGAACAAAGCGGCGCCTTCGGGGCAGACGAAGCAGCCTTCCAGCGCGGCGGCCTGGCGCTGCGCGGCCAGCAGATCGGCATCGTCGACCGCCACCGCGCAGCCGCCGCTTTCATACAGCGCCTCGAGCACCAGGAAATCCCCCAGCGCCTTCGGCACGTTGATGCCGAAGGCGACGGTGTGCGAGGCCGGCCAGAACGTCGACTCGGACGCACCGCGCGCCCAGGCCTCGACGATCGGCGCGCAGCCGCTGGCCTGCACCGCGACCAGCCTCGGCAGGGGCCGCGCCGGATCGATCCAGCCCAGCGCGCGCAGTTCCTTGAACGCCTTGTGCAGCCCGATCAGGCCGACGCCGCCGCCGGTGGGATACAGGATCACGTCCGGCAGCCCCCAGTCGAACTGCTCGGCCAGCTCCAGCCCCATCGTCTTCTTGCCTTCGATGCGGTACGGCTCCTTGAGCGTCGACGCGTCGTAGAGGCCGCCATCGGCAACGGCCTGGGCGACGATCCGTCCCGCATCGCTGATCAGCCCGTCGACGAGATACAGGTCCGCGCCGGCAATCGCGACTTCGTTGCGGGTGATCGACGGCGCATCCCGCGGCATCACGATCGTCGCGCGGATGCCCGCGCGTGCGGCGTACAGCGCCCAGGCCGCGCCCGCGTTGCCATTGGTCGGCATCGCCAGCGCGGTCACACCCAGCTCCTTCGCGCGCGACACGCCGACCGCCGCGCCGCGCGCCTTGAACGACCCCGTCGGCACGATGTCCTCGTCCTTCATCGTCAGCGCGTCGATCCCCAGCGCGCGGCCCAGACGCGGCATCGGCAACAGCGGGGTCATGCCCTCGCCCAGCGAGACCACGTTGGCCGGATCGCGCACCGGCAGCAGCACATGCCACCGCCACAGCGAGATATCGCGGCCCTGCAGGTCGTCGCGCGTCATCGTGGCCCCCAGCGCTTCGAGGTCGTAGACGGCCAGCAGCGGCGCGCCGGCGTCGGACAGGTTCTGCACCACGTCCGCGTCGTAACGCGTACCGGTGCGCGAGCAGACGAGATGGGACGGCGCGCTGTAATCGGCCATGGGCGACTCGGAGCGAGGGGGTTCCGGCAAGGGTATGTCAGCCAGAGCCGTGGCCGGCGCGTGCGCCCTCGAGGCGTCACTTTAGCGACCTGATCCGCGCAGATGGACGGCTATTCGCTCGCTTCCGAGCCAGTTCTGGCGCCAAGGTGACAGCGGATGTGCCTCGAACACCCCGAAATCGCTCATAGCGCACATCTTCGTTACGAGGTCGTTGCGCGCTGGTTCAATTCTTGTTAATGCTGCTGCGGCGCAGCAAATGGATTTCGAGCTGGCGCGGAACGGGGGGAACCACTAACCGCAGTCCGAGGACGCAACGCATGCACGATCGAAGGATTCCGCAAGTTGCAGTGACGCAGTTGACGCAGGCCGTCAGGACCGCCCTGGCGGTGGCCGTATTGGCAGGAAGCAGCACCGCCTGGGCGCAGACCGCGCCGGCGAGCCAGCAGGAAACGACCTCGCTCGACACCGTATCGGTGCTCGGCACCCGCAGCCAGCCTCGCACGGCGGCCGCATCGTCGGCCCCGATCGACATCATCGGCGGCGATGAATTCCGGGACCAGGGCGCGACCGATGTCCTCGACCAGCTCCGCGTGCTGGTGCCTTCATTCACGGTGAGCACCGTCCCCATCGACGATGCCGCCAGCCTGGTCCGGCCGGCCAACCTGCGGGGTCTGCCGCCCGACAACACGCTGATCCTGGTCAACGGCAAGCGCTTCCACCGCTCCGCCGTGATCACCTTCCTCGGCCACGGCCTGTCTGACGGTGCCCAAGGTGCGGACATCTCGGTGTTTCCGTCGCTCGCGCTGCAGCAGGTCGAAGTCCTGCGCGATGGTGCCGCGGCGCAGTACGGCTCCGATGCGATCGCCGGCGTGATCAATTTCGGCCTCAAGGAATTGCGCGAAGGTGGCACTGCCGAGGTGTTCGCCGGCCAGTTCTACGAGGGCGACGGTTTCACCACGCAGTACAGCGCGCAGATCGGTCTGCCGCTGACCGAGCGCGGTTTCGCGACCCTGACCGCCGAATGGCGCGAAGCCGACGACACCTCGCGCAGCGTGCAGCGCGACGACGCGGCCGAAGCCGCGGCTGCGGGCTATCCCGACATTCCGAATCCGGCGCAGATCTGGGGCTCGCCCAAGGTCAAGGACGACCTGAAGATCGTCGCCAACCTGGGGGTTTCGGCCGAGAACGTGGACCTCTATCTCTTCGGCAACTATGCGAAACGCGAAGTGGACGGCGGTTTCTACTACCGCACCCCGACCTCGCGTTCGGGCGTGTACTCCAATGATGGCGGCGACACGCTGCTGGTCGGCGATCTGACCGGCGCCGGCGGTTGTCCAGTGGTGCCCCTGCGCGATGGTGCGGGTGGTCTCATTCCTTACGACGTGGTCGGCGCCGCAGTGGCGGGCCTGCCGGCCAACTGCTTCACCTTCCTGTCGATGTTCCCCGGCGGATTCACGCCGCGCTTCGGCGGCGAACTCGAGGACAGCTCGGTCGTCGGCGGCATCAAGGGCACCTGGGGCGATTGGCACTGGGACGCCAGCGGCACCTACGGGCGCAACGTGGTGGACTTCACCATCCGCAACACGGTCAATGCCTCGCTGGGCCCGAACCAGCCCGACGGCTACTTCTTCGCGCCCGGCGGCAACGTGCAGACCGAGACCGGCGTCAATTTCGACATCGGTCGCGATATCGAAACGGGCTTCAGCGCCGGACCGCTGAGCCTTGCGCTCGGTGCGGAATGGCGCAAGGAAGAGTTCGAGATCAAGGCCGGCGATGCCGCCTCGACCGGGATCGGTCCACTGACCGAACAGGGCTTTGCGCTCGGTTCCAACGGCTTCAACGGCTTCAGCCCACGCACGGCCGGCGTCTTCGACCGCAGCAACTGGGCGGTCTACGTCGATGCCGAGACGCTGCTCACCGAGCGGTTCCGGCTTGCCGCGGCCCTGCGCTACGAGGACTTCGACGATTTCGGCGATACGACCAACGGCAAGCTCACCGCGCGCTACGAGGTCTCGGACGCGTTCGCCCTGCGCGGCGCCGTCAGCACCGGCTTCCGCGCGCCCACGCCGGGCCAGGCCAACGTCAGCCAGATCACCACCGCGTTCGCGGGCACCGGCCTGGTCGACATCGCCACGCTGCCCCCGACGAATCCGATCGCCGCGCTCAAGGGCGCCCAGCCGCTGACCCCGGAAGAGTCGACCAACTTCTCGGCCGGCCTGGTCTGGAACAGCGGCGACTGGCTGGTGACCGTCGACGGTTACCGGATCGAGGTCGAGGACCGTGTCGCGCTGAGTTCGAGCTTCGTGCTGACCGACGCCGAGCGCGCGGCGCTGGTGGCATCGGGCAACCCCGAGGCCGCATCGCTGACCTCGGTCACCTACTTCGGCAACGCCTTCGACACCACCACCTCCGGCATCGACGTGGTCACGAGTGTGGAAACCGCGCACTTCGGCGGCACCACCACGTACTCGCTGGCGGCCAACTGGAACCGCACCGAGGTCGACCGCTTCAATCCGGACTTCGTCGATGAGGCACGTGTCTACAAGATCGAGGAATCCCTGCCCCGCACCAAGGGCTACTTCAGCGTCAACCACCGCCGCGACGTGTTCCACGCGAACCTGCGGGTGGCGTACTACGGCTCCTGGTACGAGGACCACGTCGACAGCGCCGTGATCCGGGTCGAGGACGGCGGCCTGCCGATCTACGACGACAGCGCGGTGATCGTCGACGCCGAGATCGGCTGGAAGTTCGCATCCGGCCTGTACGTCAACCTCGGCGCGCAGAACCTGTTCGACAAGGTGCCGGTCGACAACCCCTGGGGCGCGTCGGTCGCAGGCGCCGCCTATCCGGTGCATTCGCCCTACGGCTTCAACGGTGGCTTCTATTACGCACGCGTGGGCTGGACGTTCTGATGTGGCTTCCGGCCGACGGCTCAAGCCGTCGGTCGGAACCGGGCGCGGGCTGCGGGCAGGCCGGGACCCGCGTCCCTTGATCGCTGATGCCAGGTGCCTTCTGCCCGAGGTGGCCGCGTTTCACACCCGATGCGACGCCTGATCGCACGCGCCTCTGGCGCCATCCGGATCTCGGAGACATCAGTGCTCGCACCCGGGAATGCGCACGCACAAACCGCCGAGCCGATGTTCGCGTGACGCATCCTCGATAATGGCTGTCCTCCCGCACGCAGCCGGTCCCGCATGTCGACACAGATCTGGGTGGATGCCGACGCCTGTCCGGCGGTGATCCGCGACATCCTGTTCCGGGTCGCGACCCGTGCGCAGGTCCCGGTGACCCTCATCGCCAACCAGTGGATCCGCACGCCCGCCTCGCCGCTGCTGCGCGCCCTGCAGGTCCAGGGCGGCTTCGATGCGGCCGACGATGCGATCGCCGAACGCGCCGGCCCCGGCGATCTGGTCGTCACCCAGGACATCCCGCTGGCCGCACGCGTGCTCGAGCGCGGGGCGCAGGCGGTGACGCCGCGCGGTGAGCGTTTCACCCCGGACACGATCGCCGAGCGCCTGTCGATGCGGAATTTCATGGACGAATTGCGCGGCGCCGGGGTCCAGACCGGCGGTCCGGCGCCGTTCCACGCCCGCGACCGGCAGACCTTCGCGAACACCCTCGATCGCTGGGTCGCCACGCGCGGCTAGGCGCCTCCGGCGGGGTTTGACGCCGCCAGCGTTCAGGCTCGCCAGCGGCCGGCCGGGAAAACGGTTACCATTGGCGGCCCTGGATCGCCGCGCATACGCAACGCGCCGCGACCCGGACGCCCGCCGCGCCTCGATTCGCGCCGTCCGCAACATGCGGCACGCCTCGCCGATACGGCATTCAAGCCCTGTCTCCCGGACGGGCGTCCCGTCACCGTACCGCCCGCGGCCGCCGCGTCCATGTATGTGGCGGCCAATCCATCGTCGCATCCGCCCGGTCCGCCGTTGCGCGACGCGTCATCATCCGCACTGGAACGAACGGAGGCTTCATGCCCAGCACCCCCAAGCCCGCAGCTGTTACCCCCAAGCCGCCGCTGCCGACGGCCGACCGCAAGTCCAAGCAGGCGCCCGCGCTCAGCCACGACCGCATCGCCGCCGACATCGCGGCATTCCGCAAAGCCGGTGGCAAGGTCGAAGTGCTCGGCAATACGCCCATCCAGAGAAGCCTGAAGCCGGCGACCGGCGCTGCCGCCGCCGCGGCCACTCCGGCTGCTGCCGCCCCCACCCGCGCCCGCCGCTGATCAGGAGATAGACGCTTGGCGAAGATCAATTACGGATTCGAGAAGCGCCAGCGCGAGCTGGCCAAGCAGAAGAAGCAGGATGCCAAGGACGCCCGCAAACGCGAAGCCCGCGCTGCGAAGGCCCCGTCCGAGCAGGAGCAGGTGACACAGGCCGACGAAGCGCCTGCGGCGCCCGAAGCAGCCGCTCCGGTCGAAGGTGCGCCCCGCGTGCATCGGCGGACCACCACCGGCGAGTAAGCCGGTACGCCCCGGCGGCGGACTTCGCGTCCGCCCCGGCGGCCTGCCTCAGTAACCCACGGTGATGCGTCCGCGCAGGTGGGTCTTCCGGGCCAGCACGTCGACCAGCGCGATCGCGTAGTCGGCGAACCCGATCCAGCTGCGGCCCGCCGCGTCCGCCAGAAGCTGGTCGCCGCCGATCCGGAATCGACCGGTCCGCGGCCCCTCGACGAACTCGGCCGACGGCGACACGAAGGTCCAGTCGATGTCGTCTACCGCGCGCAACGCATCGAGAAACGCGATGCCGCCCGCCGCTTCCGTCCGGTACGCCTCCGGAAAGCCGGGGCTGTCGAACACGCGCGTGCCGTCGGGAGCGGTCAGGCTGGCCGCACCGCCGACCACCAGATATCGCGGCACACCGGCCGCACGCACCGCACCGATCAAGGCAGCCGGCTCACTGCCTTCGAAGCGCAGCGCGCTGATCACGGCGGCATGTCCGGCAATCGACCGGGACAGCGCGCCCACGTCGCTGGCATCGCCAGCCACGGGCGTCACGCCCGGCAGTCGGGCAATCCGCTCCGGGCGACGCGCGATCGCCGTCACTGCGTAGCCACGCGCACTCAATTCGGCCAGCAGCGCGGAGCCGGCATTACCGCTGGCGCCGATCAGCGCGATGCGTTCCGAAGACAGGTCGCCGCTGGCCTCCGATGATGCAGCGGCGCCGGGCGGCGTCGATCCGGCCGGGTCGACCGCTACGGCGCTGTCGCTGTGCGTCTGGTCAGGTGTTCGGGACATGGGCGGGCGCTCCGAGGGGGGGAAGCCGGAGTCTGCGCCGCTGCCTGCACACCGACGCACGCACGGCTGGAACACTGTTGCCAGCGGGTGGCATTGCCGTCAGACGGCTCCCGGAACAGGCCTCAGGCCGCGTCCTGCCTGCGTCGCAATTGCCACGAGGCGGAGGCCACCGCGACCAGGCCCACGGCCGCGCCCGGCCAGACGCCGAAGGCCAGCGCCGCCCCGAGACCGATGTACAGCGCGACGCCCCCTATCAGCACCCGCGTCCAGCCGTGCACGGCCGGCACGTCGCGCGTGCGCCGCAGCTCGAACCGCACGACCGCAGCAATGACCGGGGCGACCATCGCTAGGCACAGCGCGATCCAGCACGCGCGCCCGATCCAGAACCCCGGTTCGCCGGGCACCCCGGCATCGATCGGCAATCCCAGGCGCAGGCCCAGCCAGGCGGCCGGCACTTCGGCGAGCTTGTGCCACAGGTACAGCGGCATGCCCAGCGCACCGAGCACGGCGATCGCACGCGCGGGCCTGCGTCCGGCAAGCACACGTCGCGCGAGCGGCTCGCACAGCAGCACGGCGCCGACCTGCAGCCACACCACGCCGATCAGCGCCAAGGTCGGCGGCAGCATGTTGTTGCCGGCGAGCTGCACGCCGACCATTGCGACCGGATAGCCACTCGCCAGCGCCAGCATCAGCCACACCACCCCGAGTGCCAGCAGCGCCGCACCCGCGCCCACACCGCGAAACCGCCCGCGCGTCCACGCGATGCCGAGCTGCTGCGGAATCAGCCACACCACCAGCATGTTGAGCCAGGCGACACCCGGTGGACGCTCCGTCACCAGTGCCCCCAGATCGCGCACGTCGGCCGGCGAAGTCGCGCCTGCGCGCGCCAGATCGAGCACCGCGGCGGCCACGACGAAGCCCAGCACCGCGCGCGCACCGAACCGGCGGTCCAGACGCAGGCACCACGGCAGCAGCGCCTGCACCGTCAGCAACATCAGCAGGAACCACAGATGGATCGTCAGCGAGCGGTTGAACACGCCGAACAGGCCATCGCCCAACGCCCAGGCCAACGCGGCCAGCACCACCAGCACCGCGAGATAGGTCACCGTGGGACGCGCCAGTCCCAGCGCGCGCCCCGCCCACCAGTGGGCCTGACCGCCCTGCGCCAATCGCCGCTCGACACCGCCGGCACTGACCGCCGCCGACACGAAAACGAACAGCGGCACCACCTGCACCAGCCAAGTCAGCAGGCCTGCAGTCGGCCAGATCCCGAGCAGATGGTCGGTATCGACCACGATGCCGTCGACCACCCGCGGCAGCGTCGCGATCCAGTGGCCGAACACGACGACCAGCAGCGCACCGGCGCGCAATGCATCGGGATACGGGTCACGGGGCGAAGGCGTCATCGGCGGGGGCGCATTCCTGCGAAAGGTGCGGACAGGATACGGGCCGCATCGGGCATCCCTACACCACTGTCTCCGCGTTCTGCCCGCAGCAGCGACGGCATGAACGATACGAACCGGGCGGCGCAGGTCCTCGCAGCCACCGTGGACGCTCGACTGATGCAGCGGTCTGTCTTCGATTCGTGTCCGCGACTTGTGTGGCGAATCGACTGCACAACGGGATGCAGGCAGCACCCCTAACCGACTCTCCAGGGCAACGCTGATCAAGTCTGTCCTGCTTCGTCATTCCCGCGAAGGCGGGAATCCAGCGTCTTTGTTTTCGATGGTCTGAGAGCCCTGGATTCCCGCCTTCGCGGGAATGAGGACTTTTTCCAGCGTTGCCCTGGACGACAGCGCCGGACCGCCGGCGCCGCACCAACGCTGCGTTTTCCTACAGCCGAGGGCAACGCTGATCGAGTCTGTCCTGGTTCGTCATTCCCGCGAAGGCGGGAATCCAGCGCCTTTGTTCTCGATGGTCTGAGAGCCCTGGATTGCCGCCTTCGCGGGAATGACGACTGTTTCAGCGTTGCCCTGGACGACATCGCCGGACCGCCAGCGCGGCCTCAACGCTGCGTTTTCCGACAGCCGAGGGCAACGCTGATCGAGTCTGTCTGGTTCGTCATTCCCGCGAAGGCGGGAATCCAGCGCCTTTGTTCTCAATGGTCTGAGAGCCCTGGATTGACGCCTTCGCGGGAATGACGACTTTTTCAGCTTCGCCCTGGACAACAGCGCCGGACCGCCAGCGCGGCCTCAACGCTGCGTTTTCCTACAGCCGGCAGCGTCGGACGCTGCGTATGCTCGTCGGCGATCCGGTTCCAGGGAATGGACGATGAAGCTCAGGATGATGCTGTTGCTGACGGGACTGGCCTGCCCCGCCCTCGTTGCCGCACAGGTCGGCACACAGGGCCTGCTGTGGCGCGACGGCGATCCCTTCGTGTTCTGCCGTTACGGGCTCGACCAGACGCCGAGGGCCTGGTTTCCGATGCCCAACTACACCACGTCTTTGCCGGGTGTCACGCCGACCTACTGCCCGATACCCACGCCGTACTGCGGCGGTCAACTGACAGGATGGACCTTCACCGAGATCCAGGCCTACCTCGTCTATCTCAACATCTGCCCGCAGGCGGAGCGCTCCGGCGACTGGAAGGGCCAGGGCGACGGCACCACCGTCCCGCACACGCATTGACCCCGCGGAGGCGTACCGGCTCGCGACTGCGTCGACGATGCAGCCGACGCCGTTACTCCGCTATCGAAGCCGCGCCCTGCGGCGTATCCACCAGCTTGTCGACCGGATAGCCCATCGTGCGGGCGCGTTCGATCAGGTCGGCCTTGATCGCAGGATCCAGCACCGGCGTGCGCGACAGTATCCACAGGTAGTCGGCATCCGGCGAGCCGACCATTGCCCACTGGTAGTCGGCATCCAGCGCGATCACCCAGTAGTCGCCCCAGACCATCGGCGCCCAGGCAAGCCAGCCCGGCGCGAACCGCACTTCCAGTCGCGAACTGCTGCCGTCGACCCGACGCGCAACCCCTTCGGCTTCGTTGAAGCTGCCATCGTCGGTGCGACACCGGTTGACCACGGCGATCGTGCCGTCGTCCTGCGGCGTGTAGTGGGCGGTGGTGTCGGCCACGCATTTGCGCTGGAAGAACATCGGCAGGTGGGCCTGCTCGTACCAGAGCCCGGCATAGCGGGCCAGATCGACCTCGGGCACCGGCTCGTTGGGCACGCTGCCGGCAATCGCGGCGCCGGGCGTGGCACAGGCGGCCAACAGCGTGGCCACCAGGAACATCGACGACGGTCGGGACATCTGCGCGCTTCCTGGCAAGGGATGGCGCGAGTATCTGCAGCCGCTTCGGCAGGCCGCGTGAACGCAACGCGCATCGCGCGCGGCGTCAGGGTGACGAACTGCGGAGATCGCGCGGCCAACGGGCGCAATGCGGATGCCATGGCGCCGCACGGGCCCGACGCTGTCAGCTGCGAACGGTTGCGGCGACCAGCCAGTCAGTGACCAGTTGGCCGCAGGCGTTACATCGAATCCGCGGACAGCGCCGACCTTGGAAGGCCAGCGCTGCCGTGCGGCACTGCGAACACGCAGCGCCGTCTGACTGACTGGATTCAGCCTGCCGGCGTCGCGACGCGACCCGCCGCCTGCTCGTCGGGCGTGGCGTCACGCACGGCGTCGACCCGCACCGCGAAGTGCAGCGTCTTGCCGGCCAGCGGGTGGTTGCCGTCGATGCGCACCTGGGTGTCATCGGCTTCGACCACGGTGACCAGCATCGCGCCCGCCGGACCCTGCGCGCTGAACTGCATGCCGGGCTCGATGGTGTCGACGCCCTGGAAGGCTTCGCGCGGCACCGACTGGATCATCTCTTCGTTGCGCAGGCCATAGGCCTCTTCCGGCTTGACGGTGACGTCCAGCGTGTCGCCGGCCTTGCGACCGGTGAGGGCGTTCTCCAGGCCCGGCACGATGTTGCCCGCGCCGTGCAGGTACGGCAGCGGCTGGCCTTCGGGCGACGCATCGAGTACGGCGCCGGCATCGTCGGTCAGGGTGTAATGGAAGGTGGCGACACGCGCATTGGCGATCTCCATGGAGCATCTCCTTGGATTGGAAAGTGAGGGGGGAATGCAGGACGGGATGCACCGGTGGACTCACGGCGCGAGCGAACTCACTGCTCGGACACTTTAGCGGCTGGGCCGGGGTGGCGCAAACCGGCGGCCCTGCGAAGCGCGCCGGCGGGACCGCATTCGCGCGGTCCGGATCGACGATGGCGCGTCGATCACGACGGGAGATTCACTCCACCGCAGCCCATGATCCGCTGTGGTCGTGGATCCGGCGATAGGCCGGGCGATCGCGCACTCCACCGCATCCCTCGTGAGCCCTGCAGACGCACCGCGAGACGACATCCCGTCCCGATACGGTCGTATTCCGTTGATGCATCGAAGCGCCGGTGACCGTTCGACCTTCCACTCCAGAGAGTCCAATCCGATGGCTTTGATCCACTCGATCCTCATGGGCGCCGTCGCCGGCATGCGCGCGATGACGCCCCTTGCGACCGTCGCCAACGCGGCCTGCAACGGCACCCTGCCAGCGGGCAACGGCGCGCCACGCCTGCTCGCGAATCCACTGGTCTCGGCCGGCGCGAAGGCGCTCGCCGCCGGCGAGCTGGCCGGCGACAAGCTGGAAGACGCGCCCGATCGCATCGTGCCTGCGGGCATGCTGGCGCGCATCGTCACCGGCGCGATTGCCGGCGCCGCGCTCGCGCCGCGTCACCAGCGCGGTCTGGCCGCGGCGCTGGGCGCGGGTGCTGCGGTAGGCGCGGCCTACCTCACCTTCAACCTGCGCGTCCGCGCGATGCAGCGCTACGGCCAGAAGTCCACCGGCATGGTCGAGGACGCGATCACGCTGGGCAGCGCATCGCTGATCGCACGCAGCGCCGCGCGCGAGCGACGCAAGCCCCGTCTGCTCCGCTGATCGCGCCATCGCGCGCCGTCAGGCGCGACGCCCGCAGGGACACTGTCTACAGCGACGGGGCCGGATTCGACTGTCCCTGAGCGGCCTCGCGCTCCGGCGATCACGACTGTCGCCCGCACTCCGCATGACCGCGCCATGGAAGACTTCGAAACGCACCCCGGTCTCGGCATCCGAGAATGCGCGCCCCTACAATGCGCGCCCCCCTCGACTCCCCGGACCGCATGGACATCGTCGTCCTCGAAGACCTCAAGGCCTACATCGACCCCCTGACCACCGACGAGTACGAGGCGCTGGAGCGCAGCCTGCTGGCCGAAGGCTGCCGCGACGCGCTGGTGCTGTGGAACGACATCCTGGTCGATGGCCACAACCGCTACGGCATCTGCCAGAAGCACGGCCTGCCGTTCGAGACCGTGCAGAACACCCGCTTCCAGTCGATGGAAGACGTGCATCTGTGGATGATCGAACAGCATCTCGGCCGCCGCAGTGTGTCCGACTACCAGCGCGGCGTGCTGGCGCTGCGCAAGCGCGCGATCCTCGGTGCGCGCCAGCAGGCCCAGCGAGACGCGGAGGCCAAGGCGGCCACGCCCGCGCCCGATGCCGATACCACTGTCGAGGCCGGCACCGAAGACCGGCCGCCGTGGGACGACGTGCCGCAGCCGGTCAGCCGCGCCGAACTGGCGCGCGAGGCCAAGCTCAGCAGCAACCAGGTGCTGATGATCGAGCGCATCCACGCCCAGGGCACACCGGAACTGGTCGATGCGCTGAAAGCCGGCGAGATCTCGATCAGCGCCGCGGCCGCGGTCGCCAGCCTGCCCGAAGACGAGCAGCGCAGCGCTGCGCAGGCCGGCAAGGCCGAACTCAAGCAGGCCGCCAAGCGCGCCCGCGATGCGAAGAAGCGCACGCGGCCCGGCGATGATGCCGACACCGGAGACGAGCCGGCACCCACCGACACCAAGGCGCTGCGTCGCCGCATCGACGAACTGGAGCGCGAGAACGCACAGCTGCGGACGCAGGTGGAAACGCTGCAGAACCAGCTGGTCCGCCTGCGCAGCTGAGCCACCAGGCGTAGGGAGACGGTGACGCGTTCCGGCGTCGTCACCGCGTTCCGAATCGCACGGAATCGATACGTCTTCGCACTCCGTGATCGGTCTTCAACGTAAGTCGATGCCGGATTCTGTGTCGCTTCGCCGCACGATGGCGCAGCAGGCTGCTACCGCAGTCTGTCGCGTCGCGTCTCTAGAGCTGGAAGGCTTCTGGCACCAGCCGATGCGCAGCATCGCCGCACACCACCAGCGCGCCGTCCTCGGCACGCGCACCGACGGCCTGCACGCGCATACCCACGGCCAGCGCCTCGACATCCACCGGCGGCACGGCGCACAGGTTCCAGCGCGCGGGCAGCTGGACGTCGACACGCCCGGCGTCGACGGTGTCGACCGTGATCACGGCATTGCCGTCGAAGGTCCACGGCTGCAGGTCGATCGATGCGATCGTGCCCGCGATCTCCAACCGGTCCGCGGCACTCCCATCGGTCGAGGGTGTCGTCGCGCACCCGCCTGCCGTTGCGGCGAGGAGCATGCAGAGCCCTGCCCGCTGCCATCCACGCGCCACAGTGACGCACGTGCCATTGGCGGCACTCGCGGCTTCGCGACGACCGGTGCCGCGCACAGCGATGGATGCCCGGCTCGTCGACGCCCTCACGACTGGAACACCGGTTCGAGCAGGCGGAAGCTGCCGGCATCCGCATCCAGTTCGACGCGGGCACCCACCGGCACGATGAACTGACGGCGGATGTGGCCGATCATCGCGCCGCGATACGCGGGAATGCCCAGCGGTTTGATGTAGTCGTCGAGGATCTGCGAAAGCGACAGCGAGCCGTAGCCGTCGCCCGGCGTGCAGTCGGTGCACTCGCCGAACACGAGACCGGCGATGCTGTCCAGCGCGCCCATCAGCCGCAGCGTGCTGAACATGCGGTCGATGCGGTACGGCGCTTCGGACACGTCTTCCAGAAAGAGGATCTTGTCGGTGAAATCCGGCAGATAGGCCGATCCGGCCAGCGCGGTCAGCACCGTGAGATTGCCGCCGACGAGTTCTCCACGGACCTTGCCGCCGGTGATCGTGACGGTGCGGTTCTCGCGCGGAACCAGTTCGTCGTCGGCCTCCGCCTCGTTGCGGTAGTGCATCGCTTCGCGTTCGAAGAACAGGCGTTCGAACTGCGATGCGTTGAAGCGGTTCCAGCTGCCCGATCCATTCGGCCCGTGGAAGGTCACCAGGCCGGTCTGCGCATGGATCGCGCTGTGCAGCGCGGTGATGTCCGAATAGCCCAGCAGCACCTTGGGGTTGCGCCGGATCATCGGGTAATCCAGCAACGGCAGCAGACGCGCCGCGCCCGAACCGCCGCGCACGCAGACGATGCCGTTGACCGCGCGGTCGGCGAACATCGCGTTGAGATCGTCGGCGCGCTCGGCGTCGCTGCCGGCCAGATGACCACGCCGGGCCGCGTAGTGCGCGCCGGTCCGAACCTGGAAGCCCAACGCCTCCATCACTTCCTGCGCCAGCTGCAGGTTCAGCGGCTCGTCGACCGGCGACGACGGACTGACCAGGCCGATCGTGTCGCCGCGATGCAATGGCGGTGGCAGCAGACGCCCGTCCACGGTGGCGCCGCGCGTGGCACCGGTGCCGGCCAGTGGCGCCAGCAGGGCCGCCGATGCAGCGCTGGCGAGGAAGTGGCGTCGATGCATGGCAGCGTCCGGGCGCGGGCGGTCCAGACTACCCAGTGCGCCGCGGACCGACAATGCAAGGGCGGCGTCCGCCCGGGGCACACGTCGGCGCGAGGCTGGCACCGGTGTTCACGTCCCGGTCCACGCAACGCGCCGGCATGTCGATGCGCGCGCGATCGGTTCAACCCCGGTCTCGAAAGGCGCACCGCCATCCGCAGCAGCACACGTCGTGCAGCGCGCGATCCCCTGCCCCTGTCATCCCCGGCGCGGGTCTGCTGCAATGCCGGTCCGCTTCATCGGATCTCCGCCATGCGCCTTCGCTTCCGTGTTTCCGCCTTCGCCGTCCTGCTGCTGGCCTGTGTGCCCGCGCTGGCGCGCGATTACGTGCCCACGCGTCACGACTGGGCGCAGCAAGCGCCGGCCGATGCCGGTTTCGATCCGGACCGGCTCGCGGCCGCGGTGGCCTGGGCGCAGGCGAACGGCGAGCAGGCGCCGGCCGAGCTGCGCGACGCGCTGATGGCGTCCTTCGGCCCGCGCGAGCCGGACTACCGGATTCTCGGCCCGGTGGGCACGCGTGGTCCCGCCAACGGCATGATCCTTCGCGGTGGCCGCATCGTGGCCGAATGGGGCGACACCGCGCGCCCGGAGATGACCTTCAGCGTGGCCAAGAGCACGCTGTCGGTGGTCGCCGGTCTGGCCTACGACGACGGCCTGCTGCCCGATCCCGATCAGCGCGCTGCCGTGCATGTGCCCGGCCCGTGGTTCGAAGGCGCACACAACGGCGCGATCACCTGGACCCATCTGCTGCATCAGACCTCGGACTGGAGCGGTGCGCTGTGGGACATCCACGACTGGGCCGACCGGCCCGAGGGCGAAGACCCGGCCAACCGCCCGCTGCACGCGCCGGGCACGCATTACAAATACAACGATGTCCGCGTGAACATGCTGGCGCTCGCGCTGCTGGAACTACAACGCGAGCCGGCGCCGCAGCTGTTCAAGCGCCGCGTGATGGATCCGATCGGCGCATCTGCGAGCTGGCGCTGGCAGGGCTACGAGAATTCCTGGATCACCCTCGACGGCCTGCGCATGCAGTCGATCTCCGGCGGCGGTCACTTCGGCGGCGGCATGGTGATCAACACGCGCGACCTCGCGCGCTTCGGCCTGCTGATGCAACGCGACGGCGACTGGGACGGACAGCGCCTCCTGTCCTCGGACTGGATCGCACGTTCGCTGGTGCCCTCGCCGGTCAAATCCGATTACGGCTATCTGTGGTGGCTCAACACGGGCCGCACGGCGATTCCCGCCGCGCCCGAGCAGGCGTTCTGGGCGGCCGGCTTCGGCGGCAACCACGTCTATGTCGACCGCGCACACGATCTGGTCATCGTCACCCGCTGGACGCCCGATCTGGCCGGCGTGGTCACGCGCGTACTCGAGGCGCTGGTCGAGCGCCGCTGAGCGCATCGGCTCGACAGGCCATAGGCGCGGCGCCTTATCGCGCGGCAAGCACTGACCCCGCGTCGCGACGCAGTCGCTTGTCGGCCCGATACGGCCTCGCGATACTCCTGCGAGGTGCCGGGGGGCGGCACAGGGAGACACCCATGCGATTTCTGTTGATCGTGGCGCTCGCGGCTGCGGGCTACGGCGGCTACCAGTGGTGGCAGCAACGCGGCGGCGACACGGACGGCGCCGGTGGTGCGCCGGCAACGGCCAGTGCGAACGGCTTCGTGCCGGTGCTGATGCCGAGCGGCGTGCCGCGCAACGTGGTGCTGATCCTCGCACCGCCGAACTGCCCGTCGGACCAGGCCCAGCGCTCGGAGGCGCTGGTCGCGGAACTCGAGCGCTCGGGCATTCCGGTGCGCCGCGGCAGCGGCTTCTCGTTCGATCTCGAGGCACCGACGGCCGAACAACGCGCCGGTGTCGACCGCGCGATCCAGGTCTTCAAACGCGGCGCGCCCGCCGTCTTCGTCAACGGCATGGCGATGTCCAATCCGTCGCCGGCCCAGGCGATCGCCGAGTACCAGCGCACGCGCCGTTAGCGCGAAGACGGTTCGCCGGCGGGCACGACCGTCACCGCGCCACGTGCGGACGTCATGCGGACTGCCCGCCTGCGATCCGCACTCCCCGGCTGACGACGGACCATGCCGCACACTCGCCGTCCCGTCGTCGCCTGCACCCCGCCATGACCGCATCGTCCCTGCCCGCCATCTATCCACCCGGTGGCATCGCGCTCGTCGTCGGCGCGGGTGGCGGCATCGGACAGGCACTCGAACGGGCGCTGCACGCCGATGGCCGCTTCCTGCATGTCGTCGGCACCCGGCGCGACGGTCCGCTCGCACTCGATCTGACCGACGAGGCCAGCATCGCCGCGGCGGTGGCCGAGGTCGCGATGCGCGGCGAGATCCGGCTGGTCCTCGATGCCACCGGCGTGCTGCACGGCGGCGGCTTCATGCCGGAAAAGGGCCTGCGCGAACTCGATCCGGCGCACCTGGCCCATGCCTATGCGATCAATGCGATCGGGCCGGCCCTGCTGATGAAACACATCCTGCCGCGCCTGCCGCGCGCGGGCAGGTCCGTGTTCGCGACGCTCTCGGCGCGTGTGGGCTCGATCGGCGACAACGCACTCGGCGGCTGGTACGCCTATCGCGCCTCCAAGGCCGCGCTGAACCAGCTGGTACACACCGCGGCGATCGAACTGCGCCGCCGCGCGCCGCATGCGGTCTGCGTCGCCCTGCATCCCGGCACTGTCGAGACCGGCCTGTCCGCGCCCTTCGCGAAAGCCGGGCTGACCGTGCACAGCCCCGATGCCGCGGCCGCTTGCCTGCTCGGCGTCATCGACACCCTGGACGCCGGCGACACCGGCGGCTTCTTCGACTGGCGCGGCGCGCCGATCGCCTGGTGATTCAGGCGGGGCGCGTCAGGCGCCGGAGGCTGCGCCCTGGCCGTCCAGCGATATCCACAGCGCGTCGCTGACCGGTCCCAGCCGCTCCAGCGCTGGCCGGCCGAACAGAAAGCCCTGGAACAGATCGATCCCCAGCGCGCGCAGGGCGTGGTATTCGCCTGCGGTTTCCACACCTTCGGCCAGCAGGGTCGATCCGATGCCGCGCGCGATGTCCACGATGCCCGCCACGATCGTCCGGCGCACCGGGTCCCCGTCGATGCCCCGGATCAGGCCCATGTCCAGCTTGAGCAGGTCGGGCTGGAACACCGTCAGCGCGGTCAGGCCGGCGTAGCCGGCGCCGAAATCGTCGATCGCGGTCTGGAAGCCGCGGCTGCGGTAGTCGTTGAAGATGCGCAGCACGTGGGCCTGATCGCGCACTTCCTCCGATTCGGCAGCCTCGAACACCAGCAGTTCGGTCGGAAACCCGGACAGCCTGGCGGCCAGCAGGGTCATGCGGATGCAGGTCGCCGGTTCGTAGACCGCATTCGGGAAAAAGTTCACGAACAGGCGCGCGCGCAGGCCGAGGGCGGCCGCGGTCACGATGGCCTTGACCCGGCAGGTCTGGTCGAACCGGTAGAGCTGCTCCGGACGGACACGGGCGATGACCTCCGCCGCGCCGCCGCCTTCGCCGGTCCGCACCAGCGCCTCGTAACCGTAGATCGAACGGTCGCGCGCATCGACGATCGGCTGGAACGCCATCCGGACCTCGAAGTCCAGACGCTGGTCGCCCTGGCACGCCCCGCACGCGGGTGGGGCCGGGACCTCCTCGAAAAAACGTTGCAGAAACATGCGGGTGTCCTGGAAAGGGCAGTCCGTGTGCCCAGCGCGATCATGGCCGCGTGCCGGTGTGCAGCGCGCGAGCGTGTCGGAACGTGCGCGTACCGGCGCCGGGCGGAGACCGGGTCCTGTATCGGCAGGTCACGCCGCAGATGAAGCCGCCGACGCAGGTGAGCCGCCAGCTGCCTTGCAACGCCGCACCACGCGGCGCCGGGCGCATACTCCGCGGGTCGACCGCATGCCGCGGTCCCACGGTTGCGCCAGGGAGATCGAGATGAGCAAGGGTATGGACCAGAAGAAGGACCAGAAGAAGAAGCCCACCAAGACGGCGAAGGAAAAGAAGGCCGAAAAGCGCGACAAGAAGACCACCAAGGGCTTCGCGCCGGTCTGATCGGCGGCAACACCCGGGACGGACCGGCCCCACGGTCCGTCCCCGCACGACACACGCGTGCCACCTGTTCCCCTCGCGCCTGTCGTCCATCGTGCACACGATCCGGAGACCCGGGATGACCGCCAGGAACACGATCTGCCTCTGGTACGACGGCGCGGCGCTCGACGCAGCGCGGTTCTATGCCGACCTCTTCCCCGACAGCGCGGTCACGGCCGTGCATCGCGCGCCTGCGGATTATCCCTCCGGCAGGCAGGGCGATGTGCTGACGGTGGAATTCACCGTGCTCGGCCTGCCCTGCATCGGCCTCAACGGGGGACCGGCCTTCCGCCACAGCGAGGCGTTCTCGTTCCAGGTCGCGACCGCCGACCAGGCCGAGACCGACCGCTACTGGAACGCCCTCATCGACAACGGCGGACAGGCCAGTGCCTGCGGCTGGTGTCGTGACCGCTGGGGCCTGTCGTGGCAGATCACGCCGCGTGCGCTGACCGATGCGATCACCGATCCCGATCCTGCTGCGGCCAAGCGCGCGTTCGAGGCGATGATGGAGATGGGCCGGATCGACATCGCCGCGATCGAGGCGGCACGTCGCGGCTGACGCCGTTCTGATCCGCGACTCGGCCCGCCCGGCGCTGTTCGATGGCTGCGCACAGACACAATGGGCGACTTGCATCTGCCGCGCTCGAGGCACATCGATACAGGGCGCCGCCGGCCGCGCGGCACGGATCGCTACACTGCCTGCCCTGATGCTCCCCGGTTCCGCCCCATGTCCGATCCCGTTCGACTCGCGAAGCGCGTCTCCGAGCTTGCCCGATGCTCACGCAGCGAAGCCGAGCAGTACATCCAGGGCGGCTGGGTCACGGTCGATGGACGCGTGATCGACCAGCCGCAGCACCCGGTGACCACCGAAGCCGTCGAACTCGATCCCGACGCACGCCTGCAGGCGGCCGAGCCGGCCACGATGCTGCTGCACAAGCCGGTCGGTTTCCACACCATCAGCGACGAGAATCCCGCGGCCGCGCTGGTCAAGCCGGACACGCGCTGGGACGAGGATGCCTCGGGCGTGCGCCTGCTCGATCGCCACTTCCATCGCCTGACGCCGCTGGTACCGCTCGACAGCGATGCCAGCGGCCTGATCGTGCTGACCCAGGATGGCCGCGTGTGGCGCCGCCTGACCGAGGACCGTGACGAGATCGAACAGGAGTTCATCGTCGAGGTGGCGGGCGAGATCAGGCCCTACGGCCTGCGCAAGCTCAACCATGGCCTGCACTACAACGGTCGCCCACTCCCGCCGTGCAAGGTCAGCTGGCAGAACGAGATCCGGTTGCGGTTCGCGATCAAGGGCGTCCAGGGCGGCCAGTTGCGCGACATGTGCGCCCAGGTGGGGCTGGAGGCGGTCGCGATCCGTCGCATCCGTATCGGCAAGGTGCCGCTGGCGAAGATGCCGGTCGGGACCTGGCGTTATCTGCCTGCTGGCGAGCGTTTCTGAGCGAGGCACGCATTGGCCGCCATGCGGGTGTCGCGCCGACCGGCCACATGCGCCGCGGATGATGCGCGCGAGCCGGGGGCGGTGGTGATCTGCGATCGCAAGCGCGGCCGGCAGCGCGGCAATCGATCGCGACCCAGCGATCCCCGCACCAGGCACACCCTGCAGGGATTGCACGCCGCGCGACGCCGGTTTGACCTGCAGCCGCAGCGTCGACGCGCACACTCCGGACATGCCCGAAGGCCCTTCGATCGTGCTCCTGCGTGAAGCCGCGACCCCGTTCGCAGGCCGCCGCGTGCTGCGCGTCGAGGGCAACAGCAGCGAGGACATCGCGCGTCTGCGCAACCGCACGCTGCGCGCCGTGCGCAGCTGGGGCAAGCACTTCCTGCTCCAGTTCGACGGCTTCAGCGTGCGCATCCATTTCCTGCTGTTCGGCAGCTACCGCATCAATGCGTCCAAGGACCGGCCCGTGCGGCTGGGACTGGGTTTCAGCAAGGGCGACGTGCTGAACTTCTACGCGTGCTCGGTGAAGTTCATCGAAGGCGACCTCGACGCCGCATACGACGGGTCCGCGGATGTCATGGGCGACGGCTGGGATGCACGCGCTGCACGGCGGCGGCTCCGCGCCCGACCGCAGACGCTCGTCGCCGATGCCCTGCTCGACCAGGCCGTGTTCGCCGGCGTGGGCAACATCATCAAGAACGAGGTCCTGCACCGGATCCGCGTGCACCCGGAAAGCACGATCGGCGCCCTGCCCCCGCGCAAGCTGGCCGATCTCGTGCAACAGGCGCGGACCTACAGTTTCGACTTCTATGCCTGGAAGCAGGCGTCCGTGCTGAAGCAGCATTTCCAGGTCCACACGCGCCGGGTCTGCCCGCGCGACGGCGCGCCGCTTCGATACAGAAAGCAATTGGGCCTGGCCCAGCGCCGCGCGTTCTGGTGCGATATCTGCCAGCGTCTGTACGCGACGGACGCGCCGCAAACCGAAACCGGCCCGACGTCGAAAGCTGCGACGCCGAAGTCCCGACGCGCGATTACGCCGCGCGCCCGGCCCGCACGACCCTGAAATCGATCGGCTTGTAGCTGAAGTTGTTCGACTGCCCGGCCGAACACGCGGTCATCGCCACCACCATCGGCATTTCCGCGCGCAGGCGGACGAAATCACCGGGCTTGCTCAAGGGCGGCAGCACGGCGACCTCGCCCGAGCTGCCATCGACGGCGACATGCATGAAGATGTTGAACGCGATCGGGATCCGGTCGATGCCGATGCCGTAGGGCGCCAGCGCTGCCGCCAGGTTGCCCTCGCAGCCCGGCCGCCCTTCCTGCTCGCCGTAGAGCATCTCGAACATTTTCTTGGAGCACGGCGTCAGGGTGAAATCGTGACGGCCGCAGGTGTCCTCGACGATGGTGAACATCGGCATGCTGCGGTTCGAATACAGCACGTCGCCGGTGCTGAGCCAGAGTTTCGCGGCGTAATCGATCGAGCGGCCCGAGGACAGGTACTCGGCGCCGTCATGCAGCGAGAAGGCGGTCAGGTCGCTGACCTGCTGGCCCATCGGATCGATGACGATCAGTTCGTCGCCCACATCCAGTTCCACCGCATGCCCGGAGCACGGCGGAATGCGCACGGTGTCGTCCGTCACTTCGGCGTCCTCACGCGGAACGGGCAGGTCCAGTCGGCTTCCGCCTGGCGGCCGCTGTACTGGCGGGTTTCGGCAGCGGCGCCAAAATCGGCGAGATTCGGATTGATCGAACCCTGCAGCTGGATGTCACGCTCGCGCGTGGCCGCCTGCATCTTCTGGTACCGCCCGTCCGCGCGCAGCTGTTCGAACTGGCGATGCGAGTTGAACACCACGGCGGGCCATTCGAAGCGGCGCGCGGTGCGCGATGCGCCCGGATGCAGGCCGATGACGAAGAACGGATGCCCCGCCAGACTCAGGCTGAAGTGCGGATCGGCGGGATCGCGGCTGACATCGGCCGCCCACGGCACGCCGCGCTTCACGTCGAGATCGTGCAGCCGCTGCAGCTGCGACCACAGCAGCGCCTCGAATCGCGGCTCGTCGGTGTCCTGCGGGCCCTCGAACAAGGCGACGAAGGAGTACACCGTGCGGTCCTGCGGATCCACCGCATCGACCCGCTCGGCGAAGCCGGCCAATGCGTCGAGCAGTGCGGCATCGTTGCTGCGGTCGCCGAGGCGGCCGAACTGCTGCGGATGGATCGCGCCCCGCGCCAGCGCCGCCTTGGAGCCGACGCAGGGGAAGGACGGCGCATCCACGAACTCGAGAAAACGACGGGCGATCACGCCGTCGTCGGGCACGTGCGGGACGTCGAGCGCTGCACGGGTATGCGGGCAACGCTGCGGAACAGGGCGGGAATTCATCATCGGACCGGGGCCTCGGAGGGCGGATGGCAGGAGCCGGGAGTGGGACCGCGCAGAGGCTAGGGACCGCGATGGGACGCAGGCGTGTAGTCATGGCCCTGCGCGCAACCTCCGTTCACCCCCGGGTCCGACAGGTGTGGCGACCGTCGTCCAGCGCGTGAGGTGGTCGCTGCGGACGCGCAGATTCTTCATGCGCGTGTCCTGCTCCGCCGCCTTCGCCTTCGCCGGGCGCCGTCGGCGTCGTCCCCCGCCCCGCACCGGAGGCAGCATGTCGCGCCACTTTCGGCGACACTGCACGCCCACGCGCGGCTGGCCGCGCGACCCATCGCCCGGATCCCGTGAAGACTCCTGCAAGCCTGCTGACGCTGATCGAAGAAGGCGTCATCGACGAAGTGATGCGGCCGCTCAAGAGCGGCAAGGAAGCGGCGGTCTACGTCGTGCGCGCTGGCGACGATGTGCGCTGCGCGAAGGTCTACAAGGACATGGCGCAGCGCAGCTTCCAGAAGCGCGCCCAATACCAGGAAGGCCGCAAGTCGCGCGGCAGCCGCGAAGCGCGCGCCGTCGCGACCGGCAGCCGCTACGGCCGCCGGCAGCAGGAAGCCGAGTGGAAGAACGCGGAGGTCGACGCGCTGTACCAGCTGCGTGCGGCCGGCGTGCGCGTGCCGGAGCCCTACGGCTTCTTCCACGGCGTGCTGGTGATGGAACTGGTCACCGACGCCGAAGGCTTCTCTGCGCCGCGGCTGGGCGAGGTCGAACTCACGGACGTCGAAGCGCGCGCGTATCACACGGTGCTGGTGCGTCAGGTCGTGCGGATGCTGTGCTGCGGCCTCATCCACGGCGACCTGTCCGCCTACAACGTGCTGGTCGGGCCCGATGGCCCGGTGGTCATCGACTTCCCGCAGGTGGTCAGCGCCGCCGGCAACAATGCCGCCCGCACGATGCTGCTGCGCGACGTCAACAACCTCACCGCGACCCTCGGCCGCTGGGCGCCGGACCTGCTCGACACCTGGTACGGCGAGGAGATGTGGGCGCTGTTCGAGGTGGGCGACCTGGGGCCGGAAACGGTACTGACCGGGCAGTTCGTCCATGACGAGCGCTCGGTCGATCTCGACGACGTGCGCGACGCGATCAACGATGCACGCGAGCTGGCGCTGATCCGCCAGCAGGGCCGCGAAGAGCAGGACGAGGACTAGGCCCGGCGACGCACGCCGCCACGTTCAGACGCGGCCTGCAGGCGGACTGAAGACCGCCCGCAGCCGGCAGGCGTTGCGCCCGCACCGGCCGGGTTTCGACGCAGCGGTCGCGCCGGCACCACCGTCGCAGCGACAATGGCGTGCGGGCACGCAGCTGCCCGATGGATGCCGCAACCGTCAGGAGCCCCATGCGAACCTTCGTCCTCAGAGCGCGCGCCGCGCCCACCGACAGCCAGGCCCTGATGGCCGGCATCGGCGGCGACGCGCACACCGAGATCCTCGCGCACACGCTGATGAACGCGATGTTCGTCGCCCAATCGCATCGACCCGACGTCACCGTCTACCTCGTGCTCGAAAGCACGCAGGATTTCTCGCGCACGATCCGCTTCGACGTCAATGCGATGCACGACATCGGCGGCTTCGACGAGCGCGCGCTGCTGGGCAAGATCGCCAAGGCGCTGGATGCGTCACGCGGCATGGGCAAGGACGAGACCCGCCCGGTCGAATCCGGTGTCGAAGTACGCACGACCAGCTTCGAGCGGCTGGTGCAGATGCTGTCGGCGGACCACCAGCTGTTCCTGATGGATCGCAAGGGCACACCGATCCGCGAAGAGGTCTTCGAAGGCAATCCCTGCTTCCTGCTGACCGATCACATCCCGATGCCGAAGAAGACCATCCCCGGTCTCGAGCGCATGGGCGCGAAGAAGATCGCGCTCGGCAACCGCATGCTGTTCGCGTCGCAGTGCGTGGTGCTGATCCACTACGAACTCGACCAGCGCTGAGGGCGCGGCGTCACCGCGCGCGCTCAACGCGGCACCGTGGCTTGGCGATCGCGGTGGCACCGGACGGCGCTGCCCGCACTGCGGCGGTTCGATCCCGGCAAGGCCGCGCCCGGCCGTCATGAAGGCCGGCGCGTGCGCCTGACGCGGTCAGGCGTCCCTGGCGCGCGCGCCGTCGCTGCCGCGCACGCGCAGCGTCAGTCCCTTGAGGAAATTGCGCAGCAACTGGTCGCCGCAGGGGCGGAAGTTGCGATGGCCGGCCTGGCGGAACAGCGCCGAGAGTTCCGGCTTGGACACCGGGAAACCGGCCTCGGCGAAGATGCTGTGCATGTCGACATCATTGAGCTCGAAGGCCACGCGCAGCTTCTTCATCACCGCATTGTTGGTGATGCGCGACTCGACCGGCCGCGCAGGCTGGCGCTCGTCCCGGCCGCGACGGTGGACGATCAGTCCATCGAGCACATGCGCGAGCGCGGCGTCGCTGCAGGCGACATAGCCCGGCTCGTCTTCCTTGAGCAGGAACGCGCGTACATCGTCCCGGTCGAGCACGAAAGCGGGATCCGCCAGGCTGGCGATCTCGATCACCTTCTGGTCGCTCAGGTCGAGCATGTAGCGGATGCTGCGCAGGACGTCGTTGTTGATCATCGATCCAACATGCGGCTTGGGGGGCTGCAGTTTACCGGCTGGCCCCCGTTGCCGCCTGACAACCGGATGCATCGGCCGAGCACGCGCCGGATGCAGTCGACGCGCGGACAGGGGGTTGCCCGATCCGCGCATCGCCGTCCGGTCGCCTGCGCGCGACGACGGCGCGCCCCTGGATCAACGCGTTTCGACCGCGCGTTCGAACGTGATGATGCTGCGCGTCTCGCCCTTGTCGGCCCAGTTGGGCATCACGCGCCAGGGCGTGAGGACCTGCAGGCGATCGCCTTCGAGCTTGAACTGGCGACGCTGTTCGGTACCCACCCACGCCGGATTCCAGGCCACGTCCACCGCGGTGATCCAGGTGTCGCCTTCGATCCGGTAGCGGCCGGTGTAGGCGATCACGGTCTCCAGCAGACGCGCTTTCTCGCGCTCGCTCTCGCCGGCCTCGCGGCCCTCGCCGGTCAACATGAACCAGACGCGGCCCTCGGGGGTAAAGATCGTATAGCCGGACGGGGCATTGCCCATCGGCGGGAACATCTCGCCGCTGGCCTTGACCTCCACTTCGTAGGACACCAGACGCCAGGTGCCTTCGACTGCGGCCGGCGCGACCGCGGATTGCGGCGCGGGGGTTTCCTGCGACATCTCCTTGCCTCCATTGGCGGATTGCGAGCCGGCATTGGCACATACCGGCAGCACGACCGCAAACAGGAGCGACGCAACGCGAGCTGTGGGACGCATGTTCGGACTCTCCATGACGGGGACGCGGGGCCGCGTCGTGTCCGGAGTGTGGGCGCCGGCATGCCATGGCCCGTGAACGCGGGGCGCGATGCGGATGCGTCCGGCTGCGGCATGCGCTGGAGGCAGGCTGCGATGTGGATGCGCCGGAGACCGGCGCCTCCCGTCGCCCGATCGCTGTCGCAGGGCCGCCGCCGACGCGCGCGCCGGCGGCGGAATGCACGCGGGCGGTCAGAACCGGGTCGAGCCCGCATTGAACGCACTGCAGGTGCCGTCGAAGGACTCCAGGCCATCCAGCACCATCCGCCCGCTGCGACGGTCGATCGTCAGGCCGGGCTTGTTGAGTCCGTTGATCCGCAACGCCCCCTGGATGCGCTCGGGGCCGATCACGAGATCGTGGATCGGAAACCAGTTGTCCCGTCCACCGCTGTTGAGCGGCGGCAGCAGGCTTTGCGGCAGACGCACCCGCCCTTCCCCGCCATGGATTTCGACCTGCGCGGTCCCGCCGACCTGGGCGCGGCCGAAAGACGTGTGGTCCCGGTACTCGTGATGCTGGCTGTCCCAGTCGTCATCAGTCCGGCTCTCCAGCTTGTCGCCGGTACCGGCGCAGACCAGATCGAAATCCGTGTTGGATGCCGGGCCAGGCTGGGCCCGGGCGACACTGCCTGCACACACCACGACGGCGAGTCCCACACCACACAAGACGCTGCGCTTCATGATCGTGCCTCGATCGAGTGACTGACGGGACCACGGACACGACAACCGCGCGCCGACGATAGCAAGCTGCCCGCCCCGATCCGTGACCTGGGGCACATCGTCGATCGACCGGATATCCGCGCTGCCATCCGCAGCACACGTGTCAGCTCGCTGCCGCCGGACACGCGTGCAGAACCGCATTGCCTGCGCCGGCGGGCACGCCTAGGATTCAGCAGACAGGACCACTGGGGAAAGCCGCATGCGCGTCGCGCCACGCTGGTGGGTGGGCCTGTTGCCCGTTCTGGTCTATGCCGCCTGGGTGCTGGGCGCTGCCCTGTACCAGGGCATCGACTACCACTTCATCGGTGCGCCCGGAAATCTGCTGCCGGGTCTGATCGTGCCGCTGTCGATCGCGGCCATCGCGCTGGTGGGATTTCTGCGCTGGAGCGGCTGGGCGAAGGCCGTGTTCTTCGAGGCCCGACCGGTGCGGCGGCCGGTGTTCCTCGCGATCCTGCTGCTGATGATGGGCGCCTGCACCTGGCTCTATGCCAGCGCCGCGCCGCTGGCCGCGCTCGATCCGCAGTACCTGGCGATGCTGGCGCTGGCGATGCTGCTGGTGGGCTTCTGCGAAGAGGTGCTCAACCGCGGCGTGCTGCTGTTGGGATTGCGCGGTTCGTGCCGGTCGGAAGTGTGGGTGTGGTTCTGGTCGAGTCTGGTCTTCGGATCGCTGCACGCCATGAACGGCCTGCTCGGTGTCGGCGCAGTCGCGCTGCTGCAGGTCGTGCTGGCGTTCTGCGCCGGCAGCTGTCTCTATCTGCTGCGCCGGCTCACCGGCAGCCTGTTCGTGCCCATCGTCGTCCATGCCGCCTGGGATTTTTCGACCTTCATGCCTGCCGCGGGCCAGGTCGCCAGTCCGGTTGCGGGCATGGCGCTGCTGATGGTCACCTACGTCGTCGGGCTGGTGCTGGTCGCGCTGTTCTTCCGGCATCACGGGACCGAAGCATCCCGTTGATCCATCGCGCGCAATGTCCCCCGTACGCCTGACGCATGCGGCCGTGTGGCTGTCGACCTGACGCTGCAGCTGCGATCCGCACTGCCGCATGCGGCTGCAATCCGATCCGCCGCCCTGGCGATTCGATCTGCAACGCCCATCCGGATCCTGCCGGCGAAACCGCCGGTGCCTGCAGCTGCAATCACGCACGCAGCGCGACGCGGCTGCCGGCGCGGGCGACAATAGGCGTCGGGCCGCAGATCAGCAGCGCCCGTATCCGGCATCCGCTGCCATCGCCTGCCGCCCATCGCCTCGAGTTCCGCAATGACGACACCGCCCGTCCGCCCCGCCCGCGCCGCCGCACCACGCCCGACCGCAAGGCCTGCGCTGCATCCGCGCAACCGGCACCAGGGGCACTACGATTTTCCGCGGCTGCTCAAGTCCAGCCCGGCGCTGGGCGCGCATCTGCTGACCACACCGCGTGGCGACACCAGCATCGATTTCGGCAATCCCGCGTCTGTGCGCGAGCTCAACCGGGCCCTGCTGCGCAGCGATTACGGCATCGCCCATTGGGATCTGCCCGATGGCGCGCTGTGTCCACCGATTCCCGGCCGCGCCGACTATCTGCACGGTCTGGCCGACCTGCTCGCCAGCGCCAGCAGCGAAGGCGCGATTCCGCGCGGCCTGCCGGTGCGCGTGCTCGATGTCGGCATCGGCGCGAGCGCCATCTATCCGCTGCTGGGGCACGCCGAGTATGGCTGGCGCTTCGTCGGCAGCGAGTTCGATGCGACGTCACTGCAGGTCGCGGCCGCCATCATCCACTCGAACCGTCTGGACAAGGCGATCACGCTGCGCCGGCAACCGCGGCGCGGCCAGATCTTCCAGGACGTGGTGCAGGAAGACGACCGCTTCGACCTGACGCTGTGCAATCCGCCCTTCCACGCCTCGGCCAGCGAGGCCACCGGCGCGAACCAGCGCAAGCTGCGCCAGCTCGGCAAGACGCCGTCGGCCCGTACACCTGCACCCGCGCCCAACTTCGGTGGCCATGCCCACGAATTGTGGTGCCCGGGCGGGGAAGCGGAATTCCTGCGCCGGATGGTGCGCGAAAGCGCCGACAACCGGCGCCAGGTGTTGTGGTTCACCAGTCTGGTGGCGCGCGCCGAGCACCTGTCGGGGCTGCGCCGGCAGCTGCGCCAGATCAATGCCATGGACGTGCGCGAAGTGCCGATGGCCCAGGGCCACAAGCAGAGCCGCTTCGTGGCCTGGACGTTCCACGACGCGGCCGCGCGCGACGCCTGGGCTCAGCAGCGCAGGTAACCGGCGGCAGGCGCGCCGCGTCCTGACGCCGGCCACCTATCCACCGGCAAGCGTTTGCACGGTCTGATGGCTTGACGCCCACGCCATGCGTCGCCGCCCGTTGGCCTTCCCGGCGACGGAGCGTCCGCATGACGCGCGACCACAAGGCGATCCTCCTGCAGGCCAGTGTCGCGATCGCCAGCGGCGACATCGAAGTTTGTCCCTAGCACTGCACCGACGACATCCGCTGGACGACGGTCGGCGGCGCGACGGCTAGGCGGCGGTGCGGGCGTGGATGGCCGATGCCTGTGCGCAGTCGCCAGCGTTCGAGGTGCATGCATTGATCGCGGACGGCGCCTTCGTCGTGGCCGTGGGCGAGAGCACCTCGTGCGATGCGGACGGCGCGCCGGTCCGTCAGGCGTATCCCGGTGCCTGGCGCTTCCGTGACGGGCGCATGGCCGGTCTGCAGGCCTTCATGATCTGAGGCCATGACGACCGCGGCACGCCCGGAACGGCATGTTGCCCGCAGACGCCGACGCGGTGCATGCCGACCTCATCCTTACACTGGCGCGATGCCCGACGACCGGAACCCGCAGCCACTGGACCGCACCACCGACGCCACGCCGTCGCTGACGGTGACCGACGACCTCCAGCTGCTGCGCGGCGTGCTCGTGCACGACATCCGCCGCGACGTGCGCCGCCACCTGCGCCCGATGCTTGCCTGGTATCTGCTGTTCACCCTGTTCGCCACGGTGGCGACCGCGCCGCTGACCACCTGGTCGCTGGCGGCGCTGCTGCACTGGATCGAGCGGCCACTGGCGGGCGAGTTCGACGGCATCCTCGGTGCGCTGCTGGCACTGGCCTGGCTGATGCTGGCCGGCGCGTTCGCATGGTTCGTGGTGATGCTGCAGCAGACCGGCATGCTGCTGGTGTCGGCCAGCCACGGCTGCCGGTATCGCACCGCGGCAGCGGCGCTGCTGGGCATGCTGCGCCGCGCGGCGCCACTTGCCGCGGTGGCCGCGCTGCAGGTGCTGGCCCACGCTGTCCTCGCGCTGCCGTGGCTGGCGATCGGCGGCGGGCTGTACTGGGCGCTGCTGGGCGGCTTCAATCCCTATTACGTCGTCGCCGCGCGGCCGACCGCACTGTGGTGGTTCCTGGGCGGGTTCGGGCCGGTGCTCGCGGTGGGCCTGTTCCTGCATGCGACTCTCTATTTCCGCTGGCTGCTGGCCACGCCTGCGCTGGTACTGGAAGGCCTGTCGCCGGTGGCGGCGCTGGCCCGCAGCCGCACGCTCACGCGCGGCCGGCATCTGCGGATCGCAATCCTGGTCGTGGGCGTCGCGCTCACGGTCGCCGCCATGCCCTTGCTGGTGACCGAATTCTACGACCGTGCGGCGACGCCGCTCCTGGACTGGCTGCCCGCGAACCGCTGGCTGGTCAGCGCCGGCATGGTGATCTACCTCACCCTCTACGCCGCCACCGTGCTCGGCACGCTGTTCCTTGGCACCACGCTCAACGCCCTGCTGGTGCGTGCCCTGTTCCATCGTCTGGGCGGCAGCCGCAGCAGCGGGCTTGTGGATGCGCCGCCTGCCCGGCCCGGGCGCTATGTGTGGGCGGCCGAGGCGGCATTGCTGGGGATGGCGCTGGTGCAGGCGACCCTAGCGGTGACCAGCATGAACCTGCGCCACGAGGTCACCGTGACCGCGCATCGCGGCGCCTCGACGGTGGCGCCGGAAAATACGCTCGCCGCATTCGAAGCGGCGATCGCGGCCGGTGCCGACGCGATCGAATTCGACGTCCGCCTGAGCGGCGACGGCGCCGTCATCGTGTTCCACGACAGCGACTTCCGCCGCGTCGCCGGCGATCCGCGCGCGGTCGTGGACACGCCCCTGGCCGCGATGCGCGATGTCGACATCGGCAGTCACTTCGACCCGGTGTTCTCGGGCGAACGTATCGCCACGCTGGCCGAGGCCCTGGTCTTCATCGACCGCCGCGCGTTGTCGCTGGTCGAACTCAAGCCCGATCCGGACAACGCGGAGGCGCTGCTTGCAGCGACCCTGCAGGTCGTCGAGGCGGCGGGCTACCAGGACGCGGTGGTGCTGGCCTCGCTGTCGCCGGATCTCGTCCGCGCCGCGCGCGACGCCGCGCCGCAGGCGCAGCTGGCCCTGTTCGCGAACGCCGCATTGCCGGGCACCGCGCGGCGCACCGATTTCGACATGCTGGGGCTCAACCACGTGCAGGTCAGTGCGTCGGTGGTGGGCCATGCGCGGCGCCATGGCTACCGGCTGCAGGCGTGGACGGTCAACGACCCGGCGCGGATGGCGCGCTACATGGACCTCGGCGTGGACGACATCAGCACCGACGTCCCGGCCGAGGCCGTCCGGGTGCGCGCCGAGCGGGCGGCGTTCAACGATGCCGAGCGGCTGCTGGCGCGGCTGCACAGCTGGTTCCGGCGCTGAGCCGCGCCGCCCACCCGGACGCCTGCCTCTCGCACCTGCACTCTGGCACTCTGGCCGCCGCCGCAGTCCCGCCGCCCCGTCTATTTACGATGAACCCGACCCTGCCCTCGCCTGCCGATGTCCTCGATCTCCTGCCCGACGCGGTCTGCGTCGTCGATGCGGACGGCCGCTACCTGTCGGTGAGCGCGGGTTTCGAACGCATCCTCGGCTACAGGGCGCAGGACGTGATCGGCCGTCAGGCGTTCGAGTTCGTCCATCCCGAGGATCGTGACGCCACCGTGCAGCAGGCAGAGCAGGTGATGGAAGGCTGGATCCAGCGTCACTTCCGCAATCGCTATCTGCATCGCGACGGCCACGTGGTGGACATGCAGTGGTCGGCCCGCTGGCACCCCGCGCACCGCGTGCGCATCGGGGTGGGCCGCGAGGTGACCGAGCTGCGCCGCGTCGAACGCGAACTGGAATACCTCGCCAGCCACGATCCCCTGACCGGACTGCCGAACCGGCATCGTCTCGACCAGGTCCTGCAGCGGACGCTCGCGCGTGCGCAGGCCACGGGCGAGACCTTTGCGGTCCTCTACATCGACCTGGACGGCTTCAAGGCCGTCAACGACATCGCCGGGCACGAGGCCGGCGACCGGCTGCTGCAGGACATCGCCAACCGCCTGCAGCAGGGCCTGCGTCATGGCGATACGGCTGCGCGGATGGGCGGCGACGAGTTCGTGATTCTGCTGCCGGGCTGCCGCGACGCCGCCGCGGCGCGCGCGGTCGCCGACACGCTGCGCGCGCAGTTGCGTCCGGTGCATCTGTTGGCCGGCCAGCCGTTTCAACTGGACGCCAGCGTGGGCATCGCCCGCTTTCCGCAGGACGGCACCGATGCCGCCACCCTGCTCGAACACGCCGACCGCGACATGTACGCCGCGAAGCGGCACGGGAACCGCGATACCGCCGCCTGAGTGCGCGCATGTCGGCGCCACTGCGGCGCGCAGGCCGGATCTCCAGCAGCCGCTAGCGCACCCTGACGAATTCCGCGCGTAGCGTGTCGCCGTCCGGCCGCACGAAGGTCTCGTGCATCCGGTCACCTTCGACGGTCAGCTGCAGCGATTGCCGGGTCCGCACTGCGCCCCCAGTTGGGGAACGTGGCGCCTTCGACCCGGTTGCCGCTGAAGCGCCCCTCGGCGTCGACCGTGTAGGTCCCATAGAACCCGATGCCCGAGGCCATCGCGCGGCGGTTCTCGTCGTCGCTGCCACCACCGCGCACATCGGATGCGAAGCGCGGCGTGTCGCCATCGGTCAGCACCTCGACGAAATGCAGGTCGTCGGTGAAGACCAGCATGCCGCGTGGCCGCGGGCCGTAGGGCTGTACGACGCGGCCCCCGGTTTCGAGCGTGGCGGACACCATGCGCCAGGTACCGGCCACTTCGTTCGGCGTGGCGCCCGCCGTGCCATCTCCACTGGCGAGCGCCATCGCGGGCAGCAGCCACAGTCCCACCAGCCACGGCCTCATGGCCGATCCGCCGACAGGCTCAACGCCTTCTGCGCCTGCAGATCCTCCAGGCGCTGCGAGAGTGCACGCTGGATGTTCTCGAACGCGATGCTGCCCAGCGCGATGCGGCGCCGTGGCTGGGCCGCGTCCGCGACCTGGATCATCGCCGTGGCCGTGCGCGCGGCATCACCGCGCAGATCGAACGCACCCGTGGCGATGGCACGGCGGACGTCGCCGGCCGGGGTGTCGTCGTAGACCTCGAGCGGGACCGCGTGATCCAGCCCACGTCCGAAATCGGTCTCGGTCGGCCCCGGCTCGGCGATCACGATGTCGATGCCGAAGGGCGCGACCTCCTGCGCCACCGAGTCGAGAAATCCTTCGATGCCCCATTTGGTGGCGTGGTACAGGCTGAAATTGGGATAGCTGGTCTGCCCGCCTTCGGACGAGACCTGGAGGATGCGGCCGCCGCCCTGGGCCCGCAGATGCGGCAGTACCGCGCGCACCAGCTGGATCGAGCCGGTCAGATTGGTCGCGATCTGGCGCGCGATCTGGGCATCGCTGACTTCTTCCGCAGCGCCGAACAAGCCGTAGCCGGCACTGCTCACCACGGTATCGATCCGTCCGAACGCGGCGAAGGCCGCATCCACTTCGCGCCGCATCGTGTCCGTGTCGGTGACATCGAACCGTGCGACGCGCAGCCGCTCGCCGGCATCCGGCTGCAGGGCCTCGAACGGTGCGGTGCGACGGCCGCAGGCGACCACCCGATCGCCTCGCGCCAGCAGCGATCGGGTCATCTGCAGGCCAAGGCCGGACGAGGCGCCGGTGATCAACCAGGTCTTCATGTGCGTGTGCTCCGTGGACAGAGCAGACACCGTAGGCGCACATCGGACCTGTGATAAGAATCACCAATACGAACGAGCTGGTGTGGATTTTTCAACAATGGCCGATGTCTCGCTGCCTGATCTACGGGCCTTCGCCGAAGTCGCGCGGCACCGCGGTTTCCAGAAAGCCGCCGATGCGCTGGGCGTCTCGCGTTCGTCGCTCAGCCACGCGCTGAAGAATCTCGAACAGCGCATGGGCGTGCGCCTGCTGCACCGGACCACGCGCAGCGTGGCGCTCACGGAAGATGGCGCGCAACTGCTGCAGCGCCTGACGCCGGTTCTGCAGGCGCTGGACGAGGCGCTGGACAGCGTGAGTCATGGCGAGGACGAAGTGGTCGGCACGCTGCGCATCAACAGCAACCGGGCCGGTGCGTACTGGTTGCTGCGGCACGTCGTCCCGACCTTCCAGCAGCGTCACCCGCGGGTCGCCCTGGACCTCGTCACCGAGGGCGCCCTCGTCGATATCGTCGCCGGCGGCTTCGATGCCGGGGTCAGGCTGGCCGAGGCCGTGCCCGGGGACATGATCGCCGTGCCCTTCGGCGGCGATGTCCGCTTCATCGCGGTCGCCGCGCCTGCGTATGTCGAGGCGGCAGGTGTGCCGGACACCCCCGATGCCTTGATGACGTACCGCTGCATCCGCCAACGCCTGCCCAGCGGCAAGCGCTATCGCTGGGAATTCGAACGCAAGGGCCAGGCGCGTGCGGTCGACGTGTCCGGTGCGATGAGTCTCGACGACCAGGAGCTGATGGTGGCCGCCGCGATCGACGGCCTCGGTATCGCCTTCGTGGCGGAGTTCTTCGCCCGCGAGGCGCTGGACGACGGTCGGCTGGTCGCGCTGCTGGAGGACTGGAGTCCACCCGGACCCGGACTCTGCCTTTACTACGCCAGCTACCGCCAGGTGCCGCCGCCGCTGCGTGCCTTCATCGCGGTCCTGCGCGAGGCGGCGGCGGGGTCCTGAGACCGGCATGCGGGTCCGTTGCCGAGGCGGTCCATCGGAACCACGCGTCAGCAAACGCCATTGCGTGCGTGGTCGGAAGCCCGCGGACACGTGCAGCGATGTCCGCCCCGCTTGCTCCGGTGCGCGCCATCGTCCTGCAGACACCTGCTGACAGGATCGTCCCGCATCAGAGAGTCCCGCAACCGGCCTGCCACGACGGCGCGCGCGCAGACGGTCCGCAACCGCCTGCGAACTCAGTCGTCTTTCGCGAACCGGATCACCAGCCCCGCCCGGTCGTCCGTCGCCCAGATCGCACCGTCGCTGGCGACGGCCAGACCCACCGGCGAGCCCTGCGGACGCAGGCCGCGGCTGAGGCCCCAACCGGGTGTGAGTACCACCGGCGTCGCCGCCGGCGACGCGCCGTACGCGCGAACGCCCTGTCCGTACACCGGGAAGCGTGGATTCGCATCCGGCGTCGGCACGCCCCGCGCGTCGACCGCAAAACTCGCGATGCGACCGCCGACGGAGCGATGGCCATGCCAGGTCATCAGCAGACGGCCCTGCAGCGCGGGAAACATCGCACCGTCGTACCACAGCATGTCCAGCGGCGCGGCGTGTGGCGGCAGCAGCAACGCAGGCGCGGTGTGCGCATCGGAGGCGCACCAGGCGGCCTTGTCGCGCCAGGCGGGCGTGGCGTCCGCCGCATCGGCGCAGTACGGCCAACCGTAATGGCGACCGGCTTCGATGACGTTGAGTTCTTCGAACGGCGACCAGCGACTGTGGAAGTCGTAGCTGTTCTCGCCCTGCAGCACCGTGCCCGACGCATGCACCGCCAGTGCCAGCGAGTTCCGCAGGCCCCGGGCGAACACGGTGTAGTCCGGCGCCCAGCGTCCCTCGCCGTCATGGCGATAGCGGCGCAGGCTTGCCGCGTCCTCGTTCCCTTCGCTCTGCGCGCACAGCCCCGCTGCGGTCCGCGCGTCGGCGCCCCTGCACTGGTCGCTCGGCGCACCCACGTTGACCAGCAGGTCGCCCCCGGGCAGGAACACGAACTTCGACAGCGGATGCCGGTGGGTGTGCAGACGGTTGTCCGGCAGTCCGCCGACCACCGTCTCGATCGTGTCGGCCGGCACCTCGGCATCGGGATCGAAGCGGAAGATGCGGCTCATCTCGCCGACATACACCCGACCGTCCGGACCCCGGGCAATCGCATGCGGCAGATGCAGACCGTCGAGCACGCGCGTCACCTCCACGCTGCCATCGGACGTGGTGCGCAACGTCCACACCGCACCGAGCGCACCTTCCCACGCGCCCAGATCGGTAACCAGCCAGGTCCCGGCATCGACCTGCAGCAGCGAACGCGGCAGGCGCAGCGCGCGCGATGCATCCTGCGTCGTCGGCCCCACCACCAGCCCCGCGCACATGCCGCGCATCGTCTCGATCGCAAGCCGTGGATAGCCGCCGCACGGCGCACCCGCCAGCGCATGTCGCTCACGCGCCTCGGACGACAGGGGCGACAAGCAGAACAGGGTCAGCAGGCAGGCAAGCAATCGAACCATGTCATGGCGTCCGCGATCGGGTGCACATGATGCCGCGAGTCGGGCTGTGACGGCGCACTGCAAGCGGGGTCAAGCCTGTGGAGACGACGCACGCATCCGGCTGCTCGAACCTCCAGCGCCAACGCGTTGCCTTGTCGGACTTCCACCGCGATGCGGCGTGACAGGCAATTACACATCCGGCCGGCGGACAAGACGCTGCGATGAAAGCAACCGCGTGTCTGCCGCGGCGGCCCTGTTGCAGAGCCGCGTCAGCCGTAATGCGTCAGCCGTAAAAATCCACGCCGATGATCTTGCAGACTTCTTCTTCGTTGTAACCGTGGAAACGGCGACCGCGTGTGGTGTGCGTGCGCGCGAACAGCTTGCCGTTCGCGTCCGTGCGCTCGCGCTTTTCCTGCAGCAGCCACTTCGCGTAGTCGTGGGACAGGTTCCGCTCCCGGGTCGGGTCGCGCTTCATTCGGGCCATCGTCTGCATCCTCGCGGTGATCTGCGCGCGCCTCAGGCTGGCGCAGCGGGCGCACAGGATACGCGGCCGGGGGGCCGGTTCCGCAGGACGCCCCGAGGTGTTTGCCGGCGAGCCGCCCGCATGGAACGCCACCACTGCCACGCGGCGATCGGCGGGCCTGCGTCCAGCAGCGGTCCTGTGCACATCGGAGAGGATCGGCCAGCGCGATGGCCGGTTCCGGCACAACGGTGTCGGGACGCTTCCGGCGACGGATCGCCAGGGCAAACCGGGACCGGACCGGCTTCCCGGGGTGCGATCTCCGGGCACGTCCCTCGCGTGGAAGGCGATGGCCTTGCACTCGACGGGCCCACGGATCCGGGCCGCGCGCCCTTGTCCGGCGCCGCATGCCGAAGACGTGGCGGGTTCGGGCAGGTTTTCCCGTGTTTCATGACGTCGCACGGATCAACGCCCGTCGGCATCCCACCCCAGCGCTGGAGTCGCCCGTGTCCCCATCCGATCAACTGGCCCTGCCGGGCACCGCGGCGCTGTCCCGACGCCGCAACGTGTTCTTTCCGGCAATGGCGATCCTCCTGCTGGCCGCGGTTCTCGCGGGATTCTGGAATACGTTCTTCTTCCGCCCGGACGCCAGCGGGCCACTCGCCGTCCATCTGCACATCCACGGCCTGTCGGTGACCGCCTGGTTCGTGCTGTTCGCGGTCCAGAGCCTGCTGGTCGCCAATGGCCGCGTTGCGCTGCACCGTCGGCTGGGCGTGTTGGGTGTCGTGATCGCGGCCGACGTCGTCGTGACCTCCCTGGTCACGCTTGCACAGCTCGTCCCGAGCTGGCGCGCGCAAGGCGTCGATGTCGAGGCGCAACGTCCGCTGCTCAGCCTGATCATCTGGGGCGATCTCGGTGCGCTGACCGCCTACGTCGTGTTCCTCGTCCGCGGTCTGCTGCTCCGCCGGCGCGCCGATGCGCACCGGCGCCTGATGCTGCTGGCGTCGCTGGCGATCATCTCCCCCGCCCTGATCCGCCTGGCCGACCTGCCTGCATTTGCAGATGTCGATGGCGTCCTGATCACGATCGGCGGCCTGCTGGCGCTGGTCATCGTGCTGATGCTCTACGACCTGGTGACGCTGCGGCGCATCCATCGCGAGACGCTGTGGGGCGGCCCCTTCTTCCTCATCGTGCATCTGGCGCCGGCGTTCGTGATTCCGGGCACTGCAGTCGACGCCTGGTTGCTAGGCCTGGTCTGGTAGGCGCGACATCGCTTGCCTCAACCCGCATCTCTCCAACACATCGCGCCGACGTCATTCGATTCAGGCGTCCACCAGTGCCCGACTCCGGCAGGTACCGCAGCAGCGTTGTCGAACATCAGGATCCGGACGCCCGCGCCTCATTGCGGTCGTGGCGCCCCGAACACGGGCCAGGACGTCAAGGGCCTGGGCGCTGCCCGGCCTGCCACCGGGCGGACCACCCGTGCTGCCTGCGATCGGCAACCACGCGTGGATCGAGTTCGACGGTTGGTACGCGCTTCCGATCTGGTCCAGTGCATCCGCGGGATGATATGCACGCGTGTTCGATACGCTCACGACGCCTCCGGCTTCCTCACCGCCATTCCCGCGCCCTCTCACCGTCACTTCCTCACCTCCCACACCGTCATTCCCGCGCAAGCGGGAATCCAGGGACTTTCACGACGACGTTGGAACGCCTGATGAGAGCGCCAAGAGCAATGTCTCTGGATTCCTGCGCCTTCTACCCCGTCATTCCTGCACAAGCGGGATCCAGTGACTTTCACGACGAAGCTCGAAGGCGGATCGGAGCGCCAAGAAAGCAAGCCGTGGATTCCCACGCCTCCCACACCGTCATTCCCGCGCAGGCGGGAATCCAGCGACTTTCGCGACGACGCGGGAAAACCGGAGGAAAGCGCTCGAAGCAACGTCCCTGGATTCCCGCCTGCGCGGGAATGACGGGTTCTGCGGGCTGTCTCCATTGGGGGCGACGCGCCTCGGTTCGTCCGATGGCGCATCCCGTGCCTCGCCCTACATCGGGTTCTACGCGCGCAAACGTCATGACGACCAGCACTACCAACCCCTTACGGTCGCGACGCTATGATCCGCCGACATGGCGGGCACCGTGCCCGGCCACGAACTGAAGGGAATTGCCATGGGTCTCGTACAGGCGGTGTCGGGTGCGGTCAGCGGTGTTCTGGCCGACCAGTGGAAGGACTTCCTGACGGTGCCGACCGGACTGCCGTCGACGGCGGCGCTGTTCGCGGCAGTGCCGCAGGGCACGAACGCCGGACGCGGGTCCAACACGCGCGGTTCGTCGAACATCATCAGCAACGGCTCGAAGATCGTCGTGCCCGAAGGCTACGGCCTGCTGCTGTTCCAGGACGGCGCGATCACCGGCTTCGTCGCCGAGCCGGGCGGTTACGAGTGGCGCTCGGACGACATCAATTCGCAGTCGATCTTCGCCGGCGACGGCATCGTCAGCCCGCTCATCAAGCAGAGCTGGGAACGCTTCAAGTTCGGCGGCCAGCCGGGCGGCCAGCAGGCGGCGTTCTTCGTCTCGCTGAAGGAGCTGCCGGACAACCGCTTCGGCACGCAGTCGGAGATCTACTGGGACGACGGCTTCCTCGGCACGCAGGTCGGCGCGCTGACGCGTGGTTCCTACACGCTGAAGATCGTCGACCCGATCCTGTTCGTGAAGAATTTCGTGCCAGCGAGCTACCTCGCAACGGGCCAGGTGTTCGATTTCACCGACATCGACAACGCGGCGGCCAGCCAGCTGTTCAATGAAGTCGTGAGCTCGCTCGCGCCGGCCTTCAGCCTGTACACGAACGATCCGGGCAAGGGCAATCGCATCACCAGGCTGCAGCAGGATTCGCTGGGCTTCGCGCAGAGCCTGTCGGCGGCCGTCGAACAGGGCTACCAGTGGAAGTCCGACCGGGGCCTGGCCATCGTCAAGACGGCCATCGTCTCGATCGAGTACGACGCCAATACCCGCGAACTGCTCAAGACCGTGCAGCGCGCCGACGCGCTCGCCGGCTCGCGCGGCAATTCCAACCTGCAGGCGAGCGTCGCCCAGGGCATGCAGTCGGCCGGCGAACACAGCGGCGCAGCGGGTCTCGTGGGCCTGGGCATGGCGTCCGGCATGGCCGGCGGCATCGGCAGCCTGCAGCAACCGGCCACGCCCGCCGCGCCCGCGGCGGACGATCCGGTGGCCAAGCTCAAGAAGGCCAAGGAGATGCTCGACCTCGGCCTGATCACCCAGGACGACTACGACGCGCTCAAGGCCAAGGCGCTCGGCCTGTAAGCCGCCCGACGCATCGCGCCCATGTCCGACACCAAGTTGCCGCCGCCGTTGCCGGCGCGTCCCGTCGACGGCCCGGGTTCGCCGCGTGACGTGCCGCCGTTGCCGGGCACGTTGCCGGTCGATCCGGCCACGCTGCCCGGCCCGATCCGCGACGAGCTCGAAGCGCCCGATCCGCTGGCGATCGACACGTCCGCAGACGAACTGAAGGACGGCCTCAACCGCTGTCCGAAATGCGGCGCGACCGACATCCGCCAGCGCGCCGGTACCGACATCCTCGTGTGCCTGTACTGCCGCAATGAGTGGCACGGCGAGCGCGTCGAGGAAGCCTTCGGCTTCGGCGAGGGCATCGCCGATCTGCGCGGCACCGTCGTCGCATCCGGCGCACGCGACATCGCCGCCGATGCCGCCAGCCTGATGACCTTCAAATGCGCCGGCTGCGGTGCGGAAGTGACGGTCAACACCGAAAGCACGATGACGGCGCGCTGCCACTGGTGCCGCCACGTGTTCGGCGTCAACGAGCAGATCGCCAACGGCGCCGTGCCCGATGCGGTGCTGCCGTTCCACATCCGCAAGGACGACGCCGTCGCGCGCATCCGCCAGTTTGTCGACAAGCGGCGGCTGTTCGCGCTCAAGGCGTTCAAGGACGAATTCACGCCCGAGAATGTGGTCGGTGTCTACCTGCCCTACATGATCGTCGACGGCAGCGCGAGCGCGTCGGTGGCCGGCAAGGGCGAGATCAAGACGCGCGAGTACACGCGCGGCACGGACAACAACAAGAAGACCTACTACGACGCAGACGTCTACCAGGTCGAGCGCCATGTCGAGTTCACCGTCGACGACCTGCCGCTGGAATCGTCCACCGAGCGCGGCAACCTGGACGTCAAGGTCAACACCAACAACATCATCAATACGATCCTGCCGTTCGACACCAAGAACGCGGTGAAGTGGAACGCGTCCTACCTCCACGGGTTCACGTCCGAGAAGCGCAATACCAACGTCCAGCACCTGCAGCCGCGCCTGGAAGACCAGCTGCTGTCGATCGCGCGCGCGCAGGTCGAAAGTTCGACCCGTCGCTACGACCGCGGTGTGCGCTGGGAACGGGAACAACTGGACGTGCACGGCACGCGCTGGGCCTCGATGTACCTGCCGGTCTGGCTGTATTCGTATCACCAGCCGGGAAAGAACGGCGGGCTGCTGCACTACATCGCGGTCAACGGCCGCACTGGCGAAACCATGGGCAGCGTGCCCGTGCAGCAGTGGAAACTGCTGCTGGCCGCGCTGACCGTCGGCACCGTTCTCGAGGGCATCGCGATCATGATTCTGGTGGGCATGTCATGAGCGACGACAGTGGACTGTGGCTGCTGCTCGCCGGCCCCGCCGGCGCGACCGCGCTGTACTGGGCGCTGTACCGGTTCTACCGCAACACCGACAAGTCGCATGCCTTCGAGCGCGAGACCAGCCTCGATGCCAAGCCGGTGACCGGCAGCGACACGAAGGTCGGCACCATCACCGGCACGCAGGCGACGCGTATCCAGGGCGACAACGTGGGGGCGTATCGCATGCGGGTCCAGCGCGTGGCGGGCAACGCCGCAACAACGCCACTGGAAGCGGACGACGATCGCGACCGATAAGGGGTTCGCGCCGGTGGCGCGAGGCGGACGTCAGGATTGCAGGTTGCTTGCATCGCTTTACGCCGGGACGTGCGATGCCGCTGCGCCGCCGTTGCGGCGCCGGGTTCGCGACGTGTCTGCCGACTCGGCAGCACAACCGTAATCGCCTGTCTTCGCGCCAGCGTTGAAATCCGATCGACCCACCGCGTCTCCACCAGCGGGTTCGAAGGTCAACTTGCGGCTGGCGCCTCTGTTGCGCCCGTTGCAGGCGCTGGACCGGACGGCGTCGATTCGTCCGCATCCGCGGCCACTTCGCCGTCCTCGTCCTTCGCCGCCGCCATCGCTTCGGGCTCGAGTTCTTCCACGCTGCGATTGAGCCGCAGGAACACGCCCCAGCCCACCAGCAGCAGGGCGGCGGTCGCGCCGATCGCCGCGGCATACGGCAGTTGCTCGGGCGCCTCGTGCAGCAGGCGGAACACGGCCACCAGCGTCTCGATCGACAAGGCCACCACCAGCACCACCATGAAGCGCGACAGGAAGCGGCGCACCCGCGTCGGCCCGCTGATCTTGACCTCCCGGCGGACCTCTTCCTCGAAGACCGTCTGCGCCAGCTCGAACGACACCAGTGCGATGGTCACGATGCCGATGGCATCCAGCACGGCGTCGAAGCGCGCGCGGACATCCACCGACTGGCCTGGCGCGAGGCCCTGCCACAACTCCAGACCGGCCAGCCAGACCAGGGCCGTCCCGGCGCAGAAGAACAGGGCGATCACGGCAAGGTAGCCGGCAGCGAAAAGGCGTTCGATCAGGCGCGTCATGGGCGGCCACTCTCGTCGCAGGGCAGCGCGGCCGGTGTGAAGAAGATCCAGGCACTGCGGCGTGCGGCCCCAGGCCAGAGCGGTAGACGCGCGGCGTGCGGAAATCCGACCGGGTCGAGACCGGATGCAGCCCGCGCCCAGACTCGCTTCAGGGCCTCGGAGAGGCCGCGCACATCCTTCGGAAGCACCTGCGAAACCGGCGCACGCGCCTTGCCCGGGCATCGCACCGAGTCGAATCGGTCGTGCAGAAGCGCACTTTCGGTGTCACGCGGACTCCCCCCCGCGCCGCCCGCCCCAGACCTCGGCGCCCGCCTTGCAGTAGCGCTCGATGAAGACCTGCTGCGTCGGCATGCGCGCAACGCTGCGCTCGATCGGCTCGCGGATGCCGCGCAACAGCTGACGCAGATCCTCGTCGCCCAGCGCACGAGTCAGCGGATGGTGCTGCTGCGGTGTGATGCCCTGCCCCAACAGCACGTGCGTCCACGAATCGACGCGGAACAGTTCGTCCGCACCCTGCCAGGCATGCGCGCGGTCGCGCCATGCGCGCAGGCGCAGATCCAGCGAGGGCGGCAATTCCATCTCGCGGCAGGCCACCCACAGCGGTTCGTCGCGTCGGGTGGCGTGGTAGTGCAGGACGATGAAATCCCGCACGTGTTCCATTTCGGCGCGGCTGACGTCGTTGAAGATGTCCACCAGCGCCGGCGAGATGCCCTCGAACGGGAACAGCTGGATCAGGCGCACGACGGCGCTGATCGTCAGATGCAGGCTCGTCGATTCCAACGGCTCGATGAAACCGCTGGCCAGCCCCAGCGACACGACGTTGCCGTTCCACGCCTTGCGTCGGCGACCGGTGCGGAACGGGACCAGCCAGGGATCCTTCAGCGGCGGGGCGCCGACGTCGCGCAGCAACTTCGCATGCGCCTCGTCGTCGGACATGTACCGGCTGGAGAACACCAGACCGCAGCCCACGCGGTGCTGCAGCGGAATGTGCCAGCGCCAGCCCGCCTCGTGCGCGATGGCGCGCGTGTAGGGCACGGGCGGGCCCACCGGCTCGGTCTGCACGGCGACCGCGCGATCGCTCGGCAGCCAGTGGCTCCAGTCCTCATAGCCCGTCTGCAGGGTCTGCTCGATCAGCAGCCCGCGGAAGCCGGTGCAATCGATGAACAGGTCGCCCTCGATACGTTGGCCGTCTTCCAGCACCAGGGCGTCGACATCGCCGCTGTGCGCATGGCGCGTGACCTCGCGGATCTTGCCTTCGACGCGGACCAGGCCATGGCGCTCGGCGATGCGTCGCAGGAATTTCGCGTACAGGCCGGCGTCGAGGTGATAGGCGTAATTGACCGGCGGGTCGGTGCCCAGCGAGAACCGGTCGTCCCGTGACGCGACCGTCTCGAGGCAGAAATCGCCGAGTTCCGACGCCATGCCGCGACGCCGGCTCTCCAGCCAGAAATGATGGAAGCCAGCCGCCAGCGTGCCCTGGCCGGTGAAGCCGAAGGGATGGATGTAGCGATCGCCGGGCCGGCGCCAGTGCTCGAACGAGATCGACAGCTTGAACGTGCCGGCGACTTCCCGCAGGAATTCCTGCTCGTCGATCTGCAGGAAGCGGTGGAAGGTGCGGATCGGCGGCACCGTCGATTCGCCCACGCCGACGGTGCCGATCTGCTCCGACTCCACCAGCGTGATGTCCAGCCGGTCGCGGAACTGGTGCGCCAGCGCGCAGGCGGCCAGCCAGCCCGCCGTGCCGCCGCCGGCGATCACCACCTTGCGGATCCGATCCGGTGTCGCCTGTGCTGTGTCCACGTCGTCTGCTCCCTGCCCGCTCACCGGTTCAACCAGCCGATCAACATCGCGCGGATGCGACGCGCCCGCGTGTCGTCGATCGGTCCCAGCACGTCGCGCGCCTGCTCGGGCACGTGCGCACCGGCGCGCGCCTTCGGGCCGAAGACGTAGTAATCGAACACGTGCGACCAGGCCTGCTTGTCGCGTTCGGGCAGATCCCGCACAGCCCACAGCGCGTGATAGAGCGCCGCGACCGGCGTCGGCAAAAACGCCGGGGCACTGCGCCACCAGTAGTTCACCAGCACGTTGAAGGGTTCGAGGCTGCGCACGTGATGCCACCACATGCCGGGAATGAAGACCGCATCGCCCGGCGCCAACAGTGCGGTCTGCGCGGTTGCCAGTGCATCGCGGAAGCGCGGATAACGCGCGTGGTCCGGCTGGTCGAAATCGACCAGGCTGACGGCCTGCCCGCCGGGTGTTGGATCCAGCGGGCCCGGGTAGAGGTTTCCGATCTGGTCGGGCGGGAACACCGTGAACTGCCGCCGGCCCACGGCGCAGACGGCCAGATTGTCGGGCGCATCGTAGTGGCAGGAGGCAATGACGCGATTGCCGATCCAGATGCTCGGCGGCGCCTGGACCCCGTGATCGGCGAGGCGCAGATCGTTGTCCTGCGCGAAACCCGGCAACGCGCCCGCGATGGGCAACGAGGCGACGTACCAGGTCGGCGGTTGCGCATCGTCGAGGTGTTGTGCGATCGCATCGAGCACCTCGCCCAGGCCGCCGCGCCGGACCTCGAAATTCAGGTCGCTGAAATCGTCGGTGTAGAACGGACGCCCGCCGATCGCCGGCGCGCCATACGAGTACGGCACCGGGCGCCCGGCATCGAAGCCACGCAGGTACGACATTGCCGAAGCGGCGGAGGCGAGACCCGCCTGCACCAGCCCCCAGTTGGCTGCCACGCCCCTGAGCAACGCGGGCTGGCCTTCGGACAGCAGGGCGTCCAGCGGCAAGGCACCTGCCGTGCAGTCCAGCACACGCATCGACGCTGTCATCGGCTCAGCGCCCGTCGGCGGACATCGCCGCATCCTGCTCGCGCAGGCGGCGCTGCTTTTCGGCCATGAGGCGGCGCACGTTGTGCAGCGACGCCAACACGAGATACGCCCCTTCCAGATAGCCCGCGCGGTTCAGACGTTCGAGCGCATCGCCGTCCAGCGCTGCCAGCCGGTCGCGATCGATGCCGTACAGACCGCTGACATCGACGCGATGGCGATCGTCCAGATCCACGGCCAGCGTGACCGGCTGGATCAGGCCGAGTGCATCGAAGGCCGCGAACATGTCCGCGCCGAACGCGCTGCCGTCGCGGATGCCGCGCAGGATGCCGGCGACGTGATCGAGATAGGGACTGTTGCCGCCCTGCGGCAGGAAGACCGGTTCGCCGTCGGTCCCGCGCACGCGCGGATGGTCGAGGTCGACGTGGATCACAGGCTCCTGCCGGAGTTCGCCGTCGATGCGTTGTTCCTGGAAGCCGATGAGGAACGGCCCCTTCGCCGCGGCGCCCGGCAGATAGGTCGCGTTCCAGCGACCATCGCGCAGGAACAGGTTCTCGCGCTGCTCGAATCCCAGCAATGCCACCGTGCCCCACTGCCCGGCCTCGTCCTTGCGGAAGAAGATCGGGTACTCGCGCTGCAGCTCGGCGTACTCGCTGGGAAAGGCCGGCACCATGCCGACGTCATCGCCGAAGTGCGGGCCGAAGCCGGTGGCGACGCGCAGATCCATGTGCGCCACGTTGTTGAGCAGTGCGTAACGGGCCATCGCCTCTCCCAGCTGTGGCGTCGTGATGCGAAATGCGCGTGCAGACCTCCGGATACTAACGCCCGCACGCACCAGCGGGACCGTCGCCGCGCATCGCCTCGAACGCGACCGGCACAGGCCGCTGCGTCTGCAGCGACCCTGCCGGGAAACGCCTCCACATGGAGACCTTGCCTACGTCAGAACCGGTAGCGCGCGCCCAGCATGTAGCGCGGGCTCTGGTCGGCCAGTTTCATGATCTGCTGGTCGGTGCGTGCGTGCCAGCGCACGTCCTCGCCGGTCAGGTTGATCGCCTCCAGGCCGAACGACCAGTGGTCGTTGAGCGCGTAGTTCACGCTGAGATCCCACTGGTCGTAGGCTTCCACGTAATAGGGATTCCGGCTGGTGCCCTGGTTGGCGAGGATCAGATACTCGTCGCGCCAGTTCCAGGCCAGGCGCACCGACCAGCCGTACTTCTCGTACATGAACATGACATTGGCCGTGTCGCTCAGGCCCGTCAGCGAGAACTGGTCGATCCCCGGATCGCCGCCATTGTCGTAGCCGATATCACCCTGCACGACCGTGTAGTTCGCCAGCACGCCGAAGCCGCTTTCGCCGAAGAAGTACTGGCCACCCAGCTCCCAGCCATGCAGCTTGGCCTCGTTCTGGTTGATCGGCCGGTTGACGTTGAACTGGTAGAGCGGATCGTTGGCCTGACCGTACAGGTCGTAGGCCGCTTCGGCCGCCAGCGCCTGTGCGCCGCTGCCATCGAACGCGCCGAGGCCGCCCGGATCATTGCGCAACAGCGCCAGCGCGGTGAACAGCGAGGTGTCGTTGCCGGAACACGCAGCTGCGTTGGCGGGTCCCACCTGCGCCCGGCACGCCGCGCTCTGCAGGAAGGCTAGTGCGGCCTGGGCATCGGGACCCGACGTGGGATCGGTCAAACCGTACAGCGGCTCCTGGGTCACGGTGTTGCCGACGAAATTGCCGACCGACTTGTTCCAGTACGTCACCGACACATAGCTCGCATCCGCGAAATACCATTCGAGCGCGAGGTCGAGGTTGTCCGATTCGAGCGGCTTGAGGCTCGGATTCTGCGAGTTGCCGCTGGCGCGGCTGGACGGATCCAGCAACACCGAACCGAAGGGCTGCTGTGCACCCGGACCCGCATAGAGGTTGCCGTAGGGCACGCGCGCGATGCTCTTGCCGAACGACGCGCGACCTTTCAGCTGCTCGGTGAAGTCAATACTGAAATCCAGGTTCGGCAGGATGTAGCTGTAGCTGGCGCGCTCGCTGAAAGGCTCCAGCTCGTCCGACAGCACGATCCGGAAATCGTTATTGGACTGCCACTCGATCGCTTCCGGAATCGCGATCACCGAGGTCGAGATGACGTCCGTGGTCTCGTAGCGCACGCCGATCCGGGTGTTGGTGCGCATGCCGCCGAGTTCCCCCTCGAGCGACACCTGCATGTACGCCGAGTTGGTCTTTTCCTCGACCCGGTTGTCGGCCGCGTACTGCGGGCTGACGCCCAGACCCACCCCGTACTGGCTGGCCGCCCACTGCGCCAGCACACCGGCATCGCCCCGCCACCCGGTCCACGTGTTGACGCTGTAGTCGTCGAACAGCCCGCCCACATCGATCGGTTGCAGCAGATCCATCAAGCCGCCCGCCACATCGGAATCGACGTTCGCCACGCTCCAGTCGCCGAGTGTGGAATAGGCCTCGGCCGCCTGCAGGCGATGCGTGGTGGATTTATTGCTGTCCACGCCGAACTGGAAGCGCCCCTGATCGAAACTCCATTCACCGTCGATGCGGGCCTGCTTGATCTCGCTGATCTGGGTCTGCGCATTGACACGCAGGACCTGCGAGCCGATCTCGCCGGCGACGAAGCCCGGGTTCACCACACCGTTGGTGCCCGCAACCGCATCGGCGGCCGTGGGGTACCAGGTCTGGGTGCCCACCGGCAGGCTGTTGTTGAAGAATAGTTCCTGCACCCAGGAGCCGCCGCAATGCGGGCCGGTCGTGCAGTTGTTGGTGCCGGCGATGCTCGCGAAGATCGAGCCGCCGCCGGTCAGCGGATCGTTGGGCCTGCTCTCGGTCTTGGAGTTGTGCGCGTCGAAGCTGAGGCGGAGATCGCTGCTCACGTCCCATACCGCATTGAAGCCGAGCGAGCCCAGCTTGTACTCCTGCATGTTGCGCTGCTGCTCCAGACCGAAATCCTTGGTGCCGGCGATCTCGCGGATGTACACCGGTGTGGCCACGGCACCGGACGTGTCGAACTCGACGTTGGTGTAGTCGCTGTTCTGCAGCCACATCGCCCGCTCACCGCGGTTCTCGGTGATTTCGTTGGTCGAATAGGTGTAGTCGAGGGTCAGCGTGACCGCGTCGGTCGGCGCGAACTGCACGACGGCCTGGCCGTTGACGCGTTCGCGCTCGAACTCGGCGAAGGCGTAGCGCAGATCGTTGGGACGCGCGTAGAGCTCGCCCACCGCGGGCGCGTTGATCACGGCCGGATCACCCGGCAACGTGCCCGTCCACGGCTGCACGTTCCAGTAGTTCTCGGTGGCCTGCACCGAACCGCCCTTGCGCTTCTGGTAGCTGGCGCTCAGGCCGACGCCGAAGGTCTTGTCGGGATTGGTGAAGCTGAAAATGCCGGACAGCTCGGGCGTCAGATCGTTGTCGAAGATCTGGCTGCGATCGGAGACGACCTTCGCGCCGGCGCTGGCGACGATGCCCGAATGGTTGAACGGCCGGTCGGTGAGGATGTTGATGGTGGCGCCGATGCCGCCGCTGGGCACATGCGCCTGGCTGGTCTTGTAGACCTCGATCCCGCTGATGGATTCCGCCGCCAGCTGCGCGAAGTTGAACGCGCGCGTGCCGCCGTCCACGCCGCCGATGGCGACCTGTCCCGCCGCGCCGAAGGCATCGGCGCCGGGCACCTGGCGTCCGTTGAGCGTGACCATGTTGAACTGCGGGCCGAAGCCGCGTGCGGTGACCTGCGCGCCTTCGCCGTCGCGGCGTTCGATCGAAATACCGGTGATGCGCTGCAGCGATTCGGCGAGGTTGGTATCCGGAAACTTGCCGATGTCTTCGGCGCTGATCGCGTCGACCACGCCGGCCGCTTCGCGTTTGGTTTCCATCGCCTGGTTGAGGCTGCTGCGGATACCGGTCACGACCACCGCGTCGAGTGTCGTGGCGTCCTCCTGAGCGGACTGTCCAGGGGCGCTCTGCGCGGTCTGCACCGGCGAGCGCAGCTGGGGCTCCTGCGCGAATGCGGGGTTGATGATCAGCACACCCCCGACGAAGGTGAACATTGCGGTCGACCTGAAACGCTTGAACTTCGAATTCATTGACCCGTCCTCAGCACCGAGATTTCGAACGACCGTGAGCAGGCTGCTCCGGCACGTAACTCACGCATCACCCTTCGTCCAGACACCGGTCCGAAGTGGCCAAAACGGAAATCTGTCCCGCACGTGCGTTGTTGAAGCAACGAGTCGTCGTTCGCTGTAGGGCCGGCGCGTCGCGGCGCCCCCTCGTGTACTGACATCGGTCCTGGCGAACGTGCCTTCGTCGCACTGCGCCACGCCCGACGATCCACCGTCACACGCAGCCTGTTCGAGCCCACACATCCCATTGCCGCAGTAGCCGACCTGATAGCGCTACCACCCCCTGCGGCGCACATGTAGTACGGCATGACAGCCTTGTCACCGTGCAGTGCAACAAACATGTAATCCGGCTGCGGACCCGGCTGGGTCGCGCGACAGACGCGCGTACTCGACGCCCGGTGACCGCGTGCGCAAACGCCTTGAAACACGGGCTTTCAGGCGTTCCGGCTGGCCTCCGCACGCAGCTGTGCGCTGCGATGGGCGATGCATTCCGCACGCTGCCCGACCGTTGTCCCATGGACTTATCGTGCAGTGCGGCATCGATTTCCGACAGCGCTGTCGTCGCGATACCGGCGCTCAGCCCGACCGGCCGAATTCGACTGTCGAGGCTATTCAGTCGCCGAGGGTCGCCCGCACGCCACGCGTGGATGCACGCTCCCGAGAGACGAGCAATCGTCTCCGGAGGCGGATCTGTGAGACCAGGAGCCGCGCCCGACAGGCGGGCGCTTGAGTCTTCGAGGCCGCAACAGCCGACGTGCGGCGGCTTCGCGACGTCCGCGAACGCGCGTCAGGCCTCAGCTGTACAGCGCTGCGTATCCGGCGCGATCCACCTGGCTCAGGCCCAGCTGGTCGAACTGTTCCCACATGCCATGCCAGCGTGTGGCGTCGCGCCGCACCGGACCGACCAGCCGCGGGCAGGTGTCGGCAACGATCGCGTCCATCAGCGCGGTGGGCGATGTCCCGCTGTAGCGGTACCAGAGGGCAGAGGCTTCGGCCGGATCGTCGCGGCACAGACGCGCGCCCTGCCCGATCAGGCGGGTCACGGTCTCCACGACGCCGGGGTGTTCGAGCAGGAAGCCCTGCGACGTGAAGAGTTCCAGCGCCGAGAAGTTGTGCAAGCCCACGTCCTGGGTGGCGATGAAGTGCGTGTCCATTCCGGCCAGACGTGCTTCGACACCTTCGAAGTTGGCGAAGCACAACCACGCGCCATCGAACCCGGCACGCAGATTGTCCAGATGCTCGAAACCTGCGCCCTGGATGCGCACCTGGCTGGCATCGAATGCGGCGTCCTGGCACGCGCACCAGCGCGACAGGATCTCGATCGCGATCGCATCGGTCACGCCACCAGCCACCGGCGAGGCCAGGCGCACCGCACCGCCGGCCAGCAGGCGATCGCCGGCCTCGCGCTGCAGCAGGATGCCGCCATCGGTCTCGAAGAAGCAGCCCAGCGCCTTCAACCCCGGCCGGTGCGCGTCGATCATGTGCAGCGGTTCGTTGCAGGCGAACGCGACATCACCGCTGACCGTCGCGGCGAGGCCGTCGTAATGGTCATCGGGGACCAACAGCTCCAGGTCCAGGCCCGCCTCGCGAAACCAGCCCAGATCGATGCCCGCGATCAGCGGCAGGTGATCCGGATTGAGGAACCATTCGAGGGAAAGCTGGAGCTTCATGTCGGAACTCGAAGACGACGGGCGCACAGACTAGTCGATCGGGTGCCGCGCCCCCGGAATCCGCGCGCGATCGCAACGCCGTCGGCACACCTCACGCCCGTGCCAGTCTCAATCCGCGCCCGACAGGCAGGCTTGCATCCAGGGCTGCGCCGACAAGGCCTCCACCTCCGCCGCGACGCCGGTCGCACGCTCGAAATCAGCCACACAGGCGCCACCGTCGTCCGCCCGATCACCGAGCTTGCCGTCGCACAGCTGCAGCGGCTTGTCGATCGCCTCCCAGCCCGCATCGCATTCCGTACGGGTCTCGCTGCCGGGCCGCCCGCAGACGCGGATGCGCCGTGCCGCGTGCGAGGACAGGGCTTCGGCGACGACGCGCCCTTCGTACTCGCGCCCGGACGCGACATAGGACCAAACCCCGCAGATGCGCTCGCCGCGTTGCTGCAGTACATAACGGCTGCAGGTATCGGTCGATGCGACGTCGTCGCAGGCCTGCCAGACGCCCGCAAACGTCGGCCCGGGTGCGGCGGCTTGCGGTTGCGTCACACGCTCGCTCTGCGACGTCGACGCCACACCGGGCACGGCGCCCGTGCCAGACATCGACCCGGCGCCGACGACGAGGCCCATCAGAACCACCACCGCATATCCGCGCATGAGAATTGCCTTCGAGTCCGCGCACGACGTCTCGACGTGCAGCACGGAGTCTAGACGTGAGCCGGCATCAGGCGCACCCGCTGCTCGCCGGCATGCGCGTATTCGCGTCGGACGTCGCGAATGGAAGACCTCCGATCTCCCGAACCGGGACGCGTGGACTGGACCGCTGCAGTGAGCACGCGATGCACCGATATCGAGTCGATCGGTCGGCCCTTTCGGCTCCGATGCGCGCAGCGTTCGTCCGACGCCTCGCGGATCGGCCCGTCCGCATCCACCCGAGCCTCACCATGTGCTTTCCGGCACCATGACCGCGCCGGCATTTCCGATCGCTGCACGACACGCGTACGGCGACCGTTGAAGCAACTGCGGGTTCGTACGACACTCTTGCAGGGAGCACGTTGGTCGACAGGGGGCACCGGATGAAAGTCAGACCTCGCAAAGACGCGACGCGCGCGAGACGCGCTTCAGTGCGCAGCAGGCAGGGTCGCCTCGCCCTCTTGTGCGCGTTGTTGGGGTCTTCGTATGTGGTCAGCGCCCAGGCGCCCGATCCGGATGGCACACCGGTCTTCGACTCGATCCAGTGGCCCGTCGCGGACGCCACACGCTCCATCATCCAGGTGCAGACCGGTGGCGGGATCGACGCCCATTTCGATACGGACCTGCCGGGCGCCTGCGATGGCGACGTGACCCGCAGGCCGGGCGTCCATCTGGACGTCACGGCGCCCGGCGGCATCCTGTTCGCCGCCCGATCGCAATCCCGCACGCGCCCCACCCTGCTCGTCCATGCGCCCGACGGCCGCTGGCACTGCGATCACGGAAACTACGGCAGGCGTCCGCCCGCGGTCCGGATCGATCACACGCTGACCGGGCGCTACGCCATCTGGGTCGGCGCGTATGAATCGCCCGACGGCGATGCGGAACTGGTCATCGAGCAGCTGCCTGCGGGATAGGCGACGGGCATCGCATCGCTTTCGCGCGCGAGGCGTGTGCGTGGCATCCCGCCAGTGCGGGCCAATGACAGCAATCCCGCATAGGCAGACGAAGCCCGGATCCGTCGAGTTTGCGTGCCCGGTGAACCTGCAGACTGCAGGCGGTTCGCCAACCGAACCCGCTGGCTGCACGTGTGTTCGGGAAATCCGGCGCAGACGCGAGCCGAGCTGCCGAGCTGCCGAGATGCCGCCCAGCCAGGAAGCGCGCTGAGATCACGCGGCTCGGACCCGCCGTTCGACCAGAACGCGGCCCAGCACGAGATAAAGCGCCGCCGCGCACGCCGCAATCGGCAGCACGGATATCTTCAGCACGTGCAGCGCGACCGACGCGGTGTCGAACGTGCTCCAAGCGGCCACCCGCACGACAAATTCGTGGGTATTCAGCACCAGCCACCAGGCCACCAGCGACAGGACGACCACCCGCATCCGCGCAGACACGCCCAGGCGTCGCGGCAGCAGGGCGAGCCATGCCAGGGTCATCAGCAGCGAAAACAGGCAGAGCAGCGGCAGGTACGGCAGCGGCGACGCACTGAAGTCGGCGGACGATGGTGCGTCCGGGCTGGCCCACAGCACTTGGACCGCCGTCGCAAGCGCCGCGGCCAATGCAGCCACGAGTCCCCGCGCGTAAGCGCTTGGCGCGAATGAAGTTGAAGTCCGAATGGACATGCGGCGATTCCAGGTTTGGATGTACGGCTGCGTCAGCTGCGCGACGGCGCGCAGCCGACGCCGTCCTGCGGTTCGGGGGACGCAATGATGCGCGAAACGGATGGCAGTGATCGACTCCCGGATGCGCGCGCAGTGCGGACGCAGCGCCACCGAGCGGTCCCCACCGAATCGCCGTGCCTCCTGTCGAACCGAAGCGCGGGATCGCGCCATGCGTGTGAATCGCGGTCGACGCGCACGGGCCTCCGACTTGACGCGCTGCCGGGGCGCCATTTCAATGCGTCCCCTGCCCCATGTTCCGATCCACCGCCGGTTTTCGCACCGCGCCCCTAGGAGACGCCATGCGTACGACCAGCGAGACTGCACATCCCGGCCTGCGTGGCCGGCTGCAGCGCTTCATCGTCCACCCGCGCGTACAGGCGTGCATTCTCGCGCTGATCATCGTCAACGCCGTCCTGCTGGGTCTGGAAACATCGCCTGCCATCATGGCGGCGGCCGGCGATGCGATCCGGATCGTCGACACGATGATCCTGACGGTCTTCGTGATCGAGATTGCGATCCGCCTGTTCGTGCACCGCGGTCAGTTCTTCCGTGATCCGTGGAGTCTGTTCGATTTCGCCGTGGTCGCGATCGCACTCGTGCCGGCGAGCGGTCCATTCGCGGTGCTGCGAGCGCTGCGCGTGTTGCGCGTCCTGCGTGTGCTGACCATCGTACCGTCGATGCGCCGCGTGGTCGGTGCGCTGCTCGGCGCAGTGCCCGGCCTGCTGTCGATCGGCGCGGTGTTGCTGATCATCTATTACGTCTGCGCCGTCATCGCGACCAACCTGTTCGGCGACGCGTATCCGGACCGGTTCGGAACGCTCGGGCGCTCGCTGTATTCGCTGTTCGAGATCATGACGCTGGACAGCTGGTCCACCGGCACGACGCGCCCGATGATGGTCGAGTTCCCCTACGCCTGGGCGTTCTTCATTCCCTTCATCCTCGTCGCCAGCTTCACCATGCTCAACCTTTTCATCGGCGTCATCGTGGATGCGATGCAGACCGTGTCGAAGGCCGAGCACGAAGACACCCTCGATGCGCTCGACCGGACCCAGGACCATATCGAAGCCGACCTCCACACGGAGGTGCGCGCATTACGCGACGAGATCCGTGGCTTGCGCGGACTGCTGGAGACGCGTGCCCCGCGCCCGGAATAAAAGGCGACGCAATGCCCCGGCGATGTTTCGCGTACAGGCTCGGCGCCTGACGCAGCCCGCGCCTGACACGGCAGTGGTGTCAGCGCCCGCCCGCTGGAAACAACACCTGGTCGCGATGTACGCGCGGATGCTCGGGCGGACGCGAAGGGATCCGAGCGCTTACGAATTTGCCCTCCTGGCAACCTGGCTGATGCCGCATGACGAGCCGTCGGCATGCAACCGAATTGCATCCAGCACCTCGATTACAGCGTCTCCGATGTAACGCGGATGACGCCCCAATCCGTTCAAGGCAACAGATAGCCGGTCACGTCCTCTGCCGCCCGCGCGCCGTCGATCGCAAGCAGATCCTTGAGGATCGCCGTATGCCCGGCCCCGGCGATCACCAGCACGCGGCGCCCGGGTGTCGCCGCCTTCTGCACATTCGCATACATGCGGAAGTTGCGATGCCACCAGCTGGCCGATGCGTCGGCGCCGACGAAACTGCCGCCCGCGTCGATGGCGTTGGTGAATAGATACAGATCCTTGTTCTCGCGATCCCGTTCGGGATCATTGGTCAATCGCAGGAGTTCGTGCAGCGGCAGCGTGGTCTGCTCGCGGCTCGTCCGCTCCGACAGTGCTTCGAACACCGCATCCATCGCGATCTTCTGCGCCGGTAAGTGCGCGCCGACGTACTCGAACAGCGGCCCGCCATTCCAGTGCACGTTGCCTTCGTCGAAACAGGTCACCCCGGCGAGGTCTGCTGCCTGTGCCACACGGAAGCCGATCTGCTGCGTCTCATCGACCTCCAGCGCTGCCGTCCCATCGCGCCACGCGGCATACGCGGCGTCCTGCTTCGCCTGTGCCGAAGGCTCGCATTCCACCAGGACATCGGTAGGACGGAACGCGGCGATACGCGTCGCCAATGCCGTCAGATACGCCTGGTTCTCGACCGTGCTCACGTCGACAACCTCCGACTTGACCACGTCGAGTCCCGGATTCGCGAAGTGGAACACGCCCAGCATCATGACTTTCGCAGGCGCTGGCGCCGGGGCCGCCGCGCTGGCGTCGGTCAGGAATGCGGCCAACGCCAACACGAGCGCGGCATACGGCAATGGTCGGGACATCGGGTGAACTCCTTACGGGGAATGAGCGTTCGATCTGCGCGAGAACGGGTCTGGTGCGGCATCCAAGCTACGGCGCGCGGCAGGCCCGCGCACATGCCAGAAGTCGCGAGGTACAAGGGCACGGGATACGGCCGACACTTCGGCAGAGAGTCGCGGCACCGACGCTTCCGGGCGCTGCCGCACCGCTTTTGGGTTTCGCATATCGCTCACGATCGCGGGCGTACACGGACGGTTCCGATGCCGGGCGTTCGCCCTCGGCCACTGGAGAAGCGACATGAGAATCGTCACCAGCCTGAGTTTCCAGGGCCAATGCCGGGAAGCATTCGAGTTCTATGCCAAGGTCCTGGGTGGTCGCATCACCGCCGCATATCCCTACAGCGACGCGCCCGCTGACATGCCGGTCATCGACGAGACGCACGAGAACTGGCTGATGCACTGCTGGCTCGATATCGGGGACCAGGCCCTGATGGGCGCCGACATGGATGTCGCCTGGGCACCGGACATCGGCAAGCCGAAGAACGGCTTCGACGTCACCCTGCATACCGACGACATCAACGAGGCCAGGCGCTGGTACACGCAGCTGGCCGACGGCGGTCGCGAGACCATGCCGTTCTCGGCGACCTTCTGGTCTCCGGGCTATGGCGCGCTCGTCGACCGTTTCGGCGTGCCGTGGATGGTAAACACAATCCCGTCGGCCCGCGAGGCCTAATCGGAATGCGGGCGTTTCGAGCTGAAAGATTCGGCGCTTCGAACGCTACTTCCAACCCGTGGTCTGACGACTTCACCACGACCCATCGACCAGCCTTGCACCTGCAGCCACGAGGAACTCTCATGCTGAAGCACAAGAATTCGAGCGCGATCGTCGCAGTCAACGATCTGGAGCGCGCACGGGATTTCTACAGCAACGTGCTGGGCCTCGAACCGGCAGATTCGAATGCGGACGGCGTCCTGACCTACCGCACCGGGGACACCTGGCTCGTGGTCTACAGGTCCGACGCGGTCCGCCCGGGCACGGGCAATGCCGTGGTCTGGAGCGGTGGCACGGACGTCGACGCGATCGCCGATGCGCTGCGCGCACGGGGCGTGTCGCTCGAGGAATATCCGGAGATGGGGATGGAAATCGACCGCGGTGTGCATCGCTCCGACGGCTTTGCCGCCATCTGGTTCAAGGATCCCGACGGCAATGTGCTGCACGTCAACAGCATGTAGCCGGGCGCCCCGCTTCCAGCCCGTAGACGCCCCGACTCGCGATGGCGGACACACCGCAGCGTTGCGGGTGCAAACCGATCCGCCTGCTCAACCGTCGGCATGGTCCTGCAGATACCGCGCTGCCTCCGCCCCGTACGCGTCGTAGCCGGGGGCCAGATACGGCACCAGCAGACGCAGCCAGGCACGTGTGACCAGATGCATCTCGCGTGCGCAGCCGCGCGCACGGGCCGCAGTGAGATCGCCGGTCGTGACCATATTGGCGAACCCCTCCGGATCGGTGCCGTAGATCAGGCACTGCAGGTTGAAATAGCGCTGCTCGCCCAGCGCATGCTCGTCCGCATAGGCGTCGAGGTCGTAGGCGCCGGTGCTGCGCGACAGCATCCAGTTGGCCGCCATGCGCAGATTGTCGATTACCTCGGCCGGTGTTTCGTCCAGTCCGGCGAAGCGCAACATCAGGATGCCTGCAAGCTGGTCCACCGCATCTTCCTGGCGACCGGTCACCGGCAGATCCAGCAGATGCACCAGCGCGTGACCCGTTTCGTGCAACACGATGAAGCGCACATTCGCCCGCACGTAGCGCAGCGGATGATCGTCGCCCAGTGCCTGCACGCGCTGCTGCTCCTGGCCGCGCTCGTACAGCGTGCGCAGCGTTTCGTAGCACAGCACCACCTCGGACTCGACCGGGCGGTAGAACGCGCCGAACTCGCCGCATTCGGCGGTCACGAACCGCAGCTGGCGCGGCAGCAGAAACATGCCGTCGATCGCCTGCACTTCCGGCAGGCCGCGCAACAGGTCGACCTCGCGCACGCGCATGTAGATCGGCTGCAGATCGGCCGACTGCGGCGCCACATAGGCGTACCCGAACGCAGGCGCCTGACGCTGCGTCCCGGCGTGTGCAGTCGCGCGCCGCTGCCGCACCACGGTGCGCGAGGCCGGCGCCTGCGCCCGCTGCTGTGCAGCGTGGGGTGCGTCCGGGACATCGGCGACGTCAGCCGTGCTGATGCAGCCGGCGATGATCGCCGCCAACGCAAGCACCAGTGCCACCCGGACGTTGAAATACAGGACTCTCATCTTCCTTATGCGCCAGGCCTTCGCCCCGGAGAATGCAGGCGGACGGCAGTCTAGCAACGACCTGCAGTGCGGCATTACCAGTTCCGCGCTCCGATCGATGCCGCGCCACTTGCCTATCAAGGCTGGCCTATCAGGGTTGGGCGAGGCCCGATGCGTTTGCATACTGATGAAGCGCCAGATACAGGGTCCTGGCGACAGGCTCTACATGCATGCCGTCGATGTCGATCGACGGGGCGTGGAACTGCAGAAGCGCCAGTTCGCGCCACCCCTGGCGCGCGGCATCCGCGTCGGGCTCACCGTACTCCAGCCAGAATTTCAGGATGCGCGCGTCGTGCGGGAACTGGGCGTAGGCGCGCGCGAGCAGCATCTTGCCCGTGTCGGACAAGCTGCCCGACTCGATTTCGCTGGAGACCCGGCTCATCGCGAACGCCGGGAGCCCGTACGTCTCCCATCCGAGCATGTCGGTCTCCGCAAGCGCGGGATCTCCTGCCCGCTCCTGGAGTGCGGCCAGGACTTCCAGCGCCTCGCGATCCTGTTGCGCCGCAGCGGCGCGCTGTTTCAGAGCGGGCGCGTGCGCGGCCAGAAGCGTCTCGGGCGACGCGATCTGCATGTTCAATGCGCGCGTCACCAGGAACTTCATCAGACCGGAATTCTCGGGAAGCGGATGGCCTTCGATCAGCAGACGACAGTCCACCAGCTGTCCACGCCAGGCCTCCTGCATCGCGTTGCGATTCGCCAATGCCGCTGTTCCGGCCGCGCTCGCTTCCTGCTCGAACAGGGGCTGCAGGCAGCGCAACGGCTCGGCGAGCGTGCTGTACTGCCCGCGCACGGCGGCATCCGTGATCACCAGCAGCGCCTGCCCCCGATCCGTGCCCGCGTCGAACTGGAGCACGTTGGCCAGCGCAGCATCGAGATCGGCCGGGTCACCCTCCGCATCGAACGCTGCGATCCGCCGGGCATGCTCGATGACGACGTGCGGCCCGCCCCACAGTTCCTCCAGCAGCTTTTCGAAGCCACCGTGCCGCGCACGAGAACGATGGAACATCTCGAAGGCGCGTGCGTCCTGTCCCAGCTGCAGATAGCAGTAGCCCGCCAGCATCGGCATGTGGCTGCCGAGCAGGCCGGCGCTGTCGAGCGTCGTCCAGGCGTCGATCGCCTTGTCGCATTGCTCGTGGCGGGTGTAATGCAGCGCGAGTTCGAAACGCACATAGTGGTCGCCTTCGCTGAGGTCGAACGCACGCTGGTGCCACTCGAACGATTCGGCCGGATACATCGTCCAGACGTTGTTGGCCAGCAGGAACAGTGCCAGCCAGTCGTCCTGATCGACTGCCCCGCGAAGATGCTCGAGTGCCTGCACCGGTTGCCCCTGCAGATTGGCCGCCCACGTGGCGTCACGCACCGGCTTCATGGCCTCGTCCAGTTGCTGGACGCGCGATTCGCTCCAGGCAGGCGTCACGGCGTGCGCCTGCAGCGCACCGAACATCGACGCCACCACCATGACGACGACGCACGCACTCCTTCGCATCTTGCTCTCCTTCACTGGATTCCCCTGAAGCGCGGACGCGCATCGAGCACATCGGCATGTCCACGACAAACTGTAGAGGCTCCCGTCGTTTTCGCAGCCACGCATCCGTTGCGTTGCTCGAATGACGACGGGATCGGTCATACCGGACCAGCGCGTCCGCCCACTGCGTGCGTGATCTCGAAGCCCGGCATGCACCGCCGACGACCTGATGAGTCCGGGACACCGGCGGAACGCAGACTGTCCCCCGACGATCGGTGATCTGTAGGCGTTTGATCGCTAAGACCCCACCGCATCGCGTCTTCAGGCCGGATCATGGATTCCGTCTAGACGGCCACCGGCACGCGTGCATTGTCATTGCGCAGCGAGGCGAAGACCGCATCGACGACGCGCATGTCGCGCAGGCCCTCCTCGCCCGGCACGCGTGGCGGGCGGCCTTCCAGGATGGCGCGGGCATCCTGGTCCATCTGCTCGGCCTGCATGCGGGGACGCTCGCCCAGTTGCGCGGTGAAGCGGGTGCCGTCGCTGGCGCGGCCGACGTTGCCGTCGTAGGACTGGAACGGCGACAGTTCATACCAGCCGCGTTCGCAGTCGATGTGCAGGGTGTTGAGGTTGCGACCGAAACTGGTCACGCATTCGGCGACGATGTCGCCCGGAAACTCCAGCGCGAAGCGCGTGGTTTCGTCGACGCCGCGGAAGATATCGCGGCGTGCGGTCTCGTCCCATGCGCGCACTGCGATGGGCCCCAGTCCGGTGCCGTAGCGCGCGGCGTTCACGCAGTACACGCCCATGTCGTACATGGCGCCACCGCCGCGCGCGGGATCGAGACGCCAGGCATCGTCCGCGCCCTGCCGCCAGCCGAACCAGCCGGCGTCCGCATGCAGCTGCACGATGCGCCCGAACGGCTGCGCCGTCGCCATCTCCATGAAGCGCCGCGTATTGGGCTCGTGCTGCATGCGGTAACCGATGGCGAGCTGCACGCGGTTGTCGCGACACGCCCGGATCATCGCCTCGCCCTCGGCCGCGTCCAGCGCCATCGGCTTCTCGCACCAGACGTGTTTACCGGCGTTGGCCGCGATCAGGGTCTGCGCCTTGTGCAGGTGGTTCGGCGTGGCGATGTAGACAACATCGATGTCGGGGTTGTCGGCGATCCGGTGGAAGTCGTCATAGCTGTAGATACCGGCATCGGGAACGCCGTGTTGCGCCTGCCACCCCGGCACCTTGTCCGGCGAGCCGGTGACCAGACCGGCCAGACGGCAGTGCCGCGTGAACTGCAGAGCCGGCGCGAGCAGATCACGGCTGTAACCGCCCAGACCGACGAGCGCCACGCCGAGGCGGCGCGCAGGTTGAGTGGCGGAGAAACCCTGCGGCAGCGCGGCGGCGGCACCGGCAAGCGCCAGCGACTGCAGCACGCGACGGCGGGACAGCCCGTTCGACAACCGGTTCCGGTCCATGGTGCCTCCGCTGAGATGGAAGGTGTCCGATCCTAGCAGCGGCGGTCCCCAGCCACGCGAGCCACGGACGACACGGATGGCGTGCCGGTTGCCTGGACGCGTGTCGATCGAAACGCCCGTGACGTCCGTAGGCCGGGGCCTGATGATCCTGCCGCGCGATGCAGCGCCGGCACCGCATTCGAAACCATCGGCCGACGACCGGCGCAGCGGCTGCCACGGAACTGGCGTGCGCCGGCGCCCCGGACACCTCGGCCGCCGTCACGCCGACGTATCGCCGTCGCTCGCGATACTGCGCCGCGCTGCGTTCCGCGGCGCCGGTTGCAGCCACTCCTGGAGTTTCCATGTCACGACGCGTGCTCGTCACCGGCGCCAGCATCGCCGGCAACACCACTGCCTGGGCGCTGGCGCGTGCCGGCTTCGATGTGACCGTGGTCGAACAGGCCGAGGCCTTTCGCGACGGCGGGCAGAACGTCGACATTCGCGATGTCGGGCGTGACGTGCTGCAGCGCATGGGACTGGAACAGGACGCGCTGGACGCGGGCACCGGCGAGGAAGGCACGGCCTGGATCGACGAGAACGGCAAGACCGTCGCCGAGATCATGACGGACGACGTCGAAGGCGATGGCCCGACGGCGGAACTGGAAATCCTGCACGGCGATCTCGCACGTTTGCTTTACGAGGCAACGCGGGATCGCGTGGCGTTTCGCTTCGGCGATGCGATCTCACGGATCTCCGAGGACGACACCAGCGTGACGGTGACCTTCGACAGGGGTGCGACCGAGCGCTTCGAACTCGTGGTCGTGGCCGAAGGCGTGGGCTCACGCACGCGTGAGCAGGTGTTTCCCGGCGAGAACGATCCGCGCTGGCTCGATCTCACCCTCGCCTACTTCACCATTCCGCGCACGGCCGACGACGACCGTCGCTGGCGCTGGTATCACGCCACCGAGGGTCGCAGCATCCACCTGCGCCCCGACCGCCACGGCACCACCCGCGCGATGCTGTCGGTGCAGAAGACACAGGGCGGCGAGCAGGACTGGGACGTCGCACGCCAGAAGCAGTACCTGCACGAACGTTTCGTGGATGCCGGTTGGGAAGCGCCGCGCGTGCTCGCGGGCATGGACACCGCCGAGGATTTCTATTTCGACGTCCTGCGCCAGGTGCGCATGCAACGCTGGCACACCGACCGCGTCGTCCTCACCGGCGATGCCGCCTGGTGCGTGACGCCGATGGGCGGCATCGGTGCCACACTCGCGGTCACCGGCGCCTACGTCCTGGCCGGCGAGCTCGCGCTGCATCCGTTACCCCGCGACGCCTTCGCCGCGTACGAGGCCGCGATGCGGCCCATGGTGGACCAGGGCCAGGGCGTGCCGAAAATCGTGCCGCGGCTCATGAACCCGCACAGCGCCACGGCAGTAGGCGTACTGCACGGTGTGCTGAAGCTGGCGACCCGTCCAGCCGTCCTGTCCGCGACGGCGAAGCTGTCGGATCGGGATCTGAAGGGGCCCGACCTGTCGCGGTATGACCGGGTCTCCGCGCCGGGACACTCGGCGCAGTGAGCCCAGGTCACGGGCTGCATGGCCTCGCGACAGCGACGTCCCCTTGGACATGGCAGCAGCGCTGCAGGTACACGACCGACATCACCGTCGCCGGCCTGCGGACGGTGGCTGGACCAGGAATGAGTACGTCAAAGACCACAGCTCTCGCCGCATCGGATGGCTGCCGCGACGCTATCCTGTCGCACCCGTGCAAGGTGACCGTGCCCGTGATCCATTTTCCAGTCCGCTTCACCCTTCTGCTGTCCGCCCTGCTGCTCGCTGCATGCGGCGGCCCGCCGCCCTACACCGGCGGTGATGTGCCCGAACTGCAACGCATCGATGTGAGCGCTGGCGAAGGCCCCGCCGCGGCCGTCGGTGACGAAGTCAGCGTGCATTACACCGGCTGGCTCTACGACGAGCACGCACCGGACAAGCGCGGCGAAAAGTTCGACAGCTCCCATGACCGCGGCCAGCCCTTCGTCTTCCCGCTCGGCGCGGGTCGCGTCATCCGGGGTTGGGACGAAGGCGTCGTGGGCATGCAGCGCGGCGGTACGCGCGAGCTGCACATCCCCGCCTGGCTCGGCTACGGCGCCAATGGTGCCGGCCGGGCGATCCCGCCGGGCGCGTCGCTGGTGTTCGAGGTGGAACTGCTGGACATCCGCAGGTAAACCGCCCCCGGCCGCAACGTAGCGACCGGCGTTAGCGGCCATCCCGACCGCATCACTCGACCGGCGTCACCACGCCGGTCGAGTGCACACGGCATCCCTCGCCATGCTCCGCCTGCCGCAGCCGGGTCATGCCTCGCCTGCCGCCATCGCATCTGCAAGTGTCGGAAACAGCGGGCGGAAGCCCAGATCTTCGCGGATGCGGCGACCGTCGGGACGTGCGTCGAATGCCTTTGCGCGCCCGGGATCGCTGCCATCGGGCGGCGGCTCACCCACCGAGGCGAGCAGCGTGGCGATGTCGGGTGCGTCGTCGTCGACGACGTTGTAGATGCGATGGCTGGGCGACGGCGTGTCCAGCCACCGGATCACGGCTTGCGCCACATCCGCATGGTGGCCGATGGCCATGCGTTGCGTCGGTGGGAAGTGACGCATCAACGGCACCACATCCCGGATATGCGGATCGCCGTCGCCGTAGACGAATGGCAGGCGCAGGATGCCGACCGTGAGACCCGCCATCTCCAGCAGCATGCGCTCGGCCGCCAGCTTGCTCAGCGGATAGGCGTCCACAGGCGCGCACGCGTCATCCTCGTGCGCCAGGCCGCCGCCCTTCGGGCCGTAGACGAGACATGTACTCGTGAACAGGAATTTCGACACGCCTGCATCGCGGGCACTCAGCGCGAGATGCCGCGTGCCGACTTCGTTCACCGCGTGCGCTTCTTCAGGCGTTGCGCCGCGGAAGAACGCGGCGCAATGCACGATCGTGTCCACCCCGGCCACTGCTACAGGCAGAGACGCAGCCTCCAGCAGATCACCGGTCACGAGCGTCACGCCGTGAGCGGTGAGCGCCGACGCACGCGCCGGGTCACGCACCAGCGCACGCACGCTGTATCCCTGTTCTACCAGCCGCTTTGCAAGCCGGCTCCCTACTTTTCCGGTCGCGCCGGTCATCAGAATGTTCATGGGACGCACGATAGTCGCCACGTACAGCGCCGCATTGGAGAAAACGGCCATCGCCTTGCACCTTGCGAACGCCCGCTGTCGGGCCTAGAACTGTCGGCATGCATCCACGCCCCGCTATGCCCATCCACCGCGCCGCGACGTCCGCTGCGCGCGAGCTGTGTCCGGTCATCGCGACGACAGTGCGTCACTTCCGGCACGACATGCAGCGCATTGCGGTGCCGCAGGTGGAAGCGCAGCTGGTGGTGCGCTTCGGGCCGGGCATTCCGGGCGGGCTCGACATCCATGCGATGGGCGTGCGCCCGCATGTCCAACGCAAGTTCATCCGCGGCGGACAGCGCGCCGTGCTCGCGCGGCTGCAGCCGGGGACCTACGAACGGACGCTCGGGATCTCCGCCGGCGAATTGGCTGGACGGATGTATCCGCTCGACGACCTGTGGACGCGCGCGAACGTGCAGGCGCTGCTTGAACAGCTCGCTGGCGCAGTGGATGCGGACGCTGCCTGTGCGCTGCTGCAAGCGACAGTCTCGGGATACGCCGCGCGCAACACTTTCGCCCGTACCGCATCACCATTGCTGCAGGCCGCACTGGACCAGCTGCAGGTTTCTGACGTGACCCGGTCGGCACGGGCGCTGGGTGTGAGCGAACGGCAGCTGCGCCGGATCCTGCACGAGGGTCTGGGCATCGGCCCCAAGACATTTTCCCGGCTGATGCGGTTCGAGCATGCCGTGCGGGCGGCGCAGTCGGCGCGCACGATCAACTGGTCGAGCATTGCAGTCGATGCGGGCTATTACGACCAGGCGCATCTCATCGCCGACTTCCGCGCCATCGCGGGCAACACGCCGCGCATGTTCATGGCCGAACTGGCGTGCAGCTAGCGTCGGCAGGCATGCCCAGGACGTGTAAGACGATGACGGTTCCAGACTGTTGATCCCGCCTTCCCACGTCGTATGGCGCGCTCCCCGGCTTCGATGGCGCAATCAGCGCACCGCCGATGTCCCAGCGCCGCAGCCCAGACCCTTCCAGAACGGGTCGCCCGGCAATCGCTAGCCCGATGCAGGACAGACCGCTGAGGATTCGTCGCGCACGTGTTTTCAACACAAGCGGCGTTTCGTTGCCCCTGTATCGCACCGTTGCAGCCCGCACAAGTCATACGCCCACGCCTCTCCAGCGCATCAACGCTTGCGAAACACCACCACGTGCTGCCACGGCAAAGTATCGGCCGTGCGCTCCCAGACCAGCGGATGCAGGGCGGCTTCGCGTCGGATCTGCGCTTCGCTCATTTTGTGCAACGGTTTGATCGGTACGTCGTCATCTTCGGCGCGGTATTCGACGAACACGAGGCGGCCGCCCGGACGCAGCGCACGCACCAGCGCGCCCAGCACCTCGTGCGGATATTCCAGCTCGTGGTAGACGTCGACCATCAAGGCCAGGTCCACGGATTCCGGCGCGAGGCCCGGATCGGACGTGCCGGCCTGTACCGGCACCAGATTGTCGAGGCCCGGTTGCGAGGCCAGTTGCGTGAGCATCGCCACCATCTGCGGCTGCACATCCACTGCGTAGACCACGCCATCGGGCGACACCAGCGGCGCCATCCTGCGCGCGTAGTAGCCCGTGCCTGCGCCGATGTCGGCGACTGCCATGCCCGGCTGCAGCGCCAGCTCCTGCAGAAGGACACTCCCGCGCTCTTCGCGTTCGCGTTCCTCGCGCTCCAGCCACGCTGCGCCCTGCCAGCCCATCACCGCCGAAATCTCGCGACCCTGGTAGGTCTTGCCGATGCCGTCCGCGCTGCGACGCACGGTCGAATAGATCGGCGCATCCGCCGGCGTCTGCACGCCTGTCGACGGCGCCGGAACGGCTGCGGACGGTGGCTTCGAACAGGCTGTGCCGACACACAGCAGCAGCGCGACTGCGGCACTCGAGGTGATCTGGCGCATGGACTGTCGCTTCCGGCCGGCGCCGCGCATTGCGGCGCTTCGGAGACTAACCACGCCGTCTGCGCGACGTGGTGATCGCCGCGCGTTCATCGAGCTGAGGCACCGCGCGCAACCGGCGCGGATGCCTGCGCCCACGCGGCGCTGCCCCGCGACTCAGTAAGGCGGCGCCTTGCGCGCCTTCTGCAGACGGGCCGCCTCGGTCCACCAGAGCAGGTCGTCGGCAAAACGCGCAAAGCTTGTTTCGAGTGACGCTCCGGCCGCATCGATCGGCGTGCCGTCAGCGTCCAGCGTCCTGGCGATGGGACCGACGTTCACCGTGCTGGAGATGACCACCATGCCCATCTCCGACAGGGTGCCGTGCCAGGCAACGCTTCCGCGTGCGCCGGCCAGACGGCCTGCCGAATAGCTGACGATGCCGGCGGGACGCCAGAACCATTCTTCCAGGAAGTGATCGGTCAGATTTTTCAGGCCCGGCTGCATGCCCCAGTTGTATTCGCCGGTGACGAAGACGAAGCCGTCGGCATCGCGGATCTTGCCGGCCAGCGCCTCCATCGCCTCCGGCGCCTGGCCCTGCGGATACTCCTTGTACATGCGGTCGAGCATCGGCAGGTCCACGGCCCTGGCATCGATCAGTTCCGCATCGACGCCGCGTGCCTGCAAGCTGCGCACGCAGTAGTCGGCCAGGCGGATGCCCATGCGGTCGGCGCGATAGGAGCCGTAGAACACCAGGATGCGTTCGGACATGTGCGTGCCTCGACGGGGTTGCGAAGATCCGGGCTGCAGCATCGCATCACGGGCAGCGTGCCGGGGCGAAGGCCGCTTGCGGCATCGGCGCGCTTGCGATGCGGACCCCAATCGGCCATCCATCTCGCCCCGGTTTTCACATGGCGCGTGGCTAGAATACGCGCGGTTGTCGGCGCTCCAGCCCTCACCGATTCGCAGGGGGCGAAGATGAAGCTGGTGTTTCCCAACGGTGAGAATGGCCAGGTGCTGCTGAGCGCAGGCGTCAACCGGATCGGCTCGACGCCGGGCAATGCAGTCGTGCTCACTGGAGACGGCATACACGCCCTCCACTGCGAGATCCATCTCACCGGCGCCGGCGCGAACCTGCAGGTGCCACAGGGCGGCGGTCCGGTGTCGGTCAACGGCAGGCCCGTAGCCGACCTCATGGCGCTGCGCAGCGGCGACCAGATCGACATCGGCACCATCGTCGCGAAGTTCGCCCCGCTCGAGCCCGCACGCAGCGCGTCTGCGCCCCGCATGGAGCTGGATGCCGACGACGACACCGGCGCCACCCGCGTGCGCATGGCAGTCCCGAAGTTCGTCCTGCGCGGCATGTCAGGCGCGGTTGCCGGCAAGGTGTTTCCGGTCGCAGGCCCGGTGGTCATCGGCCGTGCGCCGGATTGCGACATCACCGTGCCGGCAGACGAAATATCCCGGCGGCACGCCCGGCTCAAGCCGGTCGGCGATGGCCTGTCGGTCGAGGACCTGGATTCGTCCAACGGCACCTTCATCAACGCCAGGCGCGTACAGCAGGGCTTCCTCAACCCGGGCGACGAACTCCAACTCGATGCCGTGCGCTTCATGCTGATCGCGCCGGGCATGGAAATCTCCCAGCAGAGCCTTCGTGCGCAGCCCGCCGATGCGGTGCCACCGCCGCAGATCGCGGCGAGAAAGTGGTTGCCGGTCATGCTGACGGTCGCAATGGTGCTGGTGGTCGCAGCGCTGGTGGTGATGCCAGGCTGGTGACGCCCCCGGGCGCGTGCGCCCGGCGCCGGGCCGTCGCTGAAATCCGGCGCCACGCCCGACACGAGAACCGCTCAGGTGCGCGTCTGCAGCCGCGGTCGAGATGCACGCTTCAAGCCGTGCACCGCATCCCAAGGCGGAATGCCCGGTCAACCGCGCTCAGTCTTCCGGATCGCGCTCGGGGTGCTGCGCATCGAATGCATGCCGTGATGCTTCCACCACCGCGCGGTTCGCAATCGCCCACTCGCCAAGCGCGCTGACTGGCGCCAGCAGCGACCGGCCCAGATCGGTGAGCGCGTAGTCGACCCGCGGCGGAATGGTCGGAGTCACGGTCCGCAGGATCAGCCCGTCGCGTTCCAGCCCGCGCACCGTCAAGGTCAGCATGCGCTGCGAGATGCCCGATATCTCGCGCTTGAGTGCGTTGAAGCGGCGCGGCCCCTGACCCAGCTTGCCGATGACGAGGATGCTCCACTTGCTGCCCACGCGCGCCAGCACATCGCTGACGTGCATGCAGCTTTCGATGGTGGGTGCCGTCGGGTTGGTCACAGCCATGTGCCTCCGGTTACCGGCCTGTGCCGTCTTGTGGAGGCTCACCTTGTAGCGCATCGTCGCCCCGGGCACAAATCGTAACCGAGGCACAAAATAAAACTACTGCATCTCGACAGCGCTATTACCGGCGACGCGTCCGTCAGCCGCCGACTCACCGCCGGCATCGTGGCGCATCTCGAAGCGGCCAATCCCACACTCGACGTCACCTATCGAGACCTGGGCGCCGACCCGCTCGACCACTTCACGCTCAACGCCCCGCCGCCGACCGATGCGCCCACATCCGAGGTCGCGCAGTTCCTGGCCGCCGACATCGTCGTGATCGGTGCGCCGATGTACAACTTCACCGTGTCGAGCCAGCTCAAGGCCTGGATCGACCGCATCGTGGTCGCCGGCAGCACGTTCCGATACGGAGATGCGGGTGTGGTCGGGCTGGCGGGCGACACGCGCGTCATCGTCGCGGTCGCACGCGGCAACCGTTACGCCGGCGACGCGCCCGCCGCCCATCAGGAGCACGCCGAAACCTGGCTGCGAGCGATCTTCGGCTTCATCGGCGTCACGCCCGAATTCGTCATTGCCGAAGGCCTGCTGCTCGGACCCGAGGCCAAGGACGCGGCAATGACGGAAGCGCGGTCTTCGATCGACGCACTGGCGGCTTGATGCAGGCGACGCGGACCGTTGAACGTCCCTGACGCAGCAGTCATGCACTGAGCGGCTACCCGGCGGGTTCCGCCGGTGAGAACGACGCGCCGGACGCTACCAGCGCCAACCGCATTCGCTCGTCAGTCCCGCCTCAGACGCCGCGCTGCGTCAGCCGCAGTCTGCAGAACGCGCACGTAATCCTCTCTGGCGGCCGGGGCCTGGCTGGCGACGTTCTCTAGCCCCTCGACATACGCCGCCACCAGCGTCGTCGCGTTGTACTGATCGGCCAGCTCGGCCATCGAATGCGCGACGGCATCATTCAAGTGCCAGTGCACGTTGACGCCCTTCTGGGCCTCATTGGCGAGGTCGACGATGCGCAGCAGATGCGGCGTCACCAGGCCAACAACGGTCGTTCTCATTGCTTCAATCCTTCGTCGGAACTGCGGAAGGCTAACCAAACCGTGGCTGGATTGCTCGATCTTGAAAAAGCGAAGCGCGCGGCGGCGCCAGGCTCGCTGATCAAGGGACGCGTCGGTGCAGTTTCGGACGCTGGCGCCCGCACACTGCGGACCCTTCGATTTTCCTGGCGGAAACATGCTGTGCGCGGGGCCGAAAGCGCAACTTGGTGTGCCCGGTGTCCCGCGGCACATCGCGCAGCGTGGGAACAACCGGCTGCCCTGTGTCCTCGGCGACCGGGACCGGCTCGACCTGCTTCATCTGCCGCGGAATCCGTGCCCGCGACTGGCGTGAAATAAATCTCTCATCGGCTCGACTGAAGCTCCAAGCCGGCCTACGCCCCTCAGCTCAGGAACGCGTCTTTTCAAGCCGCGCCTTCAGATCCGCAAACGGATTGGAGGTCGCTGCGGCTGTTGCGTCTTCTGCGTTCCGCGCGCTGACGCCGGTGTGGTCGAGCTGACGCTTGAGGACGCAACCACTTCCAACGATGATCGAAGCCACGCCAAAGCAATTTGCAGGGCTTGGCGAGCCAGGCCGTCGAAGAATTCGGTACAAGTCGGATCCCTGAACCCGATCCCGTTTCTGCCCCGCTTCCCACAAGGCTGACAAGTAATCTGGCGCGTTATTCCGTCATTGACCGAAAAGCCGGCCAGCCGCCGGCACTCAGTTCGGCGAAGCCGGCCAATGGCCGGCTCGCCCCATGATCAGAATGCTGCCGAGTACCGCAGCGCGACTTGCTTCAAATCGCCACGCGGCCCGAACCGCTGGTCGTAGCCGAATGACAGCTGCGAAGCACGGCTGATCCTTGACTGCAGAGAAACACCGAACAGGCCACCGGAACGCGCCGGTTCGAAAGCATCCAGCGGCGACCAGCTGTCCAGCGCCACGAAGCTGGCCTGCGACTGCAGGCCGTCGCTGGACAGCAGCTGCTGCCACTCGGCGTAGGCGCGCAGCGACCAGCTCTGCCAACCGCGCTCTGCACGCAGGCCAGCAAGGGCCTGGCTGCGAGTCGCCACATTGTCCCGCGTGCGCAGACCGAACCCCAGCCCACCCTGCTCGTTGAAGCCATCGCTGGACACACGCGCATACTCCGTGCCCAGATACGGGATGATCGCCCCGCTCAACGCATTGAAGCGATAACCCGATTCCACGCTGGCAGCGCTGAACCCGCCTTCGTAACGCGCATTGACGCCGTACTGGCCCGCGCCAAGAAGAAGCTGGCGCTCGACATCACGCGCGTAGCGGCCAGCTCCGAACTGGGCAAGTGCGTAACCGCGCTGCCCTAGCGACCAGCCTGCATACAGCTGGGCTTGCGACTGGCGGTCCTGGCCGCGGTCATGCCCCCATGCCCGGCTGCTGTGGCTGCGGGTCTCTCCAAAGGCAAAACCCACAACGCTGCTGCCCATCAGTGCGTCCTGGCCGATCATCCAGCCACGCGTATCGCCGTTACTGCCAGCAAAGCTACCCTGTCCCACTTCACCCAGCTGGCTCTGCCAGCTGCCGTGCAGGCGCGGCGTGTTGCGCACGTCATCGAAGCGCGACGAGAGTGCGCGCCGGCTCATGTCGATACTGTCGAAGGTCATCGTCGAAGCGCGTGCATGTGCCTGTCCGGACAAACTGTCCAGGCTGGCCTGCAACGCGCCAGCCCCATGCACTTGCTGCAGCTGCCCAGCACCGTCGGAAAAACTGGCCGGAACGATGCCACCGGCATCACCATCGAGCAGGCCGAAGGCCGACTCCACGCGCGCCGCCGTGCGCAATGCAGCGCCGCCGATGTTGGCCTGCTGAGTGGCCAGGGTGACGTCGATGCGGTCGGTGGTGAGCACGACATCGTTGGGCGAGTACGACAGCGACGCAGAGATCAAAGTACCGGGAAAAAGGCCGCTCGTGACTTCGTCAAAAGTGCCGATCAGGCCTTGCCCAGCGGTCAATACGGTCTGCCTGCGGCCGTCGGCAGCGACGTAGCCGCGAAGAATGTTGGACACGTGGACATCGCCGCCCTGCAGCGTGGCTGTGCCCGTAATGTCGAGCGGACTGCCGCCCAGCGCGACCATCAGACGCGCGCCGCTGCGGTGCAGATAGTTGCCGTCGATTGTGGCCTCGATGTTCGCGTCGTGCATGACCACCGACGCGCCGTTGTCGACGTTGCCCTTGACCCGGCTCGTGCCCATGAACTGCAGCGCAGCGTTGATCGTGTTGGCCGGCTGAGGCACCACCACCACGTCGGACGTGATGGACCCGCCATCGCGCAGCGCTAACGTGCCGCGCTCGATCCGCGTATCACCCGTGTAGGTGTTGGTGCCCGACAACCCCAGCGCACCCGGCCCTTGCTTGATCAAGCCGCCACTGCCGCTGATGTCGTTGCTCCACGCTGAATTCAGGCCGAGGATCGTGTTGTTGACCGTGACGTCGCCCCATTCGAACTTCGCGGGGCCATTGATGGCCTTGGCGATGTTGAGCAAGCCGTAGCCGAAGGTGCTGTCCGCGCCGGGCGCGCCCAGATCGGTGGCGGTGCCCAGCAGGGTCTGACGTACCAGGTCGTTGTCGAAATAGGGGTACTTCTGCCACACCAGCGCCGCAGCGCCGGACACCTGCGCAGCCGCGAACGATGTGCCGTAATTCCACAGATACCTGGGTGTGCCGCCGTTGGCCCCGGTGTACGCCGGGTCGACGAACACGGCCGCACCGGGTGCGGCCAGACAATAGTTGGCGGCCACGCCGCAAGCGTTGGCGTAGGACGCCAGCGTGCCTGGATCGGTGGAGTCCACCGCGGTCACACTGAGCCAGCCGCGCGCCAGGTCGGTTGCGGGCAAACTGCCATTGGCACCGGTTTGGCTGGGCAGCGCCGCCATGCTGGACGGGTCGGCCTTGGATTCGTTGCCGGTAGCGAATACCACCAGCCCGCCGCCATTGATGAACGGCCGATACTCCTGAGCGATGGCCGACGTGGCGGCCGGGTTGGTCCAATACAGACCGCCCCATGAGTTGTTCATGATCTTGACGCCGGCCGCCATGAGATCCGCGTGGACCCGGGCGAGGCCCAAGGCGCCACTGACCTCATTGCCGTTGCCGCTGCCGTCATCGGCGGGCGGCTTGTCAGCGACGATCCGTGCAGAAACGATTTCTGCGCCCGGAGCGATGCCGCCCGGCCACGCGCCCACGGCGGTGCCCGCAGCCAGCTCCGCTACCGAAGTGCCATGTCCAAGCACGTCGTCGACGCCGAGGTTGTTGGTACCCGGATCGACGTAATTGAGATTGCCGACCACGCGTCCAGCCAGAGTCGGATGACCCCGCATGACGCCCGAGTCGATCACGCCGATACGCACGCCCGCCCCGGTCAGCCCGGCGGTCCTGGCGGCCCCCGCCTGGGTGACGGTCAGGTGCGCGTCGATGGCCGGTTCGGCCGGCCTGTCCGGCTGCGGTGTCGGTGTGATGGGCGGCGCCGGAGGAGGTGGCGGCGGCGTAGTGGGAGGCGTCGCCGGCGTGCCCGGATTATCCGCCCGCACGTTGCTGCCACCGCCACATGCGCTCAATGCCACGGCCAGCGCACTGACCAGAACTGCCCTGTTTAAAACAACCTGCTTCATCCTTGCCCCCACGTAGTGAACATCACAGTCAGTGCCCGCCATCCCCGGCGGACACTCGTTTTCAGCTTCCCCCTGCTCGGGGGCATCCGCCGAAGTTTGAACGGAATCGCACCGGCTTCCCGTACTGAAGCTCCGCAGCCGACGCACCGCTAACGGCGCGTCGTCCGACGATGCGGTACACGCATCAACCCAGTCCTACGCCGTCCCCGGGCGAGCCTGTGTCAGCACTGGCGCGGCGTCAGAACAGGAAAGCGCAGCTGACTCCGTTTCTCGGCAGAGTGAATCAGTATCCGGATTGCGAGGCTGCGGCTGCGCCCGGCACGAACTGTTGGCCAATTGCCGTCAGGCGTCGGTTGAACTCGTCCAGCGCGGGTTCGCGAAGATTCCGGCAGCTGCGATAGCTGCACTCCAGCGTCGCGACGATGGCGTATCCGCCCGACGGCAAAGGCCGCTTGATCACGCGGCCGTACATCGTGCCCTTCCGGGATGTGTCACCCGCCACATAAGTCTCGATCACGGAGTCGTTCTGGTTGCTGACCCGCATCCCGGTCGCCACCTCGATTTCCTCGATTGCCGCCAGTCACATCGCCAGGCACTGCCGGTCTTCAACGCACACGGGCGTCGGCTCTGCTGTCTGCGCGTAGGCAGGTGTCGCAACCGACAACAGCCCCACGACCACGGCCGCAGCCAACATTGAAGTCGTCTTCATCGTCATCCCCTGAATTTTTCGCAGGCCTCCCCTTTCACACGCGTGCGATGGCCAGCCGCACCCGGCAGAAGCATAATCCATCGTCGCACTCAAGGAAGCATCCTTTACTCGAGTCGCGCATGTCGGCACGTCGCTCGAACTTGTCACCGCGCTTGGACAGGACGGCATCGCAACCGTATCGTCAGCCGATGCCCGGATTCGAGCTCACAGCTGATGCATTGCGGCCCTATGACCGCGCCAGCCTCGTGGGCCAGCGTGCACTGCCTGGCAGGACGCTGGCGAGCAGCGCCAGCACAGGCTGGCGCTCCGCGCTGATCGAGCAGATGCACTGGCCCGCCGGCACCACCGCGTTCGAGACGCGGCCCTCGTCGGATCTGCGCATTTCGATGGTGCTGCGCGGCGCGCACCAGACCGAGGTGCGCGTGGACGGCCAGTGGTGCAAGACGGAAGCGAACGTCGGCGCGATCGCAGTGACGGCAGCCGGCGATGTGGACGAGCTGCGCTGGCGAAGCGAGGTGCCGATCGAGACCATCCATCTCTTCATCCCGGCCGACACCATCTCAGCAGCGGCCTGTCAGCTCACGACAACGGGTATGCCGCTGCAGCGCGCAGTTCCGTCACTGTCGTTCGCCGATCCCGCAGTCGCGGGCGTACTGACGGGTTTGCTCTCGGCTGCGAAGCGCGGCGCGCCGGATCTGTACGGGCGGGAGACGGTGCGTTGGCTGTCCACGCATCTTCTGCTCACGCACAGGCTTGCTGCGGCAGGCAAGACGGCCGGCCCTTACGATCCCCGCATTGCACGCGCCATCGCCTGCATCCAGCAGAGGTATGCCGACCCGCTGTCGCTGGAACAGCTGGCAGCGGTGGCCTGCATCAGCAAGTTCCACTTCTCGCGGCTGTTCCGGCTTGAAACCGGCATGTCACCCCATGCGTATCTCCTCCGGGAACGCTTGAAAGCCGCACGAACGCTGCTGGCCACCTCCGACACGTCCATTGCACGGATCGCAGTCTGCACCGGCTTTGTTCGCACATCGAACTTTGCGGTTGCCTTTCGAGGCGCAACCGGGATGACTGCGTCCGAGTACCGGCAACGTCGCGCGGAACGCTCGCCCGCCTGATCCGTCCTGGCGGGGATCTGCCGTGCGGCGCTGCCGGCAACCCGCGGTCTCAGTTGTCGACGCGCGAGGCCAGCGATTCCATCATCAGACCACTGCTCGGACGCGCGGCCATGCGCGCCAGCCACGCGGTGACATTGGGGCGCTGCGGCGCTGCGATCCATGGGATCTCTCCGGTCGCAATATTCGCGCCCATAAAGCCATACAGCAGAATGTCGGCCATCGTCACGTCATCGCCCGCGATGAAGTCTCGGCCTCCGAGGTCGTTGTCCAGTTGGTTGAGGCCGCTGTCGGCCAGCAGCCGATGCGAGCGCCGCGCTTCCGGCATCAGGATGCGGTGGCCGCGATACGCGTTTTCCGCCGCCTCGGTGCCGCGCCACCACGACACGAATGGCATCACAATTTCCAGATAGGCCCGACGGGTCCACATGTGGATGACCGCGCGTTCCTCCGGCGTCTCGCCAAACAGGCGTCGACCGCCACGTGCGATCTCGTCCAGGTAGCCGCAGATCGCCGTGATCTCGGTGATGATCGTTCCGCTGTCGAGGCGCAGCGCGGGAACCTCGCCTCTCGCATTGATGTTCCGCAGATACGCCGGGCGACGGTTCTCCAGACCGATGAGATCGATGGTTTCCACGTCGAATCGCAGCCCTTTGCGCTCATGCACGAACAGTCGGACGACGACCGGGTTCGGACCCGGCGCGTTGGCGTCATAGAGGATCATCCAGCTCTCCTGTCAGTGATCGGCCTGCCGGGCTGCGCCTCGGTGCGAGCCACCAGCCTTCAGCGACACGGCCTTGGAGAACAAGGATGGATGCGGCATCAGAATGCCGCGCGGCAGATGGCGGAGAACCGCAAGAATTCGATCAGGATCCGCAACAAATCGAAATGCATCAGGGCTTCGGAGCAAAGACGCCGCAGCGTGGAAGCCTCGGCCCGAAGGACGACTCCGGCAGGACGTGGAAGAAAGCTTCCAAAGCGGAGCGTGCTTTATCGAGTTCCACCGCTTTGCTGCGGATGCAATCACAGCGTTTGGGAGGAGACCGCATGTGCCGCGACGTGCATCAGGTGGACCGGCCACCGGGACATCTCTACCGAAACCCCGGTGCTTATCTTCAGCCTTCCCGGTCAGACGCGGCTCTTTTCAAGCCGCGCCTTCAGATCCGCAAACGGGTTCGACGTCGCCGCGGCTGGTGCGTCCTCCGCGTTCCGTGCGCTGACGCCGGTGTGGTCGAGCTGCCGGGAGTGCTCGTTGTCGTGGCAGTACACGCACAGCAACTCCCAGTTGCTGCCATCGGCCGGATTGTCGTCGTGGTTGTGGTTGCGGTGATGCACCGTCAGCTCGCGCAGATTGACGCGCGTGAACTCGCGCGCGCAGCGGCCGCAGATCCACGGGTACATCTTCAGCGCCCGCTCACGATAGCCGGCGTTGCGCTGCTCGGCACTGCGGCGCGCCTCGGCGACGATGCGGTCTAGCTTGGACGGGTCGGGGGTGGGCATGGGCAGAGTCTAGCGCCGCAACGGCGCCAGGTTCACGCGTTTGCGGAACTGCCTGCCGACGCGGCGCGTTCCCATGCATGCCTCGCGAATTGCGCTCGATCGCTCCGGAGACCTGCGGCCCCAATCCGCGTGTTGCTTTACGCAAAGTCGATCGCGGTCTTTTCGTCGAGTGCACCAAACCCCACGCACTGCTGTCCGAATCAGTCGTCGCCCTTCCCCGCCTCGCGACTCTGCGCAAAATCCGGGAAGGTCTCCGCCATCGAATCCTTGTCCGGCAGGATGTAGAACACGCCGCCCTTCTCGAATGTCGGCTGGACAACCAGCTCGTAGAAGCCGGTGTCGACGTTGATGCAACCGTGGGTGACGCGGTTGTCGTCCGGCGTCGGCGATGCGAGGCGTTCCCCGCGTCGCTCGGCCGGCGTACCGCTCGCGGTGGGGTGCAGCGAGACCGCCGAATCGTAGTCCACCCAGAGCACACGCCCGGCGTCGATCGATGGGCCATAGCCGCCCACGAAGCGACCGGCCGGCGTGGTGCGATCACGCCCCGGAATTTCACGCAGCGCAAGACCTGCGATGCCGGGCGCTGCATGGTCGCCGACCGCCGACCCGAACAGCCCGGGGGCCGCGCCCTGCAGCTTGCCGTCGCCGCCAAATACCAGCACCTGCGCTGCGGCCTTGTCCATCACCATGAACGGATAGCCGTGGTTGTCATTGGCGGCGATGACCCAGCCCGCAAGCTCGATCACCGTGTCGGAGACCTCCTGGCCGGGCGGAAGCTGGTTGGCCGAGGCGGCCTGTGGCGCCACGGTGTCCTCGGCCATCGCCACCCCGACGCTGGCGGATGACAACGCGAGCAACAGCGCCGTGTGGAAGACCCGCATCGCAGGGTGTGTGGACGTGGCGATGGGACAACTCCTCGAAAAGACGGGTGACACACCGGGACCCGTGGCCAGCAGGCCAACGGGTCCCGGTCCGATCAGATCAACCGCGCGGCGTGCGACGCGGTGCGGTTTCAAGCTGCTGGACGCGACGTTCCATCTGATCCAGACGCTGGTTGGCCTGCGTCGCCGACTGGTTGGCGGATTCCGCGCTCTGGGCCGCGCCCTGCACCCGCGTGTCGAGGGTGTCCAGGCGCGAGTCGATGCGTGCGAAGTCTTCCTTGTAGGTGGCGCAACCGCCAAGTCCCACGGCTGCGACAAGCGCCACACCAATCATCTGTGCCGTCTTCTTATGCTGCTGGGTAAGCGACATTCGAGTTCTCCTGCTTCGGGGGGAGACCGGAATATAGCGGCGTTTTTGCCATGAATACCGTGCACCTTCAGGCGAGATTGGAATACATAAACGGCATGTGAAATGTGCTGATTTACGCACCTAGGGCGTCCCCTAGATGCCGGAAATAACGCGTTGTGCTGTGCAATTCGGACAGGAAGGCTGAGCGGAGTCAGGTTCACTTCTCCGACGCTCCGATCATTCGACCGGCCAGCCATCTACAGACCCGACCGATGCGCGCACCGCATCCGGAACGGCACGCTGCGTGCTGACCTGCCAGCGCTACATCGAACTCAATCCGGTACGTGCCCGCATCACCGACGATGCGGCCGCCTGGCGCTGGTCCAGTTACGCCGCCCATTTAGGTGACGCAAAGGATCGATGCTGACGCTCCCCCGGCATGGCTGGCACTCGATTCCGATCCGCTCATGCGCGCACGCCGCTGGCGGGACACTGCTCAATGAAGCCGTGACCGAAAAAGACCTCACCGCGATCCGCGAGCACCCTCAAAAAACAGCACGCTTGGGGCCGCGACGACTTCCGCACCATGGTCGAAGCCAAGAGGAAGCGCTTCGCAGGCGTCCGACCTGCTCCTCGACCAACCAAGACGGATAAAGGAACCTGACCTCGTTCTTGCCCGCTGTCATCGGTAATACCGAGCCAATCTGAGAAAGAAGTAGGCCCCGGGAAGAAGCAGCGCCGATATCCAGAAAGTCAAAAAGAAAATTGCTGCAACAGTTAGATCACTACGCGATGCGAACTCAAGAAACGCGGCCGTTCTTAAACTAGTTGCCGAACTGACGCCAAGCGCCAGAAACAGCATCACAGGCGCGCCTGCGCCCAAAACCAAACACGCCAACGACAGCCGCCAATACTCCATTGGCACCATGCTGGGAGCGGTCCAGGTCAAGCGCCTTCGAAACCATGCAAGATTTGCAAGCAGCACCGGCACATACAGAAAAAGCATCCCAAAGAACAAGCTTGGCATGTAGTCGAGGGCACGATTTCGCGACCAAAGGGCTTGGAACCTCGCCTGATCCGGGAGCAGTGCGTCGTGCACTATACCGGTCAGGTCGATGCCCAATACGGCCATCGCGATAGCGGCCACGAGGTAGAGGTAGAGCGCGATCGCCATGACATCCAACTTTCGATGCGCAAAGGCTTTGAACTTACGCATGTGCTGGCTCAATTCTAGTTTGGCCCGGTTGAGCAAAGCATTTAGGTCACGTGATTCAAGCTAGTGGCTCACTACTTATGAGTGGACTTGCCCTCTATATTGCCGGCCGCATGTCGTCCCCTGACCGGCTTACGTCGCCGCTCGCGCGGCGTCATCCTAGATGAGTGAACTTGACCCCGTTGTTGGATACGGCATGGGTAAGTCAAATCGATTCGGGCGCAAAACGAAGCCGATCAGTCTTCGACGGCGGTGATACGGCCGTCTTCAACTTTCCAGAGGCCGTTCTTTACGGTGGTGACGTAGAACGGCTTCCCCTTCCAGAGACTCCAGAACACGTGGATCTCGGTCGGAGCTGGGTCGAGCAGATGCGTGACGATCATGGCGACTGCGTTGGGTGCTGGATTGAGGTCAATGCAGCTCCGCGTGTAGGGACGCCACGCCGTCACCACATCGCCTTCCGTTTCTACACGGTTCGAGCCGCCCAGCCGCACCACGCCTTGCGAAGGTCGCGGAATCAAGAAGACCACCCACTGCGCCTCCACGCTCGACGGCAGCACCACCGTGTCGTAAGCGTCTCCGCATCGCGGCAAATCGAATGCCAATGCCGTCGTGCGGGCCTGCACGGCCGCTCTCTCGTTCTAGGACAGCTCGGCCGGAGCCGGCAGTGCCTCGATTGGCGCCGCGAGTACGCCGTCGGTCGAGACCGCTGCCCGATAGAGCGCAGCGGATGCGTCATCCAGCAGGGTGACGTGGATCTGTCCCCCGTAGCCCAGGGTGATCTCGCCTGCCACGCGATCGTCCTCGCGCATGGTCTGATCAGCATCCATCGCCGCGCGCACCGCTTCGATCGCTCGATAATGCGTGTAGATCGTCCGGCCGGACGCTTCAGCCGATGCGTTGGCGTCTGCATCGCTGATTTCCGAATCGTCGCGGGCTAGCGCAGGCCAGCACACCAGCAGTGCCCCGACCAGAAGCGCCGTGCGCACGTGCCGGCAAGCGAGCGCAGCCGACTGATCAACGCGGGACCATCTCGTCATCTGGGCAGCCTCATGGACTGGCTGCGCATTGGAAGTCGATCGCCGTTCTCTTCGATGATGGTCCAGCCGTCGATCTGGGACGCCTCGAGCACCGTTACCTTGCGCTGCAACCCCCACCAGCTGGTCTGAGTGACCAGCACACGGTCCGAACCTTCGAACAGAAGATCGCTCGATTGCCACGTCGAGGTCAGCGCAATCAAGCCAACGGCTAGCAGCATGACGAAAATCGTGCCGATCAACGTGTCGAAGAACCTGCCGATGGCGCTACGGCCCTCCGTGGCCGGGGATGCTGCGATGTGACCCTGCTCTGCATGTGCGTTCATCTCGTTTCCTGGGTGAAGCGCTGTGATGCGCCCGGTGGACCGAAGGCGCGGAATCCGTTCTCACATTTCGGGTGTCGAAGCGCGCAGCACCTCCATCGCGGCATCTGCCTTGCGCTGAGACTCGCGCACTTCTGCAAGGGTTGGCTTCGGGCGTGCCGCGTGTTCGACGCAGCGGTCGACACTGGTACCGGTTCGCGGATCGTGGTCGATGCAGAAGCTCGCGACTGCGGGCGTGGACGCGACGGCCGAGCGCGACGGCACGAACTGGGGCGCTGGCGCGGGACGCTGGATGGCCGCTGTCGCAGGTCGGCCGACGGCCTGCAGGCTCTGGTCGAGATTCCGACTGAGCGCCTGGATGACCTGATAGGCGACCAGCAGCATCACTACGAGAGCAAAGCCCTTCAGCGCCAGCGTTGCGGCGGTGGCCTTGGCCCAGGACGTTGCCGCCTTGCGGCCGGCCGGCAAGGCGCGATCCATGGCAGCGTGCAGCAAGTGTTCCCCGACCTGCGCGGCCAGACTGTCGGCGGTGCGTGTTGCGGGCGGCGCTTCCGGCAACGGCCCCAGCATGGCGCGAAGCTCGTCGCCGTCGATCAGCTGCACCAGCCCGTTGCGGGTCGCGGCCTCGATCGCGGCTTTGGTGAACTCACCGCTGGTGACGAGGATCGCGGCATCGGCGCGCGCGTTGACCATCAGCCCGATCAGCTGATGCACCTCGTTGTGCGGCACCTTGTAGGCGTTCCAGTGCTTCACCTGCACCAGGACTACCCGTCCTTCGCGTTGCAGCTTCAGATCGACACCGCCATCGAACCGACCAGCCGATGCGCCCGTCCCCACATGCTCGACCTGATAGCCCGACTCCCGGTAGTACGCGGCGAGCAGATGCTCAAGCCGGTCCCACCGCACCCCTGTCAACGCATCGTCCCGACGATGCGTCACCCGCTTCAATCCCTGTCGCATGCCGTCCCCCTGGCTGGCCTACGTCGCCGCTTGCGCGGCGTCATCCTAAATAAGTGAACCTGACCCCGTCATTTTTCTCGACCAAGCACGACGAGTAAGTGAACCTGTACCGTTATCGATTATTTCCAAAAAATCACTATCGGAACGGCAGCGCCGTAAATGGATAGACCTAACGATGCAATCTCAGATAAAGGACCTCGCGAGATCGGGCTCAGGCTTATGCGAGGAAAGTATGACCGTAACTCCTAAGGATTGTGGCAAGCGCATTCGCACTAGTGAATGCGGCGTAGTGCTGCCAGGAATCCTCTTTATGCTCATCCGCAAAGTCGCAAACCGACTTCACGCAGAAACTTGTGGTGCGACCTCCACTCCAAGAACGAGCAGCGGCCATAACACCAAAAGACTCCATCTCAATGGCTAAAGTCTTCCTGTTGACCTCCACAATCCTCTGCACGACCTCAGCATCAGCTACCACTGGCGCACCGCAAGCCATAGGTGCAATTCGCATATTCAGCGAGTGAGAAGGTTTCGAACCCGGATACTGGCTCTTAATTAAATCAAGTGAAGCGCGATCTTGCTGCAACTGCTGAAAAGCTGCAAGAACCGGCTCAGGTGTAGCTATAGAAACCGGCTCGGGCGCAAAGGGTCTACCACTAGCACCCACCAACTTTCCAGACTCCCAACTCCAAACCTCAGAAGCAGCGACAATGTCCCCCAACTCGCAACCCCCTCTAACGCCTGCGCAAATGCCTGACATGCAAATAATTCGCGGGCGTAATGTAGAAACAAATTTTGACGCGAGAACTGCTGCGCTCACTGGCCCCATTCTCAGCGAACACCCCGCAGCAACTGACAGTCTAGTGCCGTCGACAGTCTCTATCTCGCCTAAGCGATAATACGTAGACTCATCAAGCCTTATGGGCTCCTGCCACTCCAGCGGAAGGCTCAAGATCGCCTCGAGCTCAGGAGCCGCCAACGCGGTCAAGATGCAGACATCTACGAGAGGCGCCCTTCGATAATCAGAGAGGGATCTACTTAGATGCTCCACAAACTTAGAAATACGATCTTTCCAACTGGCGTCAGCCGTGGATAGCAAAGTCCAAAATCTCTCTCTGAAGTCTGCATCGAAAGTTTCAGATAAATCTTGATAACCCGTGACGCCGATTACGTACTTTGGATGGGGGTAAAGGTCATAATCCATAACCTCTCTCAGAAGCGTTGATCCAGCATCCCGAACTAGCTCGCCATCTGGATAGGTAGGCAACGCAATATCAAGCACAAGAAGATCAAAAGAACCCGATGCCAGCTCTTTCCTTGCCTCGATCAGCGACCCTGCCTCGACAACCACCGCGCTCTGATCCCCTCGCAGAACTGATCCAACGACATCTGCACGCTTTGTAAGTTCATCTTCAACAACAAGAACTCTCAATTGCGACATTTTATACACTTCCCACAATTAATTTGAGCTCGTTCGCCAGATCATGCCTCCACTTTTCGGAACCGGCGCCGTATCGAATCAATGCTACGAAGTTATCTGGAAAGTCAGTTCGTATCAGAGCTTCGAGTTTGTCGATATCCAGTGATGCCTCGCCTTCACCGAACTGAAGGAACTGCGTAAGAACCACGACCTTAGTGGTCATATCCAATGATTCTATATGCTGAATCACAGATATCCCTCCAAATCCTTGAGGCCGCCCCCCCGACTCCCCAGGACCGACGTCGAAAGTCGGCAGCGACATATCCAGAATAACCGCCTCTATGTCAGGAAAGGATTCAAGCTCCCGCATGGAGGATGATATAGATCTAGAAAAAATAGTTTCGCAGGCCGGGAATTCCTGTCTGAGCAGGAGATCAACACTCTTCCGCTTAAACTCATCATCTTCAACGACAAGAATCTTCATTCACGAACTCCTCGTAGACATCGCGCAGCAGAAGAGGCATAAGCAAATCAACCCGAAAACGCTCGCCATCCAGATCAAAACTAATATTAGATCGCCCCTCGAAAACAGTCGATTCCCCCAGACGACGTAGCTTGAAAAAACCTGTCCCTCCTTCACCTGCGACACGCTTCCTAAACTCACCTGACTCGAGCTGATTTCTTATCCTCTCTAGCTTCTGCTGTGATTCAGCTACGTCAGATATAGAGACATCATTTTCTATCGAGAAGAAAAGCATTCCTCGATCAGAAATAGAAACATCAATTCTGATTTCGACCGGATTATCAACCCCAGAGTGTAAGTACACATTATCAAAAACAATGAATAAAGCATCAGCAAGAACGAATGCGCCTGACTGAGCTGTGAGAGACGGTATTCTGCCGTCGATCTTTAGGTGAGTTACAGGTTGAAATGTAGGACGAGCATTAGTTGTCAACTTTTCGCCCATCTTGACAATCTGTTCAATCGTATAACTTCTATCAGAGGCTTCCTTTCCTAAAGGCCGGAACCAGATCGAAACTTTGTCCGCAGCGATCGCGAGATTGGTTCGAGCTCTACCAAGCGCATCTGAAATAACACGCATTGCAGGATCCTCGCTGAGAACCTCGAGATTAACTCTCAATTCTTGCAAAGTTCGATCCAAATCCGCCTTAAGGCTTTTCGAAATTTCAGATCTAATTCTGTCTAACGCCGGGTTAAGCGAAGTCTTAAAGTTAGAAACACATATCTCCACTAAATCCGGCAAAGACGTACTCTCTGACATACTTCCCTTCAGCCCGTTTATCAGAACCAACGGGACCGCATCATCAAATGCCCCATCCGGCTTACTTTCCGTTCTGATCTGAAGTAGGTCCTCAACGATAAATCCTATCCGATGATCCACTTCCTCCGAGAATTCGCGGAAAAGATTATCTAGGATCGCCGATTTCTGGGGCCCGATTACATCCCTCGTTTGATCCCAGCGATCGATCTTTGCATAATCAACTCCGTCCACCTTAGAACAGATTACGGAAAGCTCCTCCAAAGCACCTCGAAGGTGACCCGCAAAACTGCCGTGCCTTATCCTCAGACTCAGAAATGCGTTCAGTCCAAAAACTGGGTTTGAGTAGAACTGTCGAGACAACCTTTGCACTATATCTGTGAGCAGTCGGTCAGCTTCGGTTTTCGGCCGCCCCAAGAGAACGGGCGGGATTGCAGCGCCTTCCTCAGCCATCTGGATGCTAAGAAGAGCAGCCTGAATTTCTGCGGCCTCCGGAACTGATGATCCACGTAAGGACATGTATCTTAGGTAGTCTTCTGACAAGTACTCCTGGGCCCACTTAAGCAACCCGTCCGCACTTACGAATAGTCGACTACTGTCGAAGTGACGCACGCCCTCTTCCAACTCGAGGCCAAAAGTAATCTGGCGGATCTCATCCAAGTACTGATTGCCGTGTTCTGGATCTAACAAGGTCAATTCCTGGCAGATTCGCATCCTCTCTTCTGAAAGCGCTCTTGAGCTACCAATATTAGTGTTAACTTCCATCACGCTTTCAACGCAAGCGCGCCTCAGAAAGCAGATCATAAGACCCTCAGAGTCATTTAGTTCTGACAGGTCTGAATAATTTTCAAGCCCACTTACTCTCAGAATTCTGAGGGCGCATTGCTGCAAATGCCTATGCAAACGCTGCCGCTCAGATTCACTATGAATTTGACGTAATGCAAAACTTAAAGATATTGCCAACTCTAAAGTTGAAGACTTTGCTTTTAATTCCCCCCACGCCTTGTTAACCAAGAGCTCAGCCAACGCAAACTCATCCGCGGACCCCGGGTATTTGACAATACAGCTTACGGCTATGCAGATTGCCGACCACCAATCACCGCCATCCGCCTCAACTAAAAACCTAGATTTTGAAGAGGACACCTTATCGAAGTAATCGCCGAACTCAAGCTGAGCACACAGCTCTTTTACAAGTAGAGAATCTGCTCCGGGTGCGGATATTTGATCAAACATCCTTTCGCGGTCTTGCAAACCCTCACTCCAGATTGTTTCGACCCCACATGTATTTCTAAGAGCCTCTCGAAGGCGGCTAGATTGGAAATGCCCCTTCGCGACAACGGCCTCCGAATAGGTTCCGACAATCGTTCCCAGCGGGATGAAGCCGAAGGCCAACGCATACTTTCGAGCCTCTTGAAAGCTATCTGGGGCCGCCTCATCCCTGCTTGAAAGCGAGGTTAGAAGCCTAGAAATCTGAGTTGGTGCCTCTGAACTCGCCGCTTTACTACCAGAGCGAGTGGCAGTTAGCAGCTTAGTAACTTCGCGCGCAGATTGCAGAACCGAAGGAAGATCGCCACTATTCTCGATGTATCTTGCGATTCTCGGATCAGAAATCCCATCAAATCTCGCAAAAGATTTAAGGGATACATCAAAGCCAGACCCGATCCACCCCATAAATCCGCTTTCGACAACAAATACTACTGCTTCGTAAAGGTCAATTATGGAGCCCGTGCCTGCCACGGTAAGAAGAGTTACATAATCATCTTTGCTCTTTGGATGAGTTCCAAGAGCCACCCACCTCAAATATACTTCCCAATCTTGGTCAAGCCGCCAATCGGCAATTATCTCTTCTGCTCTCGCAAGATATCCATTAATGGACACCGCATCTTCATTTCTTTGGCTACACAGGTGAGCGATGGCTATGGGCAGACCTGCATGTGTCTTAATAAGTTCGGCTGTATATTCCTTCTGAGCTTCCTGGCCTTTACATCTATGCAGCACGGCTAATCGTGAGGCAATCAGCCAACCAGAAAGGCCGAATTGCTTTTCTATTAGATCAAGTTCCGCTAATGCTTGGGGCCACCGCTCTTCAATAATCAATGATTGAAGGCGACGCTTCCCCTCCAAGAAACTGTTCAACGAGCTCTTCCATCGCTCGACTTGCGCGAACGCCCACTCGACCTCTAATTTTAGAGGGAGCGATGAATATGGCTTCACAGCGAGAACCGTCTTTGACTGCCTTAAAATCCCAGCCAGAATAGGATATCGAGCTTTTGAGGGAGTGCGGTAAACTGCTGTCACATAAGTCGAGATCTTTGCTAGTGGAGTCCTAGCTCTCAATTCACCTAGAGCTCGCCGTCCTCTGCCGTGGCTTAATGATGCCCTAAGATAATTAAGATCACTATCGACCTTGCGCTTTTTTGCCATCAGTCGTCCCTGAAATTATTATTCAATATTCGTTAGATTGTCCATAAAAGCCCGTTTTCGACAGATATCTGTCTGCACTACTGGGCTCTCACATATTCCTTCGGTACTCCCCACCCACGTCATACAACGCATGGCTGATCTGCCCCAGGCTATGCGTCTTCACTGCTTCCATCAGTGCTTCGAACACATTGCGCCGTTCCCGCGCAGCGTTCTGAAGATACGCCAGACCATGCCCGTCATGGACCATCGGCGCCTGTTCGTCGGCGTCGGCTTGGTGGGCGTGTGAGGTCTCGCCCTTCGGCGCGAGGGCATTGCGGCCTTGCTGCCAGTTGCGGACGTTCTCGATCTGCTGGCCCTTTTCTTCTTCGGTGCTGCGAATCAGTTCGATCTCGGTGGCGATCTCGCCGGCGTGTTCCTTGGGCAGGAACATGTTCACGCCCACCAGGGGCAACGAGCCGTCGTGCTTCTTGTGCTCGTAGTACATGGACTCTTCCTGGATCTTGCCGCGCTGGTACATGGTGTCCATGGCGCCCAGCACGCCGCCGCGCTCGCTGATGGCTTCGAACTCCTTGTAGACGGCCTCTTCCACGATGTCGGTGAGGTAGTCGACGGCGAAGCTGCCCTGCCAGGGGTTCTCGATGAAGTTGAGCCCCATTTCCTTGTTGATGATCATCTGGATGGCGACGGCGCGGCGCACGCTTTCTTCCGTCGGCGTGGTGATGGCTTCGTCGTAGGCGTTGGTGTGCAGGCTGTTGCAGTTGTCGAACAGCGCGTAGAGCGCCTGCAATGTGGTGCGGATGTCGTTGAACTGGATCTCCTGCGCGTGCAGGGACCGGCCGCTGGTCTGGATGTGGTACTTCATCATCTGGCTGCGCTCGTTGGCACCGTAGCGCTCGCGCATGGCGCGCGCCCAGATGCGGCGGGCGACGCGGCCGATGACGGTGTATTCCGGGTCCATGCCGTTGGAGAAGAAGAACGACAGGTTGGGCGCGAAGTCATCCACGCGCATGCCGCGCGCGAGGTAGTACTCGACGATGGTGAAGCCGTTGCTCAGGGTGAAAGCGAGCTGGCTGATCGGGTTTGCGCCGGCTTCGGCGATGTGATAGCCGGAGATGCTGACCGAGTAGAAATTGCGGACCTTGCGGTCCACGAAGTACTGCTGGATGTCGCCCATCATCCGCAGCGCGAACTCGGTGCTGAAGATGCAGGTGTTCTGGGCCTGGTCCTCTTTCAGGATGTCGGCCTGCACGGTGCCGCGCACGGTGGCGAGGGTGCGGGCCTTGATGTCGGCGTAGGTGTCGGCGTCCACCATCTGGTCGCCGGAGACGCCCAGCAGGCTCAGGCCAAGACCGTCATTGGTGGGCGGCAGTTCGCCGTGATAGCGCGGGCGCTCGCGGCCTTCGAACAGCTTGGCGAGTTTGGCTTCGGCCTCCTTCCAGCGGGCGTCGTCCGCCTTGAGGTACTTCTCGATCTGCTGGTCGATGGCGCAGTTCATGAACATCGCCAGGATCATCGGCGCGGGGCCGTTGATCGTCATCGACACCGACGTGGTGGGCGCGCACAGGTCGAAGCCGGAGTAGAGCTTCTTCATGTCGTCGAGCGTGGGGATGTTGACGCCCGAGTTGCCGATCTTGCCGTAGATGTCCGGGCGCGGCGCCGGGTCTTCGCCGTACAGGGTGACGCTGTCGAAGGCGGTGGACAGGCGCGCGGCCGGCTGGCCGACGGACAGGTAATGGAAGCGGCGGTTGGTGCGCTCGGGCGTGCCCTCGCCCGCGAACATGCGGATCGGGTCTTCGCCAGTGCGGCGGTACGGGTACACGCCGCCGGTGTAGGGATAGCTGCCCGGCAGGTTTTCCTTGCCCAGGAAGGTCAGCAGCTCGCCCCAGCTCTTGTAGGTGGGCGCGGCGATCTTGGGGATCTTCTGGTGGCTCAGCGAGTCGCGGTAGTTGTCGACCTTGATCGACTTGTCGCGCACCTGGTACTCGGTGAATTCGTCGGTGATGGATTTCAGGCGCTGCGGCCATTCGCGCAGGAGTTTCAGCGATTCGCTGCTGAGAGCCTGGATGGCGTCGTTGTAGCGCTGGCGCAGGGTGAGCAGCGAACGGTCGACGGTGCTGGACGCGACGACGCCTGCCTGTTCGGGTTCGGCGGGCACGGCCGGAGACGGGCTGTCGACAACGGCAGCAGGCGCCACGCCGCCCGCCCCGTTGACGGGCGCAGGCGCGGCGACACGTTCGGGCGCAACATCATCGGAGTGGTAGAGATCGAGCGCCTTCGGCAGCTGGTCGTCGCCCAGTTCCTGCAAGGCCTGCCACATGGCCTGGGCGCGGTCGGCAGCTTCGGCCTGGCGCTCGATGTCGCTGTTGATGCGGCGGCCTGATTCGGCGATCTCGGCCAGATAGCGCACGCGCGCGCCGGGGATCAGCACGGTGGCGCGCGGCTCCTTGAGCGAGGTGTCGAGGCCGGGCTGGAAGCTGCACTGGCCTGCGTTGCCGGCGCCGGTCTTCTCGCGCAGCAGGCGGCACAGGTTGTCGAACATCCAGGTCACGCCGGGATCGTTGAACTGGCTGGCGATAGTGGGATACACCGGCACGTCGGCATCGGCGGTCTGGAACGCGACGCGGTTGCGCTTCCACTGCTTGCGGATATCGCGCAGGGCGTCCTCGGCGCCGCGCTTGTCGTACTTGTTGAGCACGATCAGCTCGGCGTAATCGATCATGTCGATCTTCTCGAGCTGGCTGGCCGCGCCGTAATCGCTGGTCATGACGTACATCGGGAAATCGACGAGATCGACGATCTCCGAGTCCGACTGGCCGATACCGGCGGTTTCGACGATGACGAGATCGTAGGCGAGGCTCTTGAGAAAGCCGATGCAGTCCTTGAGCACCGCATTGGTGGCGACATTCTGGCGACGCGTGGCCATCGAGCGCATGTAGACGCGATGGCTGCGCAGCGAGTTCATGCGGATGCGATCGCCGAGCAAGGCGCCACCGCTGCGGCGACGCGTGGGATCGACCGAGATCACGGCGATGCGCATCTGCGGGAAGCTGGCGAGGAAGCGGTTGAGCAGCTCGTCGGTGACCGAGGACTTGCCCGCGCCGCCGGTGCCGGTGATGCCGACCACGGGCGTGGTCGGGGGGGATTGGGGATTTGGGATTTGGGATTTGGCAGAGCGGCTTGCCCACCCCTTGCGCATCAGGGCGAGTTCGGATTCGGAGTAGACGCCGTCTTCGAGGGCGCTGAGGACGCGGCCGATGCCGATTTCGTCTTCGATGTCGGGCGCCTGCTCGGCCGAATCCCGGCTTCCGGCCGCCGCATCACGCGCCGCACCTGCGCGGCCCACGACGTCCTCGATCATTTCGACCAGGCCCATCTTCATGCCGTCGTTCGGGTGATAGATACGCTCGACGCCGTAGCCCTGCAGCTCGCGGATTTCCTCGGGCGTGATCGTGCCGCCGCCGCCGCCGAAGACGCGGATGTGGCCGGCGCCGCGTTCTTTCAGCATGTCGACCATGTATTTGAAGTACTCGACGTGGCCGCCCTGATAGCTCGACAGCGCGATGCCGTCGGCATCCTCCTGCAGCGCCGCACGCACCACGTCCTCGACGCTGCGGTTGTGGCCCAGATGGATGACCTCCGCGCCCTGCGACTGGATGAGCCGCCGCATGATGTTGATGGCCGCGTCGTGCCCGTCGAACAGGCTGGCGGCGGTGACGAAGCGCAGCGGCGAGGCGTCGGACTGGGCGGCGGTGGCGGTGGAATCGATCTGGCTGGCCGGCGTGCTCATGGCGCGCTCCTGCGGGTACAAAAGAGGCGTCGATTGTAGCGGCGGGGGCCTTGACGTTTTCAGTTGAAAATATGCTGCGGTGCGGCAATTTTCAGGGATTCGAGGGCGTTGCGGTGTGGGCTGTGTCAGGCCGCCCAGCAAGGGTTCGGCGCCCCGGCGTGCGCCGGTCAAGCCGGTTTGCTTCGCGTGTCTGGCGGGTCGCTGTGCGCTTATGCCGTGAGGTCGCGGTACGTGCGATACGCGACGCGACCCGGCGTGGCGTGGCGTCGAACTGAGGATCAACATGGCCCCCGCTCGACCAGACATGTGTCAGTTGAAGCCGCCGGGGCGACGACTGAAGATGCCAAGGCGCTTTCCGTCATCCAGCGAAAGACGGGATACCGCTTGATGGTGCGCGACTCCCCTCGCAGACGAAGGAAACACGCAAGTTCAGCCCGCCGCCCTGGGCGCTTTCAACAACCGAACGCCTGCTCACGCCAGGTCCCGGCCACTTCCGCGACGACCGCGATTGCGGACGGCATCTCCCCTGGCCTCCCGACAGACGCATCGCGCGCAAAACCCACCCGGCAGACCCCGCCCATGACCCCACTCGACAAACCTCTCAAGCGCGAAGTCCGCATCGGCGAAGACGCCTATTCGCTGACCATCGATCCCGACGGGCTGAAGCTCGTCCCCAAAGGCAAGCGCAAGGGCCTCGAACTGCGCTGGACGGATCTGGTCAGCGGCGATGCCGCGTTGGCGACTGCGTTGCAGGCGTCACTGGACGCGCCCTGAGCCGTCCGACTCAGAACAAGCCCGCCTGCGCCGGCGGATAGACGAGATCAGCCCCGGCAGGCCGCGCATCCGGATGCATCACGTGCGGCTGCACCTTGCCGATGTCCAGGATGTGGCAGACCTCGACGCCGCGATAGGTCAGCAGATCGGCGATCAGACGCCGGTGGCAGCCCCACCACAGCGCCTCGGCGCACATCAGCGCGGTGAGGCTTTGTGCGGCGACGGCGAGCGTCCGCGACAGACCATCAGCGAATTCATCGCTGGTCATGTGATCGGCGTAGCCCTGGAACGCGTTGCTGCGCCATGCGCCGTTCGGTGAGCCCGGCTGGGCGCGGCGACGACCGCCGAGTTGCGGCAGCCAGTGGTAGCCGATGCCGGCAGCCGTCAGCTGCTCCGCCATGGTCTCGCTGGCGAACCAGGGATAGCGACGCGAGCCCGGGAACCGGCGCACGTCGACGATGGCCTCGATGCGCCAGTGGAGGAGCAACGCGAGGAAATCGTCCCAGGACCGCGTCGAGTGACCGATGGTCCAGAGGGTGTCGATGTGGCTGCCTGAATCGGAACTGGGCATGGCAGGGTTGATCTGCGACGGGGGTGCCATTGGACTCGACGGGATGTCTGACGGGCGTCAGTCGGGTGTTGTGCGATGGCCCACGCTGGTAAGGGGCAGCCCGCCAAGGCGGCAGTGTTCTTGACGCAGGCGGCGCCCCGATGCATCTGCGACGCCTCGAAACACGAAAATGAGAACGGGCCCGGCATGGCCAGACATGCGTCTGTTGAAAGCCGCTGGGGCGACGGCAGGAAGACACCAGGACTCCGTTGACTTTGCGCAGACGAACCTTCGGTCTATCCGCAAGCGCTTTTGAAAGCCGGACGGCTGACCGTCCACTTTGGCCTTCACGCTGAAGGCTCTAGCACCACGAATCAACTTGGAGGCAGCGCTGATCGAGTCTGTCCGTTTCATCATTTCCGCAAAAGCAGGAATCCAGGGGCTCCCAGTCCATTGAAAGCGAAAGCACTGGATTCCCGCCTTCGCGGGAATGACGAACTTCAGCATTTGCATTGACCTCCCGTCGCTCCGTCGGCTTTCGACAAGCGCATGTCTGGTCACGCCGGAGCCAGCGACTTGCGCGTCGGGTCAAACGGCCCAGATCATCGCCGGCCCGTTTGCGCTAACGCTTCGTCCAACCGCGCCCGGCAATCCGCCAACCCCGCCTCCGACCGGTGGATCCGCACCGGCGCCGTCGTGCTGCGCTCGCCGAGAATCCGGCACAGCGTCGCCTGCAGCGTCGCAGCGTCATCGTCGAAGCCGCCGTGGCTCGTCGCCGCGCTGCCATCCGCCGCATGCGCGAGATCGCCCTGTACCGGCGCCTGGATCCAGTCGAGCTTGCCGGTCGCCAGCAGGTCGCGGATGGCGCCGTTGGATTCGATGAAGCGCGCCATGCCCAGCAGCGGCGTGCCATGCCGGTATTCGGGGCGCACCCAGCTGCGGGCGCGCGCCTCGAAGGCGTGGGCGATGAGGTACAGCAGCGACTTGTTGTAGATGCGGGCGCAATGGTCGTCCTGTTCCGCGCGGTCGCTCAGGGTGAAGAGTCCGGCGTGCGCGATCCTCCCGTCCGCCAAGGCGGGCGCGAAACTCTCTTCGAACAGCGCCATCGTCATCGCCGGCGCCCACAGGTTGAGGCTGGCGATGCGCTGACCGAGGCCCTGCATGCTGGCGGCGGGGCCTGCGAAGACCAGGCCGTCGGTGGTGAGCAGTTGCGCCAGCGGCGCGAGCAGGATCGCGCCGGCGCTGTGGCCGACGAGATGCAGTTCGACGGTGGGATCGGCCTGCATCCATTCGCCCAGCAGACGCGCGACCTGCGCGGCGCCGCCGGCTTCGGTGAGCTGATCGCCGTTGCGGATGACGGCCGTCGTCGCAAGGCGCGCGTTCTCCTTCATCTCGTCCCACATCGCCTTGCCGCCGAGCGCGCGCGCCAGCGGCTCGATGGTGTCGTCGATGCGATCCAGCAGCAGGCCCTTGGCCTCGTCCAGCAGGCCCTGGGTGCGCGGGCGCACGGCATCGCGCAGCAGATTGCCGAGCGTGCTCCAGACATCGGTCTTCCAGACGAAGCACAGCGGATAGATCTGTTGCGGCAGCATCAGTTCGCGCAGGTCGGCGACGCGCTGGATCGCGGCCTGCTCGGGCACGAGTCCGCCGTGCGCGTAGAGCATGACGCGCTTCTTCGGCCAGTCGCGGGTGATGCGCGGCAGGTCGTCGCGGATGAGGTTGCGTACGGCGTCCTGGCTGGTCCCGAAGCGCCCGCCGGTGCGCAGGCGGCCGTCGTTGCCGAGGCTGACGATGTGCGGCCGCAGGTCGGCCTGCGCGTAGCCGTTCGACTGCCGCGCCAGCGCGGAATTGCTGGCCGCCACCGCCTGCACGCGCTGCAGGCGCACCGGCACGGCGAGACGCGCCACCCAGACGTCGGTGCCCCGCTGCAGCCATTCGTCGTAGCTGATCCAGCCGTAACCGCGTTTGCCCCAGGCGGTGCCCCAGGAATTCTGGATCCAGAAACCGTCGCGGTCGTAACCGACGATGGCGAAGGCGTGATAACCGCTGACCGGCTGTTCGGTCCATGCGACCACCCCGGTTTTCGGCGGCGACAGCCAGCCGTCGTGCACGGCGGCGGACGCGTAGAGCACGCCGACTTCCGCGAACGCGGCGTGCATCGCCACCAGGTCCTTGTGGTTGACGCGGTAATAGGCGCCGAGCGGATGCGCCTGCGCGGCGCGCGCGCGTTCTTCGGTGTAGACCTCGTGCAGCGGGCCGGTGGTGTCCGGCCAGCAGTCTTCGGCGCAGACGCCGTGTCGGTGCCAGCCCTTCATCGCGCCGCGGCAGCTGGAACCGTCGTAGTCCTCGCCTTCCCACTCGTCGTAACGGCGCGCCATGTCGTAGAGCATGCGGGTGCTCATGCGCGCGGTGACCGGCTCGGGCTGGCGCCGGCGCAGCAGCGTATGCGCGACGGTCGCCAGGCCATAGGCGGTGCAGGCGCCCGCTTCGCCCTGGTCGAGCACCGGCACGCCGAGCCGGCTGAAGCGCGCCAGGGGCATCTCGCTGGGCACGTCGACCAGCGTGGGTTCGAACATGCGGTCGCGGAAATCCGCGGTGTCCGGGCGCGCGTCGAGCAGCCGCGGCGTGGGGGTGGAATCGCGTGGCGCCCTGCGTGCGCCGGTCTGTCGGGTCGCCATGCTGCTTCCTCCGTGCCTGCGTTGAACGCAGCCGGCGTCTGACACCGGCCTGACGGATCCCCCGGGCGCAGTGTGCACCCGTTGGATGACGTGAAGCGGACAGGCTGGACCTGGCGGGTCGCAGGTGCCGCGACGGGGGCTGGGAGGCGTGCAGTGGGCGGTGCGGGCGTTTGGGTGGGCATTCGTCGCAGGCTGCCGGCCGTCCTCGGCGCCGATTTCGGGTGCGACTGCGCCTTGGAGATTTCCCCGGAGTAGCCTCTCGTGCGCAAGCGCGCTCCTACAGGCGTGGCGACGGCCACCGGGTCCGAGGGATACGCAGGTCGTGCGGGTCAGCCGTGGGCCTTCGTCCGCCGGACTGGGCGTTGGAGACTTTCTCTTCTGGGACGCGCTGGCGATCCGCGCGGCCCTGGCGGTGCATCGCGAGGCAGCTGCGCGTGAGGCGCCGAGGATCGCCCGTCAGTGCGGAAGATGAAGCGGTGACCTGAGCACCGATGCAGGCGCGCGCTTGCGCGCGATGAGGATTCTCTGAGGAACGCCCTCGCGCGCAAGCGCGCTCCTACCGGTGCGCCGTGCGCGCATCGGGTGGACGCGGGTGGCGACGCTCCGGGCCGCGCAGACAGGACGCCCTCCATTCAACCCATGACGCGCCATCTCGAGCGGCCGACCCGATAACCAGCGTCCGTCAGCGCTTCGGCGTGCCCCGTCAGTCCTTGACCAGCCCGCCATCGACGACCAGATTCTGCCCGGTCACCGCCCGCGCCCAGGGCGAGGCGAAGAACAGCACGGCGTCGGCGAATTCGGCCGGTGTGGTCACGCGGCGCAGCGGCGTGGCGGCGGCGATGTAATCGAACACCGCCTCGGGCGTGACGGCGCTGGCATCGGTGGTGCGCAGCAGGCCGCCAGACACCATGTTGACGGTGATGCCGTCGGGGCCGAGATCGGCGGCCAGGGTGCGAGTCAGCGACAGCAGCGCGGCTTTCGCGGCGGTGTAGTCGTGATACGGCACGACGGGATTCTGGAACAGGTTGGTGCCGATGTTGACCACGCGTCCGCCACCGGCCGCGCGCATGCCCGGCAACGCGGCCTGCACGGTATTGAGCGCGCCGCGCACGCTGCCTTCGAACTGCGCGGCAAACCGCGACCAGATGATGGCATCCGCGTGCGGCCGGGCGTCGCCGTCGAAACGGAAATCCGCCAGCGCGTTGTTGATGACCGTGGTCACGGGCGCGCCGAAGTGCGTGGCCGCCTGGTCGAGCACGGCGCGCACCGCATCGGCGTCGGTGACGTCGCCCTTCACGGCCAACGCACGGCCCGGCCATTCGCCGGCCAGAGCCTCGGCGGCGTCACGGCTGCGATGGAAATTCACCACCACCCGCGCGCCCGCGTCGAGAAAGGTCCGGCTGATGGCCGCGCCCAGTCCGCGCGCGCCGCCGGTCACCAGCACCACCTGTTCCGACACGTCCACCATGGCCCTGCTCCGTCTGCGAAAGCCCGGCAGTATCGCAGCCACCGCACGGCGGCAGGACGAATCTGCGATGCTTGCACGGATGACCCGACCGTCCAGACCATGAAGAAACGCGTCAAGAAAATCGTGGGCTGGGGCCTGTTCACCCTGCTGGTCATGGCGATCAGCAGCATTTTCATTGCAGACCGGCTGCTGCCGCCGGCCACCGGACGACCGAGCACCACGCTGCCACTGGCCGATGACGCCACGGCACTGGACCGCGAACTCGTGCCGCTGCTGGCGCGCAATCCGGAGCACACCGGCGCGATCCTGCTGCCCGATGGGGTCGACGCCTACGCCGCACGCGCGATCTCGGCCCGGCAGGCCGGCCGCAGCCTCGACCTGCAGTACTACATCTGGCACGACGATCTGACCGGCCGGCTGCTGGCCAACGAGGCGTGGAAGGCGGCCGAACGCGGCGTGCGCGTGCGCATCCTGCTGGACGACATCGGCATCGGCGACATGGACGCCACGCTGCTGGCGATGGACTCGCACGACAACATCGAACTGCGCGTCTACAACCCGTTCCGCAACCGCACCGGCGTGCTGCGCCTGCTGGAGATGGTGCAGCGTGCCTGGGGCGTGAACCACCGCATGCACAACAAGGCGTGGATCGCCGACGGCCGCGTGGCGGTGGTCGGCGGGCGCAACATCGGCGTCGAGTACTTCAGCGCCGCCGAAGCCTTCAATTTCCACGACCTCGACATCGTGCTGTTCGGCCCGGCCGTGGCCCAGGCCAGCACGATCTTCGACGACTTCTGGAACAGCGAAGCCGCGATCCCGATCGCCGGGCTCAACCGCAAGCCGCCGGCCACTCTTCGCGAGGTGCTGGCCCGCATCCACGACGAAGCCGACAGCGAGGAAGCCCGTCGCTTCCTCGATGCGATGGATGTGTCGCCCAGCGTGCGCCGGTATTTCTCGCAGGAACTCACGCCGATCTGGACCGAAGGCGTGCGCGTGCTGTCGGACCCGCCGATCAAGTGGCGCGGCGACGACCGCAAGAACTGGCTGGTCGACCATCTGATGGACAACGTCACCTCGGCGCAGCACACCGCGCTGCTGATGTCGCCCTACTTCGTGCCCGGCCAGGACGGCGCCGATGGCCTGGTCGGCCTGTCCGAGCGCGGCGTGCATGTGGGCGTGGTGACCAATTCGCTGGCGGCCAACGACGTGGTGGCCGTGCACGGCGGCTACTCGCGCTACCGCAAGGAACTGCTGGAAGGCGGCGTGCACCTGTTCGAAAGCCGCAGCCAGACCGATGCCAAGGCGGCGAGCAGCGTGTTCGGCAGCAGCGGCGCCAGCCTGCATACCAAGGCGATCCTGGTCGATGGATCGCGCGGCTTCGTGGGCTCGTTCAATCTCGATCCGCGCTCGGCCAACCTCAACACCGAGATGGGCGTGCTGTTCGACGACCCGGCGCTGGGTGCGGCGCTGCTGACCGAGTACCTGCACCTGGCCAGCCCGGACATGAGCTACTGGGTGTATCTGGACCATCGCGGGCGCCTGCGCTGGCTGGACCGCGCAGAAGATCCGGCGCGCGCGATCGCGAAGGAACCGGGCAGCACCCTGCGCCAGCGCGCGACCGCACGCGTGGTGCGCTGGCTGCCGATCGAATCGCAGCTCTAGACGGCGCTGCGCACGGCAGCGTCAGCGCGCGCAGCGGTTCCTGCGTGGCGTTTCTCCGGTCGCCGGACGCGACATCGCGAATGCTGCACTGCGTCAGCCTTTCTGCTCCGCATCGGCTGTTCCAAGTGCCTGATGTGAATGGGATTTGTCCGCAATTGTTGCGTCTTCAACCAATTCCGGAACGACCCGCGTAAAATGCCGCGCTTCTCGCCATCACCGCGGCCCTGTCCGATCCTCCGGCCGCACCGGCCGATCGCATCAGCCCCCTCGCCGCTCCAGCCACCACACGTGCCGGGCCTCACGCCCGCGACGGAGTTTTGAATGATTTTCGAGCACCTCGACACCTACGGCCACGAGCAGGTCGTGTTCTGCCACAACAAGGATGTCGGCCTGAAGGCGATCATCGCGATCCACAACACCGTGCTGGGCCCGGCGCTGGGCGGCACGCGCATGTGGCCGTATGCGTCGGAGCAGGAAGCGCTGAACGACGTGCTGCGCCTGTCGCGCGGCATGACGTACAAGAACGCGGTGGCCGGCCTGAACATCGGTGGCGGCAAGGCGGTGATCATCGGTGATCCGGCGACGGACAAGTCCGAAGGCCTGTTCCGTGCGTTCGGCCAGTTCGTCGAATCGCTGGGCGGTCGCTACATCACCGCCGAGGACGTCGGCATCGACGTCAACGACATGGAATACGTCTACCGCGAGACCCAGTACGTCACCGGCGTGCACCAGGTCCATGGCGGCTCGGGCGACCCGTCGCCGTTCACCGCCTACGGCACGATGCAGGGCCTGCTGGCGGCGCTGAACCGCAAGTTCGGCAACGAGGACGTCGGCAACTACAGCTACGCGGTGCAGGGTCTGGGCCACGTGGGCATCGAGTTCGTGAAGCTGCTCAAGGAGCGCGGCGCGAAGATCTTCGTGACCGACATCAACAAGGAGCGTGTCGAGCGCGCGGTCAGCGAGTACGGCGCCGAAGCCGTGGGCCTGGACGAGATCTACGACGTCGACGCCGACGTCTATTCGCCGTGCGCCCTGGGCGGCACGGTCAACGAGCAGACGCTGCCGCGCCTGAAGGCCAAGATCATCTGCGGCGCGGCGAACAACCAGCTCGCCAACAACGCAATCGGTGACGAAGTCGAGAAGCGCGGCATCCTCTACGCGCCCGACTACGCGGTCAACGCGGGCGGCGTGATGAACGTGTCGCTGGAGATCGACGGCTACAACCGCGAGCGTGCGATGCGCATGATGCGCACGATCTACCACAACCTCACGCGCATCTTCGAAATCGCCGAGCGCGATGGCATCCCGACCTATATGGCCGCCGATCGCCTCGCCGAAGAACGGATCGAGATCATGGGCAAGCTCAAGCTGCCGCTGGGACGCGCGGCACCGCGCTTCCAGGGCCGCGTGCGCGGCGCCTGATCCAGCCGTACAACGCGATGGGGCTTCGGCCCCATCGTCGTATCCGGGCGCGGGCCGTGCTGCAAACGCACATCCCGGCACCCTTGAAATTCCCGCGCGCACGACGCGCACCGGCCGCCATGCGGCCCTGTCCGAACCAGGAGTCCAGATGCGTACTTTCCCGCTCGGCGAAGAACTCGACGCGCTGCGCGATGCCGTGCGCCGCTTCGCGGAGGCCGAGATCGCCCCGCGCGCCGAGGCCATCGATCACGACAACGCCTTCCCGCAGGACCTGTGGCCGAAGCTCGGCGAGATGGGCCTGCTCGGCCTGACCGTGCCGGGTGCGTACGGCGGCAGCGAGATGGGCTATCTCGCGCATCTGGTCGCGATGGAGGAGATCTCGCGCGCGTCTGGATCTGTCGGCCTGAGCTACGGCGCGCATTCCAACCTGTGCGTCGCCAATCTGTATGCGAACGCGACCGAGGCGCAGCGGCAGAAGTACCTGCCGAAGCTGTGCAGCGGCGAGTGGAAGGGCGCGTTGGCGATGAGCGAGCCGGGTGCGGGATCGGACGTGGTCGGCTCGATGAGCTGCCGCGCCGAACTGCGCGGCGACGTGTGGGTCGCCAACGGCAACAAGATGTGGATCACCAACGGCCCCGAGGCCGATGTGCTGATCGTCTACATGCGCACCGCGGGCAAGGATGCGGGCTCGAAGTGCATGACGGCGTTTCTCGTCGAGAAGGGCATGAAGGGCTTCAGCACCGCGCAGAAGCTCGACAAGCTGGGCATGCGGGGTTCGAACACCTGCGAGCTGGTGTTCGAGGACTGCGAGATTCCCGCAGACAACGTGCTGGGCGAGGTCCACGGCGGGGTCAAGGTGCTGATGCGCGGCCTCAACACCGAACGCCTGGTGCTGACCGGCGGCCCCCTGGGCCTGATGCAGGCGGCGCTGGATCTCGCCCTGCCCTACGTGCGCGAACGCCGCCAGTTCGACGCGGCCATCGGCACCTTCGGCATCATGCAGGCCAAGATCGCCGACATGTACACGTCGCTGCAGTCCAGTCGCGCGTTCGCCTACACCGTCGCACGCGACTACGACGCCGGCCACAGCTCGCGTGTCGACGCGGCCAGCTGCCTGCTGCATGCCTCGGAAGCCGCGGTCCAGGTCGCGCTGGAAGCGATCCAGAGCCTCGGCGGCAACGGCTACATCAACGAATACCCGACCGGCCGCATCCTGCGCGATGCCAAGCTCTATGCGATCGGCGCCGGCACCAACGAGATCCGCCGCATGCTGATCGGACGGGAGCTGTTCGACGGCAAGAGTTGATGACGAGGGCTGCGTGTGCAGGTCTGCCTGCACCTGTCGGGCGGGCGCATGGAATCCTTCCGCAGCGTGTGCGAAGTAGGTGCTCGGAAGACCGCCAGTTGTTCTCGAGCACGCGATTGCACAGCTGTGACCACCTGCGGGAGCGCGCTTGCGCACGATAGCCTGTCGCACAAATGCGCTCCCACAGATCAAAAAAAAGGCCGCCCTTGGGGCGGCCTCTTGAGTTCCGGACAGCCGGTCAGAACCCGTAGGCGAGTCGCATCGACGCCATGCGGTCGGTGCCGCGCGGTCCGAACCGCTGGTCGACGCCCAGCATCATCCGCGCGCGCGGCGTCAGCCAGGATTCGAGGCCCAGACCCACCAGCCCACCGGAGCGTGCCGGCGCAAGCCCGGCAATCGGCGCCCAGGCTTCGATGCCGGTGAAGCTGGCCTGCAGGTCGAAGCCGCTCGACGACAGCGTCTGCTGCCATTCGCCGTAGCCGTGCAGCGAGAAGCCCGGCGCGTCCCAACGCGCACGCAGACCGGCGATCGCCTGGCTGCGTTCGATGTCCCAGCCCGCACTGCGCAGACCGAAGCCGTCACCACCGCGCTCATCGAAGCCGTCGCTGCGCAGGCGCACCTGCTCGGCGCCCACGTACGGCCCGAACGCCGCGGCGCCGGCCTGCCATTGATGCCCCAGCTCGACCGCAGCCTGGGTGTAGCGGCCGGCGTAACGCGTCGACACGCCCTGCCACGATTCGCCAGCGAACAGCTGGCGCTGCATCTCGCGATCGAAGCGCCCGTTGCCGAGCTGCGCCATGACGTAGCTGTTGCCGAAGCTGCGCGCGAGGTAGGCCTGTGCCTGCGTCTGACGGTCGCGGTTGCGATCACCGCGCGCTTCCGCGATGCCGTCGCCGCGCACCTCGCCGAAGGCGAAGCCGGCGACCAGTCCGTTCCCGAGCAGGTGATCGCGGCCGATGCTCCAGCCGTCCACGCTGAACCCGTCGCGCGCGAAGCCACCGGTCCCGCCCTGGCCCAGCGATTCCCGCCACACCCCGATACCGGCATCGGCCGATGCGAGCGAGCCGATGCGTGAGGCCACCACGCGGCGTCCCAGGTCGATGGTGTCGAACGTGGACGTCAGCGCCGCGGCATGCTGCGCGCCCGACATGCTTTCCAGCGCCGCGACTGCGGCCGACTCGCTCTGGATGCGCTGGAACGCACCTGCCGCATCGCCGAACGCGGTGCCGGTTGCGCCGCCCACCTGGCCATCGAGCCCCGCGAATGCACCCTCGACACGCCCGGCTGCGCCCAGCGCCTCGGCGCTGACGCCGGACATGGAAGCTGCGGCCGCCGTCACGTCGAGGCGGATGACGTCCAGCCAGACGAGATTGGTGTCGTAACGCAGGGTGCCGTCGAGAAACACACCCGGGCCGCGCGTCATCGTGTCGAAAGCGCCACTGATGCCATTGCCCGCCTCCACCACGTTCTCGCGGCGGGCATGCGTGTAGCCACTGGCGATCCCGGCCACCTGCAGTTCGCCGGCCAACGCAGCGGTCCCCTTGACCTGCAGCGGCGAACCGATCTGCCACGCGAGCCTGCCACCCGAGGCCTGCTGGAAATTGCCCTCGATCACGCGGGCGCGTCCGTTGCCCGCCACCGAGAACGTGCCGCGATTGATCAGATTGCCTCGCACGCCGGGCCCCCGCAATTGCAGGGTCGCGCCTGCGTCCACGGTCGCGCTCCCCGGGATCGACGACGCGAAGACCAGCGTGCCGGCCTCGGCACGCGTCGCACCCGTGAACGTTGCCGTGCCATCGAGGCGCAGCGAACCTGTGCCGCGCTTGATCAGACCGCCGGCGCCGCTGATGTCATTGCCCCATACCGAGGCGCCGTTGCCGACGTTGGCGGTCACGTCACCCCAGTCGAACCGGGCGGGCCCGCGCACTGCCTTGCCCACATTGAGCAGGCCATAGCCGAAGACCGGATCCACCCCGGGCGCACCGAGATCGGTCGCCGTGCCGAGCAGCGTCTGACGCACGAGATCGTTGTTGAAGTACGGGAACGCTTCCCAGACCAGGGCCGCCGCGCCCGACACGAGTGGTGCAGCGAGCGAGGTGCCGGAGTACCGGTAATAGGTCGGTGCGCCGGGCGTATCGTTCGTGCCCGTTACGACCACGGTGCCCGGTGCCACGAGGCAATAGCGCATCGCAACGCCACACGCGTTGGAATAGCTGGCCAGCTGCGTGGTGCTGCCTTCTGCGAGCGCGCCGACCGTGAGCCAGCCGCGCTCCAGGTCCGCTCCGGGCGTGGTGCCGTTGACGCCCGCCTTGCTCGGCAGGGCCGCGGTGTCGGACGGATTCGCGAAGCTCGAATTGCCCGATGCGAACACCACGAGACCGCCATGGTTGTTGATGAAGGGTCGGTACTCGGCGGCGATCTGCTCGGTCACGCTGAGGTTGTTCCAGTACAGCCCGCCCCAGGAATTGTTCATGACCTTGACGTTGCGCGTGATCAGGTCCTGATGGACCCGGGCCAGGCCCAGCGGCCCGCTGATCTCGTTGCCGCCGCCAGTGCCGTCATCTGCCGGCGGCTTGTCGCTGATGATGCGCGCCGACACCAGCTCGGCATCCTGTGCGATGCCGCCGGGCCAGGTCCCGAACGGCCGGCCTGCAGCGGTCTGCGCGATCGCGGTGCCGTGGCCGTCGACATCGTCGACGGACAGATTGTTGCCGGGACCGACGTAGTTGAGGTTCGCGACGACGCGATCCTTCAGTGCGGGATGGTCGCGCTGGATGCCGCTGTCGAGAAATCCGATGCGCACGCCCTTTCCGGTGAAGCCTGCCTGATGCGCCGCAGCGGTATTGGTGTCGACCAGGTGGCCGCTGTACGCCGGGTTCGGCGGCTGCACGGTCGGCGGCGGATTCGTCGTGTCCGGCGGCTTCGGCGAGACCACCAAAGGCGGTGGCGTGGGAATCGTCAGGCCACTGCCCGACCCGCCTCCGCCGCAGGCGACCAACGCGGTGGACAGCGCACACGCCAACGCCGTACGGCGCGCCACGCGCACGCCCGAGAAATGCAACGAATTCCGCATCTTGAACCTCCCCAATCCGTCACGCATGGCACCCATGCGTGATCGCTCCCTGTGGCCGGCATCTATACCCGTATTCCGGGACGCCCGCCATCCTCGGCGGCCCGAGGTGTCGCGGGAAAATGCGCGCGCAGCCTCTTCCGGCACTTCTCCCCGGCGCGATGCGATAATCGCGGACCTGTGCAGTTTCCTCCCGGAGTGTTCCTCCCATGACTGACATCGTCATCGTCGGTGCCAAGCGCACCGCCATCGGTTCCATGCTCGGCCAGTTCACCGGCGTCCCCACGCCGACCCTCGGTGCGGCCGCGATCACCGCCGCCCTCGAACATGCCGGCATCGCGGCCGACCAGGTCGACGAAACCATCCTCGGCTGCGTGCTGCCGGCCGGTCTCGGCCAGGCGCCTGCGCGCCAGGCCTCACGCGCGGCCGGCATCCCGGACAGCGCCGGCTGCGTCACGATCAACAAGGTCTGCGGCTCGGGCATGCAGGCAGTGATGTACGGCCATGATCTGATCAAGGCCGGCACCGCCAAGGTCGTGGTGGCCGGCGGCATGGAGTCGATGACCAATGCGCCGCATCTGCTCAACGGCTCGCGCACCGGCATCCGCTACGGCACCGCCGAATTCCTCGATCACATGGCGCTGGACGGCCTGACCAATCCCTACGACGGCCAGTCGATGGGCGTGTTCGGCGACATCGCCAGCCACAAGTACGGCTTCACGCGCGAGGATCTTGATGCCTACGCGGTCGAAAGCGGCAACCGCGCGAAGCAGGCAATCGCGTCCGGCGCGTTCAAGGACGAAATCGTTCCGGTGACGGTCAAGACCCGCAAGGGCGATGCGACCTTCGACACCGACGAGGCCCCCGGCAAGATCCAGGCCGAGAAGATCCCCACCCTGCGCGCCGCGTTCGGCAAGGACGGCGTGCTGACCGCCGCCAGCTCGTCGGGCATTTCCGACGGCGCGGCGGCGCTGGTGCTGACGTCGTCCGACGAAGCCGCCGCACATGGCCTCAAGCCGCTGGCGCGGATCGTCGCCCACGCCCGCCATTCGCAGGCGCCGGAATGGTTCACCACCGCGCCGGTGACGGCGATCCAGAACGTGCTCGACAAGGCCGGCTGGAAGGTCGAGGATGTCGACCTGTTCGAGATCAACGAGGCCTTCGCCAACGTCGCGATGGCGCCGATGAAGGATCTGGGCATCCCGCACAACCGTCTGAATGTGAATGGGGGCGCACTGGCGCTCGGCCATCCGATCGGTGCGAGCGGCGCGCGTCTCATCGTGACGCTGGTCCATGCGCTCAAGCAGCGCGGCCTGAAGCGCGGCGTTGCCTCACTTTGCATCGGTGGCGGCGAAGCGACGGCAATTGCCGTGGAAATGGCGTGAACTTCGGATAACGTGTTTTTTACGAAAAAACCACGCATCTCCGCTTGACAGCTGTACGCGGCTTGTCATCATGTGGCCGGCGCGCATTAAGCGCGTTGCCCACACTTTCAGACGAGGAAGACACAATGACGATCAACAAGGCTCTGCTTGCCCTGGCTATGGGTTTCGCGCTGGCTGCCTGCAGCAACGCTGACCAGGCGAACAGCTCGGCCGAAGGCGCTGCTGACGCTGCTGCCGACGCGCAGGCTGCTGCCAACGAAGCCACCGACCCGGCCGTTGCCGGCACCGCCCAGGCTGCTGCCGACGACGCCGCTGCTGCTGCTGACGCCGCTGCCGACGCCGCTGCCAACGCCGCTGCCGCCGGTACCGACGCTGCTGCCGAGCACGCTGCTGACACGGCCGACCACGCCGAGCAGAAGGCTGAAGACGCTGCTTCGGCCGCGGAAGAAGTCACGCCGTAATTCACCCCGGTGGCGTTTCGCCACCGTCAGTGAATCTGGAAAGCCGCCGGTCTCCGGCGGCTTTCTTTGTTTCTGGCGCACGCATCCGTGCCGGGTCATGGCCCGTATCCGATCGCATGCAGCCACGCCTGGGACGCATCCGCGCGGGCGCCTTTCGATTCGCACCGCCCTCACGGAAGCGCACTCACCATCCGCGCCACACCCACCGGATACAGGAGAGCTGCCATGCGTTTCACCCTGATGACTGCGACCGCCGTCGCCGCCCTTGCACTGGCGGCCTGCAACAACAGCTCGCCCGATGCACAGCGCGAGCGCGCAGAGGCCGACGCCGCGGCCAGCAACGCCGGCCGTGCGATTTCCGATGCCGCCTCCGCCACCGGCCAGGCCGCGCGCGAAGGCGCCGATGCCGCTGCCGCGGCGAGCGCCGACGCTGCACGCGAGGCCGAGATCCGCGCCGACCAGGCCGCCGCACGTACCGAAGCCGCTGCACGCGAGGCTGCTGCCGCCACCGGTCGCGCCACCCAGCGCGCGGGCGAAGCGATCGAGGAAACCGGCGAGCGTGTGGAAGAGCGCGCCGACCGCTGATCCAGCGCGCGACGTCACTTCGTTCTGGAAGGCCCGCCATTGGCGGGCCTTTTTCATTGTGTCGCCGTGCCGTTACGCAGACCGCACCACTGCGCCCCTGCGTGCACCCGTACGGGCTCGCCTGCGGATATCCGGCCGGTTCCGTATCCTTGCGGTTTTCACTCAGGCGATTTCCGATGCCGGCACTGACCTCGCAGCTCGACCCGCGCTCGGCGGACTTCACGGCCAATGCGGATTACCACCGCGGCCTTGCCGACGAGTTGCGCGCGCGGCTCGAGCGCGCGGCGCAGGGCGGCGGCGAACAGGCGCAGGCCAAGCACACCGCGCGCGGCAAGCTGCTGGCGCGCGAGCGCATCACCACCCTGCTCGACCCCGGCTCGCCGTTCCTGGAGATCGCGCCGCTCGCGGCGGAGGCGATGTACGACGGTGCGGCGCCCGCGGCCGGTGTCGTCGCCGGCATCGGCCGGGTCATGGGCCAGGAAATCGTGGTCGTCGCCAACGATGCGACGGTCAAGGGCGGCACCTATTTCCCGATGACGGTGAAGAAGCATCTGCGCGCGCAGGAGATCGCCCGCGAGAACCACCTGCCCTGCGTCTATCTGGTCGATTCCGGCGGCGCATTCCTGCCACTGCAGGACGAGGTGTTTCCGGACAAGGAACACTTCGGCCGGATCTTCTACAACCAGGCGCGGATGAGCGCGGAGAACATTCCGCAGATCGCGGTGGTGATGGGCAGCTGCACGGCCGGCGGCGCGTATGTGCCGGCGATGTGCGACGAGTCGATCATCGTCAAGGAGCAGGGCACGATCTTCCTCGGCGGCCCGCCGCTGGTGAAGGCGGCGACCGGCGAAGTGGTCGATGCCGAAGCGCTCGGCGGCGCGGACGTGCACACCAGCCTGTCGGGCGTGGCCGACCATTTCGCAGAGGACGACCGCCACGCGCTGCAGATCGCGCGCGACATCGTCGGCCACTGCAACCGGCGCAAGACGCTGCCGGTGGCGACGCGCGAACCGCGCGAGCCGCTGTTCGCGCGCGAGGAGCTGTACGGCATCGTACCCAGAGACACGCGTCGCCCGTTCGACATCCGCGAGGTCATCGCGCGCATCGTCGACGGCAGCGCCTTCGACGAATTCAAGGCGCGCTACGGCAAGACCCTGGTCACCGGCTTTGCGCACATCCACGGCATGCCCGTGGGTATCGTCGCCAACAACGGCATCCTGTTCTCCGAGAGCGCGCTCAAGGGCGCGCACTTCATCGAGCTGTGCAACCAGCGCGGCATTCCGCTGGTGTTCCTGCAGAACATCACCGGCTTCATGGTCGGTCGCAAATACGAGAATGCCGGCATCGCGAAGGACGGCGCGAAGATGGTCACCGCCGTCGCCTGCGCCAGCGTGCCCAAGTTCACCGTCGTCATCGGTGGCAGCTTCGGTGCGGGCAACTACGCGATGTGCGGCCGGGCTTATGGCGCGCGCTTTTTGTGGATGTGGCCCAACGCGCGCATCAGCGTGATGGGCGGCGAGCAGGCCGCGAGCGTGCTGGCGACCGTCAAGCGCGACGGCATCGAGGCCCGCGGCGGCGCGTGGAGCGCGGACGAAGAAGAAGCCTTCAAGGCCCCGGTGCGCGACCAGTACGAATCGCAGGGCAGCCCCTGGTATGCGACCGCGCGGCTGTGGGACGACGGCATCATCGATCCGGCCGATACCCGCCGCGTGCTGGGCCTGGGCATCGCCGCCTCGCTCAACGCACCGATCGAGCCCACCCGCTATGGCGTCTTCCGGATGTAGGGTCGCGGTGACGCGACTTCCGGTAACACTTCGCGAGTACAGGCCAAGTCCTTGCCGGTTCTCGATTCCGCTGCGGCGATCACAGTTGGAAGCGGCGATCTCCGTGCTAGGCTCGACCTCCGCGTCCGCCGGACGACTGCGGCGGCGCGTCTCCCCCGTTCGAACCCCTGTTCGAGCATGTTCGAGCCGTCCACCCTGTCCAATCCGAGGTAACGCGCGACATGGCTATTTTTCCGCAGTCCGGTAACGCCAAGACGAACTCCCCCACTTTCGCCTCCGATCCGCCGCCGCCCGCGCCGCCTGCGCGCGACGCCGCCCCCGCGCCTGCGGTCGCTGATTTTTCCCCGGCCACGGCGCCGCCCGCGCAGCGCCCCGCGCCCGCACCTGCGCCGACGTCCAAGGAATCGGTGATCGCCGCCGATCTCACCATCGAAGGCAAGATCGAAGGTACGGGCGACGTCCGCATCGCCGGTCGCTTCAAGGGTGATGTCAACGTGCAGGGCAACCTGACCATCGAACACGGTGCCAAGCTCAACGGCGGCGTGCGTGCGAAGCAGGTGCTGGTATCGGGCGAACTGGAAGGCAACATCGAATCCGCGTCGCTGGTCGAGCTGCGGGATTCGGCGGTGCTCACCGGCGACCTCAAGGCCGGCTCGCTGACGGTCGCGTCGGGTTCCAAGATCCGCGGCCACATCGAATGCGGCTGGGGCGAGGTCAAGACCACCGCTGCCGGCACGAGCACGAACACCGGCTCGGGTGGCAACGCCAAGGACAAGGCCGCCAACGACAAGTCCAGCGACGCCGCCTGACCGTGAGCAGTCGCCCGGGCGCGGCAGGTGCGACCCGCACCTGCCCGCACTGCAAGACCACCATCCTGGAGAGCGCTGCGCGCTGTCCGGCGTGCCAGCACTTCCTGAAACTGGACGCCCCGTCGGCCTCGCCGATCGTGGCGGGCAACAGCGTGCAGCGCGAGCCCAGCACCACCGCCTTGCAGGTCGAGGGGCGCATCCGCCACCCGGCCGAAGGCGGCGCCTGGGAATACTCGGTCGTGCTGACCATCCAGGACGGCGACGGCAAGGAGATCAAGCGCCAGGTCGTCGGCGTGGGCGCGCTGCTGGTGGGCGACGAACGCACCTTCAACCTGTCGGTGGAAGTGACGCCGACCGATGACAAGCGGCGTCCGACGCGGTCGCCGCTGAGCCGCGGCCGCCACTGAGGCCGCCGGCGCCTCGTACGTCGTCCACTGGAACACCGATGTCCGAACCTGCTTCGCTCTACGCGCGCCTGACTTTCGACGACGGCGCGTACGCCGCGTTCCTGTCCAGCACACCGACACCGCCCACCGCCTATGACGACTGGCAGGCCTGGCTCGACCGGCAGCTGCCGGGCACGGGACCGCTGCCGTCCGAGGTCGTCGGCGCTGCGCCGCTGGCCCCGAGCATCGGCGCCCTGTTGGAGGCATGGCAGGGCAATCCCCGGCTGGGCGCGCCGCCGATCACCGTCGACGCGGCGGGACGCTGCGAGGTGGTGCTGCTGCAGGCTACAGAAAACTACTACGACCTGATCCAGCTGCTGGCCCCGCTGCGCGGTGCCGCGGCCTGGACGCGAGCCGACGCGGACGATTTCATTCTCGTCACCGATTTCCTCTGGGACGAGCAGGCGCCGCCGATGGCAGGCCTGCGCCTGGGCAACGGCGGGAGCCAATTCGTCGAGACCATTCTGGATGCCTGGCGGCAGACGGCGACGGCGTCCTGGGACGCCGCACTGGCCTACATGCAGGCCACGCACAGCGTCGGCTGACCTCACTGCGGGCGTTACACGCGTCGACGCGTGCACATGCGCGACGCGGGCGCGAGCCATGCAGTTGTCCGCAATCGCCGCAGATGTTGCAGGCAGGCCACCGATGGCCACAAAGCGCGCCCAGTGCCGGCGTGCGTCCGACACCACCTGCCTGCGGGATGGATCAGCGCTCGTCGCACCCGCCTGCCCGCAGTGCCCGGAACAACGAGTCGCATCGGTTTTGGGTGCACTGCGACATGGGCCAACGGTGCGAGTCGTTATGATTCCGGCCTGCTTTCGCTGGTCCGCATGCCTATGTCCGACGTCCTGAATCTCGATCGCCGCGGCGCGGTCGCCCGCCTGCGCCTCGACCGCCCTGCGCTGCACAACGCCTTCGACGCCGATCTGATCGCGCGTCTGACGACGTCGCTGGCCGAGCTGGGCCAGAATCCGGACATCCGCGTGGTCGTGCTGGAAGGCAGCGGCCCCTCGTTCTCCGCCGGTGCGGATCTCAACTGGATGCGCGGCATGGCCGCGGCCAGCGTCGACGAGAACCGCGACGACGCGCTCGCCCTCGCCCGCCTGATGCGCACGCTGGACGAGTTGCCGAAGCCGACGATCGCCCGTGTGCATGGCGCGGCCTTCGGCGGTGGCGTGGGTCTGGTTGCGTGCTGCGATATCGCGATCGGCGTGCCGGAGGCGAAGTTCGGCCTGACCGAAAGCCGCCTCGGCCTGCTGCCGGCGGTGATCTCGCCCTATGTGGTCGCCGCGATCGGGCCACGCCAGGCGCGGCGGTGGTTTGCGACCGCCGAGATGTTCGGCGCCGACGAGGCGCTGCGCATCGGCCTGCTGCACGCCGTGGTCGACGCCGCGCAACTCGATGCCGAAGTCGACCGGCAGATCGCGCTGCTGTTCAAGGCCGGCCCCTTCGCCGCGGCCGAGGCCAAGCGCCTGGTCCGCGCCGTGGTCGCCACGCCGGATCGCGATCGGCTGGATCACGACAACGCCAGCCTGATCGCCGCACTGCGCGTGTCGGCCGAAGGGCAGGAAGGCCTGGGCGCCTTTCTCGACAAGCGCCCGCCCGCCTGGGCGCCCTGACCGCACCCGCCCGAGCTGCTGTTCCTTTTCCGGCGCCTGCGACCCGGTCGCGCGCCCCGTACCGGATGTCCCGATGTTCTCCAGCGTTCTGATCGCCAACCGCGGCGAAATTGCCTGCCGCGTCATCCGCACCTGCCGCACGCTCGGCATCCGCACGATCGCCGTCTACTCCGATGCGGACGCCGATGCGCAGCACGTGCGCCTGGCCGACGAGGCCTGGCCGATCGGCGGCCCGCGCCCGGCGGACAGCTACCTGCGCGGCGACGCGATCCTCGAGGTCGCACGCGCCACCGGCGCCGAGGCGATCCATCCCGGTTACGGCTTCCTCAGCGAGAACGCCGACTTCGCCGAAGCCGTCGAGGCCGCCGGCCTGCGCTTCATCGGGCCGTCCGCCGCCTCGATGCGCAAGATGGGCAGCAAGGCCGGCGCCAAGGACCTGATGGCCGCTGCGGGCGTGCCGGTGGTGCCGGGCTACACCGGCGAGGACCAGACCCCCGACACGCTGGCGCGCGAAGCGGCGCGGATCGGCGTGCCGCTGATGATCAAGGCCGCGCACGGCGGTGGCGGCAAGGGCATGCGCATCGTGCGCGCGCTCGAGGAGTTCATTCCCAATCTCGAAAGCTGCCAGCGCGAGGCGCAGAACGCCTTCGGTCGCGACCGCGTGCTGCTGGAGCGCTACATCGAATCGCCGCGGCACATCGAGCTCCAGGTCTTCGGCGACCGGCACGGCAACGCGATCCATCTCAACGAGCGCGAGTGCTCCGCCCAGCGCCGCTACCAGAAGGTGTTCGAGGAATCGCCGTCACCGTTCCTCACCCCCGAACTGCGGGCCGCCATGGGCGAGGCCGCCGTCCTCGCCGCGCGCGCCATCGACTACGCCAATGCGGGCACCGTCGAGTTCATCGTCGCGCCGTCGGGCGATTTCTACTTCATGGAAATCAATACGCGCCTGCAGGTGGAGCATCCGGTCACCGAGATGACCACCGGGCTGGATCTCGTCGACTGGCAGCTGCGGATCGCCGCCGGCGAAGCGCTGCCGCTCGCCCAGGCCGACGTGCCGCAGATCGGTCACGCGATCGAAGTGCGTCTCTACGCCGAAGACCCGGACGCCGGCTTCCTGCCCGGCTCGGGCACGCTGCGCACGCTGCGGCTGCCGACGCCGTCGGCGCACGTGCGCGTGGATTCGGGCGTGATCGAAGGCGACACGGTGACGATCTTCTACGACCCCATGATCGCCAAGCTGATCGTCCACGACACCGACCGACCGCGCGCCCTCGCCCGCCTGCGCGAGGCGCTGGCGGACTGCGCGATCGAAGGCCCGAAATCGAACATCGCTTTCCTCGAACGGCTGGTCCGCCATCCGGCCATCGTCGACGCCACGATCGACACCGGCTACCTCGACCGCCATCTGGACCAGTTCATCGCCGGTGACGATGACGCGGCGCCGGATCCCGCGCTGATCGCGGCAGCCGCCGTGGCCGGCCTGTCGGGCCAGGCGCGCGCGTCCGGCGGCGATGCCTCGCCTTGGGCGATCGACGACGGCTGGCGCCTCGGCGCACGCGCGGCGCGGCGGGCCGTGTTCGAGCATCGTGGCCAGCGGTATCTGCTGGCCGTGACCGGAGATGCCGGCGATTACGACGTCGCCAGCGACAGCGGCCGGATCGAGGTCCGCGGCGCGCGCCTGCACGCGGGCACCCTGTCGGCGCGCTTCGATGGCCGCGCCCGGCAGCTGCAGGTGCACGCGACACGGGATGCGGTTCTGGTCCACGACGGCGTCGCCCGTCTGGAGCTGCGCCGCATCGACGAAGCCCAGCGCAGCGCGGCGGGCGCGGCGGATGCCGACGACCGCGTGCGCGCGCCGATGCCCGGCCGCGTGGTCGCGGTACGCGTGCAGGCCGGCGAGGCGGTCACCGCGGGCCAGGAACTGCTGGTGATGGAAGCCATGAAGATGGAGCTGGCGCTGAAGGCGCCGCGCGACGGCACGGTGGCCGAGCTGCGCGCCCAGGTCGGCGAATTCGTCGAGGCCGACGCGACGCTGGCGGTGCTGGAATGAGCGCGCTGCCGCCGGAGGTCCGCATCGTCGAAGTCGGTCCGCGTGATGGACTGCAGAACGAAGCGACACTCGTCCCCACCGCTGCGAAGATCGAGTTGATCGACCGGCTCTCGGCTACCGGCCTGCAGACCATCGAAGCAACGAGTTTCGTCAGCCCGAAGTGGGTGCCGCAGCTGGCCGACGCGGCCGAGGTCTACGCCGGCATCGCACGCCGACCGGGCATCGCCTATCCGGTGCTGGTGCCCAACGAGACCGGGTATGACCGTGCCCGCGCGGCCGGGGTCGAGGAGATCGCGGTCTTCACCGCCGCCTCGGAGGCCTTCAACCGCCGCAACATCAATGCCGGCATCGAGGAATCGCTGCAGCGCTTCGCGCCCGTGCTGGCCCGGGCCCGCGCCGACGGCGTGCGCGTGCGCGGCTATGTCTCGACCGTGCTCGGCTGTCCCTACCAGGGCGAGGTCCCGGTGGCCGACGTGGTCCGCGTTGCACGTTCCCTCCATGACATGGGCTGCTACGAAATCTCGCTCGGCGACACCATCGGCGTCGGCACGCCCCTCAAGGCGCGGGCGATGCTGCGCGCGGTCGCGAGCGAAGTCCCGATGCCCGCGCTGGCGGTGCACTTCCATGACACCTACGGCCAGGCGCTGGCCAACCTGCTGGCTTGTCTGGAAACAGGCGTCGCCGTGATCGATGCGGCGGTCTCGGGCGCCGGCGGCTGCCCGTACGCGAAGGGCGCCAGCGGCAACGTCGCGACCGAGGATGTGGTGTATATGCTGCAGGGCATGGGCGTGCACACCGGAATCGATCTCGACCAGTTGGCCGACACCGGCCACTGGCTCGCGGCGCGTCTCGGACGGTCCACCAGCAGCAAGGTCGGAGAGGCACTCGCCAAACGCGAATGAACCGGGTGACGGGCATGGACGACCCAGCGCTTCAGGAATCTCCGGAGCACGCGCCACCATTGCCCGGCGCATTGGCCGCCGCAGCCGACGACACCACCCTGCCCGACGCCACGCGCACGCTGCTGCGCCGCGCACTCGACGCGCTGGTGGCGGCCCGCGCCGAAGCCGACGCGGCGCACCTGCGCTACCACGCGCTGTTCGATGCGGTGCCGGATCCGGTCAGCATCCTCGACGCCGACGGCATCGTGCTGGACCTCAACCGCGCCGGGCTGCGCGCCTACCAGCGCACGCGCGAGGCCATCGTCGGCCAGCCCATCGATGTGCTCAATCCGGAGCTGCCGCGCGACCATCTGGCGCCGGTCTGGGACGCGGTGCATCGCGGCCGCACCTATGTCATCGAAGTCACCAACATGCGCGGCGACGGCTCGCGGTTTCCGGTCGAGGTGCACACGGCCGGCTTCGAACACGAGGGTCGCCCCTGCCTGGTCGCGGTGGCGCGCGACCTCAGCGAGCGCCGCGAGGCCGAGGTGCGCTACCGCGAACTGATGGACGTCGTCGACCGCGGCATCGCGATCCACGATGTCGCCGGCCGCTTCGTCTACGGCAACCCGGCCGCGCTGCGTCTGCTCGGCATCCGCCAAGGCACGTCGCTGGGCGACACCGCCAATCTCGGCGACTGGATCGCGATCGCGCCCGACGGCGAGGAACTGCCGTGGCAGGCCCTGCCGCCGGTGCGCGCGCTGGCCGACGGTCGCATCGTCGAAAGCGCCCTGGTCGGTCTGTATCACCGCATGCGGCGCCAGCTGTACTGGCTGATGGTAACCGCGGTGCCGCAATACCCGCCGGGCGGTGACCGTCCGCACCAGGTGCTGTCCCTCTTCAGCGACGTCACCGCGCTCAAGCGCGACAGCGCGATGTTCGACCGTGTGCAGGCGCTGGCGCACATCGGCGGCTGGGAGCTGGACTGCGCCACCGACCGCCTGCATCTCACGGTCGAGGCCGGCCGCATCCTGGACGCCGAGGCGCCGCCCGACACGATGGAAGGCCTGGTGGCACTGCTGCAGCCCGAAGACCAGGCCCGGCTGCGCGACGGACTGGGCGGCGCGATGCTGCAGGCCGCCGGCTTCGATCTCGAACTGCAGGGCCGGCGCCGCGATGGCAGCGCCTTCTGGGTGCGCGCGATCGGCGGGCCGCGGCAGGGCGATCCGGCGACCTCGCGCCTGACCGGCACGCTGCAGGACATCGCCCGCAGCAAGCGCGACGAGGAAATCCTGCGCCTGCAGGCGCGCACGGATCCGCTGACCGGTCTGTTGAACCGCGACGCCATCCTGGGCGAACTCGAGCTGCGCATGGCCGATCCCGTTCGCGCCGCGGCGGCCGTGCTGTACATCGATCTCGACCGCTTCAAGTTCGTCAACGACGCCCTGGGCCACACCGCGGGCGACGAACTGCTGATGGCCGCCGCCCATCGCATCCGGCGCGCGGTCGGCGAGGCCGGCAGCATCGCGCGCTTCGGCGGCGACGAATTCCTCGTGGTCTGCGACGCCGGCCACGACGGCGCGTATGCCGAGCGCGTGGCCAACGCGATCCTCGACAGCTTCGGCGACGGCTTCCGGTTCGACAGCGAGGAATTCGCCATCACCGCCAGCATCGGCATCGCCCGCGCGCCCCAGGATGGCGACCGGCCGCAGACCCTGATCCAGAACGCCGACGCGGCGATGTACGAGAGCAAGCGGCGCATCCGCAACGGCTGGCAGCGTTTCACGCCGGCGCTGTCCCAGAACCAGCAGGAACGGCTGCGCGTGGAAACCCACCTGCGCCGCGCGATCGACAACGACGAATTCCATCTGGTCTATCAGCCGCAGGTCGACCTGCGCAGCGGTCGCATCGTCGCCGCCGAAGCACTGATCCGCTGGCGCAACCGCCAGCTGGGCGAGATGCGTCCGGACCATTTCATCGACCATGCCGAAAGCACCGGCGACATCGTGCGCATCGGGGCCTGGGTCATGCGCGAGGCCTGCCGTCAGGCCGCCGCATGGCGCGATGCCGGACTCGGCGTGGTGCGGGTCGCGGTGAACGTCTCGTTCCGGCAGCTGCTTGGCGACGACCTTGCCGAACATGTGCGCGGCGTGCTGGCCGAGTTCGACCTGCCCGGCACGGCGCTGGAACTGGAATTCACCGAGCGCGTGCTGATCGAGGACGCGCCCGACACCCTGCGCGTGTTCGCCGCATTGCGCGCGATGGGCGTGGTGCTGACCATCGACGACTTCGGCGAGGGCTACAGCGCGCTGAACTATCTGCGCCGGCTGCCGATCCACGGGCTCAAGCTCAGCCAGCTGTTCGTCGGCGGCGTGCCCGGCGACCGCTCCGATGTGGCGGTGTGCCAGGCCGTAGCCGGCATCGCACGCGGCCTGGGTCTGGGCCTGGTCGCCGAGGGTGTGGAATCGGAATCGCAGCGCCGCTTCCTGCTGGATCTCGGGGTGCCGGTGGGCCAGGGCTTCCTGTTCGCCCCCGGCCTGCTGCCGGATGAATTCGCGCGGCGCGTGCGCGCCACTGGCGGCGTGTTCGGCTGAACGGTGCTGCCGGCGGGCGGCGGCGCCCGGTTAAACTTGGCGTTTCCGTCCAAGGAGCCGCAGATGCGCCCTGAAACCGTCCGCGCCGTCGTTACCGGAGGCGTCTCCGGCCTCGGCCTGGCCGTCGCCCAGCAGATCGTCGCCGGCGGCGGCAAGGTCGCCCTGTTCGACGTCAACGATGCGCTCGGCGCCACCGCCGTCGACACCCTCGGCGCGGACGCGGCGCGGTTCTTCCGTACCGACGTCACCGACGAGGCCGGCGTGGCCGCGAACATCGATGCCGCGCGCGCGTATCTCGGCGGACTCAACGCCGCGATCAACTGCGCCGGCATCCTCGGCGCCGGCCGCGTGCTCGGCCGCGAGGCGCCGATGCCGCTGTCGACCTTCAGCACGACGGTCATGGTCAACCTGGTCGGCAGCTTCAACGTCGCCAAGGCTGCTGCCGCGGTGATGCAGCACAACGACGCCGGCGACGACGGCGAGCGCGGCGTGATCGTGAACACCGCATCCGTCGCGGCCTACGAGGGCCAGATCGGCCAGGCCGCGTACTCGGCATCGAAGGGCGGCGTGGTCGGCATGACGCTGCCGATGGCGCGCGAACTCGCGCGCTTCGGCATCCGCGTCAACACGATCGCGCCCGGCATCTTCTGGACGCCGATGGTCGACGGCATGTCGGACGAGGTGCAGCAGTCGCTGTCGGCCTCGATCCCGTTCCCCTCGCGTCTGGGACGCCCGGAGGAATTCGCCGATCTCGTCGCCTACATCCTCGGCAACCGCTACCTTAACGGCGAGACCATCCGTCTCGACGGCGCGGTCCGTCTGGCGCCGAAGTGATGCACCGGACGCGTCTGGTCCGCGCGACCGCGGCCGTCGCGTTCGCGGCGGTGTGTGCGTGTCTGCCCGTGTCCGCGCAGAGCAAGGCATCGACCGGTCCCGCGGCCGCGCTGGGCACCGCGGGCTACAGCGCGGTGCCGATGAAGCGGCACGGCGACAGCCATCTGACGGTGGACGTGCTGGTCAACGGCGTGCCGGGCACCTTCATCCTCGACACCGGCGCAGGCCGCACGGTCATCGACCGCGCCGCGCAGTCGCGCTTCGACGAGGGACGCGAGGTCGTGGCCGGCGGCCAGGCGACCGGCGCTGGCGGCAGCGGACTCGACATCAGCGCCCTGCCCGGCAACCGCCTGCGCATCGGCGACTACCGCGACGAGGCGTTCACCGTGCATTTCCTCGCGCTGGACCACGTCAATGCAGCGTTCCTGCAGCGCGGCGAACAGGCGGTCGACGGCGTCATCGGCGCCGATGTGCTCGAACGCGGCGGCGCGGTGATCGACTATCCCCACCTGCAGCTCCATCTCCGCAACCCGGACGCCGGCGGCAGCGCCCCGGTCCCTTCTTCTCCACCCAGCAGCGAACAACGATGAAAGCCTACGACGTCAAGAAAGGAAACGTGGTCGAACACAACGGTGGCGTGTACCAGGTGCGCGACATCGAGCGCAGCTCGCCCCAGGGCCGCGGCGGCAACGTGCGCTTCCGCTTCACGATGTACAGCGTGCCCGGCGGCAACAAGACCGACGCCAGCTTCGACGGCGACGACGAACTGCGCGAGGTCGATCTCGCCCGCCGCCAGGCCAGCTTCTCGTACAAGGACGGCGACGCGTTCGTGTTCATGGACGACGAGGATTTCACCCAGTACACGCTGGACGCGAACGTGGTCGGCGACGGCGCGGGTTACATCACCGACGGCCTGAACGGCCTGTTCGTGCAGGTCATCGACGACGCCCCGGTCGGCGTGCAGCTGCCGCAGAGCGTGGTGCTGGAAGTCGTCGACACCCCGCCCGAGCTCAAGGGCGGCACCGCGACCAAGCGCCCGAAGCCGGCGATGCTCAACACCGGCATCGAGATCCAGGTGCCCGAGTACATCACCAACGGCGAGCGCGTGTGGGTCAACACGACCACCGGCGAGTTCGGCGGTCGCGCGGACTGAGGCCGCAGGCGGCGGGCCTGTACCGGTCCGCCGCGCATCGACATGAGCGCTGCGCAATCCGCGGTTACGTCTGCGCGCTTTTCGTCAACGCCCGCAGGCCCGGCTGGTGCGCTGCAGTGTGATGACCGCTCGCGCGGTCACATCTGGTCGATCGTGCGACGCGATGGTGCGACGCGCCGCCTTATCGCGTGTCCGACGGCGCCGGCAGCACGAACCCGTCTTGCGCCCGGTGCAGCGTACGAAGACGGTCGCCCAGCAGTGCGATGTTGGCCTCACCGGTCTCCAGGACGTGGCGCTGCGCCGGTGACAACGCCGCGCGGGCCTGGCCTTCCAGCTGACGGGCCAGGCCGCGCATGCGCTGCACGCGATCGTGACTGTCGACGCGGATCGTCTCGCGCTCGCCTGCCTGCGGCAGTCCGTAGCCGGCCGGTTCGTCCAACAACAGCGCTGGCCGGCTCAGGGCATCGCCGGCAATGCGCATCGCACGCAGCGTCTCGACCGGGCTGCCGGCATCGCCAGCCAGTGCGACATCTCCGCGCAGATAGCGACGTTTCAGCACGTCGCGCAGTCGCAGCTCTTCGCGGCGCAGCGCCGCCTGCTCCAGCAGCAGCAGGGCCGCGCTGGCCCGCTGGTCGCCGTCCGCGAGCCACTGCGTGCGGGTGTCCGGCGCGCGATCCAGCCAGTGTTCGACGCGCGCATCGGGAAGATCGAGCGACGCGCGGGCCACGTCGTACAGTGCCTGGTACTCGCGGTTGGCAGGCGCGAAGTAGTAACCATCGCGCAGCGCCGCCGCCGGGTCGTCCAGCACCCCCGCTTCGGCCATGTCGTGGCGCACCAGGCGGCGCAGCAGGCCATTGGGCGTGATGCTGCGCAGTCGCGCAGCGCCCAGGCGGGGCACGCCCGTCTGCAGCAGCTTCCAGGTCTCCACCGCACAGTTGTTGCCGATGAAGTAATAGCGGCCGTCGTAGCTCCAGTGCAGCGTGGCCGCCCGGATCAACAGGTCCGCGATCTCGTCCGGCGACAGGCGCAGCGGGATCGACTGCAGGCCGCGCAGTTCCAGCCTGGTGTATTCCTCGACCACCTGGTCGAGTGGCAGCACGAAGAGCCGCGAGGGATAGCGCCCACTGAGGCCGCGCAGGCTGGAGATCTGCACGTCGTCGACGAAGGCGCGGAACGACAGCACGCGGTGATGGGCGAGATCGAAGCGGCAGTCCGGCCCGGGCGCGCGTCCGGGCGCACAGATCACCAGCCGCAACATGCTGTGGCCCCAGCGGCTCATCGGCCGGGCGTTGCCCTCGGCCAGCAGATACTCGACGGCGTACACGCGGGCGGGATCGAGGTCGAGCAACGGCGGGTCGGTATCGGTGTCGCCCGCCTGCTCGGCCTCGACGAACGGCAGCGCGGGATCGCACGCCGCGGTGGCGGGCGCCCAGCCGAAGTGCGCCGAAAAATAGCCGTGCAGCGCCGGACGACGGCAGGCGTATTCGGGATCGAGCAGGAAGTGTTCGAGGTTGACCGCGACGAATTCGGCCGGCGACGTCAGCTCGTAGGCATCCGGACTGCGATCGGACATCGCGTTGTCGCGCTCGCGCAGACCGAAGCGCAGCGGCCGCACCGGCCAGCCCGCCAGATCGCGCAAGCGCGGATCCCGCGACAGGCCGCCGTGCGGCGAGCGGTCGTAGCGATGCGAGAACTCGTGCAGCGCGGCCGCGAGCGCCGCGCGCCTCGCCGGGTGCGCATCCGGTGCATCGGCGCCGGCGCCGATCCAGTCATCGAGCAGCGCGCGCCGCAGCAGCACGCGATCGCCGCGGGAGTGGCCGTGCACGTCGGCGCGCAGGTCATCGCGCCATTGCACGCGGACATCGAGACCATCGGCCGCGCGCCATGCGGGCGGCAGCGCGGCCATCGCGGCATCGAGCACGTGTGCGGCGGCAGCGCTCTGTGCGGCGTCGAGTCCGGCCGCATCCGCGTCGAGGCGCCAGGTCCAGGACGCAGCGGCATTGCAGGCCACGCCTGCCAGCAGCAGTGCGGTGGCAACGCGGACGGACAGGCGCCGCGCCTTCATCGCGCGTGCAATCGCTGGCTTGCCAATCGCCCAAGCGCGCGCCGCGGCGTTCGTCTGCGGACGCGGCCGTGCGCGAACAACAGACGCGTGCGTCTGCGGATGCAGCCTCCAGCGAACGACCGATGATCCGCGGTGACGCACCGACGCCGGGCAGCGATACGCACCTTGGCGCTCCCGATTGCGTCCAGCCGCGACCCGCGCTTACTGCGCGAGGATCGCCTGCGCGAGCTGCAGATCGCTGGCCGCACGTGCGGATTCGCTGGAGGCGCGCAGATGGCGCAGCGCGGCTTCCAACTGCACGCCGCGGATGCGCCCGTCGCTGGCGACGAAGCTGGCCGCGTCCTCGCGGGCCTGGACGACGACCTTGTCGTTGCCCGAGCTGCTGCCGCTGGAGGCCGACGAGCCCGCCGCAGACGCGCCACCGGTGGTGCCGCCGAAACTGCCGGCGAAGGCCGACGACGACAGGACGATCAGGGTGCAGGCCAGCAACAGACGGGACATCGCGAATCTCCGGACGGGGCGATCGACTTTACACGACGCTCACGCCCCACCGCCCGATGTCGAGCACCGATCAGGGGTCGAACAGCTTGCCCGGATTCAGGATGCCGGCCGGATCGAGTGCCGCCTTGATGCCCCGCATCACCGCGATTTCCGCATCGCTGCGGGTCGAGCGCAGATAGGGCTTCTTGACCAGGCCGATGCCGTGCTCGGCCGAGATGCTGCCGCCATGGCGTTCCAGCGTGGCCGCCAGCAGCTTGGTCACGCGCTCGCACTCGACCACGAAGTCGGCGTTCGCCATCGCCTCCGGCTTGAGCACGTTGATGTGCAGATTGCCGTCGCCGATGTGGCCGAACCAGACCACGTCGAACTGCGGATATTCCGTTGCCAGCAGCGCCTGCGTTTCGGCCAGGAACGCCGGCATCGCCGACACCCGCACCGAGACGTCGTTCTTGTACGGCACGTAGGGCGCAAGGCTTTCGGTGATGCCTTCGCGCAGGCGCCACAACTGCGCGGCCTGCGTGTCGCCGTGGCTGATCACGCCGTCCTCCACCCAGCCCTGCTCCACGCAGTGCTCGAATGCCGACAGCAGCGCGACCTCGCCCGCCTCGCCTTCGCTGGCGAACTCAGCGACCACGTAGAACGGATACGCGGTGTCGAACGGCGGCTGCGCGCCATGCGCGACAACGTGGTGCAGCGCGCGGTCGGTGAAGAACTCGAAGGCTTCCAGCCCGAGGCGGCCGCGCAGCGACTGGAACACCTGCATCAGCACGTCGAACGAGGGCAGCGCGAGCAGCATCACCCGCGTGGCGGGCGCGGGCTCGGCCAGGCGCAACGTGGCCTCGACGATGACCCCGAGCGTGCCTTCGGACGCGACCGCCAGATGCCGCAGGTCGTAGCCGCTGGAGTTCTTGACCAGGCCGCGGTTGAGATCGAGCAGTTCACCGGTGCCGGTGACCAGCTTGACGCCGGCGACCCATTCGCGGGTGTTGCCGTAGCGCACGACGCGGATGCCGCCGGCATTGGTGGCGATGTTGCCGCCGATCGAACACGAACCGCGCGCGGCGAAATCCACCGGGTACTGCAGGTCCTGCGCGCGCGCCGCCTCGTGCACGGCTTCCAGCGCGATGCCGGCCTGCACCTGCAGCAGGCGGTCGACGGGCTCGAAACCAATGACCTTGTTCAGCTTCTGCAGGCTGAGCACCAGCTCGCCGTTCGCCGCGACCGCACCGCCCGACAGACCGGTGCGTCCGCCCGAGGGCACCACCGCGACACCCTCGGCATACGCCCAGCGCATGACCGCCTGCACCTGGGCGACGTCGGCCGGCAGCGCGATCGCCAGCGGCGCGGGCGTCCAGCGCCGGGTCCAGTCGACGCCGTAATGCGCCAGATCGGCCGGATCGGTCAGCAGCTGCAATGCCGGCACGGCGGTCTGCAGGCTGGAAATACGGGCGTCGGACATGCGGGGCAGCGCCGGGAAGCAGGGGGTGGTCAGCCTGCCAGCCGCCCCTGCCCGCGTCCAGCGTCCGGCCGCGGGGCGCGCGCGGTTCTGGCACCATGTGGCGCCCCCTCGCAGGCCCCGTGCACCGATGAAGACTTCGTTCCCCAAGGGCGACATCCGCGTCCTGCTGCTCGAAGGCGTGAGCCAGAGCGCGGTCGACGTGTTCAAGGACGCCGGCTACACGCAGATCGACGTGCATCCCAAGTCCCTGCCCGAGGACGAACTGCGCGCCCGCATCGCCGATGCGCACATCGTCGGTATCCGCTCACGCACCGAACTCACCGCCGAGGTGCTGGGCGATGCCCGCCGGCTGATGGCGATCGGCTGCTTCTGCATCGGCACCAACCAGGTGGATCTGGACGCGGCCGAACGCGCCGGCATCCCGGTGTTCAATGCGCCCTACTCCAACACCCGCAGCGTGGCCGAGCTGGTGGTCGCCGAGGCGATCATGCTGCTGCGGGGGATTCCGCGGAAGAACGCCCAGTGCCATCGCGGCGGCTGGAGCAAGTCCGCGCTGGGCAGCCACGAAGCGCGCGGCAAGACGCTCGGTATCGTCGGCTACGGCCACATCGGCACACAGGTCGGCGTGCTGGCCGAATCGCTGGGCATGCAGGTGCTCTTCCACGACATCGAGACGAAGCTGTCGCTGGGCAATGCGCGCAGCGCGGCGAGCCTCGAGGATCTGCTCGCGCGCAGCGACGTGGTCACCCTGCACGTGCCGGAAACGCCGGCCACCAGGCTGATGTTCGGCGCGGACGAACTCGCGGCCATGAAGCCGGGCGCGCACCTGATCAACGCCTCGCGCGGCACCGTCGTCGACATCGACGCGCTTGATGATGCGCTGCGCAGCGGCCAGGTCGGCGGCGCGGCGATCGACGTGTTCCCGGTCGAGCCCAAGGGCAACGACGACGCCTTCGTCTCGCCGCTGCTGGGCCACGACAATGTGCTGCTGACTCCGCACGTCGGCGGCAGTACGCTGGAAGCGCAGGACAACATCGGCATCGAGGTCGCGGCCAAGCTGGTGCGCTACAGCGACAACGGCAGCACCCTGTCGGCGGTCAACTTCCCCGAGGTCACCCTGCCCGAACACGTCGGCAGCCACCGCCTGCTGCACCTGCACCGCAATGTGCCGGGCGTGCTGTCGAAGATCAACGAGGTGTTCTCGCGCGAGTCGATCAACATCGACGGCCAGTACCTGCGCACGAACGCCAATGTGGGTTACGTGGTCATCGACGTCGCCGCCAGCGAGGCGCAGGCCGCGCACCTGCGCAGCGAACTGACGAAGATCGAAGGCACCCTGCGGACGCGGGTGCTTTACTAGCGGGGATTGGGGGGGCGGGATTCGGGATTCGGGAAAGCCGGGGCGCCACGCAGCTTTGCAGCTTGCGGGATGCGGTTTTTGCGACTCGACGTTCCTGAAGTCTCGCGGCCGGTGCGCGGTCAATCGAAGCACGCGCATGCGCTGGCGGGCGTTATCAGCCGCGCGTCATCCGACAGCGCAGATGCGCTGATCGACCGTCGGCGAGCCGCTCTTTCGAATCACCAATCACCAATCCCCAATCACACGCCCTCGAGCCATCGCACCGCCATACGCCGCAACGACGCGTCATAGGCGCCGTCGTCGACCATCGCCGCGATCGGCTGCCACGCCAGCGCGTGGGATTCCTCGCTGACCAGGAACGTCTCGTCGGCGCCCGCATGGACCAGGTAGCGCACGTCGTAGTGCCAGTGTCCGGGAACGCCCTTGTGCTCCGGGATCCAGTGGCGGTCCAGATCGAAGATCGACGACTCGACGCGCACGCCTTGCAGGCCGGTTTCCTCCTCGGTCTCACGCAGGGCCACACGCGCGAGATCGCGGTCGCCATCCGCGTGCCCGCCCGGCTGCAGCCACATGCCGAGTTTGCGGTGGTGGGTCAGCAGCGTCCGCGCGCCGTCGCCGCTGACGACGAACGCCGAGGCGGTGAAATGGCCCGCGAGACGTGCACGCTCGAAAGGATCTTCAGCATCGCCCAGCAGCGCGCTGAATGCGGCCGCCAGCGTCTGCTGCGCGGGATGCCGCACGCCGAAATCGGCGAACGCACGCTGCAGTGGCTCGATGCCGGGCGCTGCGCCGGCGGCGGATTCGACAGCAGATGCATCGGGGTTCGACATCGGTAAATTTGCTGCATTGAGGCGTGACGGGAGGCGCAGGATCGTCTTTCGCATCCACACGTTCAAGCAGTGCGCCGTTGCTTGTGCCGGAACGCTGCGTTTGGCATGGTAGGGCGATTGCCGCGCGGCCGCGGGGAGACGACGGAACGTCTGTGCGGCCATCCGTATGCGGCGCCGAACGACCAACCGGGGACACCGATGCTCAAGAACCTGATGATTACCAAGCCGATTGCGGCGCAACCGCATGTCGATGCGGGCGAGCCGGTCGAGGGCGGCCTCGGCGGCGAAGTCGGCTTCAAGCGCACGCTGACCGCCAAGCATCTGGTGATGCTGGGTCTCGGCGCAGTCATCGGCGCGGGCATCTTCGTCATTACCGGGACCGCGGCGGCCAACCACGCCGGCCCGGCGATCATGCTGAGCTTCGTCATCGCCGGCTTCGCCTGTGCGATGGCGGGCCTGTGCTACGCGGAATTCGCGGCGATGATCCCGGCCTCGGGCAGCGCCTACAGCTACACCTACGCGACGCTGGGCGAGGCGCTGGCCTGGTTCGTCGGCTGGAGTCTGGTGCTCGAGTATCTGTTCGCCGCCTCGACCGTCGCGGTGGGCTGGTCGGGGTATACGGTCAGTTTCCTCGACAGTCTGGGCGTGCATCTGCCTGCGGCACTGACCCAGGCGCCGATCAACTTCTGTACGCATGAAGCGGCCGTGGCCGGCGCGTGCGAGTTCGGCAAGTTCGTCACCACCGGCGCGCTGTTCAACCTGCCTGCGGTGCTGATCATCGGCGCGGTGGGCATCCTCTGCTACGTGGGCATCACCCAGTCGGCGACCGCCAACGCGATCATCGTGTCGATCAAGGTGCTGGTGATCCTGCTGCTGCTGGCCTTCGGCGCGCAGTACGTGAACGCCGAAAACTGGCTCCCCTTCATCCCGGAAAACCAGGGCGGCGACCGCTTCGGCTGGGAAGGCGTGCTGCGCGGCGCCTCCATCGTGTTCTTCGCCTACATCGGCTTCGACGCGGTCTCGACCGCGGCGCAGGAGGTCAAGAATCCGCAGCGCGACATGCCGATCGGCATCCTCGGTTCGCTGTTCCTGTGCACGCTGATCTACATCGCGGTGTCCGCGGTGCTGACCGGCATGGTGCCGTACACCACGCTGGGCACGGCGAAGCCGGTGGCGACCGCGCTCGAGGCGTATCCGAGCCTGTTGTGGCTGAAGACGCTGGTCGAGATCGGCGCGATCGCCGGCCTGACCACGGTGATCCTGGTGATGCTGATGGGCCAGCCGCGCATCTTCTTCTCGATGGCGCAGGACGGCCTGCTGCCTCGCTTCTTCGGCGCGATCCACAAGCGCTACCGCACGCCGCACAAGGGCACCGTGCTGGTCGCGCTGGTCGCGGCGGTGATGGCGGCGTTCCTGCCGATCCAGCTGCTCGGCGACGTGGTGTCGATGGGCACCCTGGTCGCGTTCGCCACCGTGTGCCTGGGCGTGATGGTGCTGCGTCGTACGCAGCCGAACCTGCACCGCCCCTTCCGCGTGCCGGCCGTGTTCCTGGTCGGCACCCTCGGCGTGCTGGCCTGCCTGGGTCTGGTCGCGACGATGCCGCTGCTGAACTGGATGGTGCTGCTGATCTGGACGATCATCGGCTTCAGCATCTACTTCCTCTACGGCTACAAGCACAGCAAGCTGCGGCAGCAACAGCCGCCGCGCTGATCCGATCCAGACGCACGGCCCGCCTAGCGCGGGCCGTGCGTCCATAGAGCCTCCCGACCTGCGGCCGCGCGCGCCGCCCTCCACGCGGATCGCACGATGTCCACGACTTCCACGGCCAAGAAGATCGGCCCTGTGCTGGCGACCTTCATGGTCGCCAACAACATGATCGGTTCCGGCTTCTTCCTGCTGCCGGCCACGCTCGCGCGCTCGGGCGCGGTGACCGTGTTCTCGTGGCTGATCGGCACCCTGCTGGCGGTCGCACTGGGTGGCGCGTTCGCGCGGCTCGCGCGCCAGTACCCGGATCTCAACTCGCCGGACGACTACATCCGTCCGAGCCTCGGCCGCGACATGGGCTTCCTGGCGACCACGCTGTACTGGCTGTCGTCATGGATCGGCAACAACGCGATCGCGGTCGCCGCGGTCGGCTATCTGGTGATCCTGCTGCCGTTCAACGAGACGCCGGGCCTGCAGCTCGCCGGACAGGTGCTGCTGATCTGGGCAATGTTCGCGCTGAATCTGCTCGGCCCGCGCAACATCGCGCGCTTCCAGTCGTTCTGCGTGGTGTTCGGTCTGCTGCCGGTCGCGGCGATCCTGATCGCCGGCTGGGCCCATTTCGATCCGGGCATCTACCGCGCCGGCTGGAACGTCAGCGGCCAGTCGGATGCGGCCGTGGCGATCGGTTCGCTGGCGACGGTGTTCTGGGCATTCATCGGTCTGGAGACCGGCGCGATGGTGGCCGGCGTCGTGCGCAATCCCGAACGCAACGTGCCGATCGCGACGCTCGGCGGCATCCTGCTCGCCGGCGTGGTCTACATGGTCTCGTCGGTGCTGATGATGGGCATCGTGCCGGTCGACGAACTCGCGACGTCCAGCGCGCCGTTCGCCCTCGTCGCCGGGCAGATGTTCGGCGTCTGGGCGATTCCGGTCATCGCCGCGGCTGCCGCGCTCAAGGCCACCGGCACGCTGGGTGGCTGGATGCTGGTCACCGGCGAATCCGGCGCACGCGCCGCGCAGCGCGGTTTCCTGCCGGCGGTCTTCGGACGCCTGCTGAAGAACGGCGCCGCCGGGCCCGGCCTGCTGATCGTGGTGTCGTCGATGACGCTGATCGCGTTCATCACCGTGACCGACACCGTCGGCAGCCAGTTCGAAACCATCATCAACATGGCGGTGACCCTCGTGGTCATGGCCTACGCCGCCGCCGGTCTGAGTCTGATGCTCGGCAACCGCCAGCATCCGGCCGGGCGACGCGAACGCCTGCTCGGCATGGGCGCGCTGATCGCCTGCGGCCTGCTGGTGTGGTCGACGCCGATCGACACGCTGATGGGCGCGGCAATCATCGCGCTGCTGGCCTGGGCCGCGTATCGCGGCTTTTCATCGCGCCGTCGCGACGCGCCGCCCGCGCCATGAGTGACCGGCGCGACGACTACTGGTTTCAAGCCAAGACGTTCGGCTACGGCTGGGGGCTGCCGCGGCGCTGGCAGGGCTGGGTGGTGCTGCTGGTCTACGTCGGCACGCTGATCGGCTGCGCCGCACGCTTCCCGCCGGGCGACGCGCCGCTGCCCTTCGGCATCTGCGTCGCGGTGGCCACCGCGCTGCTGGTCACGATCTGCGCACTGAAGGGCGAACCGCCATCCTGGCGCGGCAAACGCTGACGCCACACGGGCACGCTAGAATCCGCGCCATGTCCGATACGCCCACGCCCTACGACCTCCACCACCTGCGCGAACTCGCCGGCGAGCTGATCGTCAACATCCGCGAACTCGCCCAGTCCGGCTGGACGCCCGCCACCAGCAGCAACTTCTCGCGACGCCTCGATGATCGCCACGCCGCGATCACCGTCTCCGGCCGCGACAAGGGCAAGCTGAAGGAAGACGACATCATGGTCGTCGACTTCGAAGGCCGCGCCGTCGGCAGCGAGCACCGTCCGTCTGCCGAAACCCTGCTGCATACCCAGCTGTATCGCCGGTTCCCGGAGATCGGCTGCATCCTGCACACGCATTCGCCGACCCAGACCATCGCCTCGCGCCTGTTCGCCGACGCCGGCCACGTGCGTCTGGAAGGCTACGAGCTGCTGAAGGCCTTCGCCGGCAACAGTACGCACGAGATGGCGGTCGACGTGCCGGTGCTGCCGAACAGCCAGGACATGACCGTGCTCTCGGCGCAGGTCGAGTCGCTGCTCGACGCCGGCCCGATGTGGGGCTATCTGATCGACGGCCACGGCCTTTATGCCTGGGGCCGCGACATGGCCGAAGCGCGCCGCCATCTGGAAGCCTTCGAGTTCCTGCTGCACTGCGAACTCGAACTGCGCCGCCTTCGCGCGTCGCACTGAGGCCTCTGGCCGCACCAGCGGTGGAACGACGGCGTTCCGCCGCGGTCAACGTTGCGGACATGCGGCTTTGCTAGGCTGGACGGCCCGCCACGCGCCGAGCCAGACCGCCATGAGCCGCCTCCGCATTTTCGATGCCACCGCCCCCGACACGCCGCTGTTCGACAGCCGCGACGGCGACGCTATCGCCCGCGAACTGCAGACGATCGGCGTCACCTTCGAGCGCTGGCAGGCCGCCAAGCCGGTGGGCGCCGGCGCCTCGCAGGACGAGGTCATCGCTGCCTACAAAGCCGACATCGACCGCATCAGCGCCGAACGCGGCTTCAAGTCCGTCGACGTCATCAGCATCGCGCCCGACAACCCGAAGCGCGAAGAACTGCGCGCCAAGTTCCTCGACGAACACTTCCACAAGGAAGACGAGGTGCGCTTCTTCGTCGACGGCTCGGGCCTGTTCACCCTGCACGTCGAGGGCAAGGTCTACGAGATCGAATGCGTCAAGGACGATCTGATCGGCGTGCCCGACGGTGTGACCCACTGGTTCGACATGGGCAGCGAGCCACGCTTCGTCGCGATCCGCTTCTTCGAGCAGCCGGACGGCTGGATCGGCCATTTCACCGGCTCGGACATCGCGCAGAAGTTTCCGCGTTACGAGCCGGGTTCGCGCTGAGGGTGAGGTCTAGCTGACGCACTGCGCTGGCGTGCCGGCGCTGCGGAAGCGAAGTTCACGCTCAACCGTCATTCCCGCGCAGGCGGGAATCCAGCGCCGTCGTGTCCGCAAGACGGGCCCGCACACTCGATCCGTGTTTCCGTACCGAGTTCTGTTTCAAATACGCCTGGCGCGTGGCCGTCGACGACCGCGAGAGGCACTGGATTCCCGCCTTCGCGGGAATGACGGGTGTGGAGGGCTGCGTGTTCCCGGAGCGCCGAGCCCCCGGGACGAAGCACTCTGCAAGGCATCTCCGCACCCGACGCCTTACACTTCAACGCCCCCGACCACCGGCTGACGCGCGGATGATCCTGACCGACATCGAAGGCACCACCAGCAGCATCTCGTTCGTCAAGGACGTGCTGTTTCCCTATGCGCGCCGCGCCCTGCCCGGCTTCGTCGCTGCGCATCGCGATGATCCCGAAGTGCGCCGCTGGCTCGACGTGGTCGGGACCGAACATGGTGCGATCTGCGACGACAAGGTGATCGTCGAGACGCTGCAGGGCTGGATCGACGCCGACCGCAAGCACACCGCGCTCAAGGCGCTGCAGGGCATGATCTGGTCGGCCGGTTACCAGGACGCCGACTTCACCGCGCACATCTATCCCGACGCCGCCGACGCGCTGCGCCGCTGGCATGCGGATGGCGAAACGCTGGCGGTGTATTCCTCCGGCTCGGTCCCCGCGCAGAAACTGTTCTTCGGCCACAGCGACGCCGGCGATCTGACCGGACTGATCTCGGACTGGTTCGACACCGAGGTCGGCGGCAAGCGCGAGGCGGAGAGCTATGCGCGCATCGCCGATGCGCTCGACGCGGCGCCGGCGGAGATCCTGTTCCTGTCGGACGTGGTCGCGGAACTCGACGCCGCGCGTGATACCGGCATGCGCACCGTACTGATCGACCGTCTCGACGATTATCCGCAGCCGCGCGACGCGACCGCCGCGAACGGTCATACGCGCGTCACCACGTTCGACCAGATCGACGCGATCCGCTGACATGCGGCCGGCGCCCGGTCGGCCCATGCTTCAACAATTTCTACAGACGACGGCGTTGCTGTGCCTGCTCGTCTGTGCGCCGTTACAGGCGACCCAACCGCTGGCGACGCGTGACCACGCGCTGATCGATGCTTCGGTCGCGGCGATGCCATCCGGCACAGGCGATGCCCCGGCGCTGTACGTCGTCGGTGTGGCCGGCGATGCCGGCGAGGACGTGTTCCGCAACGAGGTGCGTTTTCTGACCGAGCGGGTGGCGCCGCGCCTCGGCGCAGGCGCGCGTGCACTCGCGCTGGTCAACCACATCGACAGCCTCAAGGGCGCGGGCACGCCACTCGCGACCGTGCCGAACCTGCGGCATGTGCTCTCAGCACTCGGCGCGCACATGGACCGCGAGCGCGACGTGCTGCTGCTGTATCTGACGATGCACGGCTCGCCCGATCACGCACTCGGACTGGCGCTGCCCGACGGCAGCGAGGACACGATCACGCCCGACGCATTGCGCGCGGCGCTCGACGCCTCCGGCATCGTGAATCGCGTCGTCGTGATCTCGGCCTGCTACTCGGGCGGTTTCGTGCCCGCGCTCAAGGATCCCGACACGCTGGTGCTCACCGCGGCACGTCCCGATCGACCGTCGTTCGGCTGCGGCAGCGAATCGACGATCACCTTCTTCGGCCACGCCTGGCTGCTCGACGGCCTCAACGCTGATCGCGATTTCGCGAACGCCTACCGCTTTGCCGCGCGCGCGATCAAACAGCGCGAACGCAAGCTCGGCTACGAACGCTCCGGTCCGCAGATCGCCGCCGGCGCGCGCATCGGCCAGACACTGTCGCGCTGGCAGGCCACGCTGCCGGCCGATCCTGCCCCTGCCGTGTATCCCTACCCGATCGCGCCTTGAGCGCAGGCGGCAGACATGCGGCGACGGCATTGCCCGTCGGCGGGCGCATGCGACTGCGCGATGGCGCGTTCCGGGAGCGCCGCGTCGCGCCCAAGCGCGCTCCTGCCACTCCGGCCCCGCCGGAAGTTCCAGCATCCGCGGTGTCGCCATCCCGATGAACGCTGCGCGCCGACGGCATGCATGCATTCGCCGCATTCCTTGCAGAAGCGCGCTTGCGCGTGGTCATGCTTTCCAGGGACACCCCGCCACGCGAGCGCTCCAACATCCGAAAGGCAGCGCTGTTCCGGGAGTGATTCTCGTTTCGTCATGACCCGGCGGCGTCCCGCTAAAATCGCCCCGCGTCGCCAGCCAGCCAACGCCAGCCAGCCACGCACATGACCCGCCTGCCAGCCATCGCGCGCCAGCCGGTCATCTTCGAAGAGCCCGCCATGTGCGGGTTTTTTGTTGCCCGCGAATCCGCAGGCGTCAGTCGCGCAGGAATTCGCCGCGCGCGATCATCTCCGCCAGCGCCTGCGCGCGACGCACACGGCCGGCCGCGGTCTTCAGCGTCGCGACCCGGAAGCACGCCGCATAGCGCCGGGTACGGTCCAGGGCATCGAACGCGGCCTGCGCACCCGGCGTGGCCGTCAGCGCATCCGCAAGTTCCTCCGGTGGTGTCATCGACGCCGACCCCGCATAAGCGGCGGTCCAGCGCCCATCCGCCTGCGCCGCCTCGATCTCGCGTCGGCCCGCGGGTCCGATCCGGCCAGCCGCCTGCAGACGCTCGACATGCGCGACGTTCCGCGTCGACCACAGGCTGCGCGCGCGCCGCGGCGTGAAGCGCTGCAGAAACCAGGCGTCGTCGAAGCCGCGCTTCTGGCCGTCGATCCAGCCGTGACACAGCGCGACGTCAAGCGCCTGCGCATAGGTCACCGACGGCGTCGCATTGCCCTGCTTGGCGATCTTCAACCACAGGCCCGCAGCATCCGCATGCGCGAGCAGCCACGTTTCCCACGCCGCGGCGTCGGCGAACGCCTGGACCGGCAGACCGTCGGGCGACGCCGTGTACATCATCTGGACCCGGCGTCGTCGAAACGGTCGAGGCGATAGGTCGTGCGTGCGCGCTGCTCACCCTGCCAGGCATCGAACACGCGCACTTCGACGCCGTGTTCGCCCACTTCGCGATCGGTCGGCAGCGCGCCGCGCCACAGATGCATCGACGGCGTGGCTTCCGGCGAACGGTCCAGACCACGCAGCGTCTCGGCCAGATCGTCACGTGCGTTCTCCAGCAGCAGCCGCGGATCGGGGCGTTCGACGCGGCGCATCGGCGACCACGCGCCCTCGCCCACGCGGAACTCGACGCGGGTGTCGGCCCGGCCCATATACACGTTGGCGTACACGCCCCAGGCCGGATACGCGCCCTGGCGCAGTACGCGCGGTGCATGCAGGGCCATTGCCGGCGTGGTCGCGGCATCGTCGGCCGGCACCCGTGCGGGATGCCAGGCCAGCCGGTAATCGTCCGTGGATTCCACGCGCAGGCTGGCAAACCCGTTGGGGGTGCCATCGGCCATGGTGGCGGCCGGAATTCCCGCGGCATCGGGCGCCCCGCTCCAGAACGCGCCGCTGGCCGCGCCGACGTTGTACTCGTGCAGCGGCTGCGCGCCATGCCAGCCGGTCTCCGGCCCGTGCATCACATGCTGCTGGGTGTGCCGGTGTCCGCTGAGCAGCAGCACGTGCGGAAAACGCTGCAGCAATGCGAACAGACGCGCGCGGTCGGCGCTGCGCATGGTCTCGGGCGCGCCGGCGGATGCGGTGTTGAACCACGGGACATGCGCGCCCACCACCAGCAGGCGGTCGGTCGGTGCCTCTGCAAGATAGGCCTCGACGAAGGCGAACTGGTCCTCGCGCAATCCGCCGACGTAGTCCGGACGCTCGCCGGGCCGGTAGATGACGTTGTCGAGCATCAGCACGCTGGCCCCGGCCTCTTCCCAGGCATAGGTTTCCGGACCGTAGACCGCGCGGTAGCTCGCGGTCGAGCCGTGGTCGTCACGGGCCTCGAAATCGAGATCGTGATTGCCGGGCACGTGCAGCCACGGCACGTCCAGCTGCGCGGTGGCGTCATTGATCGCGGGGTACAGCGCGGGCACGTCGTTGCCGACATCGCCGAGCGTGAGGCCGAGCGCGGCGGGCACGGCGCGCGCGGCGGCGACCACCGAGCGCGCGTAGTAGTCGACCTCCGCCTCGCGACCCGCCTGGGGATCGGCGAAGACCAGCATGTCGAGCGGACCCGTCTGCGCAGAGGGCTGCAACGCGAAATCGCACGCCGCGCCCCGGCTGCCGGCGGCGCGCCAGAACGCCGGCAGTGCGCCGTCGCGGGCGACGCTGTAGCCCGCCGGCTTGATGACGAAGACCACGGCGCGCCGGCCGTCCAGCCCGGAATACCGCCCGTGCGCGTCGGTTTCGACGATCCGGGTGCCGTCCGACACCCGCACGCCGGCCACGCCCGCTTCGCCCGCGTCCTGGCGACCGTTGCCGTTCGTATCCTCGAACACCTGCCCGCGATCGCAGGCCAGCGCCGGTGCGCCGGCCGCGCAGACCACGGCAAGGCACAGCGGGAAGATCGGGCGACGGAAGCGGTACGGCAGCGGCATACGGAGGTCCGGAGATGCGATGGACGGTCGATTATGCGCGCAGGTGCTTTCGGCTGGCCGCTGCCGTACGCTGGCTGCGTTCGATAGGGCCACGGACCGGTCGCAGGCACATGCAGATACGCGCGGAACAGGGATTCTCCACAGGGGCAGCGGCATGACGTCGAACCGTAGGGGGCGATGGCGGTGGGCATTCGGGCTGCTCGCCTGTCTCCTGCTGCCTGCCGCGCTGATGGCCGAGGTGGTCGAGTTGCCCGCCGGCGTCGGCGCGGTACCGCTGTCGCCGCACGTGCGCTACCACCACGATGCCACCGGCAGCGAAGGGATCGAGGCCGCGTGGCGCCGCGTGGATGACGGCGACATGGCGCCTCTGCCGGGTGGCCTCGACACCTTCGGATTCCAGCATGGCGCGTTCTGGTTCCACGCCCGCGTCGCCAACCGCAACGACGATGCGCTGCGCTGGCTGCTGGTGCAGGAATACCCGCTCAGCGACCGTATCGACGTGCATGTGCGGTATCCCGACGGCCGCATCGTGGACTACGCCGGCGGCGACCATCGCCCGTTCTCCGCGCGCAGCATCCGCTATCGCCATCCCAACTTCATGATCGACCTGCCGGCCGGCACCCCGGTCGACCTGCTGGTGCGGGTGGAGAGCCAGAGTTCGATGCAGGTGCCGCTGCAGCTCTATACGCCGACCGCGTTCACCGAGGTCTCGCGCGATGCGCAGCTCGCGATCGGGCTGTACTACGGCATCCTGCTGGCGCTGTTCTTCTACAACCTGGTGCTGTGGCTGTCGCTGCGCGACGCCAGCTACTTCTGGTACCTGTGCCACATCACCGCGTTCGGGCTGGTGCTGTTCACGCTCAACGGCCTGGGCTTCGAATACCTGTGGCCGGGCTCGTCGTGGATGGCCGACCACATGGTGCCGATCTCGATCTGTCTGGCCCTGATCGCGATGCTGCAGTTCTCGCGCACCTTCCTCGAACTGCCCCGGCGCTGGCCGACCGGCAACCGGATGCTGCTGGCGCTGATCGTGTTCTTCGTGCTGTTCGGCCTGGCGTCGGTGTGGCTGCCGCTGCGCATCTCCACGCCGGTCGCCTCGCGCGCGGTCTTGCTGGGCGTGATCGGTATCGTCATCGCCACCGTGGTGGTTCTGCAGCGCGGCTATACGCCCGCCAAGCTGTTGCTGCTGGCGTGGTCGATGTTCCTGCTGGGCACCGCCGTCTTCACCCTGCTGGCCTTCGGCATGCTGCCCAAGACCTTCATCACCGAGTACGGCGTGCAGATCGGTTCGGCGCTGGAGATGCTGCTGCTGTCGGTCGCGCTCGGCCACCGCTACGCCGCGCTGCGCAGCGAAAACCAGCGCATCGTCGCCGAGGTCAACCAGGGCCTGGAACGGAAGGTCGCCCAGCGCACCCAGGACGTGCGCAGTGCACTGATGCAGCTCGAGGAGGCCCACGCCCGCCTGCGCGACTCCAGCCGCCGCGACGGTCTGACCGGTCTCTACAACCGCGCCTGGTTCCACGAGGCGTTCGCGGACCTGTCGGCGCAGTCCAGGCAGCGCAGCACGCCGCTCGCGCTGATGATGATCGACCTGGACCATTTCAAATCGATCAACGACCGCTACGGTCATTTCGTCGGCGACGATTGCCTGCGCTGGGCCGCACATCGCATCGGCCGCAGCCTGCGTCCGCACGACGCCCTGCTCGCCCGTTTCGGCGGCGAGGAATTCGTCGCCGCACTGCCCGGCCAGGATCTCGCAGGCGCAGCCGCGATCGCCGAAACGATCCGCCATGCGCTCGCCGACGAACCCTGCCATTCCGACGACCTGCGCATCCGGGTCACTGCGAGCATCGGCGTGCACGTGCTCTCGCCGACACGCGGCGACACCATCGAACAGGCCTTCGCGGTGGCCGATCGTGCGCTCTACGCAGCGAAGGCGAACGGACGCGACTGCGTCGAAGCCGTGATCTGAACCGGCTGGCCGCGCGGCTCAGGCCTCGACGCGGTGCACCGGCTCGGCCACGGGCCGGCCATAGAGGAAGCCCTGCCCGTACTGGCAACCCAGTTCGTCGAGCAGGTCGCGCTGCTGGCGTGTCTCCACGCCCTCGGCGATGGTGTCGATGCCGAGGGTGCCGGCCAGCGCCAGGATCGCGCGCACCAGCGCCAGACTCTCGGCATGCAGGTCGCTCCCCAGCCCCTGCACGAAGCTCTGGTCGATCTTCAGCGCCTGGATCGGGAAGCGGTGCAGATACGACAGCGCCGAAAACCCGGTGCCGAAATCGTCCAGCAAGGCGAGCACGCCGTGACCGCGCAGGATGTTGAGCGTGCGCAGGGCGCGAGGCGCATCGTCGAGCAGGGCGACCTCGGTGATCTCGATCCGCAAGCGGCCAGGATCCGCGCCCGCGTCTTCGACCAGCTGCAACAGGCGCTCGGCGAAATCGTCGGCGCGGAAATGCCGCGGCGACACATTGATCGACACGTAGCCGGACTGCGGATCGCGCGCCATCCGGGCGATGACCTTGCGGTACATCAGCCAGTCGACCTGCTCGATCAGGCCGCTGTCCTCGCCGACGCCGATGAACTCGCCCGGATACAGGATGCCGTGCAACTCGTGGCGCCAGCGCAGCAAGGCCTCGTGGCCGACGATCCGGGCATCGGACAGGCGCACGATCGGCTGGAAATGCGGCTCGAACGCATCCTGCAGGATGGCGCGGCGCAGGTCGGCCTCGAGGTCCAGCAGACGCGTCGCTTCCGCGCGCATCGCCTCGTCGAAGCACGCGATCCGGTCGCGGCCGCTGGCCTTGGCGCGGTACATCGCCGCGTCGGCGTCGCGCAGCAGGCCATGTCCGTCGACGTAATCGGGATGCGACATCGCGATGCCGATGCTCGCCGACGGAAAGAGTTCGCGCCCGGCCACCCAGATCGGACGGGCCAGTGCCTTGAGGAACGTGGCGGCCGTCGTTTCGGCGACGCCGGGATCGTCGACGCCGGCCAGCATGACCGCGAATTCGTCGCCGCCCAGCCGGGCGATCAGGTCCGAAGGCCCGAGCATTGCCGCGATGCGCTGGCCGATCTCGACCAGCATCGCGTCGCCGGCGGCATGGCCCACGCTGTCGTTGACCAGCTTGAAGCGGTCGAGATCGAGGAACAGCACCGCGAACGGTTCGTGGACTGCGCCCGCGTCGGGTTGCAGCGCGCTGGTCAGACGCTCCAGCAACTGCAGGCGGTTGGGCAATCCGGTCAGTGGATCGTGGCGCGCCTGGTGCACCAGACGCTGCTGCGCGCGCACGCGCTCGCCGATCTGCGCGCGGAGTTCGCGATTGGCCGCTTCGAGTTCGTGGGTACGCGCCTCGACGCGGAACTCCAGTTCCGAATGTGCCGCCTTGAGCGCGTCCTGCGCCCGTTTGCGCTCCAGCGCGCCATCGATGTGATGGGCGACGAAGGTCAGCAGTTCCTGGTCGCTCGGCGCGAACGAGATGCCCGGGTCATAGCTCTGCACCGCGATCACGCCGACCGGCAGATCGTCGCGGGTCAGCGGCACGCCGAGCCAGCACTGCGCCTGGGTGCCGCGGCTGCGCAGCTCACCCGTGGACTCCAGCAGCACGATGCCCTCGCGCCGCGCCAGCAGGGGCTGGCCGCTGCCGATGACGTATTCGGTGAGGCCGTTGCCGCAGGCGCGCGGGCGCCGCACTGCATCGCGCTCGTCGACCGAATACGGAAACTCGATCTGGCGGCCATCCGCGCTGAGCATCGCGATGTAGAAATTCCGCGCGTACAGCAGCTCACCGACGATCGCGTGCAGGTCGGCGTAGAAACGCTCGAGGCTGCCGGCGGCGACCGACAGCTCGCTGATCCGGTACAGCGCACGCTGCAGTTTCTCCGCGCGTTCGCGCTCGCTGATCTGCGCCTGCAGGCCGAAGTTGGCCTCCTGCAGTTCCACGGTGCGCGAGGCGACGCGCCGCTCCAGCTCGGCCTGGGCCTGCTTGCGGTCGAGCGCGGTCAGGATGTGCTGGGCCACGAATTCCAGCAGCGCACGGTCGTCGTCGCTGTAGCGTCCGGGCCGGTCGTAGCTCTGCACCACGATCGCGCCGCAGACGTGCCCGTCCCGGCGCAACGGCACGCCCAGCCAGTCGGCGCTGTCGGGCCCGGTCAGCGACTCGGCATGGTCCACGCCGTAACGACGGCGCAGCTCGACCGACGGGCCGAGCATCGGCTGGCCCTCGCGCAGCAGCGCGATCGTCAGGCTGTGCGGCATCGTGTCGACGCGCAGTTCCTCGTCGGGATCGGCGATCCAGGGATCGCGTTCGTCGACGAAGTACAGGAAGCGCATCGTGTCGCGCAGATCGTCGTACAGCACGATGTAGAAGTTTTCGGCCGTGGTCAGCCCGCCGACGACGCGGTGGATGCGCCCGAGGACTTCGGACATGTCCAGCGTCGAACCGGCGAGATCGGCGATCTCGTACAGGGCCTGCTGCAGGCGTTCCGACCGGCGCAACGCGTCCAGGCGCCGTTCCGACTGCAGGGCGCCGGTGGCGACCACCGCGCTGTGCAGGGCCAGTTCCAGCCAGGCCAGGCTGGCCGCGTCCTGCGCCGGCGGGTCCAGCGCAACCGTGATGCGCATGCCGTCGACGTCGCGGTGCTGCAGCCGCCGCGCACGCGCGGACACGTCATCGCCGATCGCGGCTTCGATCTCAGAGAGCAGGCCGGCCCTGGCACCTGGCGACGCGACTTCGCCCGCGCCGAGCGACGCGCACTTCCAGCGCAGCACGGCCTGCATCCCGGACGGCACCGCGTCGATGATCGGGCGCAGGCTCGCACCGACGTCGACGGGCGACTGCCGGGCGGCCGTCGAAATGCGATGACGTGCAGGCACGATGCTCCCGGATCCCTGGATTCCCCCGGCGGCAGCATACCCAAATCGGAACCTCCGCCGACGGCTTCGACCCCGATTCCCGCGCCTGGACGTTGGCCCCACGCATGCACACGCACGCCGCATGCCCCATCCCGCGTCCCGCCGCGCCTCCAGGCTTCCCGCGCGTCGGGCCAGCACGTAACCTGACCGGCATGGACGACATCGCCCGACCGCAGGCAGATCCCGGCGACGATGCGTTGATGCTGGCCTATGCCGCGGGCGACGTGGCCGCGTTCGAAGTGCTCTATCGCCGCCACCGGGACAAGCTCTACCGCTTTCTCGTGCGCCAGCTGCGCAATCCGGCGCTTGCCGACGAGATCTTCCAGGACATCTGGCAGCGCGTGATCGCAGCGCGCGAGGGCTGGCGACCGGACGCGCTGTTCACGACCTGGCTCTACCGCATTGCCCACAATCGGCTCGCCGACCACTGGCGCGCCGCCAGCCACCGCCCGCCACCGCCCGAAGACGCCGACGCCCGCACGGCGCGTGTTGCGGACCCGGACACCCCCGAACGCAATGCAAGCGCGTTCGAAGACCGGCGGCAGCTGCAGCGCGCCCTGGAAGCACTGCCGGTCGAGCAGCGCGAGGTGCTGCTGTTGCGGCTGGAACAGGATCTGACGCTGGAGGAGATCGGTGCAATCACGGGTGCGGGCCGCGAGACGGTCAAGTCGCGACTGCGCTATGCCATGGACAAACTCCGCGCGATGTTGAACGCATGAACGATCCCCGCGAACCGCTGGATGCCGAGGCGCGTGCGCTGGCCGCGAGGCTGGCGCGCGATCCCGTCGCCGCGCCATCGCCTGCGCTGGACGCGGCGATCCTGGCGGCTGCGCGCAATGCAGCAGCGTCCTCGAACGCGCCGGACATCGGCGCCGTCGATCCGCAGCCGGCGACAGCCATCGCGGCACCGCGTCCGGCGCACCGTCCGCCACGCCGTCGTCGCTGGCCGATGGGCATGGGCGTCGCCGCGGCATTTTTCGTGGCGATCGGCGTCGCCTGGCAGTTGCGGCCGATGCCAGACGAACGGCCCGAGCCTGCCTCGGAAGCGACGATGGCGATGCAGGCCCGACGCGCCGAACCGGCCGCCGAGTCGTCAGCCATGTCTCCGGTGCCGGCGGCAGACGCCGTCGAATCCCCGGTGTCCGAGCCGGACGCCAGCGCCCCCGTGCAGGCGCGGCGCGCGGAGACGCCTGCCCCGGCAGCGGAGGCGCCTTCTCCCGTTGCCGAAACGCCAGCGCTGCCCGTCTCGAGGCAGGCAGCCTCACCGCCTGCACCGATGAACACGCCTTCGCCGCAGTCCCCGGCCGTCGAAGCCGATGCCGCGGCCGTTGCTGCACCGCGCGCGACGGCCTTCGGTTCCGAGGCGATGGACGCCCCGCGCGCGGCCAGCGCGACCTCGGCCAGTGCGGCGCGCGCAGCGCCCGCAGCGGCGCCCCAGGTACTGCGCCAACGCGAGCGCGCGGCGGTCGCGGCGTTCGAGGACATGCCGGACGAAGACCAGCCGCCCGCGTCCGCGGACTCGCCCGAGGTCCGGGATGCCTGGCTCGAACGCGTGCGCGAACTGCTGGATGCCGGCGACATCGCCGCCGCCCGCGCGAGCCTGGGCGAATTCCACCGGCGTCATCCCGATGCCGATCTGCCGCCCGACCTGCGCGCGTTGCTGGACTGACCGACGCGATGCCGCTGGACACCCTGGCCGCGCCGGCTACCCACACGCTCGAGGTCAAGCACAGCCGCTTCATCGCGCACGCGGCCCCGGTCGATGACGAGGCCGCCGCCCTGGAGACCCTGCGCGCGATCCACGTGGCGGATGCCACGCACAACTGCTGGGCTTGGCGCGTGGGCGACCAGTACCGCTCCAGCGACGACGGCGAGCCGTCGGGCACCGCCGGCCGGCCGATTCTCGCCGCGATCGACGGCCAGGGCTTCGACCGGATTCTCGTGGTCGTCGTGCGCTGGTACGGGGGCATCAAGCTCGGCGCCGGCGGGCTGGTGCGAGCCTACGGCGGCTGCGCGGCCGAGTGCCTGCGGGTCGCACCACGTCTGCCGCTCGTCGAGATGGCCACACTCGAACTGCTGGCACCGTTCGACACGCTGGGCAGCGTGCATGCGGCGCTGGCGGCGGTGGATGCGGTCAAGCGCGCCGAGAACTTCGTTCCGGAAGGCGCCACGCTGCGCCTCGAACTACCACGCGATCGGGTGATGGACTTGAAAACACGTCTGCGCGATGCCACACGGGATCGGGTCCAGTTCGCCCCCGACGCGGACGGTAATCCCTGATGGCCTTCCGTTCTCCGCGCGCGCCCGACTCCGGGCAACCCAAGGCGCGCGTCACCGCGCTCAAGACCCTGTGGCCCTTCGTGATGCGTCAGCGCGGCCTGTTCGCCGCCTGGTTGATCGCACTCGCGCTGTCGTCGATCGCGACACTCAGCCTGCCGGTCGCGGTGCGGCGGATGATCGACCACGGATTCGCCGATGCCGACCGGATCGATGCCACGTTCGCCGTGCTGCTGCTGGTGGCGATCGCGCTGGCGCTGTTCACCGCGGCGCGCTTCTTCTTCGTGTCATTGCTGGGCGAGCGCGTCGTCGCCGACCTGCGCACGCGGCTCTACGGGCACATGCTGGATCTCGACCAGGACTTCTTCGAACGCAACCGCAGCGGCGATCTCGTTTCGCGCCTGAGCGCGGACACCGAACTGCTGCGTTCGGTTGTCGGCTCGACGATGTCGGTCGCGCTGCGCAGCACGGTGATGGTGCTGGGCAGCGTCGCCATGCTGGTGGTCACCAGCCCGCGGCTGGCGGCGTTCACCCTGATCGGCATTCCGCTGTTCGTGCTGCCGCTGGTGCTGGGCGGTCGACGGCTGGAAAAAGTCTCGCGGCAGAGCCAGGACCGGATCGCCGATGCGAACGCACTGGCCAACGAGACCCTCGGCGCGATCCGCACCGTGCAGGCGCATGCGCGCGAGCCCTACGAGCGCGGCCGTTTCGAGGACGCCGTCGGACGCTCGGTCGAAACCGCGCGCCGGCGCATCGGCCTGCAGGCGATCATCACCGCGGTCGCGATCACGCTGATTTTCGGCGCGGTGACCGCGGTGCTGTGGTCCGGCGCGCACGATGTCATCAACGGCGACATGAGCGCCGGCACGCTGGGCCAGTTCGTGCTCTACGCCCTGTTCGGCGCCGGCTCGGTCGGCGCACTGGCGGAAGTCTGGAACGAGCTGCAGCGTGCGGCCGGCGGCATGGGCCGCATTTCCGAACTGCTGGTCGAAACCCCGGCGATCCATGCGCCCGCGCATCCCGCCAAAGGCCTGCAGCCGTCGCGCGGCGCACTCGCGTTCGACGCCGTGACCTTCCATTACCCGACCCGGCCCGACGCCCCGGCGCTGGACAACTTCACCCTGGCGGTCGCGCCCGGCGAAACCGTCGCCCTGGTCGGCCCGTCCGGCGCGGGCAAGAGCACCCTGCTGTCGCTGCTGCTGCGGTTCCATGATCCGTCGACCGGCACCGTGTCCGTCGACGGCATCGACGTGCGCACCCTGTCGCCCGATGCGCTGCGCGACGACATCGCGCTGGTGCCGCAGCAGCCGACGATCTTCGCCACCAGCGCGCGCGACAACATCCGCTACGGCCGTCTGGACGCGAGCGACGCCGAAGTCGAAGACGCCGCCCGCGCAGCCGAGGCCCACGCGTTTCTCGCCGCCCTGCCCGAGGGCTACGACGCGCAGCTGGGCGAGCGCGGCGCGCGCCTGTCCGGCGGCCAGCAGCAGCGCATCGCGATCGCCCGCGCCCTGTTGCGCGATGCCCCGATCCTGCTGCTCGACGAAGCCACGTCGGCGCTCGATGCGCAGAGCGAACACGCGGTACAGCAGGCGCTGTCGCGCTTGATGGAAGGCCGCACGACCCTCGTCATCGCGCACCGCCTGGCGACCATCCTCAAGGCCGACCGCATCGTGGTCATGGACCATGGGCGCATCGTCGCCCAGGGCACGCATGCCGAACTGCTGGCCCAGGGCGGCCTGTATGCGGAACTGGCACGGCTGCAGTTCATCGACTGAGGCGCGGCCGCGAGCATCCTGCGACGTCGTTGCCGGGCGTCGCCCCGGCTGCACTGCCGGATGGGCGGACGCGCTGCACGTCCCGTTCTCCTGATGACGATGCGCGCTCCCTTGCGCGCATCGTCCGGATTCCACAGCCATGGTGGCCCCCAGCGCACCCCTTCGCGATGTACTTCGCGCGCGCTGCCGACACGCGCGCCACCGACTTGTTCTGAGCGGGCACCGCCGCTGACAGCGTCGGGTCGACCGATCGCGCCCTTGATGTGCACGGCCCGCATGCCCGATCCCGTGGGCAGGTGAGTCGGATCGACTCGGTAGACATCCATACGGCGCGGACCAGAGCGATAGCACCCCGCTCCGCCTCCACGCGCTGCAAGTCGGTCGGACGTAACGGCAGTCGCACGCTTGACGTCCGCAACGGCACCCGCAGGCAGTCCGTAAGAATCGACCAACGCGATGCACGCAGCGCTGATGCGGTGCGCGTTCGTCTGCCCACACGAAAAAGGCCGCCCCGTTGCCGGAGCGGCCCTTCTCGATCGAACTACGGCGCGGTCAGTGCGCCGGTCGTTCGTCGCCATCCTGTGCCAGCTGGCGGTCGCGCTCACGTTCCGCTTCCAGACGCGGATCCGGCTCGTCGAGTTTGTCGCCCAGCACACGGCGCACGACGATGAAGAACACCGGGATCAGCAGCAGGCCGAGGAACGTCGCGAACAGCATGCCGCCGATGACGCCGGTGGCCAGTGCGTGACGTGCGCTGGAACCCGCGCCACTCGACAGCGCCATCGGCGTGACGCCCATGATGAAGGCGAACGAGGTCATCAGGATCGGACGGAAGCGCAGGTTCGCCGCTTCGATCGTCGCCTCGCGCAGGGTCTTGCCTTCCTTGTACTGCTGCACCGCGAACTCGACGATCAGGATCGCGTTCTTCGCCGCCAGACCGATGACCGTGACCATGCCGATCTTGAAGAAGATGTCGTTCGACAGGCCCGGGCGCAGCATCGTGAAGACCACCGCGCCGAGGATGCCCAGCGGCACCACCAGCAACACCGCGACCGGGATCGACCAGCTCTCGTAGAGCGCGGCCAGACACAGGAACACCACGACCACCGACAGCAGCAGCAACAGCGTCGCCGTATTGCCCGCGATGATCTCCTGGTAGGACATGCCCGCCCAGTCGTAACCGAAGCCGTCGGGCAGGTCGTTTTCGACGATCTCCTCCATCGCGGCCATCGCTTCACCCGTACTGCGACCGGGCGCCTGCGAACCGACGATGTTGACCGCGGCGTAGCCGTTGTAGCGCGTCAGCGATGGCGTGCTGGCGCCCCACTCCGGATTCACCACCGTGCTCAGCGGAATCATCGTCGGCGTGCCGTCGGGATTCGTCGACGTCGCGCTCGGCGTGTAGAAACGGCCGATCGAACCCGGCTCGGTGCGGAACTGCGCATCGGCCTGCATGTTGACGCGCTTGATGCGGCCATCGGACACGTAGTCGTTGACGTAGACCGGCGCCAGCATCAGCTGGATCGCGCCGTAGATGTCGGTCACCGACAGACCCATCGACTGGGCCTGGACGCGGTCGACGTTCAACTGCAGCTGCGGCGCATCCTCCAGCGTGTTCGGGCGCACGCCCTGCAGCACGTCGGTCTTCTGCGCAGCCGCGCCCAGCAGCTGGTTGCGTGCCTGCTGCAGCGCCGCGTTGCCGGCGCCGGTACGGTCCTGCAGATACATGTCGAAGCCGCCGAACTGGCCCAGACCCTGCACGGTCGGCAGGTTCACGACGAAGATCGTCGCGTCCTGCACGCCCTGCAGCGCACCGTTGGCCTCGCCGAGGAAGCCGTTGATGTCGACGTCGCGCTCGCCCCAGTCCTTGAGCTTGATGAAGCCCATGCCGACGTTCTCGCCCTGGCCGACGAAGCTGAAGCCCGCGACCTGCAGCATCGCCTCGTACGACGGGTTCTGCTCCAGGCGTGCACGCACGTCCTCGAACACCGCGTTGGTGCGCTGCAGGGTCGAGCCCGGCGGCAGCTGCACGATCGCCAGCGCGTAGCCCTGGTCCTCGTCCGGTACGAAGCTCGACGGCAGTCGGATGTAGAGGAACGCGCAGACCACGCACAGCACCGCGAACACCGCCATCCAGCGCGGCGCATGCTTCACGGCGCTGCCGATGTGACCGACGTAGGTGCGGTTCACCCGGTCGTAGTACTTGTTGAACGTGCGGACGACGACGTTGTCCTTGCGTTCGCCCGGCGGTGCGTGCTGCTTGAGGAAGGTCGCGCACAGCGCCGGCGTGAAGCCGAGCGCGAGGAAGGCCGAGAAGCCCATCGCGACCGCGATCGTGATCGCGAACTGCTTGTAGATCTCGCCCGAGGCGCCGCCCTGCAGGGCGCTGGGAATGAACACCGCGGCCAGCACGACGGTGATCGCGACGACGGCGCCGGTGATCTGGTCCATCGCCTTCATCGTCGCTTCGCGTGGCGGCAGGTGTTCCTCCGCCATGATGCGTTCGACGTTCTCGATCACCACGATCGCATCGTCGACCACGATGCCGATCGCCAGCACCATCGCGAACAACGTCAGCTGGTTGATCGTGTAGCCGAGCATGCTCAGGCCGAGGAAGGTGCCGAGCAGCGCGATCGGAATGACCAGCGTCGGAATGATGGTCGCGCGCAGGTTCTGCAGGAACAGCAGCATCACCAGGAACACCAGGATCACCGCCTCGATCAGGGTCTTGATGACTTCCTTGATCGACAGCGTCACGAACGTCGTCGTGTCGTAGGGCTTGAACCACTCGATGTCCTGCGGGAACGACGGCTGCAGTTCGTCCATGCGCGCTTCGACCGCGCTGGCCACCGTCAGCGCATTCGCGCCCGGAAGCAGCTGGATCGCGAACGCGCCGGTGGGCTGGCCGTTGTACTTGGTATCGAAGCCGTAACCCGACGCGCCGATCGCCACGCGCGCGACGTCCTTCAGGCGCACGGTCGCGCCGTCGGAGTCGGCACGCAGGATGATGTTCTCGAACTGCTCGGGCGTGCTGAAGCGGCCTTCGGCGGAGACCGTGGCGGTGAACCCCTGGCCTTCGGGCGCCGGGTCGGAGCCGACCGAACCCGCTGCGAACTGCACGTTCTGTCCACGCACGGCGGCCATGACCTCGGTCGCCGACATGCCGTAGCCCTGCAGCTGGTCCGGGTTGAGCCAGATGTTCATGGCGTACTCGGAACCGAACTGCTGGGTGCTGCCGACACCGGGGACACGCGCAATCTGCTCGAGCACGCGCGAACCGATCAGGTCGTTGAGCTGGTTGCGGGTGACCGTCGTGTCCGCCGAGCGCAGGCCGACGACCATCAGGAAGCCTGCGTTGGCCTTGGCCACGACGACGCCCTGCTGCACCACTTCACTGGGCAGACGCGGCGTCGCCAGCGAGACCTTGTTCTGCACCTGCACCTGCGCGATGTCCGCGTCGGTACCGGTTTCGAACGTCAAGGTGACGCTGGCGCGGCCGGATGAACTCGACGTCGAGCTGAAGTACAGCAGGTTGTCGATACCGGTGAGCTGTTGCTCGATGACCTGTGTCACCGCGCGTTCGGTGGTGTCGGCGCTGGCGCCGGGATAGGTCGCCGAGACGGTGACCTGGGGCGGCGCGACGCTCGGGTACGACTCCACGCCCATGTTCAGCAGCGAGATCACACCCGCCAGCGAAATCAGGATGGAGACGACCCAGGCGAAGACCGGGTGGTTGATGAAGAACTTGGGCATGGCGGATCAGTCCTGCGCGTCGTTCGCAGCGGGCGCCTGGCCGGCGGCATCCTGGGCCGGTGCCGCAGTCGCGTCGTCGGTCGCCGCGGGCGCACCGGCGTCGCCGGCAGGCTGGCCTGCGGGGGCCGCACCAGCGGCCGGCGCATTGGCCGCCTGTTCCGGCGTCCAGGGCTTGGGCGTCACGACCGCGTCGGGACGCGCCTTCGGCACGCCGCTGACGATCACGCGATCACCGGCCACCAGGCCGTCGGTGACGACCCACTGGCTCCCCTGCGCACGGTCGGTGCGCACAGCCTTGCGGACGACCTTGTCGCCCTCGCCCACCACCAGCACGTAGGCGCTGTTGGCATCACGCAGCACGGCGGCCTGCGGCACCAGGAACACGCCGGCCTGCTGGCCCATGTTCGCGCGCAACGTCACGTAGACGCCAGGCAGCAGGCGACGGTCCGGGTTCGGGAGCGTCGCACGCAGCTGGATCGCGCCGGACGCCGGGTCGACCACGTCGCCGGAGAAGTCCAGCGTGGCGGTCTGGTCGTGCACCGAACCGTCCGCCAGGATGATCTGGACCTGGCCACCGCCGGCCTCGCGATCGAGCGGCAGCGCGCGGATCCGGGCGAACTCGCCGGCGCTCATCGAGAAGTTGATGTACAGCGGATCGATCTGATCGACCGTGGTCAGCAGCGTGGAATCCCCCTGGCCGACCAGCGCACCTTCCGTGACCTGCTGCTTGCCGGCGCGGCCGGAAATCGGCGCACGCACGGTGGCGTAGCCGAGATTGATCTGCGCGGTCTGCGTCGATGCGCGAGCGGCCTGCAGCGCGGCTTCCGCGCTGCGCTCGGCGGCCAGCGCATTGTCGAGATCGGACTTGGAGATGAAGTTCGTCGGTGCCAGCTGGCGCGCGCGGTCCGCGGCGCTCTTGGCATTGACCGCATTGGCCTGTGCCTGCGCCTGGGCGCCCTGGGCGGTGCCCAGTGCGGCCTGCAGCTGGTCGGGATCGATGCGGAACAGCACGTCGCCTTCGTTGACGTCGCTGCCTTCCTGGTAGACGCGGCTTTCGAGTACGCCCGGCACCCGGGCGCGGACGTCGGCACTGCGGAACGGCGCCAGCCGGCCCACGAGATCCTGCTCGAGCGCGACCGTGGTCGGCTGGATCGTCAGCACCCCCACTTCCGGTGGCGGCGGTGCAGCCTGTTCCTGTTGGGGGCTGCACGCGGAAAGCGCCATGGCAAGCACGGCAAGAGGCAGGATTCGACGCATGGGGAGGACCTGGAAGAGACGAGGGGGAGTGCGGAGGGGTATTTCTATACCGGCCAGTATAGCTAATTCAGATTGCGGCTGACAGCGTGCAGAAGGTCATGCGTCTTCAACGCGGGCAGCCGGCCGATGCTTCGCCGGTGGCAGTGAGCCGGCCGTCAACGCGAACCTTGCTCACGGCGTGAACCAAGTTCATAATCTCGCGCTTCTCGCCCTGTTCAGCGAAGCGCATGCCTCCCGCCTCTCCCGTCGCCTTGCGCCGCCAGCGCGAGATCGCCCTGCGCGAACAGGCGTTCCTCGACCAGGCACAGGCGCTGATCCAGCGCGACGGACTGCTCTCGCTGCAGATGGCCCGCATCGCCGAGGAAAGCGGTTACGCGATCGGCACCCTGTACAAGCACTTCGCCAGCAAGGAAGACCTGCTGGTGGCGCTGGCCACGCGCAACTGCCTGGGCCGCGTGGAGCTGTTCGAGCGGGCCGTCCACTGGCACGGTCCGACACGCGAGAAAATGCTCGCGATCGTGCTCGCCGACATGCTGGTGATCCGCGAACAGCCCGAACACTTCCGCCTCGACCAGTTCGTCTGGACCGATGTCGTCTGGGGCGCCGCGTCGTGCGAAAGCCGGCGCCGGGCACTCGCGGCCAGCGCGCCGCTCGGTGAACTGATCGACAGCGTCGCCAGCGAAGCGCGCGCCCGCGGCGACCTGCCGGACGCCGGCCTGCACGTCAACGCGCTGACCCTGGGCCCGTGGATGATGACGCTGGGCATGCACACCCTGGCGCAGCAGCAGGGCCTGCTCGATGTCGCCCTGATCGGCGATCCGTATCGTCTGCTGATCCGGCAGCTGCAGTACCTGCTCAACGGCTACGGCTGGCAGCCGCTGTTCGACGCCGACGACGATGCCGCGCTTGACTCCCTGATCGAACGGGTCAGCCGCGACGTCTTCCAGACCAGCTGGGACAGCATCGCGCCCGATCTCCCGCCTCCCCTTCCTCTTCCCTGACGGACCTTCCCATGGCCAGGACTTCCTCCGAGCGCGCGCCGCGCCCCCGACTCCGCATGTTCATCGTGCTGCTGGCCACCTTCGTGGTGTTCGGCGGTGTGTTCGCCGCGAAGGCCCTGATGGGCCGCGGCATGAACGAGTTCTTCGACAACATGCCGCAGCCGGCGGTGGCCATCACCACGTTCGATGCCAAAGAGCAGACCTGGCGCACGGGCCTGGAAGCGGTCGGCACGCTGGTCGCCGTCAATGGCACCGACGTCACCACCGAAGCCGGCGGCGTCGTGCGCAAGCTGTCGTTCGAGGCCGGCCAGCCGGTCCGGGCGGGCACGGTGCTGGTGGAACTCAATACCGACAACGAAGTCGCCGTACTGCGCTCCAGCGAGGCCGCGGCCAAGCTGGCCGTCGTCCAGCGCGACCGCTGGGCCGAACTGGGCGCCACCCAGCTCGTCTCGCAGGCCGAAGTGGAGGAACGCGCCACGCAGGCGGCGACTTCGCTGGCCCAGGTCGAGGCGCAGCGCGCCCTGATCGCGCAGAAGACCATCCGCGCCCCGTTCGACGGCGTGCTCGGCATCCGCAAGGTCAACCTGGGCGAGTTCGTGTCGCCGGGTACGCCGATCGTCAGCCTGCAGTCGCTGGATCCGATCTATCTCGACTTCTCGCTGCCCGAGCAGCAGTTGCCGATGATCCGCGAGGGCGCGACGGTCAAGGCCGGCATCGACGCCCTGCCCGGCGAATCCTTCGAGGGCACGATCACCGCGATCGAACCTTCGGTCGATCCGACCACGCGCAACTTCCGCATCCAGGCCACGCTGGCCAATCCCGACGGCCGCCTGCGTCCGGGCACGTTCGCGCGCGTCGGGCTGGACACCGGCGAGGACCAGAAGACCGTCGTGATCCCGCAGACCGCGGTGACCTTCAATCCCTACGGCAATGCGGTCTACGTGGTCACCGAGAAGCCCGCCGCCGAAGGCGCGAAGACCGAGGACGGCACGCCTGCGGGCCCGACGCTCGTCGTGCGCCAGCGCTTCGTGCAGACCGGCGCGGCCCGCGGCGACCTGATCGCGGTGACCGAGGGCCTCGAGCCGGGCGAGCGCGTCGCGACCAGCGGTCTGCTGAAGCTGCGCAACGACGCCGAAGTGACGATCAACAACCGCGTGCAGCCGAGCGCGGACGCCGCGCCGACGCCCGAAAACCGCTGATGCGCATGCGGGGCGTGCGGCCGCCAGCCGGCGCCGCTGCCCCGCCCCCTTTGCCGGATCCCGCGCCTGACGCGGGACGGAGATCCCGATGAAATTCACCGACATCTTCATCAACAAGCCCGTGCTGGCGATCGTCGTCAGCCTCTTCATCCTGCTGTTCGGCCTGCGCGCGTTCTCCGAGCTCAACGTGCGCCAGTACCCCGAGCTGCAGAATGCGGTGGTCAACGTCAGCACCACGTACTTCGGTGCCGACGCCGACCTGATCCAGGGCTTCATCACCACGCCGCTGGAACGCGAGGTCGCCAGCGCCGAGGGTATCGACTACATCACCTCCACCAGCTCGGCCGGCGTCAGCATCATCCAGGCCTATATCCGCCTGGACTACGACCCGAACGAAGCGCTCACGCAGATCGCGGCCAAGGTCAACAAGCTGCGCAGCGAACTGCCCGCGGAATCGGAAGACCCGGTCATCGACCTGCAGCAGGGCCAGCAGGTCGCGGCGATGTACGTCTCGTTCGCCAGCGACGCGCTCAACGATAACCAGATCACCGATTACCTGACGCGCGCGGTGGAGCCGAAGATCGCGACGATTCCCGGCGTCCAGCGCGCCGAGATCATGGGCCCGGGTTCGTTCGCGATGCGCGTGTGGCTCAAACCCGATCGCATGACTGCGCTCGGCGTCACCGCCAGCGATGTGTCAACGGCGCTGCAGTCCAACAACGTGCTGTCCGCGCTGGGCTCGACCAAGGGCCAGATGGTCTCGGTCGACCTGACCGCGCGCACCGACCTGCGCACGCCCGAGGAATTCCGGGCGCTTGTCGTGCGTGAGGCCGACGGCGCGATCGTGCGCCTGGGCGACATCGCCGATGTCGTGCTGGGTTCGGAGAACTATGGTTCGTCGGTGCGCATCAACGGCGCCGCGGCGACATTCATGGGCATCTTCGTTTCGCCCGATGCGAATGCGCTCGACGTGATCGCCGAGGTGCGCAAGGCCTGGGACGAGGAGATCGTGCCGCAGCTGCCCGACGGCATCGAGGCGACGATCCCCTACGACAGCACCGAATCCATCCAGGACGGCATCAACGAGGTCATCCGCACGATCATCGAAGCGGTGATCATCGTCATCGTGGTGATCTACCTGTTCCTCGGCTCGTTCCGCAGCGTGCTGATTCCCGCGGTCACGGTGCCGCTGTCGCTGGTCGGCGCGCTGTTCCTGATGCTGCTGATGGGCTTCACGATCAACCTGCTGACGCTGCTGGCGATGGTGCTGGCGATCGGCATCGTGGTCGACGACGCGATCATCGTGCTGGAGAACATCCACCGCCACATCGAGGACGGCATGTCGCCGCACGATGCCGCGATCCGCGGCGCGCGCGAACTGGCCTGGCCGGTGGTCGCGATGACCACGACGCTGATCGCGGTGTACCTGCCGATCGGCTTCCAGGGCGGCCTGACCGGCGTGCTGTTCACCGAGTTCGCGTTCACCCTGGCGGGCGCGGTGTTCCTGTCGGGCATCATCGCGCTGACGCTGACACCGATGATGTGCGCGAAGATCCTCAAGCCGCACGGCGAGCACACCAAGAGCCGGCTCGAGCAGTGGCTCGACCGCCGCTTCGATTCGCTGCAGCAGGGCTACCAGCGCAAGCTGCACAGCGCCTTGCAGACGCGTGGCGTGATCCTGGTGTTTGGCGCCATCGTGCTGGTGTCGTGCGCCTTCCTGTACATGGGCGCGCCCAAGGAACCCGCACCAGTCGAGGACGAAGGTTTCGTGTTCGCGATCGGTAGCGCCGATGCGGCGAGCACGCTCGACTACGTCGAGTCGTACACCGAGGAGATGACCGCGATCGTCGCCGACATTCCGGAGATCAACGACTTCTTCCTGTTCAACGGCGGCATGGGTGGCATGGGCGGCAGCAACAGTGCGATGGGCGGCTTCGTCATGAAGCCGTGGAGCCAGCGCGACCGCTCGACCAACCAGATCCTGCAGCAGGACCTGCAGCCCAAGCTCGCCGAGATCACCGGCCTGAACATCTTCGCGCTGGTGCCGCCGTCGTTGCCGTCGGCCGGTGGCGACGGCGGTGGTGAGTTCCTGATCGGCGGCATCGGTTCGCTGGAACAGCTCAACGAGCTGGCCGACCAGGTCGTCGCCCGCGCGCAGGAGAGCAGCCGCTTCATCTTCCTCGACAAGGATCTGAAGATCGACAAGCCGCGTGTGGAAGTGCAGATCGACCGCGACAAGGCGGCGCTGCTCGGCATCGACATGCGCACGCTGGCGGCGGACATGAGCGCGCTGCTGGCCGGCGGCTACGTCAACCGGTTCGCGATGGAGAACCGCTCTTATCGCGTGATCCCGCAGGTGCAGCGCAGCGACCGGCTCAACGCCGAGCAGCTGGGCAACTACTACACCCGCACCCGCGACGGCGAACTGATTCCGCTGTCGACGGTGATCACGCTGGAGGAAAGCGCGCAGCCGCAGTCGCTCAAGCGCTTCCAGCAGCTCAACGCGGTGGGCATCACCTTCATGCCGCGCCCCGGCGTGACCAAGGGCGAAGCGCTGCGCGTGCTCGACGAGATTGCCGCCGACGTGCTGCCGCAGGGCTACAGCGTCGACTACGCCGGTGAGTCGCGGCAGTTCAAGCAGGAAGGCACGACGATGCTGATCACGCTGGCCTTCGCGCTGATCATCATCTTCCTGGTGCTGGCGGCGCAGTTCGAGAGCTTCCGCGATGCGGTAATCATGCTGATGACCGTGCCGATGGCGATCAGCGGTGCGCTGCTGGTGGTGAATGCGCTGGCGCTGCTCTCGGGCATCCTGCAGTTCGCCGGCATCGAGGCCTTCCCCGGCATGTCGATCAACATCTACACCCAGGTCGGTCTGGTGACCCTGGTCGGCGTGATCTCCAAGCACGGCATCCTGATCGTGGAGTTCGCCAACAAGCTGCAGCGCGAACAGGGCCTGAGCAAGGCCGAAGCGATCGAGCAGGCCTCGGCGATCCGCCTGCGGCCGGTGCTGATGACCACGGCCGCCCTGGTGTTCGCGATGGTGCCGCTGCTGATCGCCAGCGGCCCGGGCGCCGCGGCGCGATTCTCGATGGGCACCGTGATCGCGTCAGGCATGGCGATCGGCACGGCGTTCACCCTGTTCGTGCTGCCGGCGTTCTACCTGCTGATCGCACGCGACCACAGCCATGATCGCGACACGACCGCAGCATCGCCGGCGGACCATCGCGACGACGACGGTCTGGCCCCGGCGCCGCAAGGGCACTGAGGTCCCGCGACACTGGGACGGACACAGGCGCAGCTTCGGCTGCGCCTGTTTTTTTTTAGAGATCGACACCGATCTGATTGGCGATGACGCGCTGCATCGCAGTGGACTTATGTCAGGCGCGAGACGGCGACTCGCGCGGATCGATGCCGCGCAGCGCGACACACGGGGCACTGCCCGTCAGAGCGTGGCGAGCCAGTCCGGATCGAGCGTCAGCCGCGCGGGCGCAGCGTCCGCGTCTGCGACGAACGGCAGCACGCCCAGACACGGTGCGGGCAATGCGTCCGTCAGCAGGCCGACGTAATCGTCCGCGCGTGCGAACTGCGGATCGATGCGGTTGCCGATCCATCCGACCAGCCGGCAGCCGTCGGCCTCGATCGCGCGCGCGGTCAGTCGCGCATGGCTCAGGCACCCCAACCTGATCCCGACCACCAGCACTACGGCACCGCCGAGCTGCCGCGCCAGATCCTGGTGCTCGAGGCCTTCGGCCAACGGCGCATCCCAGCCGCCGGCGCCTTCCACCAGCACGATATCGGCGCCTGCCGCGAGCCGCGCGTGTGCGGCATACAGATGCGCGACATCGACGCGCACGCCTGCCGCGATCGCGGCCAGTGTCGGTGCCGTCGGCTCCGGCAACGCGACCGGATTGATGTCGGCATAGTCCGGCCGCGGATCGCTGGCCGCCTGCAGCGCCAGCGCGTCTTCGTTTCGCCAGCGCCCGTCGATCCAGTCGCAGCCGCTGGCGATCGGTTTCATGCCGACCGCGCGCAGGCCGGCGCCGCGCAGCGCGTGCAGCAGCGCGACGCTCGAATGGGTCTTGCCGATGCCGGTATCGGTCCCGGTCACCAGCACGGTGCGCGTGCTCATCCCGCCTCCGTCGCGGCGCGCACGCGCGCCAGCTCACGCGCACTGCGCAGGCCGTACCACGGCATCAGCACCGCGAGCGTGCAGTAGATGATGCCCGGCAGGCCCTGCCAGACACTGGCGGCCGGCATCGGCAACAGCGCGAGCACGATCGACAGCGCGCACGGAATCATCAGCCACAGCATCGCGCCGGCATCCTGGCGCAGCAGGCAGCGCTCCACCGGATCCAGTTCCAACACGTCGGCGCGCGCGAGCGCGTGCCGGTTGAGCAGTGCGATGACACTGCACATCGCCGCGAAACCGAGTCCGTAGATCACGTACAGGCTGCGGAACGCGCCGGCCCCGAAATCGATCGGCATCGGCGACGGCGCCCAACCCGCGGTCAGGAAATGCAGCGAGATGCCCATGATCAGGCGCAGCGGATAAACGTACAGCAGCGCCACCGCGATCAGTGCGAGTCCGAGCGTGGTCACGCGCGCATCGGCCAACCCGGTGCGGCGGCTGAAGCGATGGTGTGACGCCCAGAACATCGCCAGGATCGCGAAGCCGGCGATGAAGGCCGGTGCGCGCCGCAGGGCCTCGTGCAGCTCCGGCATGCTGGCCGGCATCGCGTCGAAGGACACGACCAGCAGCGTCACCGCGAACGCGAACGCGGCATCGACGAACGTCTCCAGGCGCGAGGCCTGCATTCCGCGGAGACGGAAGCCGTCGCCATCGCGCGGCAGGCCATCCAGCCGGTCTGGCCCCTGGGGGGCCGCTGCTACACTCCGCGACATGTTCACCTCATCTGCCCTGACCGGCACCAAGCCCGAACAGTATGCCGCGCTCGCCGCGCAGGCCCGCGGCCTGCTGCATGGCGAAACGGACCGGATCGCGAATGCGGCCAATCTTTCGGCCCTGGTCTACCACGCGCTGCCGGACCTCAACTGGGTCGGGTTCTATCTCTATGACGGCACCGAGCTGGTCGTCGGCCCGTTCCAGGGCCTGCCAGCCTGTGTGCGCATCCCGCTCGACAAGGGCGTCTGCGGCGCTGCGGCGCGCACCCGGCAGACCCAGCGCGTCGATGACGTGCATGCCTTCCCGGGCCATATCGCCTGCGACGGCGCGACCCGGTCGGAACTCGTCGTGCCGCTGTTCGACGGCGCAAAGCTGATCGGCGTGTTCGATCTCGACAGCCCCCTGCCCGCGCGCTTCGACGCCGACGACCAGACCGGGCTGGAAGCCATCGCCGCACTGTTCGTCGAGACGCTGCGGTGAGCCTGTCCGACCTGCGCAACATCGGCCCGAAATCCGCGGCCTGGTTGCGACAGGTGGGCGTGCGCACGCGTGAGGATCTCGAGGCCGCCGGACCACTGGACGCGTTCATGCGCGTGCGCCGCGCCGGCTTCAAGCCCAGCCTCAACCTGCTGTACTCGCTCGAGGGCGCCCTGCGCGGCTGTCACTGGCAGGATGTGCCCGAAGACCGGCGCCATGCACTGGTGCAGGCCGCCGAAGCAGCCATCGCGCAGTTGCCCGACCCGCGTGGCCGCCCCGCGGCGGGACCGGTGACGACGACCGTGCACCAGGCGCCGACCGATGCATCGGACGCGCCGCTCGATCGCCTGTTCGATCGCAACGACGACTGAGCCCTCGTCATGACGCATCGATGCGTCGCGTCGATGGCCACCCGCCTCTTGCGGCGCCCGGGTCCAACGCCGGCGGCTGACGTACAATCCCGCCTGCTTCGAGGTGATCCCCCGGCATTCGTCCGGCGGATTGAAACGGGAAGCCGGTGACGACGGTCGCAATGCGACCTCCATTCCGGCACTGCCCCCGCAACGGTAAGCGTGTACAAGGCGTCGCATCCGCCACTGTGCTCCGGCACGGGAAGGCGCGACGCCCGGGCCCCTGCGGCCCACGCGCGAGTCCGGAGACCGGCCCCGAAGTCCACTGATTGCGATGCGGCGGGCATTGCGGCGGCGTTCCGGGCACCTGGTGTCCGGACGGCAGCCGTGTCCGTCCTGCGCGATCTCCATGACCGAGCCGTCGCATGTGCGTGGGTGCACGTGCGCCAAGGAGACAGCAATGCCGTTCCGTACCCTGACCGTGGCGATCGTCGCCGCCCTTGTCTCGCCCGTCGTCGGCGCGGCGACTGCCGCCGATTCGCGCGAACTCGACACCGTGCTCGTCACCGCCAACCGCAGCGCAAGCACGCTCGGCGACACCATCGTGCCGGCCCAGGTCATCGACCGCGCCGAAATCGAACGCACCCAGGCGCGCGACCTGCCCGAACTGCTGCGCGGTCGCGCCGGCATCCAGATCGGCAACTCCGGTGGTCCAGGCAAGCAGACCTCGATCTTCATGCGCGGCAGCGAATCCGACCATGTGCTGGTGCTGGTCGATGGCGTGCGCATCGGTTCGGCGACCGCCGGCCTCGCCGCATTCCAGGACATTCCGGTCGACCAGATCGAGCGGGTCGAAATCGTCCGCGGTCCGCGCTCCAGCCTCTACGGCTCGGAAGCCATCGGCGGCGTCATCCAGATCTTCACCCGCCGCAACACCGGCGCGATCAGCCCGCACGCGCGCATCGGCGTGGGCAGCCATGACCTGCGCGAAGCCAGCGCCGGCATCGGTGGCCGCGCCGGCCGCGGCTGGTTCGGCGTCGATGCCGCATTCCAGCGCACCGACGGCATCGACGCCTGTCGGGGCCGCGGTCCATTGAACGGCGACTTCGGCGCCGGTTGCTCGGTCGACGAGCCCGACCGCGACGGCTACCGCAATCTGTCGCTCAATCTGCGTGGCGGGGTGGAACTCGCCGACGGTCTCAGCCTCGAAGGCAACGCGCTGCATGCCGACGCCTTCAACGAATATGACGGTGGCCCCTTCGGCGGCAACGAAGCCGACATCGTGCAGCAGGTCGTTGGCGGCAAGCTGACCTACGCCCCATCGGACGCTGTGCGTCTGACCGCGCAGGCCGGTCGCAACTACGACAAGGCAAAGAACTACTACCGCGACCAGGACACGCTGGAACGCAGCGACGTCAGCCGGTTCGACACCCGGCGCGACACCGCCTCGTTGCAGGCCGACATCGGCCTTGCGCCGATGCAGCGGTTTACGCTCGGCTTCGACTGGATGTCCGACAACGTCGAAAGCACGACCGATTACGCTTTGACCTCGCGCGACAACTTCGCCGTGTTCTCCGATTACACGGCACGCTTCGGTGCGCACCGCGTGCAGGCCGGTGTGCGTCACGACGACAACGAGCAGTTCGGTGGCCACACCACCGGCAGCCTCGGTTGGGGTCTGGACCTCGACCACGGCCTGCGTCTCAACGCCAGCGCCGCGACCAGCTTCAAGGCGCCGACGTTCAACGATCTCTACTTCCCGTGGGGCAGTGGCAATCCGGATCTCGAGCCCGAACGTGCGAAGACCGCCAACCTCGGCCTCGCGCAGTACGGCGACAACTGGAACTGGTCGATCAACGCGTTCGAAAGCCGCGTCGACGATCTGATCTTCCTCGACAGCAACTTCGTCCCGCAGAACATCCAGGAAGCCCGCATCCGCGGCGCCGAACTGACGTTCGCGACCACGCTCGCCGGCTTCGACCTGTCGACCGAACTGAGCCACGTCGATCCGCGCGACCGCAGCGACAACGCCAACAACGGCAACCTGCTCGCCCGTCGTGCGCGCAACAGCGGCCGTCTCGACATCGACCGCAGCTTCGGCGATTTCCGCATCGGCACCACGCTGCGCGCCAGCAGCAGCCGCTACGACAACGCCGCCAATACGGTGCGCGTCGCCGGCCACGGCACGCTGGACCTGCGCGCCGCGTGGGCGTTCAACCCCGACTGGACGCTGGAAGCCCGCGCGACCAACGTGTTCGACAAAAACTACGAGACCGTGAACTGGTATTACCAGCCGGGTCGCGAGTACGGTCTGGCGCTGCGCTGGTCGCCGGTCACGCGCTGACGCATCTCGATCGTCCACGAAAAAGCCCCGCATTCGCGGGGCTTTTTTGTTGTCAGGTATCGTCGACTCAGGCGGCGGGTGCAACCCCGCTGGCCTGGGCGCCCTTGGGCCCCTGGGTCACCTCGTAACTGACGCGCTGCCCCTCCTGCAGCGAACGGAAGCCCGTCGAGGTGATCGACGAGTAATGCACGAAGACGTCCGCGCTCCCGTCCTCGGGCGCAATGAAACCGAATCCCTTCGCATCGTTGAACCACTTCACTGTGCCGTATTGCATGAACGTCTGACCTCGTCTGGATACGTGATGGCCGACCGGGCATGCAAGGCGCCCGGCCGGCGTCCCGAGTATGCAAAGCAATCGCGACGCCGCGCAATCACCGGGCCAGCAGTGCGCGCAGCAGCAGCGGAATACCGGACGATGCAGCGGCGACATTGGCGAGCACGTCGTCGAACGTGATCACTTCGTCCACCTGCGGGCCGGCGCCGGCCGCCCAGTTGGCGACGATGGCCAGACACGCGTAATCGAGTTCCAGTTCGCGTGCCAGTCCGGCCTCGGGCATGCCGGTCATGCCCACGAGATCGCAGCCGTCCCGGCGCATCCGGGCGATTTCCGCACGGGTTTCCAGCCGCGGCCCCTGGGTCGCGCCATAACAACCGTCTCCCACAAGATCGACGCCGGCGGCGCGCGCAGCGTCGAGGACCTCGCGCCGGAGCCCGGGCGTATAGGGATCGCCGAAGTCGACATGCAGGACATCGGTGCCCGGCTCCTCGCAGAACGTCGACACCCGGCCCCAGGTGTAGTCGATCAACTGGTCCGGACAGGCCAGCACCCGCGGACCGAACCGTTCGGTGATGCCGCCGACCGTATTCAGGGCCAGCACCCGCTTCGCACCCAGCGCCTGCAGCGCCGACAGGTTGGCGCGGTAGTTCACCTGGTGCGGCGGGACCGAATGGCCCTCGCCATGACGCGCGAGGAACGCGACGCGCCTGCCGTCCAATGTGCCGACACGCACCGGCCCCGACAACGCGCCGTATCGCGTGACCGGCTGGTGCGGTTCGACGTCCTGCAGATCGGCCAGTTGGTAGAGGCCGGTGCCGCCGATCACGGCGAAATCGATATCGAGAGTCATGAGGGGTCGCGGGTGCTGTGGACTAGCGTCCATTGTCCGATGTGCAGGCGTCCGAGGCACGTTTTCGCGCAAAACCGCGCACACGATCCTCATGACCTGCCTGGGACCGCGTTGATGGTCACTTCGCAGAGACTCGTCATTCAGCTTTCAAGGCCTATCCATCAGCCCCGCTCCCTGACAAACCCAACGTCCTCCGCATTCATAAAATTCTTTACCACAAAGTCGGGTAACCCTCTTTACAAGCGGAAATCGTTGATCAATCTTTCGTAAACCTAGCGTTAGTTTTTCGTTCAGAAACGTCGACGCATCACAGAAATGCGCGGGCGTACTGCAGACGGTAGGGGGCGTCCGAGCCGGAATCGGCCGGAATCAACATTTCCCTCAGTTGGAAACCCGAAACATGACTCGTCGAGTCCATCGTTCACTGACCAAGCAGCTCAAGTACAGCGCTCTGACCATCGCGCTGGGGATGTGTGTCGCAGGCGGCGCGCACGCGCAGCGCGCCGTGGGATCGATTTTCGGCAACGGAGAGCCAGGCGCGACCATCACCATCCAGAACCCGCAGACGGGTCTGAGCCGTTCGATCACGGCCGCCAACGATGGCCGTTTCAGCTTTGCCCAGTTGCCGGCCGGTCGATATGTGGTCACCAGTGATGGCCAGCGTCGCGAAGTCGAGGTCAAGATCGGCACGGGTTCGCAGGTGGCCTTCACCGGCCCCGCCAGCAGCGGCAGCGCGACCGACCTCGGCACGGTCGAGGTACGGGGCACACGCGCCTTCAATCCGATCGATGTGTCGTCGGTCGAGTCGAATGCGGTGTTCACCGCCGACCAGCTGCGCACGTTGCCGGTCGCGAGCGACGTTTCGTCGGTCGCCCTGCTCGCGCCGGGCACGGTCCGCGGCGACACGGGCCTGGGCGGCGGCAATCTGGCCTCGTTCGGCGGTTCGTCAGTCGCCGAGAACGGCTACTACATCAACGGCTTCGACGTGACCAACATGCGCACGTTCCTGTCGTTCGCCGACACGCCGTTCCAGAGCATCGCGCAGCAGCAGGTCAAGACCGGCGGCTACGGTGCCGAGTATGGTCGCTCGCTGGGCGGCATCATCAGCATCGTGACCAAGTCGGGCTCGAACGATTTCCACTACGGCGGCACCGTGGAATGGGAACCGGAATGGGCGCGCGCTTCGGGTCGGGACGTGCGGCAACGTGATCCGGATGCGCCGAACCCGCTGTACCAGTACCGCAGCGACAACGAGTCCGCCAGCACGGTGTACACGGCCTATGCCAGCGGTCCCATCATCCGCGACAAGCTGTTCTTCTTCGCCCTCGCCGAGGGCCGCAACGACACCACGGATACCTATAACGCCCTTACGAGCGAAAGCACCCGGAACACCAGTCCACAGGGCATGCTGAAGCTGGACTGGTACATCAACGACCGCAACCTGCTGGAATTCACCGGCATCTACAACCAGGGCAAGACGAAGTACCGCACGTTCGAAAACGAACTTACCGCGGACGACGAGCCGCGATACAACGTCGGAAGTCACGAGACCCAGACCGACGAATACGAGATCGAAACCGGCGGCAAGGTCGGCATCCTCAAGTACACGGCGTACGTGAGCGACAACTTCACCGTGTCGGGCCAGTACGGCTACCTGAGCAACCTGATCTCCTCCCGCCTGCCGGCGGCCGGTGCAGGCTCGGAATGCCCCTGGGCCTACAGCTTCGGCCTCACCACCGGCACTTTGGAGCGCTACATCGGCTGTAACCCCGGCACGATCACCACGATTCCGGATCTGGATGCGCCGCCGGACGAAGACGTGCGCAAGGCGTTCCGCGTGGATGCCGAGTGGGTACTCGGTGATCACCGTGTGCGCTTCGGTGTCGACCACGATTCGTATGACTCGAGCCATCGCGGCCAGACCTACGCGGGCGGCATCAACTGGGCCTACTACCTCGTGCCGGCGAACTCCAACGCTACCGGTGCATTCGCAGGCCAGCCGGGACGCACGGTGAACGGCACGCTCGTGCCGCGCGGCGCGCGCTATGCACGCTCGCGTGACTTCCAGAGCAGCAGTTCGAGTTACGAGAACATCAACAGCGCGATCTACCTCGAAGACAACTGGCAGATCACGGACAACTTCCTCGCCTATCTCGGCCTGCGCGGCGAGAAGTTCGAAAGCCGCAACGGTGACGGCATTGCCTGGGTCGAATCCGATTACGAGATCGCGCCGCGTCTGGGCTTCTCCTGGGATGCGAACGGCGACGGCAGCCTGAAGATGTTCGGCACGCTGGGCCGGTACTACATCCCGGTGGCCACCAACTCGAGCATCCGTGCAACGGGCGCGGAATCCACCGTGTCCAACTGGTACTACGTGACGGGCTGGAATGAAGCCGACGGCCGCCCTGTGGGTCAGGGCGCGCAGATCGGCGATACCCAGACCAACGGCTCGCTGGTCGCGCCGGATCCGGCCTCGGTCGCGTCGACCAACCTGTCGCCGATGTACCAGGACGAACTGATCCTGGGCGCGCAGATGCAGCTGACCGAGAACTGGATGCTGGGCGTGCGCGGCACGCGGCGCCAGGTCAAGTCCGGCATGGACGACACCTGCCAGACCAATCCCTGGATCGAATGGGCGGCCGACAACGGCTTCGACGATTTCGACCCGGGCTCGGTGCCGTCCTGCTACTTCGTCAATCCCGGTGAGGACGCCATCCTCAGCGTCGACGTGGACGGCGACGGCACGCTGGAACTGGCGACCCTGCCGGCGTCGTACCTCGGCCTGCCGCGGTACAAGCGCAACTACTCCGCGATCGAGCTGTTCTGGGAGCGCACCGGCGAGCGGTTCAATTTCCAGGGTTCGTACACGATCTCCAAGACGCGCGGCAACGTCGAGGGCTACGTCAATTCCACGCTGGAACAGGAAGATGCAGGCCTGACCCAGGACTTCGACCACCCGCTGTTCACGGACGGCACCTATGGCCCGACGCCGAACGATCGTCTGCATTCGCTCAAGCTGTTCGGTGCCTACCGGATCGCCGAGGAATGGCAGCTGGGCGGTAATCTGGTCGTGCAGTCGGGACGTCCGGTGAACTGCCAGGGCTACATCCCGCTGGAGAGCATCTCGCAGCCCGACCTGGGGACGTTCACGCCCTACAGCGGCTCCAGCTTCTACTGCCTCAACGATGCGGGCGAGCGCGAGTTGCGCCAGCGTGGCGACGAAGGTCGGACACCGTGGGCGTGGACGTTCGATCTGAGCGCGTCGTATGTGCCGAACTGGGCCGACAACCGGCTGCGCCTCAAGCTCGACGTGTTCAATCTGTTCAACAACGACAAGGTCACCGAGTACAACGAGTTCAAGGAACAGTCCCGCGACAACATCAGTCCGAACTATCTGAACGACGTCAACTACCAGTCGCCGCGTCAGGCCCGTCTGACCCTGCGCTACGACTACTGATCCAGACCGCGTTGCGTTTCACTGATCCGGCCCCGTCATGGGGCCGGATTTTTATTGGGAGTCTGCCGAGGTCCTGCACGCTTCAGTCGCGCACCGCGACGCGGAGAATCACGCGACGTCGGTCATAACGGCCCAGGAGCGCAATGCCACATCCATCAGTCCGGCGCGTGACTGGGACCGATGTGTCGCGACCGGGCGCCGATGCCGCGGCTCACTCTGCCAACGCGTAGATCCCCGGCAGGTTCCGGCCCTGCTCGTGGAAATCCATGCCGAAGCCGAAGACATAGCGGTCCGGCACGCTGACGCCCGCGTAGTCGGCTTCGACGCCTTCGACGCCGCGGTCGTGTGCCTTTGTCGCCAGCACGGCGATCCGGACGTCGGTCGCGCCCTGGTCTTCGCACCAGTGCTTGACCGCCTTCAGCGTGTGACCTTCGTCGAGGATGTCGTCGACGAGCAGCACACGGCGCCCCTGCAGCGGCGTGGCCGGACGATGCAGCCAGGCCAGCCCGGAACCGGTCGTGTTGCCGCGGTAGCGCGTGGCGTGCAGATAGTCGAGTTCGAGATCGACCTCGTTCTCGCCCAGCGCGAGCGCGAGCTGCGCGGCGAACGGCATGCCGCCGTGCATGATGGTCAGGAACACCGGCGGCCGATCGTCATCGCCGTAGTCGTCCGCGATGTCGTCGGCCATCGATTCGATGGCGTCCTCCAGTGCGTCGCGGTCGAACAGCAGGTCGGCAGTGTCGAGGACGTCGTCGAGGTCGGGCACGTTCATGCGATGTCTCCAGTACGGGCGGCAGAAGTGCCGTCGGCGAGCGCGCCGTCCCAGCCGAGCGGGCCACGCCCGATCAGTCCGGCCAGCGCCATGGTGTTGAGTGCACGGCCTTCGACCGCGGCCAGTGATTCGGTCACGAGTTCGGGATGGCAGACCAGCACGACATCGCAGCCGGCGTCGAGGTGCGCGTCCACGCGCGACTTGATGCCGCCCGCCGAGAACGCAGCCGCCATGCCGATGTCGTCGGAGAAGACCACGCCGCGGAAGCCCATCTGCTCGCGCAGGATCGTGTTGATCCACAGCGGCGAATAGCCGGCCGGCTCGGGCGCGACCTGCGGGTAGACCACGTGCGCCAGCATCACCGCGTCCGCGCCGGCATCGATGCCGGCCACGAACGGCACCAGGTCGTGTGCGCGGATGTCGTCGAGGCTGCGGTTGTCGATCGCATCGTCGAAATGGGTATCCTCGCGCACCGAGCCGTGACCCGGGAAATGCTTGAGCGTCGCGGCCATGCCAGCGGCGTGCATGCCTTCGATGTAGGCACGCGTCAGCGCGGCGGCCACGTGCGGATCCTCGGAGAATGAGCGGTCGCCGATCGCGAGATTGCCGTGGCCTACGTCGACCACCGGCGCGAAACTCAGGTCCACGCCGCTTGCGCGCACTTCGTCCGCCATCAGGCGCGCATGCGCGCGGGCGGCGTCGCATGCGGCGTCGGGATCGGCCAGGTACTGCGCGCCGAATCCGGCCAGCGACGGCAGTTCGGAATACCCGTCCTGGAAGCGCTGCACGCGTCCGCCTTCCTGATCCACGCAGACCAGCTGCGGACGCGGCGCGGCGGCGCGGATCGCGGCCGACAGCTCGGCGATCTGCGCGCGCGAGGCGAAGTTGCGCTTGAACAGGATCACCCCGGCGCAGGCATCGTGCTGCAGCCAGTCGCGCTCCTGCGCGGTGAGTTCGGTGCCGGCTACGCCGATCACGAGCATTGCGGACCTCTCCAACAGACGCATCGGGCGATGCGGACGGGCATTGTCGCAGAAGCGGTGTGTCCGCCGACCGGCATGCGCGGCGCCCGGTTCATCGGCGATCTCGATCCCCAAACGCAAGGTCACGCGCGGCGACCGGCAGTATCTGTGAGGACGACGCCCGGCATCGCGCCGATGTGCGCAGCTTGAACCGCATCGCGATCATGTGCACGGGCGCTGCCTCGATGGGCGACGCATGCATCGGACGGCAGCCCGCCCTGCCCCGCCCTCAGTCGCGCTCGGTCGCGTCCCAGCGCGAGAACGGGACCGCCGCCAGCGCGAGGTTGTAATAGCGCGGCGCGTCGGTGACTTCATCGCCCAGCCAGTCGGGCCGCTCGAACGCCGCATCGGCGCTGGCGAGCTCGATCTCGGCGACCACCAGGCCGGCGTTCTCGCCCAGGAATTCGTCCACTTCCCACAGGTGCGCGCCGTGCCGCACGAGATGCCGGCGCTTCTCGACCAGGCCGCCGACGCACAGCGCCAGCAGCGCGTGGGCGTCGTCGACCGGCAACGGCAGTTCGAACTCCTGCCGGGTGTGGCCGATCGCACGCGATTTGATGTTGAGGAACGCGGCCGTGTCTTCGATGCGCACCCGCACCGAGGCGTTCTGGGCGCCGCTGGCGAGCGACGCGGCATCGTTGAGATAGCCCTGCGCCATCGGCACGACCCGGTGCGCGGCCGCGCGCCACGCCTCGGAGGTCACCCGGAACTTGCGTTCGATCTCGATGCCCATAGCTGCAAGTCCTCAGCGCTTTTCGAACAGCGCGATCGATTCGACATGCGCGGTCTGCGGAAACATGTCCATCACCCCCGCGTCCGACAACGTCCAGCCGCGCTCATTGACCAGATAGTCCGCATCGCGCGCCAGCGATGCCGGATGGCAACTGACGTAGACGATGCGTCCGAACTGCTCCAGCGGCAGCTGGCGCAGTACATCGATCGCGCCCGAGCGCGGCGGATCCAGCAGCAGCTTGTCGAAGCCCTGGCGCATCCACGCCGTGCCGCGCTGGTCCTGGGTGAGGTCGGCCGCATGGAACTGCGCGTTCGCCAGCCGATTGTGCGCGGCATTCTCCTTCGCCCGCGCCACCAGTCCGGCCTCGCCCTCGACGCCGACGACTTCGCGCACGCGCCGCGCCATCGGCAGGGTGAAGTTGCCGAGTCCGCAGAACAGATCGAGGACACGGTCGTCCGGCTGCAGATCCAGCAGCTCGAACGTGCGCGCGATCATCGCCTCGTTGAGCCGGGCATTGACCTGGATGAAATCCAGAGGCCGGAACTTCAGTTCCACCTCCCACGGCGCCAGCCGGAACGACAGCGCCGGCGCCTCTGGCCACAGCGGATGCACGGTGTCGTGCCCGCCCGGCTGCAGAAAGATCGCCATGCGATGGCGCTGGCCGAACGCCAGCAGGGCGTCGCGGTCCGAGTCGGACAGCGGCTGCAGGTGGCGCAGGACCAGGGCGATACCGTCGAAATCCGCGGTCGCATCGCCGGCGATGAATTCGATCTGCGGCAGCACGCTGCGCGCGTCCAGACCGTCCACCAGCGCCGACAGCGCGGGAATGACGGCGCCGATTTCCGGAATCACCGTGTGGCACTCGTGCAGGTCGGCGACGAAGCGCGGATCGCGCTCACGGAAGCCGACCAGGGTCTTGTCCTTCTTGTCGACCCGGCGCACCGAGAACCGTCCTTTGCGCCGGTAGCCCCAGGCGTGGTCGACCAGCGGCGCCATCCAGCGCTTCGGGGTGACGTGGCCGATGCGTTCGAAGTTCTCGCGCAGCACGTTTTCCTTGGCCAGGATCTGTTGTCCGGTCTCGAGGTGCTGCAGCACGCAGCCGCCGCATACGCCGAAATGCGCGCACCGCGGCGCGACCCGGTGTTCGGACGCGCGCAGCACCTCAAGCGTCACCGCCTCGTCGAAGCTGCGCGAACGCGCGGTGCGCTGGGCGACGACCTGTTCGCCGGGCAACGCGCCGGCCACGAACACGGCCTTGCCGTCGGGCAGTCGCGCAACACCGCGACCGTCATGGGTCAAGCCGAGGACATCGACCTGGAAGGGGGTCTGATCGAGACGTTTACGGGCCACGTGGCGAAGGCTGCGGGCGGAAAGGCCGCGTATTGTCGCAGAAGCCACCGCCACCCTGCCCTTGGCCACAACGCGAGAGGCCGCCCGAAGGCGGCCTCTGCGATGGATCCGGCACATGCGCTTACTTCTGCTGCCAGTTGCCGCCCTGCTGGTACCACCAACCCGGGCGGGCACTGGCGATCCACTGCCGCGAGAACACGTCGCGGATCTGCGCTTCCCATTCGGGATGACCGTTGGCGACGGCGATCTCGCGATACGCCGCCTGGCGATCCCGGTTGTCGTCGGCCACGGCAGCGTTGATCGCCACCCGGTCCTTGATCGGCAACTGCGAGGCATCGCGCACGACCACCTGCCCGTTGCCGCCGAAGCCCAGCGCGCCCGAATCGAAATGCGGGCGCAGCGTGCCGTTGAAGCGCTGCTCCATGCGCGACTGGATCGCCTGCACGGCCGGCGTGCGGATGCTGATGTCGGGCGTCTGCGCCTGCGCACTGCCGATACCCAGCAGCATCCACGCATCGAAGCGCGCACCGCGCTGCGCCATGCCACCACCGGGCACGGTCGACGGCGGGGTCTCGGTCGACGGCACCTGGTCGCCGATCACGTTCTCCACGAATTCGCGCGCTGCTTCCTTGGCCTCCGCGGCGGGAAAGTAGACGTTGATCGTCACGCATGCGGTCAGCGCCAGGGCGGCGACGATCGGAAGTCCGGTCCAACGCGTCATCGGGAATCTCCGTAGAAAAGTGGGGACATGCATCGGCATCATTCGAACACCGGTTCGACCTCGCCGCCGGCCACGGCGACCAGTCGCTCGACCAGCGTGGGCCAGTCGACATCGCGGTTGTGGCCGACGACATCGAGCCTCGGCAGGCCGCTGCCGTCGACGATAGTAAAGGTCGAAGGCCCTGAACGCAGTCCGCCCATCCGGCAGACCTCGTTGCGCAGCCGGCATGAGATGCCGATGGCGCGATAGCCGAAATCGTCGAACAGGCCGATCAGCTGGCCCTGCAGGCTGGTCACGAACGAAGCATCGCCGACGCTGGAAATGTTCTGCACCGCACGCTGGCTGATCCGCTGGCGCACGCCGCGCGCGCGTTCGGTATGCAGCTCGGCGTCGAACGCGGTCGTGCTCCAGTCGACCACACGCAGGCCGTCGATCCGGCCATGCAACCGGCCTTCGATACTGCCGAAGCCAAAGACATTGGTCAGCGCGTGCAGGTCCAGTCCGTGGATGGCGAGGTCGCTCGACACCGTGGGCGCGACCCCGAACGGACGCTCGATCGACAGCGCGGCCACGTCCACGCGGCCGTCGAACAGTTCCATCGAAACGCCGCCATCGAATTCGATGCGGTTGTCGGCGTAGCGCACCGCAGGAATGCGGCCTTCGAGCGTGCCTTCGAATGCCGGCAGGTCGAGCGCCTGCGTCAACGCGCCGATGTCCAGCGCTTCGAGGCGCAGCTCGGTCTGCATGCGCAGGCCCTGGTCGCCCGCAGGCGGACGCAGCACCAGGGCCTCGAAGCCGATCCGCCCGCCGAGGAACGACAGCGCGACCGGATCGCGCAGGCGCAGCCGGCCATCGCCGCTGAGCAGGGTCCAGGCCGCCGCATCGAACGGCATGCCGTACAGCGCGCCGCCGCGCCAGCCGAAGGTGCTGCGCACCGGTGCGTGCGCGGAGTAGCGGATCGCGCCCGCCAAGCGGTCGAAGCGGAAGCGGTCCGCGGCATCGCCGACATCCAGCCGGCGCAGGCGCACGCGCGCATCGCGCAGTTCGCCGGCATCGATCGACAAGCCGCCCGCGAAGCCGCCGTCGAGCGACAGGCCCGACAGACCGGCCTGCCCGAGCCAGCCGGACAGATAGCGCGCCGGCAGTCCGCTGGCATCGGCGCTGTCGACGTCGAGTTCGAGTGCATCGACGGTCAGGTCGGGGCGCAGTCGCGCGCTGCCGTCGACCCGCAGCGTATCGCCGTCGTCCCATTTCAGGCGTGGGAACTGCCAGTCGCCGGCATCCTCGCGCGCGAGCGTCAGGCCCACACCGATGGGCGTGTCGGGCAATGCGACATAGGCGCTGCCGAACAGCAGTTCGCCGCCGGTGAAGTCTCCGTCCAGCGTGACCTCCGTACGCCCGGTGGGCAGGCGGACGTCGAGGTGCAGATCGGCATCTAGGCCGGCGCCGGCGATGTCGCCCGCGTCCGATTCCAGCGCCACCTCGCGCAGGCCCAGCCGGGCGTCGATCCGCAGCGGCCGGTCCGTCGGCGCGTCGATGCGCACCGAGCCATCCAGCCTGCCGCCGCGCAACTGGCCACCCGACCAGCCCTGGCGCACGAGCGCCTCCGCCCACGCGGCCGGGACCGTTGCGAGATCGATCCGGGTGCGGTCCGGCGTGCGCGCATCGCGGGTCAGGGCCAACTGCCCGCCTTCGCCCGACAGCTGAGCGCCCGTCTGCGCGGCATCCAGCGCGACCGCGAGCCGCAACGTTTCGCCCTGCCCGCTGCGCACCGTGCCGTCGCATTGCCAACGGGTGTCGCCGTCCGGCCGGCGCGCGCGGCGCACGGGACACTGCCAGTCGACATCGTCGAAGCGCCAGCCCAGCTCGCCTGCGTCGACACGGGCCGCGCGGAGCCGCAACCGGCCCTCGGGCGCGTCTGTGGGCCAGTCCAGGGTCAGACGGACGTCGTGCAGCGTCGCGACAGGCGTAATCACCCGATCCACGCGCGCGCGGACCGTCGGCGCGGCGGCCGCGGCAAGTGCTGCGGTCGCGGCGGCCGCCGGCGCCGGGATCTGCGCGCGCGCCACAGGCGCGCAGGCCAGCAACAGCGTTAGGATCGACACCAGGCGGTAGGACATCGCCGGAGCATACCTGCACTGCAAGGAGCACCCATGACCCGTTTGCTGCTGGTCGAAGACGACCCCACCAGTCAAGGCTTCCTGCGTGCCGCGGCCCGAGCGCTGCCTGCGGAAGTGGATGTTGCCGCCTCCGTGGCCGATGCGCTGGCGCTGGCGGTCCGCAATCCCTACGACGCCTGGCTCATCGATGCCCACCTGCCTGACGGCACCGGCGCCGCCCTGCTCGACCGGCTGCGCGCCGAAGGCCTCAAGGCGCCCGCACTCGCGCACACGGCGGCGCACGAACGGAGCGCCCTGACCGGGCTGCGCGCCGCCGGCTTCGCACGGGCGGTCAGCAAGCCGGTCTCGGCGGCCGCCTGGCAGGCCGCGATCCGCGGCGTTCTTACGGCGAGACGCGCCCCGGCGCCGCCGGTTCCGCCGCAGTGGTCGGGATCCGAACCCCCGGCGGTCTGGGACCGGGCGGCTGCGCTGGCGGCCATCGGCGGCGATGCGCGCAACGCCGATGCGCTGCGCGCACTGTTCCTGGCCGAACTCCCGGCGACCCGCGACACCATCGTGCGCGCCGCCGCCGGCGATCTGCCCGCCATGCGCGACGCCCTGCACCGGCTGCGCGCCAGCTGCGGATTCGTCGGCGCGCTGCGCCTCGGCGCCGCGGTCGTCGCGCTCGAAACCGCGCCCGACGCGCCGGACCGCCTGCAGGCCTTCGCCGAATCCGTCGACACCACCCTCGCCCAGCGCTGAGGCGTCAGCGGCCGGCGAGGTCGCTGGCCAGTTCCCAGGACTTGAGGCCGCGAGGCCCCAGGTGATGCACCAGCACCGCGCGCAGCGCACGCCGCAGTCCCGCCAGGTCGGAGCCTTCCGGCGGTGCGGCATCGGCAGCCAGGGCGAGCAGGCCGCGCCCGGTCGCCGCGGAATTGCGGTCGCCTGCGCCGCTGTCGCGCTGCAGGCGCCGCGGACCGTGTTCGGCTTCCAGACGATAGCGGGCGGCGGGATCGATGGGTTCGCCGTCGCCGTCGTGATCGAGCGCGAAGCCGACACCGAGCGCCTCCAGCAGATCGCGTTCGAACCGGCGCAGCGTCCACGCAAGCGCGACGGGCGTGCGCAGGCGATCGCGCACGACGCCATAGGCCTCGTAGAGCTCGGGCGCGGGATCCTGTCGCGGCGCCAAGCGCAGCACCAGTTCGCTGACGTAGAAGCCGGCCAGCATCGCGTCGCCGCTCAGGCGCGGCGCAGCGTCCAGCGCCTCGGCCGTGCGCAACTGCGCGAGTTCGCCGCGCAGCACGGCGGACAGGCGGATGTGCTGCAGGGGTTGCAGCGCCGCGCGTAGTACGTGGCGTTTGGGGCCCTGCACGCCCCGCGCGACCAGACCGATGCGCCCGTGATCGCGGGTCAGCACTTCGACCAGAAGACTGGTCTCACGCCAGGCACGTGCATGCAGCACGTAGGCGGGTTCGTCATCGATGCGCATCGCGCGCCACGGGCTGCCGACTCAGTCGGCAGCGCCGACCCGGGCCATGAACTCGGCGCCGGTCAGGCGTTCCCGCTCGTCCGCGAAGTCGTACCAGACCGGCTTCGCGTCGACGAAGATCTCGGACTGCAGCTGCGCGCCGGGAATCGCATCGAACAGGCCGGCGGCCACGAAGTGCTGGCCGTCGCCGGTGCTGTGGAAGAACAGCGCACTGCCGCAGACGCTGCAGAATGCGCGTTCCGCCCACTCGGACGACACGAAGCGGCGCACCAGCGCGTCGCCGGTGTCGATCCTGACATTCCCGGCGTGCAGCACCATCGCCGGGCCACCGTGCCAGCGACGGCAGGCGCCGCAGTGGCAGGCGTGCACGTCGCGCGCATCCGCCGACACGCTGAGCGAGACACCGCCGCACAGGCAATGCCCGTGCAGGCGGTCGGTTCCGGTGGCTTCGCGCATGCGGGTCTCTCCCTCAGTCTCCGTAACCGAGCGCCTTGAGCGCGGCTTCGTCGTCCGACCAGCCTTCACGCACGCGCACCCAGGTTTCCAGGAACACCTTGGCGTCGAACAGCCGCTCCATGCCCATCCGCGCCTTGGTACTGATGTCCTTGAGGCGCGTACCGGCCTTGCCGATGACGATCGCCTTCTGTCCTTCGCGCTCGACCCAGATCACCGCGCCGATGCGCAGCATGGTGCCGTCGAGCGTGAAGCTCTCGATCTCGACCGTCGTCGCATACGGCAGTTCGTTGCCGAGCTGACGCATCAGCTGCTCGCGGACCAGTTCACCGGCGAGAAAGCGCTGGCTCTTGTCGGTGATCTCGTCCTCGCCGAACAGCGCGTCCTGCGCCGGCACCAGCGGCAGCACGGTCGACTTCAGCTGCTCCAGGCCCTTGCGCTTGAGCGCGGACAGCGGCACGACGCCTGCGAAATCGCGGCCTTCGGTGACCTTCTGCAGGTACGGCAGCAACAGGGATTTGTCCTTGATCCGGTCGACCTGGTTGACGACCAGCACCACCGGCACGCCGGCTTCGTGCAGCGCATCGAATGCCAGGCTGTCCTCGTCGTCCCAGCGACCGGCGACCACGACCAGCAGCGCCGCATCGACGCCTTCCAGCGCGCCACGCGCCGCCCGGTTCATGATCCGGTTCATCGCGCGCTTCTGCTCGTGATGGATGCCGGGGGTATCGACCAGCAGCAGCTGGCCTTCCGGGAACGTCGCGATGCCCAGCAGGCGGTGACGCGTGGTCTGCGGACGGTTGGAGACGATGCTCACCTTGGCGCCGACGAGGGCGTTGACCAGGGTGGACTTGCCGACGTTGGGTCGGCCGATGACGGCGACATAGCCGGCATGGTGGGGCGTGGTGTGGGGTTCGGTCATGCCCGCATTCTACGGAAATGCCGACCGCCCGATGCGCAGCGTCCGCGCATCGGCGTCATGGATTCAGCGCGCGGCCTCGAGCAGGCCGATCACGGCCTCCGCGGCCTGCTGTTCCGCCGCCCGGCGCGAGCTGCCCTGCCCCTCGGCGGCCACGCCGCCGTCGGACAGCGCACACCGGACCAGGAAGGTCTTGGCATGCTCCTCGCCGCTTTCGCCCAGCAGTTCGTAGCCCGGCAGCGGCAGCTGCCGCGCCTGCAGCCATTCCTGCAGACGGGTCTTGGCGTCCTTGGCGACCCGGCCGCCGGACAGCGCGGCGATCGGACGCTCGAACAGCGGCAGCATCACCCGCCGGCAGGTGTCGAGGTCGGAATCGAGATAGACCGCGGCAATGACCGCTTCCAGCGCGTCGGACAGGATCGAGTCCCGACGGTGTCCGCCGGACTTCATTTCGCCCGGGCCCAGCACCAGCCGCGCGCCGAGGTCGAGTTCGCGGGCGATGGCGGCGAGCGAGGACTCCCGCACCAGTTCGGCGCGTGCGCGCGTCAGCGTGCCCTCGTCGGCGGCCGGCCACTGCGCGTACAGCGCCTCCGCGATCAAGGCACCGAGGATCGCATCGCCGAGAAATTCGAGACGTTCATTGTGCGGCGTGCCGGCGCTGCGATGCGTCAGCGCCTGCGCAAGCAGGGCGGGATCCCGGAACACATGCTCCGCGAACCGCCCCTGTTGCCGGTCAAATACCGTCGCCACCGCGTGTCAGCGTCTGCGTGGCGTGGAACTTGCCCACGACATCGAGGTTGCCGACCAGCGGCCGGCGCACCTCGTACTGCACGTCGATCTGCCACCCGTTGTCGGCGCGGCGGATCTTGACGTCCTTGGGCTTCACGTTCTCCGAGTAGCTGATGTACAGCCGGCGGAAGAACAGGTCCTGGATGCGCGCCGGATCGGACGCCGCGACGCCCGATTCGCTGGCCAGCCCCTTCAGGGCCGACTTGACGCTGTAGTACTCCGAATACATCGGAAACAGCTTCATGCCGATGTAGGCGAAGAAGCCCACGACCGCCAGCACGATGATGAAGCTCAGCAAGGTAATGCCGCGTTGTGTGCGTTTCATGGGACGTCCCCTCAGATGTCCAGCCCCGTTGCTCAGCGGATCGGGTTACCGATCCGTCCCCAGTCGACCCAGCCGGGCGCGGCGGTATCGACGTTCATCCAGATCAGGAACGCCTTGCCGCGCAGCTGGGTCTCGGGAAGCGTACCCCAGAAGCGGCCGTCGTCGCTGCGGTCACGGTTGTCGCCCATGACGAAATAATGGCCCTGCGGCACGTGGAACGTGCCCTCGCCCAGATGGAACGGCGCGGCCTGGTCGATGTGCAGGATCTCGTGGCTGCGGCCCGGCATCTGCTCGGTGTAGAGCGATGCGCCGGTCATCTCCGCGCCGCGTCCCTTGCCCTCGTAGGTGCCCAGACGCTCGTAGCCGAACGGCGTGCCGTTGACGAAGACCTGGTTGTCGCGGAACTCGACGGTGTCGCCCGGCAGTCCCACGACCCGCTTGATCCAGTCCTGGTCGGGATGCTGCGGCGGACGGAACACCACCACGTCGCCGCGCACCGGCTCACCGATGTCGATGATCTTCTTGTTGGTGATCGGCAGACGGATGCCGTAGCTGAACTTGTTGACCAGGATGAAATCGCCGATCAGCAGCGTCGGCATCATCGAGCTGGACGGAATGCGGAACGGTTCGGAAACGAAGCTGCGCAGGATCAGCACGACGAACAGCACCGGGAAGAAGGCCTTGGAGTAGTCGACCAGGACCGGCTCCTTCGCCTCGATCAGCCCGCCGCGGCGCGCGCGTGCCTTCGCCAGGAACAGCCTGTCCAGCAGCCAGATGACGCCGGTCAGCAGCGTCAGCACGACCAGCGCGGTCTCGAACCATTTCATGCAGGATCCTCGAAGAAACTCGAACAGGCGGCGCGTGGGCCGGCGCTATGAAACCACGAATCAGGAGTCGCGGGAGGTGCTCAGCACCGCCAGGAAGGCTTCCTGCGGAATCTCCACACGGCCGACCTGCTTCATGCGCTTCTTGCCTTCCTTCTGCTTTTCCAGAAGCTTCTTCTTGCGCGAGATGTCGCCGCCGTAGCACTTGGCCAGCACGTTCTTGCGCAGCGCCTTGACCGTCGTGCGGGCGATGACCTGCGCGCCGATCGCGGCCTGGATGGCCACGTCGAACTGCTGGCGCGGAATCAGGTCCTTCATCTTCTCGGTCAGCTCGCGGCCGCGGCGATCGGCGTGGCTGCGATGCACGATCAGCGACAGCGCGTCGACCTTGTCGCCATTGATCAGCGTATCCACGCGGACGAACGGGCCGGCGTCGAAACGCACGAAGTGATAGTCCAGCGAGGCGTAGCCGCGGCTGGCGGATTTCAGCTTGTCGAAGAAGTCGAGCACCACTTCGGCCATCGGCAGCTCGTAGCTGATCTGCACCTGGCTGGCGAGGTACTGGATGCCGATCTGCGCGCCGCGCTTGTCTTCGCACAGCTTGATGATCGCGCCGATGTAGGCCTCGGGCGTGAGGATGTTGGCGCGGATGATCGGCTCGCGCACTTCCTGGATCAGGTTCGCCTGCGGCAGCTTGGCCGGGTTGTCGAGCGGCATCACTTCGCCGTCGGTCTTGAGCACCTCGTAGATCACCGTCGGCGCGGTGCTGATCAGGTCGAGGTCGTACTCGCGCTCCAGACGTTCCTGCACGATCTCCATGTGCAGCATGCCGAGGAAGCCGCAGCGGAAGCCGAAACCCATCGCTTCCGAACTTTCGGGCTCGAAGCGCAGCGCGGCATCGTTGAGGCGCAGCTTGTCCAGCGCCTCGCGCAGGTCCGGATAGTCCTCGGCATTGACCGGGAACAGGCCCGCGAACACGCGCGGCTGCATTTCCTGGAAACCGGCGAGCGGCTTCTCGGCCGGCTTGGCGGCCAAGGTCAGCGTGTCGCCAACCGGCGCGCCGTGCACGTCCTTGATCGACGCGGTGATCCAGCCCACTTCGCCCGCGCGGAGCGCCGGCAGTTCCTTGCGCTTGGGCGTGAACACGCCGACCTTGTCGACGTCGTGCGTGCGCCCGGTCGACATCACCAGAATCTTGGTCTTGGGCGTGATCTCGCCCTGCATCACGCGCACCAGCGACACCACGCCCAGGTAGTTGTCGAACCAGGAGTCGATGATCAGCGCCTGCAGGCGATCGGTATCGCGCGGCTTCGGCGGCGGGATGCGATGCACGATCGCCTCGAGCACCTCTTCCACGTTCAGGCCGGTCTTGGCACTCACCGCAACGGCATCCGCGGCATCGATGCCGATCACGGCTTCGATCTCGGCCTTGGCCTTGTCGATGTCGGCCGTCGGCAGATCGATCTTGTTGAGCACCGGAATCACTTCCAGACCCTGCTCGATCGCCGTGTAGCAGTTGGCGACCGACTGCGCTTCCACGCCCTGCGCCGCGTCGACGACCAGCAGCGCGCCTTCGCACGCGGCCAGCGAGCGGCTGACCTCGTAGCTGAAGTCGACGTGGCCGGGCGTGTCGATGAAGTTCAGATGGTAGATCTGACCGTCGCGCGCCTTGTACGGGAGCGAGACCGACTGCGCCTTGATCGTGATGCCGCGCTCGCGCTCGATCGGATTCGAGTCGAGCACCTGCGCCTCCATCTCCCGCGCCTGGAGGCCGCCGCAGAGCTGGATGATGCGATCGGCGAGCGTCGACTTGCCGTGGTCGACGTGGGCGATGATGGAGAAGTTGCGGATGTTCCGCATCGGATCGTGGGTCATTGGGCGGCGGCCGGGCCGTCGTCGAAAAGGTAACGGGCGATTATCGCATAGCGCCCCATCCGGGCGGGGACCGGTGCGCCGGGCCGCCCGGCAATGGCAGTCCGGACATGCAACGGCCCGCAGCGGCGGGCCGCTGCGGGCCGTCTAACCGGCCGGAAAGCGCGGCGATTGCCGCGCTCCAGGTCTTCAGCGGGCGTCGCCCTGCGGCACCGTGACCGCGCGGTACTGGGTCGCGCCACCGCGGCCGCGCACGAGCAGCATGACCGTATCGCCGGGCTGGACGTCACGCAGCGCCCGATCGAGCGCGGCCGCACTGCCCACCGGCGTACGACCGACGCGCAGGATCACGTCGCCCGGCGCGACGCCGGCGCCGGCCGCGGCGCCCCGTCCTGCATTCGCCACCAGCACGCCTTCGTCGCCGCCCAGGCCGTACTGGCGACGCTGCGCGGCGTCCAGATCACGCCCCGTCAGGCCCAGCGCATTGCCCGACGACTGCGACGGCGTCGCCGCGGACGGCGCTTGGGTACCTGCACGACCGGCCACCGACTCGTCCAGCTGGCTCAGCGTCACGTCGATATCGCGCGTGCGACCTTCGCGGAAGACCGACAGCTTTACCTTGGTGCCCGGCGCCTTGTTGCCGATCAGCGGCGGGAGATCGCTGGAGGTGTTGATGCGGGTGCCGTCGACCGAGAGGATGACGTCCAGCGGTTCGATGCCCGCCTTCTCGGCCGGGCTGCCCGGCTGCACGTTGTTGACAAGTGCGCCGCGCGTATCCGACAGACCGACCGCCGATGCCTTCTCGGCGGTCAGCAGCTCCACGATCACGCCGACCTGGCCGCGCTGCACCGAGCCGGTCTTCTTGATCTGCTCCGCGACGTTCGCGGCGATATCGATGGGAATCGCGAAGCTCACGCCCATGTAACCGCCAGAGTTGCTGAAAATCTGCGAGTTGATGCCGATCACTTCACCCGAAACATTCAGGAGCGGACCACCGGAATTGCCCCGATTGATCGGCACATCAGTCTGGATGAAGGGCACGTAGCGCTGGTCGGCGTACTGGTTGGCGCGCGCCACCGCGCTGACGATGCCGGCCGTCACCGACTGCTCGAAGCCGAACGGCGAACCGATGGCGACCGCCCACTGGCCGGGCTTGACCGCATTCGCGTCGCCGTAGCGCAGCATCGGCAGACCACTCGCCTCGATCTTCAGCACGGCCACGTCGGATTCGGCATCGCTGCCGACGACCTTCGCAGTGAACTCGCGACGGTCGGACAGCCGCACCTTGACCTCGTCTGCGCCATCGATGACGTGGTGGTTGGTCAGCAGATAGCCGTCTGCAGAGATGATGAAACCGGTGCCCATGCCCATGCCGCGCGGGGCGTTATCGGGCGCGCCCTGGCCACCCGGCCCGCCCGGGACGCCCGGAAACTCAAAGCCCGGGCCGAAGAAGCGGCGGAAGATTTCCGGGATCTGGGCGTCGTCGGGCATCTGCTGGCCACGGCCCTGACGCGCGCCCATCGTGGTCTCGATGCTGACGACCGCGGGCCCCACGCGTTCCACCAGCCGGGTGAAATCGGGCAGGCCGGACACCAGCGGCGCCTGCGGCGTGGAGGACACGCTCGTCGCGCTGTCGGCCTGGGCCGCCTGGCCCGACTGCGCGATCGCGACCGGCAACACGAAGGCGGTGGTCGCCGCGGACAGCACGGCAACCAGGGACACGGCAAGCAGGGATTTCTTCATCGACGTCATGGACAGCACTCTGGAAAGCGGAAGAACGTGAAAAGCGGACGGCATGCACACCGCGTCACGCGCGCACTCTCACGCGTGGCGCGGCCGGCCTTCAGCGCAGCGCGCGAGGCTGCGCGCTCGACTGGACATCGGCGGGATCGACCGGGAACCGCGGCAGTACTGCGCTGCCCACCGGCTCCGGCTCGCTCCACGACGGCGCAGCAAACCCCTCGCCGTAACGCACCGAGAAACTGCTGCTGGCCGACAGCGCCGATGCCTTCGGCCACGGCCGCGTAGTCACGCCGGATTCGGGCAGCCCGGTCGCAACCGGCGCCGCGGCCAGCGCGATGTCGGCCTGACGTCCCGCGTCGGCGGGAGCGGATACCGAAGCCACGCGCAGCTCGGCCTCCTGGCGCGCCTGCGCATTGCGAAGGGCCGCACGTTGCGCCTGGCTGCGCGTGCTGCGCTCGGCGTTGTCACGTCGAGGCAGCGCGGCGCTCGCGGTATCGACCGGTGTCACGGAAGCCAGCGCGGACGCATCGGCTGCCGCGTCGGTCGCGGGTGGATCGACGGGCGGGCCTGCGACATCGGCCACCGGACGCGCCAGCGTCGTATCGACCTCATCCTGGAAGGCGCCCGGCCGGCCGACGAACAATGCGACCAGCGCGACCGATGCGGCCAGCGCAGCACCGCCCCCCCAGCGCAACAGCCGCGGCCGGCGCGTCGCCGCCACCGGCGCCACGGTCACGCCATCGTTGGCAACACCTGCAGCCACGCGCGCAGCGAAATCGGTCGGCAGCAGCGAGACCTGCCGGCCACGCAACACGTCGCCGCAGACCTGCCAGCGTTCGAAACACGCGGACAGTTCGGCGTCGTGCTGCAGACGGCGGCGCAGGAAACGCGCCTGGTCCTGCGACAGCTCGCCATCGAGCATCGCCGACAGCTGCTGTCGGTGGTACAGCTCGAGCTTGTCCGGATCCGGACCGAGCTGGAGGGTATCGAGTTCGTCGGCTGGGCTCATCGGGTCACGCGCTCCACGGGTCGTTCGTTGTCCATCAGGGGTCTGAGTTCGCGATCGATCGCATCGCGCGCCCGGAAGATGCGGGAACGCACGGTGCCGATCGGGCAGCCCATGCGTTCTGCGATGTCCTCGTAGCTGAGGCCGTCGACCTCGCGGAGGTTGATCGCCATGCGCAGTTCCTCGGGCAATGCTTCGACCGCGCGGACGACCGTTTGTTCCAGCTGCTGACGCATCAGTTCGCGTTCGGGTGTATCGCCGTCGCGCAGACGGATGCCGCTTTCGAACTGTTCGGCGTCATCGACGTCGATGTCGTCGGTGGGCGGCCGGCGGTTGTGGGCGACCAGATGGTTCTTGGCGGTGTTGACCGCGATCCGGTGTAGCCACGTATAGAACTGCGCATCGCCGCGGAAGTTGCCGATCGCGCGATAGGCACGGATGAACGTTTCCTGCGCGACGTCCTGCACCTCGCTCCAGTCCGAGACGTACCGTCCGATCAGGGCGGCGATCCGGTGCTGGTATTTGCGCACCAGCAGATCGAAGGCCGCGGTGTCGCCGCGCTGCACGCGTCTGACCAGTTCCTCGTCCAGATTCAGGCACTCCTGGCTGTCGTGTTCCTCTGCCATCGAGCCGATCTCCTTCAGGGGCCCGGCCTGGCACGGGCGTTAGGACAGGCAGTCAGTGCGAAAAGTTCCGTCACGACCCGTATGGCATCGTGCGCCACACCATGCAGCATTCCTTGAGGCGTCGCCTGCGCCCTGCAAGCCGGACCTTCGACACGGTGGACGCATCACACCCGACACCACGTGCCCGGCGTCGATTTGACGCCGCGGAAGCAACCTCGGGATCATAGGCGGATCCCCCATACCCTAACGGATGGTGCCGTATGTTCGCAGGCCTCGACGGGCTTCGCTTCAGTCACTGGCAAGCCGAATCGCGCGAGGACGGCGTGCTCGTGCTGTCGTTCGATCGCGCCGGCGAGTCGGTGAACACGTTTGCCCAGGATGTGCTGATCGAGCTCGATGCATTGCTCGAACGCCTCGCGCTCGATCCGCCCAAGGCGCTGGTTCTGCGCTCGGGCAAGGACAAGGGCTTCATCGCCGGCGCCGACATCCGCGAGTTCCAGGAATTCGACGCCAAGGGCACGATCGGCGATTCGATCCGCCGCGGCCAGATGGCGTTCCAGCGCCTGGCCGAGTTGCCCTGCCCGACCGTCGCCGCGATCCATGGCTTCTGCATGGGCGGCGGCACCGAGATCGCGCTGGCCTGCGACTACCGCGTCGCGAGCAACGACCCGTCGACGAAGATCGGTCTGCCCGAGGTCAAGCTGGGCATCTATCCGGGCTGGGGCGGCAGCGTGCGCCTGCCGCGTCTGGTCGGTGCGCCTGCCGCGTTCGACCTGATGCTGACCGGTCGCGCGCTGTCGGCGAAGGCCGCGCGCAACATCGGCCTGGTGGACAAGGTCGTGGACCCGGCGCTGGTCGTGGATACCGCGATCGCACTGGCACGCCGCGGCACCACGCGTCCGTTCAAGCAGCGCGCACTGGGCTGGGCCACCAACGTGTGGCCGGTGCGCCAGGCACTGGCGCCGGTGCTGCTCAAGCAGGTCGCGCGCAAGGCGAAGAAGGCGCACTACCCGGCGCCCTACGCGATGGTCGAAACCTGGAAGCGCGCATCCGGCGATACCCGCGCGTTGCTGGCTGCCGAACGCAAGTCTGTCGTCAAGCTGGCCGGTACGCCGACCGCGCGCAACCTCACCCGCGTGTTCTTCCTGATGGAAAGGCTCAAGGGTCTCGGCGGCAAGGCATCGACGCAGCAGGCGCCGATCCGGCGCGTGCATGTGGTCGGGGCCGGCGTCATGGGCGGCGACATCGCGGCGTGGGCCGCCTACAAGGACCTGGACGTCACCTTGCAGGACCGCGAGCAGCAGTACATCGACGCGGCGCAGACGCGCGCGGCGACGCTGTTCGAGAAGAAGGTCCGCGACGAAACCAAGCGCCCGGCCGTCGCCGCGCGCCTGCGCTCCGACCTCGCCGGCGCCGGCATCGACGATGCCGATCTGGTGATCGAGGCGATCGTCGAGCGCACCGACGCCAAGCGCGAGCTGTATGCCGCGATCGAGCCGCGTCTGAAGCCCGATGCGCTGCTGACCACCAACACTTCTTCGATCCCGCTCGACGAGCTGCGTGCCCACGTCCAGCGCCCTGCGCAGTTCGCCGGTCTGCATTACTTTAATCCGGTGGCGTCAATGCCGCTGGTGGAAATCGTCCACCACGATGGCGTCTCCGACGCCACCGCGCAGCGGCTGGCCGCGTTCTGCAAGGCGATCGACAAGCTGCCGGTCCCGGTGGCGGGCACGCCCGGCTTCCTGGTCAACCGCCTGCTGTTCCCGTACATGCTGGAAGCCGCGACCGCGTATGCGGAAGGCATCCCGGGCGCGGTGATCGATCGCGCGGCGGTGAACTTCGGCATGCCGATGGGGCCGATCGAACTGATCGACACCGTCGGCCTCGACATCGCATCGGGTGTCGGCCAGGAACTCGCACCATTCCTCGGCCTGCAGATCCCCGCAGCGCTGGCGACACCGCCCGAGGCGGGCAAGCGCGGCAAGAAGGATGGCCAGGGGCTCTACACCTGGCAGGACGGCAAGGCCAAAAAGCCCGAGGTGCCGAAGGACTACCGCACGCCCGACGATCTCGAGGATCGCCTCGTGCTGCCGCTGCTCAACGAGGCCGTGGCCGCGTTGCATGACGGCGTGGTGGCGGATGCCGATCTGCTGGATGCCGGCGTGATCTTCGGCACCGGCTTCGCGCCGTTCCGGGGTGGTCCGATCCAGTACATCCGCGACACCGGCGCCGATGCGCTGCTCGAGCGCCTGCGTGCCCTGCAGGCGCGACATGGCGACCGCTTCGCGCCCCGTCCGGGCTGGGACTCCCCGGCACTGCGCGCGGACGTGGCCACCGCCTGAGGCGATCTTTCCCGCGCTTCCGCTGCGGATGCGGAGCGCGGGCTCGCGTCACGTGTCGTATCGCGAGGGCCTGCGTCACGCAGGCCCACACTTACGTCGAAGCAGAGGTCCGCGCCGCGACTGCGGCCGCGCGATCCGCAAGCGCCTGCATCAACTGCTCGCGCGCGTCCGCGTCGAGATCGAGCATCTCGAACGTATCGCGGAAGAACAGCCCGTCGAGCGCCAGCGTCACCAGCAGCCCCTCGATGAAATCCGGCCCCAGCTGCCGGAGCCGGTCGATGTGGACACGTGCATGCGCGCGCGGCTGGTCCAGCAGATCGGGCGTGTTGACCGCGGCGGCGATGAAGGACTGGGTCGTGCCGGGCTGCTCGCGCTTCGCGGCCAGTTCGCCGCGTTGCGCATGCACGAAGGCCTGCAGATACCCCCCGGCATTGGCGGTGAACTGCGCGGTCGCGAGATCCAGGTTGCGCTGATGCTCGGCCATGTGGTGTTCCACCACGCCGCGCAGCAGCAGATCCTTGCTGGCGAAGTGGTACAGCAGCCCGCCCTTGCTGACACCGGCTTCCGCCGCCACCGCATCGAGTGTCAGGTGCGCGGCGCCCACCCGGTCGGCCACTGCGAGAGCGGCCTCGAGAATGCGGTCACGCGCATCGCTGCGGGGTTTGCGGGTCATACCGGGTGCACTGCCATTGTTGACGACGGAGCGTTGATTCTAGACTATACCGACCAGACGGTTTAGTTCAGACCCAGGAGTCGACGTGAACGTGGCGCGCGCATTACCGACAGCAGCATCGGACCGCCAGGCCGCACCGGTTCCGCCGGCGCTGGCAGATGCCTACGCCGCGATGGGCTGGATCGAGGAATTCTCGGAGTACGTGCGTCTCGCACTCGACGAGGAAGACGACGAAGTGCTCCGCCGTCGTTACGAGGACGAAGTGCTGCGACGTGCGTCCTTCCTGCGCGCGGCCGGTCTGTTCGACGTGGTCGAGATCCGGCACCCCGCATTGCGCGCGATGCTCGCGGACACGCGCTGAGCACCTTCGGACCGGCTTCAGTGCCGGCCGGTCACGCACTTACATCGTGTGCGTCGGCTTCTCGGACGTCAGCGTGCCGGCCAGCAGCGTCTCGATGCGGCCCTTGACCGCCTCGCCCTCCGGCGTATCGCCGAACTGCACGCCCACACCCGCAGTGCGGTTGCCCTGCGCACCGGCCGGCGTCACCCAGACCACCTTGCCGGCGGTCGGCAGGCGATCGCTGGATTCGGGCAGGGTGAGCAGCAGGAAGACCTCGTCGCCGAGAAAGTAACGCTTCGGCGTGGGCACGAAAATGCCGCCGTGCTTGAGGTAGGACATGTAGGCGTTGTACAGCGCGGCCTTGTCCTTGACCGCCAACGACAGGATGCCCTGACGCGCGCCTGCTCCGGTTGCACTCATTGCTCGATTCCCAGCATGTGAAGTCAGTGGCGCGCAGCGGCGGTGCGCCAGGCCAGCAACAGTTCGGCGATCGCGAGATCGGCGCGGACTGTCGTCCGGAGCAGATCGCGTGTGCGATTGGCTGCGTCGAACCACGCGGCCAGCTTCCCGATTCCCGCCGGATCGGTCAAGCCGGCTGCGCGTGCGAGCGCCAGATCGGCCGCATGGCGCAGACGCAGGCCTGCATTCTCGTCGCCGGCCCAGCGCTGCGCGGTGGCGACTACGGGCAGATCGCCCTTGGCGACACCGGCGAGATCCTTCTGCACGTCGCGCCGGAGCTGCATGCCGCCTGCATCCAGCCAATCGGCCGCCATGCCGGGATGGCCCTGCGCGGCGTCCAGCGCCTCGCCTGCCTCGGCAGCGCGGTGTCCACGCGACGCCAGCCACGCCAGCGCCTCGTCGCGCGGCGGCAGGCGGAACTCGATGCGCTGGCAGCGGCTGCGGATCGTCGCCGGCAGGCGCGCCGGATTGGCCGCCAGCAGCCACAGATGACGGCCCGGCTGCGGCTCTTCGAGCGTCTTGAGCAATGCATTGCAGGCAGCGTTGTTCACCGCGTCGGCCGGATCGACGATCGCAACCTGCGTAACGCCGTAGTGCGGCGTCAGCGACAGCTTCTGCGACAGCTCGCGGATCTGTTCGATCACGATCTCGCTGCGCAGCTTGGTGCCGTCCTTGGTCGGCACGAACGACACGTGATGGAAATCGGGATGGGTGCCGGCTGCGATCAGCTGCGCCACACGCGCATCGGTATTCGCGCCCAGCACATGCGCGGCCAGCGCTTCGGCCACCGCGCGTTTGCCCAGCAACGCCGGACCGCAGAACAGCAGTGCATGTCCGAGACGCTGCGCGTCCAGCGTCTCGCGCGTCTGCGCCAGGATGCGCGCCTGCCACGGTGCCAGTGGAGCCGGAGCCGCACTCATGCCGGCGTCCGCAGCGACTGCAGCACGCGCACCGCGTCGGTCGCGACCACATCGGCCGCACGCGTCGCATCGATCACCCGCACGCGCGCCGGATGGGCCTCCGCGCGCTGCAGGAAGGTCGCACGTACGCGTTCGAAGAATCCGTCCTGCTCGGCCTCGATACGGTCCGGAGTCGCGTCGCGCGCACGCGCGCGATCACGCCCTTGGGCAACGCCGAGGTCGAGCAGCAGGGTCAGGGCCGGCTCGATGCCGACGAACTCGCGCTCGAGCGCGGCGATGCGCCCCGCGTCGATGCCGCGACCGCCGCCCTGGTAGGCGTAGCTGGAATCGGTGAAGCGGTCGCTGATCACCCAGGCGCCACGTGCAAGCGCCGGCAGCACGGTCTCGCGCACGTGCTGGGCACGCGCGGCGAACATCAGCAGCAGTTCGGTTTCCGCCGCAGCCGGCTCGTGCGTGGGATCGAGCAGCAGCCCGCGGATCAGCTCGGCCAGCGGCGTGCCGCCCGGCTCGCGCGTGCACACGACCTCGGCGCCATCCACTGCCAGCGCATCGCGCAAGGCGCGCAGCACCGTCGTCTTGCCTGCGCCCTCGCCGCCTTCGATCGTGACGAAGCGCGGATACGTGACCAGACCGCTGCTCATGCGCCGTCGCCTTCACCGGCGTCGTCACCGATCGCCGCTTCGATCTCGGCTTCGTTCGGCGGCGCCGCTTCACCGCCCGCAGCTTCTTCCGCTGCGCGACCGCTACCGGCATTGCCGCCGCCGAAACGCGCGCGGTAGCGCCGCACATAGTCGCGCACCGCGACGTTGTGTTCGGCATAGGTGCGCGAGAACACATGGCGGCCACTGCCGTCGCCCACCGCGACGAAGAACAGCGCGTCGCCGTCGGCCGGGTGGGTCGCGGCCTCGATCGCGGCCTTGCCGGCCATCGCGATCGGCGTCGGCGGCAGGCCGTCGCGGGTATAGGTGTTGTACGGCGTGTCGGTCTGCAGGTCGCGTCGGCGGATGTTGCCCGCGTAATCGGTCCCCATGCCGTAGATCACGGTCGGATCGGTCTGCAGGCGCATGCCGGTCTGCAGGCGCCGGTTGAAGACACCGGAAATCTCGGGCCGTTCCGCCGGCACGCCGGTTTCCTTCTCGATGATCGAGGCCATGACCAGCGCCTGCTCGCGATCCTGCAGGGCGAGTCCGGACGCACGCGATTCCCAGGCGTGATCGAGCGCGGCCTCGAGCGCGGTGTTGGCCCGGCGCAACAGATCGATGTCGCGGTCACCGCGCGTGTAGAGATAGGTCTCGGGCAGGAAGCGACCCTCGGGATGCGCGCCCTCGCGATCGAGCGCCGCCATCAGCGCGGCGTCGTCCAGATCCGGCAGCGTCTGCACCAGCGGATCGGCGCGTCCCAGCGCCGCGCGCAGTTCGCGGATGTTCCAGCCCTCGACGATCGTGAAGCGGTGATGGATCACCTTGCCGTCGCGCATTCGCAGCAGCAGCTCGCGCGGCGTCACGGTCGGGTCGAGCGGATACTCGCCGACCTGGATCCGCGCATCGGCGCCCAGCTGCCGGCCCAGCACCCGCCATTCGAGTTCATGCCCTTCGACGATGCCCACCTCGCGCAACTTCGCCAGCACGCGCTGGAACGAATCGCCGCGTGCGACGACCACCGTCTGACCCGATTCCACACCGGCGAGCGGTGCGTCGGCGAACCCGGTGTAGCGGTCGTAAAGCACATAGGCCGCGATGCCGAGCAGCAGCACGATCGACAGGAGGAACAGGCCGATGCGGCGGCCTCGGCGTTTCACGGGTTCGGTCATGGGCGGCGGCGGCCGTCGGGCGTTGCAACAGGGCCCGCAGGATACCGTGGCGACCCGGATGCGTCGCGAACGCGGCGTCCACAGGGCCGCACCGGTTGCTGCGGATCAGCCATCGAGACCCAGCGCCCGCAGCGTGCCGCGGGCCTTGGCGCGCGTCTCGTCGAGCTCACGCTGCGGATCAGAGTCGGCGACGATGCCGGCGCCGGTACGGAAGCGCGCCTCGTGGCCTTCGACCTCGGCGCTGCGGATCAGGATGTTGAGGTCGAGATCGCCATCGCGGTTCAGCCAGCCCATCGCACCGGTATAGGCGCCCCGGCCCTGCCCTTCGAGCTCGGCGATGATCTGCATGCAGCGCACCTTGGGGCAGCCGGTGATGGTGCCGCCGGGAAACACCGCGGCGATGACCTCGCCCGGCGTCGCGCCCTCGCGCAGACGGCCGCGCACGTTGCTGACGATGTGGTGCACGTGGGCGTAGCTCTCCACGCACATCAGTTCGTCGACTTCGACCGAACCGGGCACGCAGACGCGGCCGAGATCATTGCGCTCGAGGTCGACCAGCATCACGTGCTCGGCACGCTCCTTGGGATGGCCGACCAGTTCGCCGATGCGCGCCGCATCGTCGTCGCCTTCGAAGCGCGCGCGTGTACCGGCGATCGGCCGCGTTTCGACCACATCGCCGCGGATCGAGACCAGGCGCTCGGGCGATGCGCTGGCGACCGCCCAGCCGTCCCCGGCGAACAGCCCCGCGAACGGCGCGGGATTGTGCTGACGCAGGCGCGCATACAGCGCGGCCGGGTCGAGCGGCGCATCGAAACGCGCACGCCAGCCACGCGAGAGGTTGGCCTGGAACACGTCGCCGGCGGCGAGGTAATCCAGCACGCGGTGCACGCCGTCGAGGAAGCGCGCGTCGGGATCCTCGTCGATCGCGGACGGCGGAGTCCAGTCGGCAGAGGGTGCCGTCTGGGCATGCGCCACATCGCCCACCAGCTGCGCAAGCAGCGCGTCGTGTCCTTCCTCGATCACCGCGACGCAATCGCCGGTGCCGTGATCGCGCAGGATCGCCGCCGGACATCGCCGTGCGATCGCGACCGGCAGGCCACCCGGCGCGTCGGGCAGGCGCAATACCGGTTCGACCTCGCGCGCGAGCTCATAGCCCAGGAACAGCGCCCAGCCACCGCGGAACGGCCAGCGCGGCGCCGCGTGCGCGACGCGCTCGGCCTGCCAGGCGGCATCCAGTGCATCGAGGAAATCGCGCTCGACGACAGCCCCATGCGCATCGCGCGTGCGGCCATCGGTGCCGAGCTGCAGCTGCGCGCCGTCGGCGGCCAGCAACAGGTCCCAACGTGCATGTGCGGTGCCGTGCGCCACCGACTGCAGCAGCAGCGGATAGCGCTCGGGCGCGGCGCGGTGCAGCACGAGCAGGTCGGTGTCGGCGGGCAGCGGGCGGGTGATCAGCACAGGTGCAATCCTGATGGAACGGGCCGCCGACAAGACGGTCGCGACGGCGGAAACAGACACCCGGGCACACCGTCCCGCACCGCGAACGCCGACACGCGGGCACCCTGTGGACGATGCGAGGGCGTCGTCCGCATCGCGCGCCTCAGGCGTCCAGTTCGGTCCAGCGCAGATAGGCCGCGTCGAGCGCGTCCTGCGTCTGCTGCAGCGATGCGCCGTGATCCGAGATCGCGGCCGCGTCGCGCTGGTAGAACGCCGCGTCGTTCATCTCGGCGGTCATCGCCGCGATCCGCGTTTCCAGGGTTTCGATCAGCGCGGGCAGCTGTTCCAGTTCGCGCTGGTCCTTATAGCTGAGCTTGCGCTTCGGCGCGGCCGGCGCGGGAGGCGCAGCTGCAGTCGATGCGGCCGGCTTCGGCGCATCCGTCTGCGCAGGCGTACGCGGCACGGAAGGATCGGGACGCTGGCGCAACCAGTCCTGGTAGCCGCCGACGTACTCGCCGACGTGCCCCTCGCCTTCCATCACCAGGGTCGAGGTCACCACGTTGTCGAGGAAGTCACGGTCATGGCTGACCAGCAGCAGCGTGCCGGGATAGTCGCCCAGCAGTTCCTCGAGCAGTTCCAGCGTCTCGACGTCGAGATCGTTGGTCGGTTCGTCCATCACCAGCATGTTCGACGGCTGCGCGAACAGCTTGGCCAGCAGCAGCCGGTTGCGTTCGCCGCCCGACAGGCGCGTGATCGGCGCACGCGCGCGCTCGGGCGTGAACAGGAAATCCTGCAGATAGCCGATCGCGTGCTTACGGGTGCCGTTGATCTCGACGAAATCCTGACCTTCGGCGACGTTCTCCAGCGCGTTCCAGTCCTCGCGCAACGTCGCGCGGTACTGGTCGAAATAGGCGATCTGCAGCTGGGTGCCCGACTTCACTTCGCCGGTCTGCGGCTGCAGTTCGCCGAGCAGCAGCTTGAGCAGCGTCGTCTTGCCGGTGCCGTTGGCGCCGATCAGACCGACCCGGTCGCCACGGAAGATCGTGGTCGAGAGATCCTCGATCAGCCGGCGCTCGCCGAAGCCGAACGAGACGTTCTTCAGTTCCACGACCTTCTTGCCCGAAGCATTGGCCTGCGCGGCGGCCATGCGCACGTTGCCGGTGAGATCGCGGCGCTGCGCGCGCTCGCTGCGCATCGCTTCGAGCCGGCGCACCCGGCCCTCGTCGCGCGTGCGACGGGCCTTGATGCCCTGGCGGATCCACGCCTCTTCCTGCGCCAGCAGCTTGTCGAAGCGGGCCTGCTCCTGCGCTTCGGCGTTGAGGCGTTCCTCGCGGCGGCGCACGTAGTTGTCCCAGTCGCCGGGCCAGCTGGTGAGCTGGCCGCGGTCGATCTCGACGATCCGGGTGGCGAGCGCGCGCAGGAAGCGACGGTCATGGGTCACGAACACGATCGCGCCTGGCCATTGCTTCAGGAAGCCTTCCAGCCAGTCGATCGCCGCGATGTCGAGATGGTTGGTCGGTTCGTCCAGCAGCAGCACGTCCGGCGCCGACACGACGGCGCGCGCCAGCAGCACGCGTCGCTTCATGCCGCCCGACAGCGCCGTGAACGCGGCATCGCCGTCCAGCTGCAGCCGCTCGAGCACCTCGGTCACGCGCTGGTCGATGCGCCAGCCGTCGAGCGCTTCGATACGGGCCTGCACGTCGGCTAGGGCGTCGTAGTCTTCCGCCTGCAGCAGGCGGTGGTATTCGGCCAGCGCGGCGCCCGCCTCGCCCAGGCCTTCGGCGACGACGTCATAGACGCTGCCGCCGGCACCGGCCGGGACTTCCTGTTCCAGGCGTGCGATGCGCACGCCCTGCTCGCTGCGGATCTCGCCGTCGTCGGGCTTCAGCTCGCCGGCGATCAGACGCATCAGAGTGGATTTACCGGCGCCGTTGCGACCGATCAGCGCGACGCGTTCGCCGCGGTCGATGGTCATTCCGACGGATTGCAGCAGCAGCGGGCCGCCGACGCCGTAATCGACGTCATTCAAGGTCATGAGAGGCATCGGTGAATTCTACCGGCTTGCCGCCTGCCCCGCGGCGCCGGGGGGCAGATCGATGCGGCACAAAAAAGCCGCGCCTGCATTCGCGGCGCGGCATCGGGTCTTCAGTGATCCGGCGTCACGCGGGGCCGGTCGGCCGCGCGTGACGCTGCAGGATCAGACGTCCGCGGACGGCGCGTCGGTCTCCGGCGACGCATCGACCGGCGGCGGCAGCATCGCGTCGTCGGCGGCTTCGTCGTCGATCGAGCCGTCGACCCGCTCGATGCCCTGCAGGCGCTCGTCCTTGGACAGGCGCATCAGGGTCACGCCCTGGGTGTTGCGGCCCACGCGCGCGATCTCGGATGCGCGCGTGCGCACCAGAGTGCCGCCATTGGAGATCAGCAGCACCTCGTCGTGGTTGCGCAGCATCACCGCGCCGACCAGCGGACCGTTGCGTTCGGTGGTCTGGATGCCGATCACGCCCTGGGTGCCACGCCCCTTGCACGGATACTCCGACAGCGGGGTGCGCTTGCCGTAGCCGTTCTCGGTCGCCGTGAGGATGTAGGGAATGTCGTCTCCAGCGCCGGTCTCGACCACCACCGCATCGCTGGCGGCGTCGATCGCGACGTCTTCGGCCGTGTCGTCCGCCGCCTCGTCCTCGATCGCTACGCCCGCGCTTTCGGCCACGATCAGGCTCACCACCTGTTCGCCCGCCGCAAGGCGGATGCCGCGCACGCCACCGGCGGTACGGCCCATCGACCGCACGCGGTCCTCGGCGAAGCGCACGGTCTTGCCGTTCGAGGCGAACAGCAGCACATCCTTGTCGCCGTTGGTCAGCGCCACGCCGATCAGCGCATCGCCGTCATCGAGGCGGATCGCGATCTTGCCGCGGGCCAGGCGATAGGCGAACTCGGTCAGCGGCGTCTTCTTGACCGTGCCGCCGCGCGTGGCGAAGAACACGTACTGGCCATCGACGTACTCGCGCACCGGCACGACGGCCTGCACCTTCTCGTCGGCTTCCAGCGGAATCCAGTTGATGATCGGACGACCGCGCGCATTCGGGCCGGCGTCGGGCAACTGGTGTACCGGCAGCCAGAACACACGACCGGCACTGGTGAACGTCAGCAGCGTGTCATGGGTGTTGACCAGCCACAGCTGCTCGATGAAATCCTCGTCCTTCGTCGCTGCGGCATTGCGGCCGCGACCACCGCGCTTCTGCGCGCGATAGGCACTGACCGGCTGGCGCTTGGCATAGCCGGAATGCGACAGCGTGACCACCACGTCCTCGGGCGCGATGAGGTCGAGGATGTCGAGATCCTCCTCGCTGGCGCGGATTTCGCTGCGGCGCTCGTCGCCGAATTCTTCCTTGACGTTGCGCAGCTCCGTGCGGATCACGTCCAGCAGCACGTCGGGATCCTCGAGGATCTCGATCAGGCCGCGGATCGCCTCCAGCAGCTGCTTGTATTCCTCGGTCAGGCGGTCCTGCTCCAGACCCGTCAGGCGATGCAGACGCATCTCGAGGATCTGCTGCGCCTGGGTCTCGGTCAGCTGGTACATGCCGTCGACCAGGCCGACGCCATCGGGCAGGTCCTCGGGACGCGAGGCATCCGCGCCGGCCGCGCCGAGCAGCGAGGCCACCAGACCCGGCGACCAGGTGCGCGCCAGCATGCGCTCGCGCGCCTCGTTCGGATTCGCCGAGGTGCGGATCAGCTCGATCATCTCGTCGATGTTGGCGAGCGCGACCGTCAGGCCTTCGAGGATGTGGGCGCGGTTGCGCGCCTTGCGCAGTTCGAAGATCGTCCGGCGCGTGACCACTTCGCGGCGGTGACGGACGAAGGCCTCGAGGATCTGCTTGAGGTTCAGCAGCTGCGGGCGGCCGTCGACCAGCGCCACCATGTTGATGCCGAACACCGACTCCATCTGCGTCTGCGAATAGAGGTTGTTGAGCACCACATCCGCGGAGTCGCCGCGCTTGATCTCGATGTAGATGCGCATGCCGTCCTTGTCGGACTCGTCGCGCAGCTCGCTGATGCCTTCGAGCTTCTTTTCCTTCACCAGCTCGGCGATCTTCTCGATCAGCCGCGCCTTGTTGACCTGGTAGGGGATCTCGGTGACCGCGATCGCCTCGCGTCCGTTGTCGGCCACCTCGATCTCGGCCTTGGCGCGCATGCGCACGCGGCCACGGCCGGTGCGGTACGCCAGATGGATGCCGCCTACGCCGTTGATGATGCCGGCGGTGGGGAAATCCGGGCCCGGGATGTATTCCATCAGGCCATCGATGTCGATCTCGGGATTGTCGATCAGCGCGATCAGCGCATCCACGACCTCGCCCAGATTGTGCGGCGGAATGTTCGTCGCCATGCCGACCGCGATACCGGCCGAGCCGTTGACCAGCAGGTTCGGGAACCGGGTCGGCATGACCGTCGGCTCGAGTTCCTTCTCGTCGTAATTGGGCTGGAAATTGACCGTTTCCTTGTCGATATCGGCCATCAGCTCATGCGTGAGCCGCGCCATACGCGCCTCGGTGTAACGCATCGCCGCGGCGGAGTCGCCATCGACCGAACCGAAGTTGCCCTGCCCGTCCACCAGCAGATACCGCAGCGAGAACGGCTGCGCCATGCGCACCAGCGTGTCGTACACCGACTGGTCGCCGTGCGGATGGTACTTACCGATGACGTCGCCGACGATACGGGCCGACTTGAAATACGGCTTGTTGCTGTGTGCGCCCAGCTCGTGCATCGCAAACAGCACGCGCCGGTGCACCGGCTTGAGACCATCACGAACGTCGGGGAGCGCACGTCCCACGATCACGCTCATAGCGTAATCGAGGTAGCTTCTGCGCATCTCGTCTTCGAGGTTGACGGGGATGATTTCTTTCGCGGATTCGACCATCGAGGGAGCTTGCATCCTGTCTGCGGGGCCCGGTTTCCAGGCGCCGGCGACATCCGCCAGCGCTGCGCGTACCGGCCACCGGCAACGCGATCAAAACGACAGGAAATCTTAGCACGGATGGTACCCCCGCCCCAAGGTTTCCGACGCTAAAACAAGCACTTGGCGCGTTCCTGGCGTGCCGGAACAGCGGTTTCTGGGGCGACCGGCGCCAGATGCCGGCCGTGTGCGCGATCACGACCGGGTCGTAAGCCGGCGGGTGCACGGTTGCGGGATCGCAACAATGCCGCTCAAGCCGCGCCGCGCCGGGGCGTGCGGACACCGCCGCACGAGGCGACCCCGCGTTCGTCCGACTGCACGGCAACCGGCCCAAAAAGCGTCGAAGGACGCACGCGCGACCGCGCCTCGACAGGCGCGCCTGCACGCGCCGTGACGCCAACGATCAGCCGAAGACAGCCTTCATCGTTTCGGCGGTCGGCGATTCCACGACGCCGCGCTCGGTGACGATGGCATCGATCAGGTCGGCCGGCGTGACATCGAATACCGGATTCCAGCCCTGGATGCCGTCGGCCACGGTGCGATGGCCGCCGACGCCGAAGAGCTCGCCGGGATCGCGCTGCTCGATCTCGATCAAGTCGCCCGACGCGGTGTCCATATCGACGGTCGACGACGGCGCGACGACCATGAACTTCACGCCATGGTGGCGCGCCGCGATCGCCAGCTGGTAGGTGCCGATCTTGTTCGCGGTGTCGCCGTTGGCGCAGATGCGATCCGCACCCACCACCACCCACTGCACCAGTCCGCCCTTCATCAGATGCGACGCCGCGGAATCAGCGATCAGCGTGGCGTCGATGCCGTCCTGCTGCAGCTCCCACACCGTCAGGCGCGCGCCCTGCAGCCACGGCCGCGTCTCACCGGCGAACACCTTGCCGATGCGGCCCTGCGCCATGCCGGCGCGGATCACGCCGAGCGCGGTGCCGAAGCCGGCCGTCGCGAGCGAACCGGTATTGCAGTGGGTCAGCACGCCGTCGCCGGGCGCGATCAGCTCGGCGCCGAGGGCGCCCATGTGCCGGTTGGCCGCCAGATCCTCATCGGCAATCGCCTGCGCCTCGCGCGCCAGCGCCTCGCGCCAGTCGGCGCCCGAGGTCTGCAGCACACGCCGCATCCGCGCCAATGCCCAGGCCAGATTCACGGCCGTCGGCCGCGCCGCATTGAGCCGCTGCAACGCCGGCTCCAGCTTCGCCAGCGCCGCCGCACCGTCTTCGGCCTCGATCTCCCGCGCCCCGAGCACCGCGCCCCACGCCGCCGCGATGCCGATCGCCGGCGCCCCGCGCACGGTGAGATCGTGGATCGCCTGCGCGACTGCATCGCTGGTGGTGCAGGTCACGTGTTCGACCACGAACGGCAGCTTGCGCTGATCGAGCAGCGCCAGTGCGTCGCCGGTCCACAGGATCGGGCGGATGTGGTCGTAGCGGTCGAAATCGAAGGAGGCTGTGGTGTTCATGGCGCGATTGTAGATCGGGGATGTGGGGTTGCTGTTGTGGCGGATGCGAGAGGGGTTGGATCGCTTTGTTTCGCTGGGTGGTTTCGTGGCGGCGCGGGTGATGGCGGGTGCTTTGAATGTGGTGATGGCGGGCTTCCGGCTTTGGCTCGCCTTGGCGGTCTGGTGTTCCTGCCGTCGTTCCCGCGGGCCCTGACAGGCGGATGTCTGGTTGGCGGCAGTCCAGGATGTAGTGGCTTTCAACTTGAGTCCCTAGATTCCCGCCTTCGCGGGAATGACTAGCGTTACTTCGGTGTCGGCTTCGCTTTGGCTTTGGCTTTGGCTTTGGCTTTGGCTTCGGCTTCGGCTTCGGCTTCGGCTTCGGCTTCGGCTTTCAGCCTTTGACCTGCCGAGCCGTAAAGCGAGCCGAGCATCGCAGGGCGGCGGGGCCGTAGAGCAGCCCATGTCTGAGCGCAGCGAGTTTGGG